>CAMENP010000009.1 GCA_945928575.1 uncultured Butyrivibrio sp.
AATATATGCAAAACAAGCCTTATGAATTGCTAAAGATTTGTTGAGCAGATACTAATTACTATTATGATGTTGCGTTATCATTTGCAGGTGAAGACAGAGATTATGTAGAGAAAATTGCTACAATATTAAAATCGTTAAAAATTAATGTGTTCTATGATAATTTTGAACAAGAAATGTTGTGGGGAAAAAATCTTTACACATATTTGTATGATTTGTATAAAGATAAGGCAAGGTATTGTGTGATGTTTATTTCAAAACATTATAAAGAAAAATTATGGACGAATCATGAAAGAAAAGCTATACAGGAGAGGATTTTTTCAGAATTTGATAGTGATTATTTGCTACCGGTTAGGTTGGATGATACAGAAATAGATGGAGTAGGAAGAACGATTGGTTTTGTTGAAAATAAAACAGCAGAAGAATTGGCTTATATGATAGCAAAAAAATTGGATAAAGATTTGGATATAAATATTATGCTAAGAAGTCTTCAAAATATGTTAGGAAATGATTATAACATCAATATAGAAGGTGGAGAGGTGTGTTTTGTTAATGAAAGCGAAAATTTTGAAGCTCAATATCCGGTTAGTGTTTTATTAGAAATGCATAAGTATGGTTTATTAGAGCACATGTTTATAGGACCTGCAATTGTGCCTAATTAACTGGAGAAGGTCGAAAATTTGGATACTAAAAAAACGACAGGAAGAGAGGAATTGCTATTGAAACTGACAATAAATAATTGCAACAATATAGAAAATGGTGAGTTTGATATTACTGAAGGTAGGCTTAACATTAAGTATGCTATTAACGGAACGGGAAAATCAACAATATCAAAGTCAATAGAGGCATTTGTTGAAAATGATGATGAAAAGAAACATGCTTTGTTGCCCTTTAAGTATTATAATGACGAAGAAGGGCATTATCCATCATTATTGGGATTTGAGCAATTCACGAAGGTTTCCATCTTTAATGATAAGTATATTGAAGATTATGTGTTTCAGCAAAATGATCTGATTAAGAATAGTTTTGAAATATTTGTAAAAACTCCTGATTATGATAAACATATCAAAGAAATAGAGAAAATATTGGAAGGCATTAATACTACATTCCAAAATCATCCAGAACTAGATGAGTTAATAAATAATTTTCAACAATTTATAGATGGTTTTGGAAAAGCAAATAGTGGTTACTCTGCATCTGGTGCTATTGGAAAAGGCATTGCTAAAGGTAACAAAATAGATAATATTCCGGCGGGATTAGAAGTATATGAGCCGTATTTGAAAAATAGCGACAATGTTAAATGGATAAAATGGCAGTTAGAGGGTAAAAAATATTTGGATATGGCAGAGCAATGCCCATATTGTTCTGGTTCGGTAGAAGAAACAAAAGAGACTATTTTAAAGGTGAGTCAAGAGTATGATCCCAAATCCGTTGAACACTTGAATAAGATGCTAGAAGTTTTTAAATGCATGCTTCCATATTTTGCAGATGATACAGCAAACAAAATAGAAGAAATATCTCAAAATGCATTAGGAATCACCAATGCTCAGAAGAACTATTTAATAGAAATTAAGTCACAAATTGATACTTTCTTGCAACATTTATATGGTTTGAAGAAAATGGGGTTTCATTCACTAAAAAATGCTGAAAAGATAGCTGATGAATTAGCAAAATATAAAATAGATATTTCTTATTACTCTCATTTGAATTCTACGTTATCGAAGGAAAAAGTAGAAATAATAAATAAAACTTTGGATGAAGTCCTTGAAAAAGCGGGTAAGTTGCAGGGAGAAATTGCAAAACAAAAAAATCATATTAAAGCAACTATCGAAATGTATAGTTCGGAAATAAATGATTTTTTATTTTATGCTGGATATAAATATCAGGTGGCAATTCAAGAAGACGAGAACACAACAGACTATCATTTGATTCTGAAACATGTTGATGGTAGCGATAATATTCAATCTGTTAATGAACATTTGAGCTATGGAGAAAAAAATGCATTCGCATTAGTGTTATTTATGTATGGTGTTTTGAAAGATAATCCAGATTTAGTTATTTTGGATGATCCGATTTCTTCTTTTGATGGAAATAAGAAATTTGCAATTGTTAATATGTTGTTTATGGGAAAGCATAGTTTAAAGAACAGAACAGTATTGTTACTAACACATGAGTTTAATACAGTTATAGATGCAATTTATAATATGCCCCATAATTTTAGCCCAGCACCTAAGGCGGCTTTTTTGACAACAAAAAATGGATTGTTAAAAGAAAGAGAAATTAATAAGAAAGATATTAAATCATTTGGCGAAATAGCACGCATTAATATAGCTTCTAATATGGACTCGCTTAATAAATTGGTGTATTTACGTAGATTATTAGAAATCCAAAATACAGATGGTTTAGCATGGCAATTATTGTCAAATATTTTTCATAAGCGAGAAAAACCAGAATATCATTATTCAGATGGGACACCTAATCGGTTAATGACTCCGAATGAAATAGAAGTTGCAACAAGTGAAATAAAGCAGTATATATCTAATTTTGATTATGATAAAGAATATCAAAAGACACAAGATATAACAATTTTGAAGTTATTGTATCAAAATAGCGGTAGCAATTATGAAAAACTCCAAATATATAGAATTATGTATAATGAAAACAGTTCTAATAGTGTGATTAAAAAGTTTGTAAATGAGGCATTTCACATAGAGAATGACTATCTATTTCAGTTAAATCCGTGTGAATATGATACTGTTCCGCAGTATATTATTGATGAGTGTGATAAAGAAATTTTTGGAGCATAAGCAGCGATGGGGGAGAGGGTTAATTAAACTCCCCCATCGCCTCCACATACCCTTGCAACCCACCTTTCCTCGAGGCAAGGCTGGCATAGAATCCCGGTTCCTCTCTTGCAAGACGGATAAGATAAGCAATATCAAGCGGGTCGGCAAATGTAACCTGTGCATTGCAGTTTTGGCAGTTGAAGGTAACATGGAATTGATTATCAAGGGTTACTTCGACGCAGTCGGTTTCGGGGTTATACAGTGCAGATACTATTTTATTCATAGTCATTATCCTTTCTTTGAAAAGCGTTATTGGTAGCCGTGGGCAGAAATGAGTAGCCTACCGTAAGATTCAGGTATGCAACACTTATTGCCCCAAACCCTGTATTTCCGGGCTTCCCAAGATACCAAAACGTTCTCAAAGAGATAATATTCGCGTTGGCTATGAGCCATGCGACAGTGAATATAAAAGGCTTCGCCTATGCTTTGCATGGAGCGGAGCTCTTTTGTATTATATTTACCGCCATATGGTGGAAGTTCTTTTTGTTTATCACAGGAAATATTAAGTCTATTGACGCTTTATTAAATTCATGTACATGTCATGTACACTTATCACAAATTATAGTTATCGTCTGGGGATTTAGGGGATGTTTATGCCATTAATTGGGAATAACAACCAAGCAGGCCGGAGTTCTGCGCTTTACGGCGTTGCCAGATGGCTGATTCATGGATTTTATTCGGTTGGGGCAGTGGAAAAAAGCGCGAAGCCAGAAAATGCGCGTAGCCCGGCCCTGACCCGGGCAGTGGGAAAATGTCCAACCTCATAAAACACTCGTAACGTATACAATTTAATTGTAATATATCAAACTATAAAAGGAGGAAATGAATTATTTGAAAGGTTTAAGAGAATTATTATTAGCAGAAAAGACAAGATTGGAGCTTATAAAACAGCGGCTGGACAGTGAACTTGCCGGAATGCCTGCCGGAAATCTTAGAATCTGTAAATCCAACAATCGCACGCAGTATTATCACCATAAGAGTGACAGCATCCAAGGCAATGGCACATACATTCCGGTAGCACAGCATAATTTAGCCAGACGATTAGCACAGAAATCATATGACAGGAAAGTGTATGATCTTGTCAGCAGGCGGCTGCGACAGTTGGAACTTATTACGAAAGATTATAAAGATGGCGAAATAGAGGAAATTTATCAGAAAATGGCATGTGAGCGTAAAAAACTGGTGACGCCGATTGAAAAAACCGGCAGGAAGAAAAAAGAAGAATGGATCAATACGGAATACATAGGTAAAGGAGTTAAAGAAGATGATATATTTATCTATACGGAAAACGGAGAGCGTGTGCGCTCCAAAACGGAGAAAATAATTGCCGATTATCTATACCACAACAACATTCCATATAAATACGAAAAGCCGCTTGTGCTCAAAGGCTATGGAACGGTATATCCTGACTTTACTCTTCTGTCACCGCATACCTATGAGGAGTTATATTGGGAACATGAAGGTCGTATGGATGATCAGGCATATGCCACATCGGCTGTAAGAAAGATAAAATCATATGAAGAAAACGGCATATATGCCGGAGAACGGCTGATTCTTACATTTGAAACCCAGAAAACGGTGCTGAATACAGGTGATATAGAAAGAGTTGTGAATAGGTTTTTGAGGTAAAAACTTAGAAATCAAATATAATTAAAGATATGTCACAAAGCGAGCATAGCAAGTCCTTTTAGCTGGACATCTCTTTTGATAGGATCAAGAATTGTTTCAGATATACACTTGATGATTTTAAAGATAAAGCGAGAGCCTTGAAAGACGGTTGTTTCCTTGTTGAAATACTGCCTGCAGAGAATGAAAATAATTATGAATATTTGTATTAAATCAAACAATACGCGAAGAAAGCCGGCTTCGTTTATTACCCTAAAGTTCTATGGGAAAAAGAAACTTTTGTGAGCAATACAGGTAGAAAAGCAAAAAATACGCAGGATGTAATGATTTTTTCAAAAGGTAAAGCCATAAATATGCGATTTGATAAGAAAAAATCCGATATAACAGGTGAAGAACACTACATGAGTGGATGTAACGGCATGTTGCCGACCATGTTTGATGTTCAGCCGGTTGCCAGAAAAAATAAAATACATCAGAGTGAATTGCCTGTTGTACTTTGTGAAAAAATATTGGATTATGTTACATATGAAGTTGAAATTAAAACAGTATTGGGGTGATGATTTTGAATTTACAGATGGATGAAAGAAAAGCAGAGAGTTATTCAAGTAATGCTCAGAAAATAAGGATAATAACGGATGATTGGGTAAATAACAATATGTTTTGCCTTTATTGCGGAAATAGATATATTTTGCATTTTGAGAATAATAGACCGTTTGTGGGTATCTATTGTCAGTCTTGTAAATAGGAATATCTTTGAATTTTAATTCCGAGGTGCTTTTTTATGTGAACTGTGATAAAATAAATATTAAGATAATTAACAAAAATGGAAGGAGTGTTTATATGACAACTGTAAGCACCAAAAGTGGTAGGATTATAAAAGTTGTGTCCAAGGAAGAAGAGAAAAGTACGTTGACAGAATCGGATAATGAAATGGATGAGAGAGCGGTTGAAGCAGTTAGGGCAGCTATAAATAAAGCAAAAATTTGTAAAAAACCTATAGCAGGTTATGATAAAGAAAAGAAACGGGCCTATGTTGAGTATGCAAATGGAGAAAGAAAGTATGCGGAATAGAAAACCGATGATTCTTGTATTGGCAGGACCAAATGGCTCTGGGAAAAGTACGATAACTACTTTTTTTGATAAAATTGGTAAATATACTAATGCTGATGATGTTGTTGCGACAACAGGAATGAATAATATGGAAGCTGCTATTTTGGTTGATAGGATGAGATATGAGTCGATTGCCAAGAAAGAAGATTTTACTTTTGAAACAGTTTTGTCATCCGAATATAAGTTAAACATTTTAAGAAAAGCAAAAGAAGAGGGATATTTCATAAAATGTGTATTTGTGTTAACGATTGACCCACAAATTAATATTGCACGAATAGAATCCCGGGTGGCAGCAGGTGGACATAATGTTGCTAGCGATAAAGTTATTGAAAGATATTATAAATCAATTAATAACATAAAAGTGTTACTTAGTATATGTGATATTGTGCATGTTTATGATAATACCAAAACGCCGGAAAGAATTATTCGTAAGCATAAGGAAGAACTATCAATATATCCGAATGAATATTGGAATGAGCAGGATATATTAGGACTGATGGAATAGTATTGTTGGCAATAAGCTGGCAATCAGTTCTGAAACCATATGAGAGGATGTGGTATGAAATAGGCCGATGTTAGGCATTGAAACTTTAACTGGGTGGAAATTTTGAAAAAAATATTGATCTCTTCATTGATGGTAATTCTATTATTAAAAAAATTAAATGAATTATTGTATGAATATTCTAGCAATTGAGAGTAATCATTCCAGTGTTTCAGAATTAACTAAAATATTAAACGTCAAAGCTTTCACAAGTGGTGTAAATTTGTCATTTGTGAGGGCTTTTTATTTACAGACCTTAGCATGCCTTTGATGGAAAATGATTTATATCGAGATAATGAAAAAAACTTGATAACAAATGCGCAGTTAATCTTTTCCATAGCCTCAATCTATCATTCCATAATTATTATTTATTTGCTATAATGAAACAAAGCGACTAAACTTCATAATGAATTTTAATAAATTGATTGTGAGGTCGCTTAAAATGGAACAGAAACATTCAGTATACGGAGAATTTGCACTGGTGCTGGCAGTCGTGATAAACAGCTTCGGAGTGGTGCTGATGCTGTATTCGGGATCGGGAATATCGGCAATATCGAGTGTGCCGTATGCATTCTCGGAAGTATTTACGAGATTGTCGCTCGGAACATGGACATATATTTTTCAGGGATTGCTGATACTGAGCCTGATGATAATGAGACGAAAATTTGTGCCGCAGTATCTTTTCAGCTTTGTCGTGGGCTTCGCCTTCAGCGGACTGTTGGATGTGCATAAAGCGTGGATGACGGTGCTGCCGGTGACGATACCGTGGAGAATAGCTTATTTTATAATCAGCTATGTAATGATAAGTATCGGAATTGCGCTGTCGAACAGGTGCGGACTGCCGATTGTGCCGACAGATTTGTTCCCGCGTGAGCTGGCGGATATAACGGGAGTGGCATATTCCAGAATAAAAGTGGCATTTGATGTCATATGTCTTGCGATAACGGCGCTGCTTACGGGGCTTGTGCTCGGACATATTAAAGGGCTTGGAATCGGAACCGTGATTGCGGCGTTTACGATGGGACGTTTTATCGGACTTATCGGCAAATGGATGGACAAGCATTTTTGCTTTGAGACCGCGTACGGAAGACGGCACAGCCACGCCTGATACCGGATGTTTGAGAGGAAAAATATGAATCTGGATTATGTACGTTATTTTGTCAAACTTGCGGAGGTAAAACATTACACAAGAGCGGCGGAGGAATTATGTATTTCACAGCCGAGCTTAAGCCATGCGATGCGCCAGCTTGAAGGCGAACTGGGCGTGGAATTGTTTGAAAAAAGAGGACATAATACAGCACTGACGGAGTCGGGAGAAGAATTTCTGACATATTGCAGGCGGACTCTGGACACGCTTGATGAAGGCGTTGCGCAGATGGCAAGGACCGCAAGAGGCGAAGGACTTGTGAGACTTGGATTTCTGAGGGTCGCCGGCGTGGATTTCATACCGGAGCTTGCAAGAAAATTCAAGGATGAGTATGAAGGCTGCAATGTGGATTTTGAGTTTCACGGTAACAGAACAGGGGAACTGCTTAAGGGATTGGCGGAACGGAAACATGATATAATTTTTTGCTCAGAACCGGTCGGATATGGTAATATTAAAGCGGTTCCGGTGGCCGCGAGGAATCTGGTGCTTGTTGTGCCGGCAGGGCATGAGCTGGCCGTGCGGGAGAAAATCAGAATAGAAGAAATAGCGGATTATCCGCAGATATATTTTGCTAAAGGGTCGGGACTGCGTGAAGCGGTGGACGAGATGTATGAGGCAGCGGGCAGGACACCCAATATAGTATATGAGACGGAAGAGGACCAGGTGATGGCGGGACTTGCGGCAAGAAATTTTGGCGTGGCGATAGTTCCGTATATTGATGTCCTGAGGCGGCTGGATGTTAAAGTCATAGAAATTGATGCGGCCAAGAGCAGACGCGATATTTATATGGTAACGGAAGAAGGCAGGACACTTAAACCGGCGGCACAGAATTTTTATGATTTTGTGTTAAAACAATGTGCCGGAAAGAAAATAATTATATAATACACAGGAGGGCGCGGGTATGGCGGATAAATTATTGTATACAGTTCAGGATTACCGCAAGAAAAGAGTGATAATCGACACCGATGCGGCGTGCGAAGCGGATGATCCGTTTGCGATTGCACACGCACTGATGAGCAGGATGCTGGATGTCAGGGCGATTTGTGCGGAACATTTTGTGGAAGAAGGCAGCATGGAACGAAGCTATGACATGATAGAACGAGTGACGAAAGCCATGCACATTGAAGTGCCGGTATTACACGGCGAGCGCGGAAGCCTTGCGAAATATGAGAATGATGAGCCGTCCGAAGCGGTCAGATTTATAATAGAGGAAGCGGAGAAAGAAAGCGGCAATCCGCTGTATGTGCTCTGCATAGGCGCAACGACCAACGTGGCCAAGGCGCTTATAATACGCCCCCAGATAGCGCAGAAAATGACTATCGTAACCATCGGCGGCAATCCGCACGGCTGCGAGAATCCGGGCTGGGAATTTAATTTCGGTAACGATGTCAAAGCCGCGAATACCATTCTGCACTGCGGAGGGGAAGTTTGGCAGATACCTAACAACGTGTACGGAACGATGCATATAGGTTTTGCGGAGATTCAGAAAAAAATATATCCGTACGGCGAGATAGGAAAACTCCTTTACGAGAATATGATCGAATTTTATTCATCGGAAAATGCATCATGGTCGGCCGGCGAAAGCTGGTCGCTCGGAGATTCACCGGCGGTCGGGGTTACGCTTGAACCGAACTGCGGCGGCTCCGTCAGGTGTGTTGCACCGTGGGTCAACGAGGACACATCCTACACATACGCCGAAGAAGGCCCGACGATAAAAGTTTACACATCGATAAATTCAAGATTTATTATCGAAGATTTCATATGTAAGCTGCAGATTTTATATTCCGTATAAGATTATGCCGAGCGCGGCACTTATCACGATCATGACGATCGGCGAAAGCTTCTTGTGAAAACGCAGCTTTAATAAGAGATTCAGATCGGCGAGCAGTGCCAGGATCACGAAAGCACGCCAGTCGATTGAAACCGAACCGCCGATATTTTCAAAACCGATAAAATAGGACAGAAACATTGTAACTGCCGTACCGATGATCAACGCTGTTATGCACGGGCGCACGCCGGAAAGAAAGGCGCGCACACCGGCGAACTTTAACAGGTTGTTTATAAGTGCGGCAATTATTATTATCACGATAAAAGACGGAAGAACCACGCCGGCGGTGGCGGCAAGCGCACCGCCTATGCCGCCCTGCGATGAACCGATGAAGGTTGCCATGTTGACGGCGAGCGGGCCGGGAGTGGACTCGGATACGGCTATGAAGCTTAAGAATTCACTTTCGCTGAGCCAGCCGTAGGATATGACTTTTTCGTGGATGAGCGAGATCATTCCGTAGCCGCCGCCGAAGGATACCGCACCGATTTCCAGAAATGTGAGAAAGAGTTTAAGATAAAGCATCGTCAGAATCCCCCTTTCCCATGATCCGGCGGACGACGTAGAAGCCGATTCCCGCAGCACCGCTTATCAATATAAAAAATATCGAAGAAAAATTCACCGAAAAAACAGTAAACACTATATTTAATATGATAACAAGAATTAAGATGATGTATGCAAATACATCTTTTTTTAATGTTTTTAACATGCCGATTCCCACTGATGCGATCAGGTAAACGACGCATACCTGGATTCCGCGGAATGCGTAAGCGACATAACGGAACTCAAGGAAACGGTCAAAAAATAAAGATATAATATATATTATTATAAACGATGGGATGCATACAGCCAGAGTCGATACGACTGCACCGGCAATTCCGGCAATCCTGTAACCTATGTAAGTTGCGCTGTTGGTCGCAATGGGGCCGGGAGTGGATTCGGCGATGGCTGTCATATCGAGAAATTCGTCGCGGTCGAGCCAGCCTTTTTTATCGATAAATTCATGCTCAAGCAGTGCAATCATGGCATATCCGCCGCCGAATGTGAAAGCACCTATCTTGAGAAATGTCAGAAATAAGTTCAGTATTTTTTTCATAATATCTGTCACCTCAATTCGGATTATATACGCAACGGAGGGATGCCGCAATAAAATGTTACGGAATTGTTAAATTTGCGTTAATGGTATTGAAGAAAGCCAAAATTATGATACAATAAGCAAAGATACTAATCTACTTACAGCTTTTAATTTTATGACGGAGGATTGGGTTAATATGAATACAACCAAGAGACGACTTAAACAGGTTGTCTGTATTATTTTGTTCTGGGTGATTTTTGCCGGGATTTTTCTGGCGTATTCTCAGGGCGTATTTAAATATTGCAGCACTAACGTATCAAAGGTGCATGGAAGCTATAACAGAAGTTGGATTACTTCGAAGGAAGTGCATGAAGGCGGTCTTGATGTCGTTATGTTGGGCGACAGCGAGTGCTATTCCGCGATTTCGCCGATGCAGCTGTGGAATGAATATGGTGTGACATCGTATAATTATTCGCAGTCCGGACAGAAGATTCAGGAGACGTATTTTATGCTGCGTAATATATTTGACAATTCACAGCCTAAGGTGATTTTCCTTGAGACGAATCTGCTGTTCAGAAAGCAGACCAGACTTAATCTGGTACAGTCATCCCTTGATGAACTAGCATCGTATGTGATACCTGGCGGTGGCGTGAGACTTCATGATACCTGGAAAGTCATGTGCGGACAGGCACCTCAGAAGACACCGGAATATAAGGGATTTTACCTTAACAATAAGGTTAAGGCGTCCAAATATCTTGATTATATGGACAAGAACAAGAAGCGTAAGGCACATATTAACAGATCGGTTGAATGGTACACTGACCGGATAATGGAACTTTGCAAAGAGAACGGGGCAGAACTGGTTCTTATAAGCACCCCATCTACCAGGAACTGGAATTATACCAGACATGAGCAGACAGAGAAATTTGCCACGGACAAGGGACTTACATACATTGATCTTAATACAGTCGATAAGAATGAACTTAATATTGACTGGAATACCGACACCAAGGATGGTGGAGATCATCTTAATGTGTCCGGTGCGCAGAGAGTGACTGAATGGTTCGGCGGATATATAAGTAAGAATTATGATTTTGCCGATAAGAGACAGGATGCGGATTACTCGGAGTGGAACAGACTGTATGATGAATATAATGGTAAAATAACACCAATGATTAACAAAATAAGGTCGGCCGGAAAGAAATAGGAGAATTTTTATGAACATAATTTTATATGTAATCATTAGTGTGATCACGTTGGGCGCGGCGGTGGCGGCATTCATATTTACCGGAAAGATTAAGAATAACAAGGCAGCTATAAAGGCTGCCTGTTTTGGTATACGCACATTTATGATATGTGTCGTTCTGGAAGTTATGCTTTTTAATCTGAACGCGGTACATCTGGCGGGAGGCAGTTATAAAGAACATGAACTTGAGCTTAACGGTGCATTGACAAAGAGCAATAAGGACAGTGTTACATATGAATTTAATGACGTAAATGAACCTGTCGGAACGATTGACTTTGACGTTGTGTCGCAAAGCGGCGGAAAGGTTAATGTGACAATAGATATGGCAGATGATACCAATGCAGCATACAGGCTTGGTATCGCAAAGGCGGAGATCCTTTCGGGCCACAAAAGAACACGGACGATACCTTGCAATTTCTCGGGTAATGTCCACAAATTAAGAATTACTGTTTCAACGGACGATAAGGCGGAACTTGCAGTCAGGGCGATCACAGTCAACAAACCGATTACATTCCGTTTTTCGATTGTGCGCGTCGGTATAATATGGCTTGTGGCAATGGCTGTCTATTTTATGACGAAGCCGGGACTGTATGCCGGGGATTATGCTGACGGCAAAATACTTGTGAAGCGCAGTGCGTATATTTTAACTTTTTTTCTGATCGGAATTGCCCTCTGGATGACGAATTCCTGCAGGTATGCCAATCCCGGGCATAATTTCTGGAGCGATTTCTGTTGTGAAAACGGTAATCAGATAACACAAGAGCTTGTGGATGCGTTTGAGAATGGGCATGTTTACCTTGACAGTGAGGTTAATGAGAAACTTACCGAACTTGACAATCCGTATGACTGGAGTCAGCGTACCAAGGAAATCGGAAGTTATCCGTGGGATCATCTTTTATATGAAGGAAAATATTATTCGTACTACGGCATAGCGCCGTTACTGCTTTTTATACCGTATCACCTCGCAACGGGATTTTATTTCCCGAGCGTCTGGGCTATATGGCTGTTTGGCTGTGTGGGAATTTATTTTCTCACCAGAACGTATCTGTGCATTGCGGACAAATACTGGGGACGGGTACGCTCATCTCTGGTGATGATGGGACTTTTTATGATGCAGCTTGTGAGCGGAATATGGTTTACGTTTAACAAGGCTAATTTCTACGAGATAGCTCAGAACGGGGGATTTGCGTGTGTAACCGCAGGCACATATTTTCTTATAAGTTCCAATGTGATCGGAGAAGGAAGCATAAAGCGCAGCAGGCTTGTGTGGGCAGCCGTTTTCTTAAGCCTTGCTGTTTTATGCCGGCCGACACTTGCCGTGTACTGTATTGCGGCACTTTTCTTTATAGGGACGGGATTTGCCAAACTCAGAAAAAGCGGTGATAAGAGATATGTATCATACTGGATATGTTCCTTGTTGCCTTTTGCGGTAATCGGCGGAGTGCAGATGTTGTATAATTATGCCAGATTCGGTTCATTCTTCGATTTTGGAATACAATATTCACTGACAATAAATGATTTTACAAAGTCACAGTACCATACGCATTTTGTAGGAATCGGATTGTGGAATTATCTTTTTGCATTCCCGTCATTCAGCCAGAATTATCCGTTCTTTATACCGTCATCGGTGGACACATTCAATCCGAACGGATACTATTTCGTGGCAACACATAATGCTGTCGGGCTTGTGTGGAAAGCGCTGCCTCTGGCTGCATATGCCTGGTCGCTTAAAGCGTATAGAAAAGCATTGCCGGGCAGAAGACGCATCAATACGGTACTTATCGGCATAACGTGTGTTATTGCGCCGCTTGTGATAATCTGTTCAATATGGGAGAGCGGATACGGTGCAAGATACTGCGTTGATTTTGCGTGGGAAATGCTGATGGGCGCACTTATAATATCGTTTATTATATGGCAGAATGCATCCGCCAACACGAAAAAACACCTTAATTCGGTTATGGCAGCGGCGTGTATCCTCTGCCTGGTGCTTACTTTTTCGCAGACTGTAAGCTGGATGCTTGACGGAGATTTATCCGTCGAGTGGAGAATGTCAATGTTAAATTTTGGCAGGATGTTTGAATTCTGGCGGTAAATGATTAATTATTAATATAAAACATCTATAAAAAGGTAGCATTTTAACGGTTGCCAACCGTTACTCAATGTTATATGATACAAACGTAGGTTTTCTACCCATGTCCGGATGCGGACATGCATTATAATTATTAAGGAGATTTCTATCAATGCAGTACGGACATTTTGATCTCGAACACAAAGAATATGTAATTACAAGACCGGATACACCGGCACCTTGGGCGAACTATCTCGGATCACCTGAGTACGGTGCAATCGTTTCCAATAACGGCGGTGGATACAGCTTCGTTAAGAGCGGTGCTAACGGTCGTATAGCAAGATACCGTTTCAATTCCAATATCGGTCTTCCGGGAAGATATGTATATTTAAGGGATAATGATACTAATGACTACTGGTCAGCTACATGGCAGCCGGTAGGTAAGCCTCTTGATCAGTATAAGACAGAGTGCCATCACGGAACCGCTTATACTACAATGAAGACAGATTATTCAGACATTCATTCGGAGCTTACATATTATGTTCCGCTTGACAAGACATACGAAGTATGGCGCACCAAGGTAACCAATAATTCGGATAAGCCGCGTAATCTTTCTGTATATGGTTTTATCGAGTTTACCAATGATAATAACTATGAGCAGGATCAGGTTAACCTTCAGTATACACTTTTCATTACAAGAACATCTTTTGAAGGCAATAAGATTGTTCAGCACATTAATGAGAACAGTGGTAAGGATGCGACAGGTTCCAACCACAGAGAGAGATTTTTCGGACTTGTCGGAGCTGATGTAAGTGCTTATAACGGTAACCTTGACAGCTTCATCGGACCATACAGGGATTATGGCAACCCAATCGCTGTTGAGAGCGGCAGATGTAATAATGAGCTTAACTATAACTCTAATGCATGTGGTGCACTTCAGTCGGATGTGACGATCGCTCCGGGCGAGACTAAGGAATTTATCTATGTTCTCGGACAGAAGGATCCGGCCGCTGCAGACAAGATTCTTGATACATATAAGAATGCCGGTCAGGTTGATAAGGAACTTAAAGAGCTTATCGATTACTGGCACGGACAGCTCAACAATTTCCAGATTGAGACACCTTCATGGGAATTCAACAATATGGTTAACGTATGGAATGCATATCAGTGTTTCATAACATTTATCTGGTCAAGAGCTGCTTCTTTTATTTACTGCGGTCTCAGAAACGGATACGGATACAGAGATACCGTTCAGGATATCCAGGGTATTATCCATATTAATCCGGAACTTGCAGCAGATAAGATCCGTTTCATGCTTTCGGCACAGGTTGACAATGGCGGCGGACTTCCGCTTGTTAAATTCGATCATAACGCAGGCCATGAGACATGCCCTGATGAGAATGATGAGAATTCACTTTATGCTAAGCAGACAGGACATCCGTCATACCGTGCGGACGATGCACTCTGGCTCTTCCCGACAATCGTTAAGTATATCGGTGAGAGCGGTAATAAAGCATTCCTTGACGAAGTTATTGTATATGCTAACGGCGGAGAGGACAGCGTTTACAACCACCTTAAGAATGCAATCCGCTTCTCAATGGAGAGACTCGGTGCTCATAAGATGCCGGCCGGACTTCACGCAGACTGGAATGACTGCTTAAGGCTCGGCAAGAAGGGTGAATCAACATTCGTAGCATTCCAGCTTTACTATGCTATGAGCGTTATCAGAGGATATGCTGAGGAAAGAAAAGATACAGAATATGTTGAATATATCAATAAGGTTCAGGCTGAACTCGGAAAGAGCCTTTCAGACTGCTGGGATGAGGACAGATTCATCCGTGGCATCAGAGAGAACGGCGAGGTTGTAGGAGCTAAGCATGATCCTGAAGCCAATATGTGGCTTAACCCACAGTCGTGGTCGGTTATTTCAGGTTTTGCTTCCAAGGAGCAGGCCGAGACAGCAATGAATTCGGTTCATGAGATCCTTAATACACCTTACGGTGTTAAACTTATGGAGCCGCCATATGTTGATCATTATTTTGACGGAGCACTTATGCACATATTTAACCCGGATACCAAGGAAAACGGCGGTATCTTCTCTCAGACACAGGGCTGGGCAATCCTTGCCGAAGCTTTGATGGGACACGGTGACAGAGCATTTGAGTACTTCCTTGAGTCATCACCGGCCAATATGAACGATAAGGCTGAAATAAGAGTTCTTGAGCCATATGTTCACGGACAGTTTACAGAGGCAACACGTTCACCTTATGCAGGCCGTTCACATGTACATTGGCTTACAGGAACAGGCTCAACGGTTATGGTTGGATGCGTTGAAGGTATCTGCGGTATGAGACCTAATGCAGACGGTCTCGTAATTAATCCGGCAATCCCGGCTGCTTGGGACGGATTCAAGATTGAGAAGAATTTCAGAGGAAAACATCTTTCAATCGATATCCAGAACCCGAACCACGTACAGAGCGGCGTTAAGAGCGTAACTGTTAACGGTGAAGCTGTTGAAGGCAACTTTGTATGCGAATGTAAGATGACAGAGCAGACCAAGATTGTTGTTGTACTTGGCTAATTTAAGATTATTGATCCGCCCGGAGATACTGCCGGGCGGATATTTTTAGTTATGATGAGAGATATTATAATATACGAATTGACGACGGATGAGTTTAATGATGCAGCCGTCAAAAACAAATACATAGAGAATTCCACAGAGCAATACATAGGTTTTGTGGATAAATCAGTCACGGATAAGACGGAGGCGGGTATAATTCTTGATGATTACGAAGATGCCTGGAATGATGGATTCGATGTGATTGTTTTTGCTGACTGCGCTCCTGAGGATGATGGAGCAGCATCACTTGCGGCAATGTCCGGAATGAGGATATTCGGGATCGTTGTAAGGCGGACACTTTTAAAGAAAACCGGCAGGTTTAACACTGCATTGGAGGGCTGCCAGAACAGGGAATTCCTGATGCGCGCAACCGACAAAGGGCATGTTTTTTTCGTCACATGCCGGGCGGACGATGCCATCTTTCCAAAACCTGCGGCGATAGCGCGGGAAGCAGCATATATTATATGTTCAAGACTGGCATTCTGGGGCAGAAAAGGCAATCTCGACACAGTATTTGCCGATACAGTTGCGGGTCTTCCCGATAAGAATGTTACTCTGGAATTTAATAAGGCTGTTGATGAGATGCTGTCAGATTCCGGAATATGTACAGGAATTTCCGCCGATACCGCACCGTTTCTGGTAATCATAGGCGGCGATACCTGTTACGGAGTGCTCAGGCAATTCGGGTACAGTCTTGCAAAGGCACTTGCGGATATAGGTGAAGCCGTATACACGAGTGAAGATGCGGATGCCGATATTATGCGTGACGTAACGTTTAAAGGCGTGATAGGTTTTCAGACACAGATTTTTGCCAATCCGGAATTTGACTGGATAAAGGGAAGAAGATTTCAGTTCTGGTTCGACGATCCGGCTTTCTTCGAGAGTATGTTTGCCAACGCAAGGCATGGCGATTTAATATTATGCCAGGATGGAAATTATACAGATTATATCAATAAAATATACGCTGCAGATGCGGTATGGTTTCCTCCGGCAGGCAATTATTCGGGACCGTTTGATGACGAGGGAAGAAATCTTGACATTGTTTTTGTCGGTACCTATTATAAGCCGGACTTCTCACCCGATGAGTTCAAATCCGGTGCCGGATCTTATGACACAGTGGAACAGAACGAAGTTTATAAGGCGGTTACAGCTAATCCGGCGCTGACGGTAGAGGATGCTGTCGTTTCACTGTATGGCCGGGACAGACTTCCTGAACTTATGAAGACAATGTTCTATGTGCGCAAAAATATCATAGATTATTACAGACATCAGGCAGTGGAAGCGGTGCTTTCCGCAGGATATAAGATAAATGTGTATGGTGATTCGTGGAATAATTTTCAATCGGCTCATTCGGGTAATCTTATAATACATCCAAAGATAAGTGTAACCGAGGCTTCTCAAATATACCGTAAGGCCAGGATAGGGCTTAATTTTATGACCTGGCATAAAGCCGGTATGACTGAGCGCGTTGCGGATATAATGCTTGGCGGAGCTGTTTGCATATCTGATACGACAACATATCTTCGTGATAATTTTACAAATGATGAAATGCTATTATTTGACATAGGCAGACCGGATCAGCTGGCTGCTTTGATAAGGCGCATTCTGGATGATGATACATTAAGGCATAATATTGCACGGGCCGGCTATGAAAAGGCCGTGCGCGAACATACATGGCATAACAGGGCGGTGAGCCTTTTGCAATTGATGAAGGAGCAGAATGGAAAGGATTAAGATTATAGTGGAGGGACAAAATGATAATAAATACTAATATACAGGCAATGTCAGCAGCGAGAAATTTTGGAATAAATACGAAAAACAAAGCAAAATCGGCGGAAAAACTCTCATCTGGATACAGTATAAACAGAGCGGCTGATGATGCGGCGAACCTTACGATATCAGAAAAAATGATGGCACAGATAAGAGCGCTTAATAAGGGAACCCAGAATGCACAAAGCGGTGTATCATGGATTCATGTGGGGGAAGCAGCACTTGGTTCAATTCAGGATATGATTCATCGTATGAGTGAGATAACAATCCAGTCGTTAAATGATACCAACACAGATCTTGACCGTGCAGCGCTTCAGGCTGAATTTGATCATCTGCAGTCGGAAATTGATAAAGTGTCAGACACTACAATGTTTAATACGAAGAAAATTTTTGCAGACCATGAACCGAAATTTTATCAATTTGAAGGTAATATAAATTGGAATCAAAGTGCAAGGCATACTATTGATTCTGCAATGAATACACTGACAATATCATATATTAAAGACGATAGCAGTACAGCAGAACAACTTATGATAACCGTTCCGGAGGGAACTTATACAACACAGGAACTTATTGATGAGATAGACGATGCGATGACCGCGGCCGGAGGCAGTGATGTGGGAATCAATCTGGAGTACACACAATCCGGTACATGTAATGTCAATATAGAAGACGGCAAGAGCATTGAGTCAATATCCGGAGGATTGTCATATCTTATAAATGATATGTATACAGGAGGCAGCGTCGGTGCACTTATTGGTACTACCACTTTTGTGACAGATGATGCAAAACTTGAAATATCAGCGGGCAAAAACGATGAACTGAAATTTCAGGTTCAGGATTTTAACGGAAATGTAAGTACGGTAGATATAAAAATACCATCGGGAAGATACACAAGGTCTGAATTGATTGACATACTTAATAACAGTATGGTACATACAGGAGTTGAAGCTGTTAAGTACGGTAAAAGCATAAAGCTTCAGAGCGATACGGCAATTATTACGGGATTCAAGGGCAATATGTTCAAAATCGATACCGACCCGAGAGATATTCATACATCAGTATTTTATGATAATGTCCAATATGGAAACACTAATTTAAGCGCGGCAATTTTTAAGGGTGGAGCGGTTATTCCTGCTTCAAGCACGGATGAGGAGCATAATCATTATACAATAGATGCCGGAAACGACAGTCTTACCATGGCTGTAGACGGAGGCAGTGAAGTGACGCTTTCAATTGCGCATGGCAGATATACGACTGCGCAGATGGCGGACGTATTAAACGAACTTATGGGTAATGCTGGTCTTGGTGCCAATGCTTCGGTGTATACGAGCGGTAGTTATAGCGGTATACAGATTACGACGGTATCCAAAGGCATTGAAAGCAGTATTGATATAAACAGCAGTTCAAGTGCATATGATACACTTTTTTGTAAAAGGGAATATAACCGTATAGACAGCAGGGCATCGGAATCATATGAGACCCGGCCGGATGATATACCTGTTTTTACGGGCGGAAAGACTTTTAATGCGGTTTCACTGCCACTTACAATAACTGCCGGACAGAATGATGTGTTTAAACTCGAATTAAACGGAACAGCATATAATATAACAATAAAAAACGGTACATATAGCTCGGCTGCGGATATCGTGAACGCTATAGATGAGGCACTTAACGGGAATAATGCTCTTATGGCATATAAAGACAAAGTGGATGTATCATATGATGCTGCCGGTAGAGTAGTCTTAAAGGGACGAAACGGAAGTGGACTTACCGACATCAAAGCAGTAGCATTATCCGGTAATAACGGTTTTCATGATATATGGATTGGAACGAAAGTGGAATACCGTTCAATAACGGCGTCCGGAAACGGAAGTTCGGGTACGCCGGCCAAAATAACACTTAATACACCGGTAGATGATCCGGCTGATGTGGCTGGTAAGGATTTTACCGTTGATATTAACGGTAATAAGCATAATGTCAGTATTCCTTCGGGAGTAAGTTCCAAGGATGATATCATCAATGCAATTAACGACCAGTTGAAAGAAGAAAAAATAGTTACAATTAATAAGTTTGCAACAATAAATTCGTCAGGAACAACTACCGATAATAATGTAACTGCCTCCGGAAGCGGAAGTACATCTACATCATCACGTAATTATACATCTACCGGTGTAACCAAGGAAAGTCAGGGCGTGGTAGGAGCATATGATGTCAACACAGCCGCTTCAATAACGCTTGACAGAAAAATTGGTACTACCAATGTCGTAAATGCGTCTAACAATCAGCTTGCGGTTAATGTAAAGACACAGAATGGTACATCGACGGTAAATATAACAATTCCGGACGGAAGTTATTCTGCTGACGGTCTTGTATCGGCAATACAGAAACAGTTTGATAATAAGCTTGGTACACAATACGGTGGAGTTAAGGTGAGTCTTAATAATGGTGCACTTACGTTCACATCCAGACTTAATGATGGTTCGGGTAACGAGAAAAGGGCAGATGAGACCGGACTGGAAATATCTACCGGAAACAGTTCGTTCCTGAAAGAATTGTATACTACAAGAACGCCGGCACAGGCAACATCGTCCAAAGAACTTGAAGATACAATTACAATAGGATCGGACAATGCTGAATTTATTTTTACATATAGGGATGGTGCGGGAACGCGGAATATCAGGCTTGCTCTTGCAGCAGGAACATATGACAGAACCGGAATCATTAATGAAGTCAACAATCAGCTTTCGGCATCCGGCACGGATGTAACAGCGTCTTTGTATAATAACAGACTTAGATTAACGAGTGCAGGTGCCGGAGATAACTATATGATATCTTACAACAATATGCAGGGCGGCAGCAGCGCCGAAACGCTTTTTGGCGATTTTGTAGTCAAAAAACCGGCTTCAGCTACGGCACAGTGTGACATGCAGGAAGAAATAAATATAACCGATGACACATCGAGCTTTATTATAAGTGTAAACGGTACAGTGTATAATATCATACTTGACAACGGAGATTATGACAGGCAGTCGTTTGCTGACATGCTGAATGCCAAATTTAAAGACGATGGAATTCCGGCGAAAGTTTCGCTTTCGGGCAAAAGACTTACATATACGACTACTGATGCCGGTGCGGAAACTAATATTTTCATGACATATGACGGTGGCGGTACATCTATGATGCCAATATACGGTAAAACAGAGACTATAAAAGCAGGAGCTAAAGCGTCTTTTAATGCGGACGGTAAACTGGAACTGACCGGTACCCAAAATGGTGGTTCACTTTCCGTAAGTTCATCCTCAGGCGGTGGCTTTCAGTCCCAGGAAAGAATAGAAAGCGATATTAACCCTACGGCCAAATCAGGTTATATATCATCAAAAAAAGCTTATATTGACGGCGTAAGCATAAGTGAGCCGGTTACTATTAATGAGTGGAACCGGGAGCTTTCTTTTACATACAAGAAAGCCGGAGTATCGCAGAACGTAAATTTTAAATTGAATGATGGTACATATGATTATAAGAATCTTGCAACAGAGCTTCAAAGTAAACTTGACGCAGCCATCGGCAGCGGAGAACTCACCGCGACAGTGAATGCATCAGGAGTGAGGATTGAGAGTACGCATACCGGAAGTGGATATGCTATGAGCGGTTTTTCGGGAGGATTTTATTACAATGTACTTTGCAAAAGTACTGAAGTATCGCAGAATATAAGCCCATTGCAAAGGGACGGAGGACAGATATGTGATGCGGCTTTTACGGTCGGACGAAAGAATATTCGTGGGGGCAGCGTGACAGTTGAGAAAGATTTAAACGATGAATTTACATTCGATATTACTTGTGGAAATATGGTAAATACGGTTTCTGTCAAGCTTACGGAGGGCGAGTATAATGGAAGTTCACTGGTTGCCGAATTGCAAAAACAGATTAATAAGAAACTTGAAGCCGCAGGACTCCCACAAGACATGATAAAGGCACAGATTGGTGGTGTAAATACGGGCGTAGTGGGTGCTAATGATAATGATGCGCTTTGCCTCAAAATTAATGACCAAACAGCACTCCCTGAGAGTGGACAATATATAATCGATGGAGTCAGAGGAAGTGCAGCCTTTAATATTTTTTACCAGACTGACGGTAAGATGGTTCCGGCATATACTACAGGAGCGAAAGACATTACGGACGGATTAACAATCACAGCGGATAATAATACACTGTCGCTTGATGCTGACGGCATAACTTATTCAGTTACTCTTGCTGACGGGGATTATACGGCGGATGAGCTTGTGGATGCTGTGAATGCCGGATTTAACGCAGGCGGAGCACCACTAACCGCTAAATTAGAAAATGGCAGACTCAAGATACAATATAACAGTTTTGGAAGACATATAATAGATAATGTCGCAGGTTCGGCCAAGGATAGTCTTTTCTATGTTAAAAATTCGGCTTCCGGGGAAAAAGAAAATATCAAAATCCAGCTTAGCGGTAATGCCGGACGCGATTATATTGAACTTGACAGGCCGGTGATGAATACTGTAAGTCTTGGAATCAATTCAGTGGCTATTACAAAACCCAAGTATGCCAATAAAGCACTTGAAAGACTTGCCGGCGCACTTGATGCCGTATCTGCCGTACGTAGCGATTATGGCGCAATGGAAAATCGTCTTGAGCATGCAATAAACGGCAATGACAATACGGCCGAGAATACTCAGCGCGCGGAGTCGTTGGTACGTGATACGGATATAGCATCAGAGACTGTACGTTACGCTTCAAATTCAATATTGGAACAGGCCGCTCAGGCGATGATTGCACAGGCCAATACCCAGGCAGCGGGTGTGTTAAAATTGTTAGGACAATAAAATTTATGAATCGGAGATTGATGAAGGAGCAGAATGGAAAGGATAAATCATAATATTGAACCGGTCTATGATAACGAGTCAAAAATATTGATACTAGGTTCATTTCCGTCAGTGAAATCTAGGGAAATGCAATTCTTCTACGGCCATCCGCAGAACCGTTTCTGGCGTGTTATCGCCGCGCTTACAGGCTATTCGGTGCCGCATACCATAGAGGACAAGAAGAAAATGCTGCATGAAAACCATATAGCATTGTGGGATACAATTGCATCATGCGAAATAGAAGGGTCTTCAGACAGCAGCATCAAAGATGTGGTCCCCAACAATCTTAATAAAATACTGGAAACTGTGCCGATACGTGCGGTATATTGCAACGGCACCAAATCATATGAATTATATCATAAATACTGCGAAAAACAGACTGGAATGACAGCTACGAAATTGCCGAGCACAAGCCCTGCAAATGCGGCATGCAGTCTGGACAGGCTGATCGAGGAGTGGAAAGTGATAACGGAGTGGTTGCGGGCAGTGTAAAATGGGAATTTCCGGAAAACGCTCGTAGGATACCGGCTCCGTGGGCAGTGTAAAATGGGAATTCCCGGAAAATGCTCGTAGGATATAGGATCGGTGGGCAGTGGAAAATGAGAAACAGCGAAAAATGCTCGTAGTGAACCATGGCCTGGGGCAGTGTAAAAAGAGAAATCGGGAAAAGTGCTCGTAAAACACCGGCCCTGATGGCAGTGTGAAATAAGAAATCGAGAAAAACGCTCGTAATTGCCACAACAGAAATATTATATATAATTCACGCGCGGAGATAACTTAAACCAATGCAAAGCTATCCCCGCGCGTCTATTTTTATTAATGATGGAATAATCTTATTCCGGTGAAGCACATTGCCATGCCGTACTTGTTGCATGTCTCGATAACATTGTCATCGCGGACAGAACCGCCCGGCTGCGCGATATACTTAACGCCGCTCTTGTGAGCACGCTCAATGTTGTCGCCGAATGGGAAGAAAGCATCCGAACCAAGGCAGACATCCTGCATCTGGTCAAGCCATGCACGCTTCTCCTCACGGGTAAATACAGGAGGCTTCTCGGTGAAGAACTTCTCCCAAGTGCCGTCAGCGAGAACATCCATATATTCGTCGCCCATGTATACATCAATTGTGTTGTCGCGGTCAGCTCTTCCGATGCCATCCTTGAAAGGAAGGGAAAGAACCTGCGGAGACTGACGCAAGAACCAGTTGTCAGCCTTCTGGCCGGCAAGCCTTGTACAATGGATTCTTGACTGCTGGCCTGCGCCGATTCCGATAGCCTGGCCGTTCTTGGTGTAACATACGGAATTGGACTGGGTATATTTGAGAGTGATCATTGCGATAGCGAGGTCGATGCGGGCCTGTTCAGGGATTTCCTTGTTGTCGGTAACGACATTTGCAAAAAGATCATCATTGATAACAAGCTCGTTGCGGCCCTGCTCAAAAGTAACACCGAATACGTCCTTCTGCTCGATAGGAGCCGGAACATAGTTCTCATCGATTTTGATCACACAGTAATTGCCCTTTTTCTTTGCGGAAAGGATTTCAAGAGCCTCCGGCTCGTAGCCCGGAGCAATGATTCCGTCCGAAACCTCACGCTTGATAAGCTTTGCGGTGTCTACATCGCAGACATCGGAGAGAGATATAAAATCACCGAAAGAAGACATTCTGTCAGCGCCTCTGGCTCTTGCGTATGCACTTGCAAGAGGACTTAAATCGCCCATATCGTCAACCCAGTAGATTTTCTTCTCGACATCGGTGAGAGGAAGACCGACTGCGGCACCGGCAGGTGATACATGCTTGAAAGAAGTAGCGGCAGGAAGACCTGTAGCCTTCTTGAGCTCGCGGACGAGCTGCCAGCCGTTAAAAGCATCGAGAAGATTGATATAACCGGCTCTTCCGTTAAGGATTTCGATAGGAAGGTCGCTTCCGTTTTTCATAAATACCCTTGAAGGTTTCTGGTTAGGATTGCATCCGTATTTTAACTGATATTCATTCATTGGTAGTACCTCTTTATTTATTTTTATTGATGATTCTGGTTTCGTAAGCCTGGTCGGCAACATTGATGTAACGTATGAATAATGATACCTTATTCTCCTCGTTGAGGCTGTTCCATACTGTGTCGGCAAATTTGTCGATGTCATCAGGAATGTCTACGAGAACCGGTTCGCCCTCAAAACTCGGAAGCGGATTGCCGTCGCCCATATATGTGTGGATGAAACGGCCCTCTCCGGCAGCAGGATTTGAATAAGCATAAGTGTACCTGTTGCATGAATCAGGATTGCCGTTGTTGCTCTTTAAGATTGACATGGCATAATTGAAATCGCCGTTCTCAAAATGAAGGATACCTGAAATTCTAGGCGTATAATTAGGAGCATCAGGCTCGAACTCGCGTGTTCTTAAAGCCTGCTCAAAAGTGTACTGCTTGTCCATAAGGTCGTAGATCGTATCGGTCTGGTCGCCGTTGGTAACGATTGTTTTGTTGCCGAGAACGCGGACAGGTGCATAGATTATAAGACTTGGGTCTTCAAGCTTGGATGGGTCGAAAGCCTGTGTGCGGATTCCCTCTCCGTCTTCCACGAAGACACGGTTGCGGCTGTTGGCGCTTCTGCCCATGATAAAATAAGCTATTGCAGCTTTGGTCTTGTCGGGAGTTCTGCCGATAATGATTCCTCTTCCCGGATAGGAAGTGCTGCTTAATTCTTCTGATAAAGATCTGATGTTCATATTAACCTCCGGAATTAAATAATAAAAAACCGCCCGGACATACCAAAAACGGCTGCCCAGACGGTCGGCATACTAAGACTGCGCTCCCTGTGGGTAATCCCACGTATCCGTCAGTTACGCAGCTGATAAATATATTATTACAATAAAAAAAGAAAAAATCAAGACGTTTTCATAGAAATTTTGCAAATATGTGTTAAAATACTCATAGCCGGGATGAAAGGAAAAACAAATGTATAATAATTTTATTTTTGACCTGTACGGAACCCTGATAGATATACGGACCGACGAATGGAGCAAAGCCACATGGAGAAAATACGCCGGATGGCTTAAGACGGAGGGCATCAGGTATTCTGCGCGTAAAGTCAAAGCCCGCTATGATGAACTTATAGGCAGGCAGATAGAAGAACTTAAGAAGCGGAATACACATGAATATCCCGAACCTGATGTGATACCTGTTTTTGCTGCGATATGCCGTGATAAGAGACCTGATTATACGGATGAAGAGGTTTATAAAGCCGCAGAACAATTCAGGATCATATCAACGGAATTTATCAGACTTTATCCCAATACACTTAAGGTTCTTAAAGAACTGCGTGAGGCCGGTAAGAAAATATACCTTCTGTCGAATGCACAGCGGGCTTTTACCTGGCAGGAACTTGAAAGCACCGGACTGGTGCCATACTTTGATGATATTTTTATCTCGTCCGATGAAGGATGCAAGAAGCCGGATGTGGATTTTTTTAATGCACTTATCAAAAAACACGGACTTGATGTTAACGAGTGCATAATGGTCGGCAATGACGGCAGCTCAGACATTGCGGGTGCCGCAGCGGCCGGAATGGACGCGGCTTATATAAGGACCGCGATTTCGCCGGAGAATGAGCCGGTGCCGGAATGCAAATATGTATTTTTGGACGGTGATATAGGACACATAAGGAGTGATATGTAATGTACGATACAATTATATTTGACCTTGACGGAACACTTTTAAATACACTTGATGACTTGTGCGACAGCACCAATTATGCGCTTAAGACGCACGGAATGCCAGCCCGTACACTTGAGGAAGTCAGACAGTTTGTCGGCAACGGAATCCGTAAACTTATCGAGCGCGCGGTACCGCAGGGAACGGAGCCGGAAGAACTTGAGAAAGTCTATAATGATTTTAAGAAACATTATGATGCGCATTGCAATGATAAGACAGGTCCGTACGACGGAATCATGGAACTTTTGCGCGAACTTAAGATGCGCGGGTATAAGCTTGGAATAGCATCCAACAAAGTCAAATCGGCAGTTGAGAAGCTGAATGAGATATATTTTGAAGGTCTTATGGACGGTGCGGCCGGAGTCGTTGACGGAAAACCGACCAAACCGGATCCGTATATGGTTGACGAGATGCTTAAGGAACTTGGAAGTGATAAAAAACACACGCTTTATGTCGGGGATTCACAGGTGGATGTCCGGACGGCATTCAATACCGGACTTGATATGGTCGCCGTGTTATGGGGATTCCGCGACAAGGAAGTTCTGATAGAGGCCGGAGCAACCCGCTTTATAGAGACGCCGGCGCAGTTACTTGAATATCTTTAACAGAGGAATTGATTTATGAAGGATTTTCTCCCGATAAGCAGGGAAGACATGAAAAAAAGAGGCTGGGACGAGGTGGATTTCACATATGTGATAGGTGATGCGTATGTGGATCATTCGTCTTTCGGACCGGCGATAATCAGCAGGGTGCTTGAATCACACGGATATAAGGTAGGCATAATCGCACAGCCTGACTGGAAGAATGCGGACAGCATTGATGTTTTTGGCAGACCGAGGCTTGGATTTCTGGTGTCCGGCGGCAATATGGACCCGATGGTAAATCATTATACCGTATCCAAGAAACGCCGTAAGACGGATGCTTACACTCCGGGCGGAGTTACCGGTAAGAGACCTGATCACGCAACCGTGGTATATTGTAATCTCATAAGGCAGCGGTACAAGGACTGTCCTCTTATAATAGGTGGAATAGAGGCAAGCCTCAGGCGGCTGGCGCACTATGATTACTGGTCGGACAGCCTGAAACGCTCGATTCTTCTGGATTCGCAGGCTGATATTATTTCATACGGAATGGGTGAACATTCGATAGTAGAGATTGCGGACGCGCTTGATTCCGGACTGGATGTGCATGATATTACATTTATAGACGGTACGGTCTATAAGACCAAGCAGATCGAGAATGTGTATGATTATATAATGCTACCTTCATATGATGACCTGAAGGCTGATAAACTCAATTACGCAAAGAGTTTTGACATACAATACCGGAATACGGACCCTTATGCCGGAAAAAGACTTGTGGAGCCGTATGATAAAGG
The DNA here is from genome assembly GCA_945928575.1 of uncultured Butyrivibrio sp. Lineage (GTDB taxonomy): Bacteria > Bacillota > Clostridia > Lachnospirales > Lachnospiraceae > Eshraghiella. The sequence goes on from CAMENP010000009.1 coordinate 27,852, forward strand.
AGTATATGTCGTCCAGAATCCGGCGGCCAAACCGCTCACACAGATGGAAATGGATGATGTGTACGCATTGCCTTACATGAATAATTATCATCCGTCATACGAGAAGGACGGTGGAGTTCCGGCAATATCCGAGATTAAATTCAGCATTACAAGCAACAGAGGCTGCTTTGGCGGCTGCTCTTTCTGTGCGCTCACATTTCATCAGGGGAGAATAGTGCAGGCAAGAAGTCACGAATCGATCATTGATGAAGCAATAAGAATGACCGAAGAACCTGATTTTAAGGGATACATCCATGATGTCGGCGGACCGACGGCCAATTTCCGGCGCCCGGCCTGCGACAAGCAGATGGAGCACGGAGCATGCCCGAATAAGCAGTGCCTTTTTCCGGAACCGTGCAAGAATCTTGTGGTGGATCACAGCGATTATGTGTCGCTGTTACGCAAACTGCGTGCCCTTCCGAAGGTGAAGAAAGTTTTTGTCCGTTCCGGCGTGCGTTTTGATTATGCGCTGGCGGATAAGGATGACACTTTTATCAGGGAACTGTGCAAATACCATATAAGCGGACAGCTGAGGGTTGCACCGGAGCATGTATCGGATAATGTATTGAAGCTTATGGGTAAGCCGGGAAACAGTGTTTATGAGAAGTTTGTCAATAAATGCGAAGTGATCAACAGACAGCTTGGCAAGGAACAGTATCTTGTCCCGTATCTTATGTCATCACATCCGGGTTCCACACTTAAGGACGCGATCACACTTGCGGAATATATCAGGGACATCGGGTATATGCCGGAGCAGGTTCAAGATTTTTATCCGACGCCATCCACTATATCGACATGTATGTATTACACGGGAGTTGACCCGCGCAATATGAAGCCGGTATATGTTGCCCGTAATCCGCATGAAAAAGCTATGCAGAGAGCGCTTATACAATACCGTAATCCGGAGAATTATGACCTTGTGAAAGAAGCGCTTCTTAAAGAACACAGACAGGATCTGATAGGATTCGATAAGAAATGCCTGATACCACCGCGTAAAATAACTCCGAAACATAACACTGATCATCATAAAAAGGTTGAAAAAAAGCACAATAAAAGCTACAATTAATATATATTTTCAGAGCACGAAAGGAAACAGACATGTACAAAGATAATGACAAAATAACAATTATGGATCATCCTCTTATCAAGCACAAAATAACAATGCTTAGAATGAAGAGCACAGGAACAAATGAATTCCGTAAACTCATTGAGGAGATAGCGGTTCTTATGGGATATGAAGCATTAAGAAATCTTCCGCTTGAGAACATCGACATTGAGACACCTATCCAGGAAACACAGAGCCCGATAATTGCAGGAAAGAAGCCGGCAATCGTACCTATTCTCCGTGCCGGACTCGGTATGGTCGGCGGACTCCTTACTCTTATGCCGGCAGCTAAGGTCGGACACATCGGATTGTACCGTGATGAGGAGACACATGAGCCGCATGAATATTATTGTAAGCTTCCTGATCCGATTGAGCAGCGTAAGATTATAGTATGTGATCCTATGCTTGCTACAGGCGGTTCTGCAGTGGCAGCGATCAATTTCATCAAGCAGCGCGGCGGCAAGGATATCACATTTATGTGCATCATTGCAGCACCGGAAGGACTCGAAAGACTTGCCAAGGAACATCCGGATGTTGACATCTATTGCGGAGCTCTTGATGAGAGACTTAATGAAAATGCTTATATCTGCCCGGGTCTTGGTGATGCCGGAGACAGAATTTTCGGAACCAAATAATCTATGATACCTGATAATATCCAGAGATATGCTCCGGATTACAGGGAGGGACTTACCGGTGAACAGGTGCGGGAACGGATTAAGAACGGCTGCACCAATGCACCGGTCAAGCCGCCCATGAAGTCATGCGGAGATATCATCAGAGACAACATCTTTACATATTTCAATATGATTTTTGTAGTGATTGCCATACTTTTATGTATTGTGCAGTCTTATAAGAGTCTGACTTTTTTACCGGTTATTATATGCAATACAATAGTCGGAATCGTACAGGAAATCCGTTCCAAAAAAGTACTTGATAAAATGAATATGCTTAATGCACCGCGTGCAATGGTCATACGCGACGGCATCAGGACACAGATACCGGCGGAGGAACTGGTGCTGGATGATATTGTTGTGTTTGGAGCCGGTAACCAGATTTGTGCTGATGCCATTGTAGTGGAAGGCGAGGTCAAGGTAAACGAATCGCTCCTTACCGGTGAATCGGATGAGATACCAAAGCAAAAGGGTGGCAAGCTTATGTCCGGAAGCTTTATTGTATCGGGCGAATGTTACGCAAGGCTTGATGCGGTAGGCGCCGATTCATATATATCGGGACTGATCGTCGAAGCGAAGGCAATGGAAAGCAAAGAGCAGTCAGAGATGATACGCTCTTTAAACAAGCTTGTTAAATTCGTCGGAATAATTATAATTCCGGTGGGACTTATATTGTTCTCTCAGAGTTTCTTTATAAACGACAATACACTGAGGGACAGCGTGGTTTCCACGATGGCGGCACTTATCGGAATGATACCGGAAGGACTTTATCTTTTAGCGACCGTGGCGCTTGCATTAAGTGCAATGCGTCTGGCCTCGGGACGTATTCTTCTGCACGATATGAAAAGCATCGAGACACTTGCGAGGGTCAATGTTCTCTGTGTGGATAAGACCGGTACTATCACTGAAAATAAAATGGCCGTGCAGGGCGTTGTACCTGCGGATGGCGTAGATACGGACGATGCAAAGTGCCTGATAGGTGATTTTGCGGCAGCGATGTCATCGGATAATATAACAATGGAAGCGGTCAAAGCCTTTTTTACCCAAAAAACAGGGCGGCGCGTGCTGAAAGTCTCGCCCTTCTCGTCTGTGTGCAAATACAGCGGAGTTGTTTTTGAAGATGGTGCATATGTACTTGGAGCGCCTGAATATGTGCTTGGCGGTAAGTATGACGAATACCGCGGCACGGTCACGGAAATGGCAAAGAATGGCTTAAGGACACTTGCGTTCGTGAAATATGATGGGATTCCGGACGGAAGGCCGCTTGATAAAGAAGTGGACCTTAAGGCATTTATTAACCTGGCAAATCCTATAAGAAAAGATGCTCCTGATACGTTCCGGTATTTTGCGGACCAGGGCGTCGACATCAAGGTTATTTCCGGTGATAATCCGGTAACAGTATCACGTGTTGCAATGGAAGCCGGGATAAAAGGAGCCGAAAATTATGTGGATGCGACAACCCTTACCGATGAAGAGAGGATGAGAAAAGCATTGACGGAATGTACGGTGTTCGGAAGGGTAACACCGGCGCAGAAGAGGACTTTTGTACGAATCCTTAAAGAACTCGGCAATACCGTTGCGATGACCGGCGACGGCGTTAACGATATATTGGCACTTAAAGATGCCGATTGCAGCGTTGCAATGGCTTCGGGCAGTGAGGCTGCCGCCCAGAGTGCACAGGTTGTATTACTTGATTCTGATTTTTCGGGAATGCCGCAGGTTGTGCTTGAAGGCCGCAGAACTGTCAATAATATAGAGAGATCGGCCAGTCTCTTCCTTGTTAAAAACATATTTTCGTTTCTGCTTGCTCTTCTGGCGGTCGTATTTGCCGTGCAATATCCGCTGCAGCCGACACAGGTTACGTTAGTCAGCACATTTACGATAGGAACGCCGGGCTTTTTACTGGCGCTTGAACCGAATCACAATATCATAAAAGGCAAATTTATCAAAAATGTCCTGATGCGTGCGCTGCCTGCGGGAATTACGGATATGCTTGCCGTTGTGGGAATAGTGATTGCCGGTAAAAATCTGGCGCTCCCGGCGGATGAGATATCAACGGCAGCCACACTTGTATTGGCCGTGGTCGGACTGATGGTGGTGGCCGGAATTTCCGTGCCGCTTAATAAATTCCGCGTTGCGATAATAGGAGTGTGCGCGGCGGGAATAGTGTTCTGCTGCGTGTTTTTACATGAACTTTTTATACTCAGACCGCTGTCGATGCCGGCGGTGATCATGTTGATATGTGCGGCATTGGCAGCAACTGCAGTGTTCTGGACATTGCGCTTTGTATTTATGCGTATAACGGACCGGAGGAGGCATAATGGATAAACCGGATATAGTATATGAAGATGACAATATAATAGTCTGCAACAAGAAAGCCGGAGTTGCGTCACAGTCGGAGCGATCATTTACCAATGACCTTACGAGCATGCTCATGACCTATCTTGTAAGTTCCGGCAGAAAAAACGATGTGCATATAATCAACAGGCTTGATAAGCCGGTTGAGGGACTTGTGCTTTATGCTCTTAATAAGAAGGCTGCGGCAGGACTCTCGGCACTTTCCGGGGAACATGCAATCGAGAAATATTATTACGCTGTTGTCACCGGAAGGCCAGAAAACAAAGGAAATTACACGGATTATCTGGTAAAAGTTCCGGGACAGAATGTTTCACGCGTTGCGGATGCAGATGTACCGGGGGCAAAGAAAGCCTCTCTTAATTACGAGACGATTGAGACCATGGAAATCTCGGGCAGGGAATATTCACTTGTCAGAATAAGGCTTCTTACCGGAAGACATCACCAGATAAGGGTTCAGTTTGCCGCACACGGACATGCATTGTACGGTGATACGAAGTATAATCCTGATTTTGCCGGATGCAGGGGCGTACAGCTTATGCTGTGTGCATACAGGATTGCATTCGCCAACCCGGCGGGGGCGGACAGGATTACCGTTGAGATACGGCCGGGAGGCAAATTCACGGAATTTGAATATTTTCACGACTGACGGCGATAATGTATTATGACTGCTACGCGGATAAAGGAGTTGTAATATGAAAGAACAAACCGTCATCAAATTAAAAACAGCAGGAATAATTGCAGGTGTCACGGCTGTGGTATATATTATAATAAAATATATGCTGCCGCTTGTGACACCTTTTGCGCTTGCGTTTATAATTGCATGCATTATTGATAAACCGGTCGGATTTATGTATGAGAGGTTTGGCTTAAAGAGAATTATAGGCGCGACCGTTATGGTCGTGGCACTCACAGCCGTGTTTGGACTGCTTGTCTTCTACGGAGCCAGAACACTTATGGGCCAGGCTAAACAGCTTGCACTTAAGCTGCCGGAGTATTCTTCCATGGCGGCAGGTATGGCAAAGGACTGCTGTGACAGAGTTGATGACGGGCTGAATCTTGATGATGGGACAAGTTACAAGATAGTGAGCGGACAGATCGATAATGCCAAAGGGGTAGTGAATGACAAACTTATTCCTGCGGTTATGAACGGTTCATGGAGCTTCATAAGTTCCTGCGCCGTATTTTTTACTGCATTTGCATTTATGATAATGGCCGCGGTGTTCATAAGCCGGGATATGCCAAGAATCAGGGTGCAATGTGATAACAGTGTATTCGGAACGGAACTGAAGTTCTTAGGAGGACGGCTTAAAGATATTCTTGCAACATATGTTAAGACGCAGCTTATTATAATGACGCTCACATGCATAATATGCTCGGCCGGATTGTATTTTATGGGAAATCCGTATGCACTTTTGCTTGGCGTGCTGATAGGCATAATAGATGCACTGCCCGTCCTCGGAACAGGAACGGTATTCATTCCGTGGTGCATAATCCTGCTTGTTATGGGAAAATACACATCGGCCGTGGCAATACTTGTGATATATCTTATAGCATATTATACCAGAGAGTTTCTTGAACCGAAGCTTATGGGGGCCGGATTCGGAGTGTCACCGGTGTTGATGCTCATCTCACTGTATGTAGGACTGATTCTGTTTGGAATAAGCGGAGTGATAACAGGTCCTATAGCGGTAATTCTTATAAGGGAAATATGTACGCGCCTTATAAAAAAACTTGCCTGACAGGAGAAATACATTTATAATTAACTATGTATGCGATTGACAAGGAGACAGATATGGTATTCAGTTCAGCTGTTTTTTTATTTATATTTCTGCCGGTAGTGCTTTTCGTGCACACGGTTGTGAAGAATACGACCGCCCGTAATATTTTTCTCATTGCGGCGAGTCTCATATTCTATGCTTTCGGGGAACCGGTTTATGTTCTTCTCATGCTAGGCAGTGTGGCACTTAATTACCTGTTCGGACGGGTGCTTGCCACACATAAGAATAAAGCGTTGCTTGCCGGGGCGGTTATTATTAATATAGGAATGCTTTTCGTATTCAAATATGCGTCATGGCTTATTGGCCTTATTGATAATATACCGGGAATTTCAATTCCGGTGCCACAGATAAGAATGCCGATAGGAATATCTTTTTTTACATTTCAGGCGATGTCATACGTTATTGATGTGTACAGAAGCGATGAAGATGAACACGCGTCTTTTTGGGATGTGTTATTGTACATATCGCTTTTTCCGCAGCTTATTGCGGGACCGATTGTCAAATATAACACGATCAAGGCACAGATACGTAACAGAAGCGTGAATGCATCTAAGATGGCATACGGAATAAGACTTTTCATAATAGGTCTTTCCAAGAAGATGCTCATTTCCAATGTGATGGGTGCGGCGGCCGATAAGATTTTTGCGATGCAGCCACAGGCAATTGACATGCCGCTTTCATGGCTTGGTGCAATATGCTATACATTACAGATTTATTTCGATTTCTCGGGATACAGTAATATGGCGGTCGGCCTCGGCAAGACTCTCGGATTTGATTTTCCGGAGAATTTTGATTATCCGTATTCGGCACACGGTATCCGTGATTTCTGGAGAAGGTGGCATATGTCACTTACCGGATGGTTCAGGGAATATCTGTATATTCCGCTCGGCGGCAACCGTAAAGGCAAGGCAAGGCAGCTTCTCAATACCATGGTTGTATTTGCGGCAACAGGTATATGGCATGGCGCCAATCTTACATTTATATTGTGGGGATTAATGCATGGAATCCTTATGTGCGCGGAGACTCTTATATTTAAGCGTAAGAAGTTAAAGAGTCCGGCGGCATGGCTTTATACAATGTTAATAGTGATAATCGGCTTTGTTATATTCCGCGCGGACAGTGTCGGATATGCCTTCACGTATATCGGAAGAATGTTCTCGTTCATGACGGAGGCGTCTGCGATGACGGTAACACTTTCAATTCTCACGCCGGTGTTTATAACAACATTTGCGGCCGCCGTTGTGATAATGTTTCCGGTTGTGCCGGCAATAAAGAAACGTCTGGACGGCAGACCGTCGTACACGGTCGTTAATACATTGTGTTATATAGCAATGTTCGGACTTTATTTCCTTTGTGTCATGACACTTGCGGCAGACTCGTACAATCCGTTTATTTACTTTAGATTTTAGGCGGTGCATTATATGAAAAAACAAATTCTTAAAACAATATATGTTGTGACTTTTATGGCAGCTTTTGTTTTCTTCGGAGCGGCAAGCCTTTTCTATAAGAATGAAGCAATAGGCAACGAGGAAAAAGTTACACTCGGTGGTGCCAGATATAAGGACATGGCAGATAATTTTGATGATTATTTCGGTAAATCTTTCGGTTTCAGGGACAGGCTTGTAAATATAAATAACAGTATCAAATACAATATTTTTAAACAGTCGGGGGAACAGTCTGTAATTGCCGGAAAGGACGGATGGCTTTTCTATGAGAGGGCACTCCACGATTATACCGGAGAAAATGTAATGACACGCGATGAGGCAGCAAAAGCCGCCGGCGTCATTAAAGAAATGTCCGATTACGCAAAGGAGTGCGGCACGAAACTTATTTTTGTAAGCGCACCCAATAAAATGGAGATTTACGGCGAGTATATGCCGTATTACTGTCTCGAGGATAAATCTGACGGCAACTATGAGCTTCTTATGGATGAATTGTCACATACGGATGTTGAATATGTTGACCTTAAGAAAGTTTTAAAAGAAGCCAGGGACGAGTCGCCTGTACAGATATATCATAAGGAAGATTCACACTGGAATAACCTGGGCGCTGCATACGCATACCGTGCAATCATGCAGAAAGCCGGAATAGATGCTTTTGATTACACCTCTCTTGATTATACGGTACAGGATAATTTTGACGGTGATTTATATTCCATGCTTTTTCCTAAGGGCAGTCACAAAGATGAGCAGGTTATGCTTGATATGGAGCAGGATTTCTATTTTACATCCAATTACAGGAGCAATGATGATCTAGTTATAGAGACGGCCAATGATAATGCAAAGGGCAGTGTGCTTGTATACAGGGATTCTTTCGGAAATGCACTTTATCAGTATTTTGCAGAGGATTTTAACACTGCAAAGTTTACGAGGGCAGTTCCGTATGATTTGACGGGAATCGGCGATTATGATGTTGTGGTTATTGAACTGGTGGAGCGTAATCTTGCAAGCCTTATTGACATGGAGCCTGTGATGCCCCGGTAGGTACTTGAAATCTGGCTGTTTTTGTGTATAATCAAATAGGAATTAATAATATCATAATAGGAGAATTTGCCGATATGAAGAAGAGAATTATTGCAATGTGCCTGTGCATATGCATGACGATAGCGTTTATTACCGGATGTGCCGGTAAGAAGAGCGATACAGAACCTTCAAAGACATCTGATGAGAACAGCGGTTTCTCATATACCGTTAAAGGTGTCAAGCTGGTTCCGGGCGATGATTTCGCAGATGCTTATAAAGAACTCGGAGAACCCGATAATTATACCGAAGCAGCCAGCTGTTATTTTGACGGCATGGATAAGGTGTACACATATACAGGATATGAAGTGAGAACATACCCGGACGGCGATAAAGATATCATTCAGGATATCTGCCTTTCATCCGGGGATTTCTCAACGGACAAGGGAATAACAGTAGGTTCCGCATTAAAGGATGTTACGGATGCTTACGGTAACGATTATAAGCTTACCGGTAAGATGTATAAATACTATCAGAATGATACCGAATATGTGTATTTCTTTATAATGGATGATGTGGTTAAGTATTTCGGATATGCAGTAGATGCATCGAACTAATCTTATATACAGGACAGGAGAAAATACATGACAACAATTAAGAAACTACCGGTGGTGATACTTGCGGCGGTTCTTGCGGGAAGCATGGCCGTGGGATGTGCCGGCAAACACACGGATAACAGCAGGGCAACCACATCCGGTAATACAGCCGGAGATATAACCATAAGCAATGAGACAGAGCAGGAACCGACAACGGAAGCACCTACAGAGGCGCCGACAGAAGCGCCGACAGAACCGCCGACGGAAGCGCCTACAGAGGCACCTACGCAAGAATATGTAGGAGCGTGGACTCTTCTTTGTGAGGAACCGCTTAATCCGACACAGTCCGGATATCCGGAACTTGACAGTCTTGTCAATGACCTTATAGCAAGGATTACGACATCGGATATGAATAATTACCAGAAAGTATGGGCGCTGTACGAATACTTTATTGACAATATTACATACAGCAGGGGAATGGATGCCCATACAGGCGAATATTCATCTTCGGATAAGGCTACGACGCCTACGGAAGTACTTTGGGCGACTGACCTTCTTAACTCGGGACAGGGATGCTGTTATAATTATTCATCAGCATTTATGTATATAATGAGAGCACTCGGATACGATGCACATCTTGTATCGGGTAACGTGCCTAAATACGGCGGCGGTGTTACACCGCATTGCTGGCTTTACGTGAACCTTCGCGGTGAAAAATACACATTTGACCCGGATCTTGACATGAATTTCTATACAAGAGATTTAAGAAACGGTGTAGAGAATCCGGCAAGGGACAGATATTTCTGTGTCCCAATTGATAATTTGAGCTATTTTTATGTGGCTGATACATACCACACCAATTAGATATAAGGAGATTAATCATGGCAGATAAGAAATTAGTAGAAGCAATAACCCCTATGGAGGAAGATTTTGCACAATGGTATACCGATGTTGTTAAGAAGGCAGAACTTATGTCATATTCAAGCATTAAGGGATGCATGATTTTCAGACCTAACGGATATGCAATCTGGGAAAGTGTACAGAAAGAACTTGACAGAAGATTTAAAGAAACAGGCGTTGAGAATGTATATATGCCAATGTTCATTCCTGAGAGCCTTCTTCAGAAAGAGAAAGACCACGTAGAAGGTTTTGCTCCGGAAGTTGCCTGGGTAACACAGGGCGGACTCGAACCGCTTCAGGAGAGAATGTGTGTAAGACCTACATCAGAGACTTTGTTCTGTGATTTCTATAAGGATATTATACAGTCATACAGAGATCTGCCTAAATGTTATAACCAGTGGTGTTCCGTAGTAAGATGGGAGAAAACGACACGTCCGTTTTTACGTTCAATGGAATTCCTCTGGCAGGAAGGACATACTGTTCATGCCACAGCTGAAGATGCCGAGGCAAGAACAATACAGATGCTGAACGTATATGCGGATTTCTGCGAGAACGTTCTTGCAATTCCTATGATCAAGGGCCGTAAGACCGATAAGGAGAAATTCGCCGGTGCTGAAGCCACATATACAATAGAGGCACTTATGCATGACGGCAAAGCTCTTCAGTCCGGTACAAGCCATAATTTCGGTGACGGATTCGCTAAAGCATTCGGAATCCAGTATACGGATAAGGATAATAAGCTCCAGTATGTACATCAGACATCATGGGGTCTGTCAACCCGTATTATCGGTGCTATCATCATGGTACACGGCGATAACAGCGGTCTTGTTCTTCCGCCTGCAATTGCACCGACACAGGTAATGGTAATTCCTATTGCACAGCATAAGGAAGGCGTACTTGACAAGGCAGCAGAGATTAAGGATGCACTTACCGCAGCAGGTTTCAGAGCCAAGATTGACGACAGCGACAAGACACCGGGCTGGAAATTCGCTGAGCAGGAGATCAAGGGAATTCCTGCAAGAATTGAAATCGGACCTAAGGATCTTGAAGCAGGACAGGCAGTAATTGTCCGCAGGGATACAAGAGAAAAGACAATAGTTAAGATAGAAGAGATTGCAGACAAGCTTAAGGAAATCCTTACCACAATGCAGTCAGATATGCTTGAAAAAGCCAGAAAACACAGAGACTCACACACATATGAGGCAACTAATTACGAAGAGTTTAAAGATATCGTGGCAAATAAGCCGGGATTCGTTAAGGCTATGTGGTGCGGAGACCTCGCATGTGAGATGAAGATCAAGGAAGATACAACGGCAACAAGCCGATGCATGCCATTTGAGCAGGAACATATCAGCGATGTATGCGTATGCTGCGGTAAACCGGCTAAGAAACTGGTATACTGGGGTAAGGCATATTAATCTGCAGGATTGGTGTATATATGATAATTAATTTGCCTGAAGATGTACGGCATATAATTGATAAATTAACAGGTGAAGGGTATGAAGCATACGCTGTCGGTGGCTGTGTCCGCGACAGCGTTATTGGTCGTATACCGGATGACTGGGACATTACGACATCCGCAAGGCCGGAGGACGTTAAACGCATATTCAGACGTACCATTGATACCGGAATTGAGCACGGAACCGTGACGGTAATGATCGGCAGAGAAGGATATGAAGTTACGACATTCAGGATCGATGGCGAATATAAGGACAGCAGACATCCGGAGAACGTTGAGTTCACAGCATCGCTTAAAGAGGATTTAAAGAGACGTGATTTTACGATCAACGCCATGGCATATAATGAACAGGAAGGCATAGTTGACCTTTTTGGCGGAATGGAAGACATCCGGTCGGGAATAATACGGTGTGTCGGTAATCCTCGTGACAGATTCGGCGAAGATGCCCTCAGAATGTTAAGAGCTGTCAGATTCAGTGCGCAGCTGGGATATGACATAGATAAAGATACGGCAGCTGCAATAGAAGAACTGGCGGGAACGATAGCAGCTGTCAGCAAGGAAAGAATCCATACGGAAATAGGAAAGACTATTATGTCATCGCATCCTGAATATATAGAGAAAGCATGCAGGCTTGGCATTACGCCTGTTGTTTTTGGCGAATTTGACAGGATAGATAATAAAGAGTTATCATACAGACTCATAAGAAAAATGCCGGAACAGATAGCATTCAGGTATGCGGCACTGCTTTTTGCAGCAGGAGAGCCGGGAACACGCAGAATGTTACGCGAACTCAAGCTTGACAATGCGACGATCGACCTTGCGGTTATATTGGTAAAATATCATGGAATACAATTAACTAAAGACGAATATATTATCAGATGCACAGCCTCCAAAACAGGAGCGGACAGGCTTCATGATATCCTTAAATTCGAGAAACTGTTTTACGAAACGACAGATGATTCCGTATCGGCGCTTACGGCAGCCGAAGAGGACAGGATTCTCGGTACGATTGAAGCAAGAAAAGAATGTCTTTCAATTCATGAACTTGCGATTAACGGTTCAGATCTTATATCCATGGGAATGAAGCCGGGCAGGCAGCTTGGCGCCATACTTAACCAATGCCTGGAACATGTCCTGTCAGCACCGGAAGATAACACATATGATACGTTGGGAAGACTTGTTCAGAAGTTGATGTAAATTTACATTCTTATCTCATATTTACTGTTTTTGTCTCATAGAATTAGATAGTTTAGAATCTGTGAGGTTGGTATTTATGGCGGATAAGGGTTTGGATATTGTTGATAAATATAATCTGGAAGTCGTGCAGGTAAGCCGCGGAAGGGGTGCACAGGTGCTGCATACCGCTGACGGTCTGTACGTGCTTAAGGAATATAAGGGACGGGGAAGTTATATTAATGATGAAGCCATGATGTTAGATGCGCTCAATGCATCCGGGCAGATCTGTGTGGATGCTTATATTTCCGATTCGGATGGTATGTACATAAATACATCATCGGACGGACAAAGATACGTCATCAAGAAATGGTATGAATGCCGTGACTGCGATATCAGAAATTACGGAGATGTCATTATGGCGGTCAGGGCGCTTGCATTTATGCATAACGGACTTATTAATGATATACCGGAAAGCTTTAAGCGTGAAGCGGCGGATGCCGGTAATGATATGAAAAGGCATAATGCCGAAATCAAAAGAGTCGGTAAGTATGTTGCGGGGCGGAATAACCGCAACGAATTTGAGATGCTTGCGGGAACATGGTGTGATGTATTCTATGAAGAAGGACTGCGGGCAATAGAGGAATACGAAGCTGTAAATGCCGGATTTAATGCTGCGCGTGGAATATGCCACGGTACATATAATTATCATAATGTATGTTACGGTTATAAACTGCCGGTGATAATTAATTTTGAACGTATGACGCGGGGATTCGTGATCAGCGATTTATACTGCATAATGCGCAAATTGTTGGAAAAATATGACTGGGATATTAAACTTGCCTATCGTTTTATCACGGAATATGATAAAATAAGAACATTAAATGATGATGATTTAAGATTGCTGGAGATCATGTTTGCATTTCCGGAGAAATTCTGGAAACTGATCAATTCATATAATAATTCACGCAAGACATGGCTTCCGGCCAAGAATACCGAGAAACTTAAGAAAGTAATCGCACAGAATAATAAGAGACTTGATTTTATAAATACATTGCATTGATATAACGGAGGAACATATGAGAAAGAAATTGTGGACGGTATTGGCAGCAATGGTTTTTGCGGCAATGATGCTTAGTGCATGCACCGGGACATCATCTGTAAGACATCGTAGTACAAATACAGAGACAAGTGCATCAGCCGGTACGGATAAGTCGACAGGAGTAATCCAGAAGATAGATAAGGATACCGATAATATAGTTATATACTTGGTGGATGACGGTACGAAAACGATTTACAGTTATGACAAGGGGACTACCGCGTATACAAAATCGGGTAAAGTTATGTCTTTTGACAAACTTTCATGCGGAGATATTGTTGATGTGGAATGCAACAGTATCAATCAGAAAGTGAAGAAAATAAGCCTTTCATCGCGTGATAAAGTCTGGGAGAACACCAAAGTCACGAATTTCAAAGTCGATGAAAGTACGATGACAATGAAAATAGGACAGTCATTATATTCATATTCGGACAGCACGCTTGTGTTTTCGGACGGTGAAGAGATAGATATATCCGAATTAAACAGCGAAGACCAGCTTATTGTGCGCGGATATGATACATCGGTATGTTCAGTTGTTGTTGATAAAGGCCACGGATATGTTACACTTTCGGGAGACCAGCTTTTTATCGGCGGATACGTTGATATCGGCGGCAGAGTTGTTAAGGTGATTGAGGACGGAATGCTCCTGATAGTTCAGGAAGGCAGTTATAAAATAGAAGTCCGCAACGGAAAATATATTGCCGATAAGCAGATAACCGTCACAAGGGATGAGAAGACGGATGCTGACTTTTCAGACGTTGCGCCTATTGTAACTGAGACCGGCAATGTGCGCATTAATGTCAATGTGAGTGATGCAGTTCTTACGGTTGACGGAGCTGTCATGAGTGCGAATGAGGTTCTGACACTGGCAGCGGGAAAGCATACGATCAAAGTAAGCGCGGATGGATACAGTGATTATTCCACACAGATAGAAGTTGCCAAGGGTTATAAGACGATAGATGTTACACTTAAAGCTTCTGCGGATGACGAGACCTCCAAAGAAACAACAGACGAGACGCAGACGGAGACGGAAACAGCGACGACAGACAGCTCAGGCAATGTAGTCAGCCAGAAGAATAAAGTCACGGTATCGGGACCTGAGGGCGGATACATATATTTTGACGGAAAGTATATGGGTACGGCACCGGTTACATTTGCACTTGTAACCGGAGAACATGTCATATCAGTACTTTACAATAACCAGATAAACAGTTATACGGTAAATCTCTCGGAGGGCGGAGATGATGTAAAATATGATTTTACACCAAAGTAAATGGTATCAGTGAGGCATATGATGCATATAATGCACCAAAACAATATTTCGGGATGATGACTTATGCATCGTGCACTGATAATAATTATTATTGCAATATGTCTGGTTACAACCGCGTGCGGCCGCGGAGACATAAAAGGTACTGCCGTGTCGGATGTGGATTATACGGTAGTGGATAAGGCGGCGATTCCGGGAGAACTTGCGGCGACAATAGATGCGCGCAAAGAATCTGATTTTGAGATATCGGCGTGTATTGACGGGTACACATACATTGTCAAGGGATATGGAAAACAGCCGACCGGAGGATACAGCATAAGAGTTGACAGACTGCAGACAGACGGAACGGATATGACTTTCGCAACCACGCTTATCGGCCCGTCAGCCGGTGAGGCAGTCAATAAGCTGGCAACTTATCCATACATAGTAATCAAGACAGAGACAACGGATAACAATATATTATTTGAATAGCATAATCCCCTGTATATCTTCATATTCTGTAATAAGTGCGTATATCAGATTATGAAGGAACAGGGGATTTTTGTATGGAAACTGATAAAAAAACATTACATATGAATTACAGGAAAGGAACAGCGGAACAGATTATAACCGTCGATGATGATTTTAATGTGCCGGATTCCAAACCCGATATAGTGAGAAAAATACATGAGAAAGGTAGGGTCGTAATAGAAAAAGTAAGGGCTGCGGACGATAAAGTGTCAATAGCAGGGAACCTTGTCTATGTACTTTTGTATAAAGCCGGCAGCCGGTGTGCGTGCATGAGCGGAAGCATTCCTCTTGAAGAAGTGATAGCGCTTGATGGAACTACACCGCAGGATATTGTCAGATGCACAACCACTCTTGAGGATATTACAATAACTGTTATAAATTCCAGAAAAATAAGCGTAAAAGCAGTAATAGTGGTACATATTACATCTGAAGCAATGTATGATAAAGACATAGTATGTCACATGGATGTTGCTGATCTGCAGACCATGAATGACACAGTTAATATTATGCAGCTTATGTCATCGAAGAAAGATATTTTCAGAATAAGGGAATCTGTAAATCTTCCGTCAGACAGACCAAACGTTGAGCAGATAATATGGTATGATCTGAAAACCCAGAGCCTCGATATCCGCGCCTGTGACGGGGGCATCAGCATACGCGGAGAACTTTATGTATTCTGTATGTATGCGGCAGAGAATGACGATGAAGGGCTTTATTATTATGATGATGTGATAGCTTTCTCCGGCAAAGCGGATGTAGCCGGATGTACCGAAGAAATGCTCGCTGATGTAAACATCGCGCCGTCGGAAGAAAGCCTTATAGCAAGACCGGATGCCAACGGTGAGCTGAGAATTATGGATGCGGAAATTATTCTGGATCTTGACATAAGAGGGTATATTGAGAAGGAAGAAGAAGTTCTGGCCGATGCCTATTCACCGGCATGCGAATTGGAACTTGTCAGGGAAGAGGCGATGTATCAGACATTCCTGCTTAAAAACAGCGTGAAGTGCAGATGCGATAACCGGTTTAAACTTCCGGCGGACGGCATTATGCAGATTATCGGAAGCAGCGGAAGAACCATGATAGAAGATATGATCATCTCGGATGATAACGTTACCGTGCAGGGTGCTGTCATTGTAGATGTAATATATATCAAACAGGACGATGACGATAAAATAGGATATGCGAAATATGAGCTTCCTTTTACGGAGACATGCGAGATAAGGGGCATAAACAGTGACAGCATATGTGAGGGACATCCGGGCCCGCTGCAGGTATCGACGATACTTACCGGCGGTGGTGAGATAGATGTAAAATGCTCAGCTACGGTGGACCTGATGGCGGTAAGCAGACAGAGAGGCAGTTTTATATGTGATGCATCCGTATCTGAAAGGGACAATGAGGCAATAAAAAATATGCCCGGAATAACCGGATATATTACAAGGGACAATGATACATTATGGGACATAGCAAAGAAATACCATACAACGGTAAGCGATATCCTGGAGACAAACGGGCTCGCAAGCGACAGGGTACAGCCGAAAACCAAACTGTTAATTGTAAAGAAATGCTAGAAATAGTTACTGCCGGACCACGAAGAGCATACATTCGTAATCCGGCAGTTTCCGATGGTATATATAATCTTATTCGTTATCCTTAAACCAGCTGTCAAACTTATCCATAACAGCCTTATAAGTATTCTGGCACAAGTCCGGAAGATTGGTACCCCATGCCTTGGTAGCCTGGCTGAAACCTTTCTTGAAAGCGTCTACCATCTGCTGCATCTTCTCCTTATCATCTCCTGCGAGTGCAGAAGCAAAAGAGAGGATCCTGTCAGATGTCTGGTCAGCACCCCAGTATCCGTCATCCGCAACATCTTTCTTGGCCTGAGCTATCGTGTCGGCGTCAAATACACCCGCCTTAAGCATCTCGTCCCATGATGACTTGGATGTAAGGTCAACACCGGCCTGCTTTGTGAACATTTTCTCAACAAGGCTCTTAAGCTGTGAAGTGCGCGCATCGGCATCAGCCTTAAGCTGTGCAACGATACCTGCTCTGTCCGATTTGGACATAGAGGAAATAGTCTTATAATCCGTAGAAGATGATTTCTCATATACAACAGCATCCTTGGAAACTGAAGCTTTAGTATTATCATCAGTCTTGCGGGTGTTCTTAGCTGCATCGTCCGCAGCATACATCTGTGCTGCCTGACCGGCAGCTGTAATTCCGTTTACCATTCTGTAAATCTCCTTCCGTGGAAACTTAATTCATTACGTTTCTATTTGATATATCGGTATTCCCGGCGTATATAATAACACTTTGCATTAGTGTATTGATTTTAGTACATTATGACGTTATAATGGTAACTGTAGTGTGCTTGCGGCACGCATATGAAGAAAAGGTGGTCAGATATGAACAGTATCAGTCTTAAGGCTTATGCCAAGATCAATATAGGACTTGATGTAACGGGTAAACTGCCGGATGGCTATCATCTGGTGAAAATGATAATGCAGAATATCGATTTGTATGACGAAGTGGTACTGACAGAGAATATGTCGGGAGATATCAGTCTTGATATGAATGTTGATTTTCTGCCGACGGATGAACGTAATCTGGCATATAAGGCAGCGAAGCTTATGAAAGAGGATTTCGGTATCGATAAGGGTGTCGATATATATATCCGTAAGAATATTCCGGCGGCAGCGGGAATGGCGGGCGGAAGTACGGATGCGGCTGCGGTTATGACAGGTATGAACAAGTTGTTTAATATGGACATCGATAGAAATATCCTTATGGAACACGGACTTAAGCTCGGCGCAGATGTACCGTACTGCATTATGGGCGGAACAGCTCTCGCGGAAGGAATCGGCGAGAAACTAACACCGCTTGCACCATGTCCGGAGTGTTATGTTCTGGTTGCAAAGCCGGATATCAGTGTTTCCACAGCATATGTGTATACTAATCTGGTATTAGATAATACAACGATTCACCCGGATATAGATACTGTGAGAAAGGCACTCGAAGCCGGAGATATACGCACAGCCGCACAGAATATGGGTAATCTGCTTGAGAATGTAACGCAGAAAGAATATCCGGTAATTGCAGATATTAAACGTATAATGAACGATAACGGTGCGCTTGGCGCGCTGATGAGCGGCAGTGGACCTACCGTATTCGGCCTGTTTGATGATTATGGTACTGCATCAGAATGTCTTGCGGCGGTGGATAAGAGTAATAAAGCAAAGGATATATATTTGGTTAAGGTATGTAACGGAGGAATGGAATGATATCGGATATGCAATTTCTTGAGAAAGGTGACGGAAGATCTTTACGGGATACAGTATATAAAGAACTGAAGGAAGCTATTTTGTGCGGGGATATTGCCTCGGACGAACGTCTTATGGAAATTCCGTTAGCCAATAAGATGGGAGTCAGCAGAACTCCCGTACGCGAGGCCATACAACGCCTTGCAAAAGAACATCTTGTGGTAATAACACGCGGTAAGGGCGCAAGAGTTGCCGGAATCAGCGATAAGGAAGCCAAAGATGCACTGGAAGTAAGAATCATGATTGAAGCTATGTCGGCCAGGCTTGCGGCGCATAATATTACGCCCGAACAGGTGGCATACCTTAGGGAAATCAATAATAAGGCACGCGAAGCGGCAGCACACAAAGACAGGAATGCGATTGCCGAGTATGATAATCTGCTTCACCGCTTTATAAGCGAAGCATCCGGAAATACAATACTTTTCACGGTAGCACGCTTCCTTGAAGGACAGGTACTCAGATACCGGATAGAATATATCAAGAATCTGCCGGATTTTGACGGTATGCTGGATGAACATGATGCACTCATAGACGCGATAGAGAACGGCGAAGATGAGAAAGCGGAAAGCCTGATCACGACGCATATAATAAGCCAGAAAGAGGCCATGTCAAGAATTCTTGCAAGGATGTCTGAATAGAACCGGTTTATATGGCAATAATCTCTGTATATGATTTAAGGAGGTTATTCCCATGAAGAAGATAATTATACCTGTTATTGCTGCTGTTATTGTGGTCTCGACGGCAATATCGATTATTACATATACAAAGAGTAGTGAATACAGGACACAGAAAGAGATAGCAGACAATATAATCAGATTTCATGTACGCGCCAACAGCGACAGCGATGAAGACCAGAATCTGAAACTTAAGGTCAAGGATGCAGTGGTAAGTTATCTGGAAAAAGAACTTTCTTCCGCAGACAGTCTTGACGATGCGCGAAATATTTTATATGATGACAGTGCGCAGATAAAAGATATTGCGCAGACAGTAATTAAATCGGAAGGCATGTCATATAATGTGAATGTCTATTTTGAAAAGGCGTATTTCCCGCTTAAGACATATGGCGATATGTCATTTCCTCCGGGAGAATATGAAGCGTTCAGGATTGATATCGGAGATGCCGGCGGACATAATTGGTGGTGTGTTCTTTTTCCGCCGTTATGCATGGTAAGCCAGTCATATTCGGTGGTTCCGGATGATTCGAAGCAGATGCTTAAGGATGTTTTATCCGATGAGGCATATGATACCGTAACGATGCAGGATTTAAGTAACGACAGATACCGGGTAAGATTTAAGTATCTTACTTTTCTGAATAAATTATTTGATTAAGAAAGGATAACCGCATTTATATGCGGGGGCGATGATTATGAGTAAGACAAAAGTAGCAGTACTATTCGGCGGACAGTCTTCGGAACATGATGTTTCATGTGTATCCGCAGCTACAGTAATTAACAGTATTGACAGAGACTATTATGATGTTGTGATGGTAGGCATCACTAAGGACGGCAGATGGCTTAAGACAGACAGTGTGGATAAGATTACGGATGGCAGCTGGAGAGACGGCAAAGTGAGCATGATACTTTCACCGGACCGCACACATAAGGGCTTTGTGGTCATTGAGAACGGCAAGTGCAAGGCTGAACCGGTGGACGTTGTTTTTCCGGTATTGCACGGACTCTACGGTGAGGACGGAACGGTTCAGGGAATACTTGAACTTGCCGGAATTCCTTACGTAGGATGCGGAGTTGTTGCGTCGGCTGTATCGATGGATAAGCTGTTTACCAAAGTGATTGTCAATTCCATAGGCAATATAAGGCAGGCACGTTATGTGGCCATAAGAAGACGTGAACTTGAGAATATGGATGACTGCGTTGCGCGCGTAGAGAGTGTACATAAATACCCTGTATTCATAAAGCCGAGTAATGCCGGTTCCTCGAAGGGCGTATCCAAGGCACATAACCGTGAAGAATTGATTAACGGACTTAAAGAGGCAGCTGTGCATGATGAGAAAATTCTCGTCGAGGAGACGATTGTCGGCAGGGAAATAGAGTGTGCCGTACTCGGCGGTGACGAACCGAAAGCATCAGGCGTGGGCGAGATACTTGCAGCAGCGGATTTTTATGATTTTGATGCCAAGTATAATAATGCGGAGTCCAAGACCGTTGTGGGACCTGAACTTCCGGCCGGCAAAGAAGACGAGATCCGTAAGGACGCAGTTGCTATTTTCAATGCGGTCGACGGCTTCGGACTTGCAAGAATAGATTTCTTCCTTGAGAACGGAACAAACGATGTTGTATTTAATGAATTAAATACAATGCCTGGATTTACATCAATAAGCATGTATCCGATGCTTTGGGCCAATAAGGGACTTGATAAGAAAACTCTCGTGGATAAATTGATCCGCAGTGCATTCAACAGACATAAGTAAGGTGTAAAATATGAGTAGAAAAGCCAGCATTAAGGTTAGCGGACTTCATACTTCCGATGCATATGATGAAGATGAGA
The DNA here is from genome assembly GCA_945928575.1 of uncultured Butyrivibrio sp. Classification (GTDB taxonomy): domain Bacteria; phylum Bacillota; class Clostridia; order Lachnospirales; family Lachnospiraceae; genus Eshraghiella. The sequence goes on from CAMENP010000009.1 coordinate 49,100, forward strand.
ACATCGAAGTGATAAGCATAGGCACATACAGCAAGCGTAACGGGATTCATTTTATTAAATATGATGAACAGGCTAAGAACCCGGAAGATGTGAACCACAATCTTATCAAAATTGCACCGCAGCAGATAGAGATAGTTACCCGGGGCGCCGGATATACTAACATGATATTCAGGATAGGTGAGAAAATAACAACCTATTATTCAACACCTTTTGGCGGAATGAATATCGGTATTGATACATATGATATGAATTTTACCGAGGAAGAAGACAGAATATCGGTTGATATTAATTACGGGCTGGAAGTTAATCTTGATTACGTTGCGGAATGTAAAGTACATATTGAAATAGAGATGCTTGAAGACAAGTAATATTAAGGGAATACCGACAGCCGGTATTCCCTTTTGAGTTTATTTAATACCATTTAAGGCATTCATTAAAGGCGTCTTTGATAGTCTGATCTGCGTTATCCATAATGTAATCGTACCAGCCGTTACCGTTTTGCTTGTATTCCTGCGCGGCCAGACCGAGAAAACAGTTGTCATTGATGGTTGTTTCCAGACCAAGTTCCTGTATTTTAGACATATTTCCGGCAGCCAGTTCAAGTACTTCGGCTCTTTCATCATCATCCAGTTCTGTATATCCAAGATTACTTCCGAGCCACATTTCTTCTATCTGTATGGCATTGTTGGAAGTGATTTTCTCAGGTTCGGTATATTCCCTTGTGCGGTAATCTTTAAGAACAACACGGGCCATATCGGGACGGTGCAGCAGTTCATTGGCGGCTAACAGCTTATTGGAACACATCTGCGCCATTTCGCAAGGCGAATTGGCCATTACTATCATGGATGTCGGCGCTGCATCTGTTACAACCGTAAGAAGATCTTCCGAGGTGGCTTTGGAAGCTACTTCTTCGGACATATAAAACATGGCAAAAATATCCCCGATTTTGAATCCCTTGGAAGTAATATTGCGGTAAGGATAAAGAAGCCGGCCGTCTTTATCCATCCAGTCGCTGTCGTTAAAGAGCGGTTCAAAATTATACAGATCCCTGTAGTCAGAGTATGCGGAGTATATGACCGTGCCATTCTCAGGGGACATACGATCCGGCAATGTCTCGGCTTCCGTTACATCCGCTGCCGCGGAATCTGCGGCAATGTGGCCGTGCTTCCGGCATCCGCTTAAAACAGTGACGGTAAAAGCAATGGCCATCAGTGAAATAATTATTCGTTTCTTCATGGTATCAATCTCCCTTCTGTGAATTTGTGCGATACGGGTTGTAAGATATTTTAGTCCAATCCATATCAAGCCATTTGGTTGTTTCCGGTGTGGTATTCTGCATTATGTAATCGTACCATAAGCTCCCGGATGACTGTTTATGTTCTTCCGCAATGGTATCCCAGAAAGCAGGGACTGGAAGCGGAGTGCCGGGTGTGTCATTGTCTACAACGTATTGCGCTGTTATACAGGCCTTATTTATTATATTCATACGCCGGTTGTCATCAAGTTGTTTATATGCCAGATTACTTCCAAGCCATGCTTCCTCAAAATACGTATTAAGTGTTATACGATCACACATATATCCGGAATCCTCATAGAGAGCATAATGAATGTCATCCGTTATATAGTCGTTGTACAGGGTAACGGCCATATCATTTCTCGTAAACAGAACTGAGGCTGCGATACTTTGGCTAAGGCATTTATGGGACTGAAATACAGACGTATCCGGTTCATAGTAAGCCCCCATCGGACCGAGCAGACCCCAGAGGGAATCCTTAACTATCTGAAGCAGGAGACTTGATGGCGCTTTGTTGGCTGCCTTAACCGGAATATAATAACGCTCAAGCAGGTAATCGTTTACGAAATCCATTTCGTACGGTATCGCGATATTTCCGTTATCATCCGTCCAGTCATCAAATGTCCATAAGATAGGGTAATCCCGCTTGGAGTCATCATACGGGGCGTATAATATGGATGTGTTTATTTCACTGTCGGGCAGGGTCTCTTCAATGTCATCTGGATATGTCACAGAGGGAGCAATGTCCTTGCTGTTATTTGAAGAAGAACAGCCGGTCAATGAAAAAATCAATACCGCCGCGATAAGTATACATATGAAATTACGCATATGACCTCCTTTGATTATTTATGTGCACTCATAAAAATTGTTACCTATATTATACCCCCCCCTGATTTGCTGGACGTCAAATAAAAAATTGTTACAAATTTGTTACAAAACCGGCTATCCGGGCATAAAAATAGAACGCTGCAATAACAGCGTTCTATTATATTCTGCAATTATTTTTTCTTGGACTTGGCAGGGGCTTTTGCCTTGCCTGCTTCGGCCTGAGCCTTGGCTGCCTTCTCGGCGAGCTTTGCCCTGAACCCTTTCTTCTTAGGCTGAACGGTTACTTTACCTCTTGTACTGATGATTTCGGTAATGTAAATACCGCTTACTTTAACCTTGGATTCCATCTTAACCGGAAGTGCGTCGAATACCTTGACATCGGCTATGAGGGTCATAACCTTAGGACCGATCTTGGCTTTGACGATAGGCATCTTGGCTAACTTCATATATTTAGGAATCTGTTCTGTGACAACCTTAGGCAGGTTAGCTTCCGTTATTTTCATACGCTTCTTATCAATGACCAACATCGATAGAACCTGTGATGCTGCTTCAATATCAGCCTGTGAAGCTTCCTGCTTCTTCTGCATCTTACGGCCTACGATGATAAGTACGATGAAAAGAACGAGAACCACAGCCAGAACGATAAGTACTATTTTAAGTGCTAATGGCATATCTTAAGTCCTCCTTATTTTCTTAAAATGAATTATAGCATAAAGAAACGGCAAGTACAAACATTAATTGCAAATCTGTGTAAATCTGATATAATTAAGAGACAAGTGTGCACAGATTATATATTCCGTGCAGATGAAGGAAGGAATTTTTATGAGACTGATTTTGGTAATGTTATTTCTGTTAGTATATTTTATTGTCAGTATACCGCTTTTCGGAATCGAATGGATTATCGGTAAAATCAATCCGCATGCCAGGGATATAAGTTCTCTCAGGATAGTGCAGTTTGGATTCAAGGGAATTTTGTTTTTCTCCGGAACGAAGACGACCGTTATCGGATTTGAGAACATACCGAAGGATAAGCCGGTGCTTTTTGTGGGTAATCACAAGAGTTTTTATGATGTTATAATATCTTATTCTATGATGCCGAATCTTACCGGATTTGTTGCCAAGAAAGAGATTGAGAAAGTGCCGCTCTTAAGAACATGGATGAGATTCGTGTACTGTCTTTTCCTTGACCGTGACAATCTCAAGGAAGGCCTTAAGACCATCCTGCAGGGAATTGAATATATTAAGAGAGGAATATCAATTGTTATATTCCCTGAGGGAACGCGTAATACATTTGAGGACGGTATGCTTCCGTTTAAGGAGGGCAGCTTAAAGTTTGCCGAGAAGTCGGGATGCCTCATTGTTCCGATGGTGCAGAATAACACGGGAGAGTGCCTTGAAAAGCATATGCCGTGGATCAAGAAGACACATACTGTTATAGAATTCTGCGAACCTATTGACATAAAGTCTCTTGATAAAGAAGATAAGAAGCACGTTGCTGCATATGTCCAGAAGATTATGGAAGACGTTTACGAGAAAAACAAAGCGCTTGTATAATTGCAATATGACGGAATTGCAGGATTATTGAGTGCCGATTTTAGGTAAAAACACGATTGACACGAATTGCGTGAATGAATATACTGATTGGTAGTACCAATATTGGTACTACCAATTTTTGTATACGGAAAGAAGAATAAGATGAAGTACATTAAACAGTTTCTTGTTATTATTGCGATTTCCCTGGTCGGGGAACTTCTGCATTACCTGCTTCCGCTGCCTGTACCGGCCAGCATATACGGTATGGTAATTATGTTTGCCGGACTTATGACCGGTCTTATAAAGCTTGATGCGGTTAAGGATGCGGGCAAATTTATGATAGAGATAATGCCGGTTATGTTTATTCCGGCAGGTGTCGGACTTATGGCATCATGGGGCGTTCTTAAGCCAATGATCGTGCCGGTGAGCATTATAACTGTGGTTACGATAGTTACCGTTATGGCGGTATCGGGCAGGGTTTCGCAGGCGGTTATCCGCATGGACCGAAAGAAGAAAGAGAGGAGTGCTGACAATGAGTGAATTTACGGAAACTTCGATGTTTGCCGGTGTTACGGTAAGTCTTCTGGCATATATTATAGGTGCACTTCTTAAGAAAAAATTCAAACTTGCTGTTTTTAACCCACTTCTTATATCAATAGTGCTCACAATAATCGTTCTTGTGATTGCCGATATTGATTATGATGTGTATGCGCAGGGCGCGGATTATTTAAGCTGGTTTCTGACTCCGGCGACGGTGTGCCTGGCTATTCCGCTCTATGAGCAGTGGGATCTGCTCAAACACAACGTAAAGGCGGTTATGCTTGGAATCACTGCCGGTGTGCTTACAAGCCTTACAACCGTACTGGTATTGTCGCTTATAATGCATCTGTCGCATGAAGAGTATGTTACAATGCTTCCGAAATCCATCACAACAGCTATCGGAATGGGTGTTTCGGAGGAACTTGGCGGATACGTCACCATAACGGTTGCGGTAATAATAGTTACAGGTGTACTCGGTAATATTTTTGGCGAGCTCATATGCAAAATCTTCAGGATAACTGAGCCGATTTCCAAGGGAATCGCTTTCGGTTCGGCATCACATGCAATAGGAACAGCCAAAGCTATGGAGCTTGGCGAGGTTGAGGGCGCAATGAGCAGCCTTTCGATAGCGGTAAGCGGAATTCTCACTGTTGTAGGCGCAAGTATTTTTGCACATTTTATATAGATTGGAGCAGATATGACAGAGTATGATGTTGCGATTGAATATATATTCGGATTGATGAAGGACGGTACGCTTAAAGTCGGAGATAAACTTCCGACAGAGAGAGCGATAGCGGCAGAACTGGGAATAGGCAGGAACAAAGCAAGAGAGGCTTTAAGCATTCTTAACGGTATGGGAATGATCGAGAGCAGGCAGGGTTCAGGCAATTTCGTGTCCGGAAATGCTTCGGGTGCTATCAGAAACATGATCATAATGATGATGGCGCTTAATACAATATCCAAGCGCGAAGTATGCGAATTCAGACGTGATATGGAAAAAGCGGTATGCAGCAGCCTTATAGCCAATCCGCCGTCTGAGGATATGAAAAACAGGATCAAAGATACGCTTCGTGCCATGGATGGGCTTTCCGGTGAAGAACTTGCAAGGGCAGACCGCGATTTTCACAATGCACTGGTAAAAGCAACCGGCAACAAGTTATGGGAGGTCATGATGGATGCCGTGGCGGATCTTTACAGCGAATGGATCGATTATGTGATACAGAATATAGATGTTAAGAACCGTGCAAAGCTTATGCAGAGCCATAAAGATATTTTTAATAATATCATAGAAGATAAACCGCGCAAAGCGATGCAAGCAATTGAGAAACATTATGAACTTATAGAAGAACTTTTTAAATAGAAACAATAATGCCCCGGACACTGCCAGGGCATTTGTTTTGAATTTTTTACATAAGGGATTCTGCTTCGTCGGAGGTAAGACGGATATTTTCAACCGCGTTCTTGACCTGACCGGCATATTCAAGGTTTCGCTCACTCATTTCATATACCTGTTCGGCACTTACGGTAACTTCTTCGGTTACGGCAGAGAGGTGTGAAATGTTCTCAACAATCTTATTGTTGGACTCGGACAGACCGGTAACCTGTCTGTCAACCTCTTCAATATGGTTTACAAGGTTGTCTATGTTGGTGTTAAGCTGTATAAATGCCTCACCGGCAATCGTAATCTGCTCATTCTGCGCGCGGCTGGCCTCAACCGAACCATGAATGGAATCAACAACGATATCAGCATTGGATGTAAGTTCGTTGGTGATGCGTGTGATTTCCTCAGTTGAGCTCTTGGTCTGTTCGGCAAGCTGCCTTATCTGATCCGCAACGACTGCAAAACCTCTTCCCGCATCGCCTGCGCGGGCGCTTTCGATAGAAGCATTAAGTGCCAGAAGATTTGTCTGGCTTGAAATATTAAGTATCATACCTGCAATCTGCTCAACTTCTTTGGCTTTGGCCTGGAGCCTGGACATTGCTTCGGTTACGGCTTCGTTGTTTCTTGCAAGTTCTTCTGAACGGTCTTTAAGTTCCTGCATAACAGTGATATTATGTTTTACACTGTCATTGGAATCCTTGGCAAGTGCTACCATCTGTTCCGATTCCCGGCTTGTCTGAAGAATCGCATCATGTATGTTGGCTGTCATGGTGTTCTGCTCTTCGATACTGGCTGCGGTCGAACCTGTAGCGGCAGATATTTCCTTCATACTTCCGGCAACTGATTCGGTTGCGGTTACCAGACTGTCCATAAGATCGGTGCTTTTGGCTGTTTCGTTACGCACCGTATGTGATATGTGGAACATTTTGTCAAGTATCCGGTCGATTTTCTTTTTCTCAGCGTTGGCGGAACCGAGAGCGTCATTGTTAAATGTGACGGTGATATTGCCTATGCACAATACAACGATAAGTCCGAACAGGATCAGAAGTGTCTGCCCCATGGAGTTGATGTTTTTGCCATAGACGTTTCTTATAAGCTGTACTGCCAGAACTACCACGAAGTTGGCGAAAACGGAAAAAGATGTCCTGACGATTCCTTTTTTGTCATAATAAGGAATCTGCAGCATGAATATTATAAGAAGGGCATAGTGGATGAATGCCGCATCCGTAAAAATTCCTATAAGAACATATTCAAAGCCGATTTCAATGGTCGCAAAGACCTTCAGATATTTGGTTGATTTGTTCTTGACATGTGTAATGATATTAAGAATCGAAAAAACAGCTATCAGTCCGGTATCTCCGAACACAAGTATCGGATTAAGATGGTTCACGAAATACTCGGTCCACAGATATGCGAGAAAAACAACCCCCACCACAGACACCGCGATAAGGTAGAAACTGTTCATGCGGCGGTACCGCTCATTAATGTCATTGTACTTGTAATTAGACTCTTCCATAATACATATATCCTCCTTAAAAATATATCTAATTTATTATATCACAACGGGCGCACATATTCTATATGTAAAGTTGATTTTGAAGGATTATTTTGCTAGAATATCAGGTACAGGAGATATGTTATGGAAAAAATTTTATTGATTAATATAAATGATACAGACATTAAAAAGATAAAAGATATTTTTGTGAGACTGAAAATCAGAACGGATGTAGTGAAACCTGAATTTCATGGTTGTACATTGGGTGAACTTACATCCGGAAAAGCAGATGCGAAGACCGGTCCATCGTTTAGTGAGAGTATTGTTGTTATGTGTGGACTCAGGGATAAGAGACTTGATAAGGCGCTTTTTGAATTAAGACACAGCGGGGTTAATGTGGATTATAAGGCAGTACTCACACCGACCAATGCGGACTGGGGACTTGAGAGACTTGTCAGGGAACTTAGAAAGGAAAAGTTGATGATGCACTGATGGCGGCCAATCTTCCGGGTTAGCTGGCGTTGTCTCTCGGCGCGGCGTTGTGCGCCGCCGGAAGAGCAGTGTTGCGGTGTACAATACGATATTTTCACACTTTTTTGACTAAAATCAGCAATTTGGTATCAATTATTTGCTATATGCGATACCTTTAAGCTGTAATATATAAAAATAAGTATGTTAAAAGACATATGAAGTTAGATATATTACATTGTGAAGCCTTCGAAATTGGTACTAAATGCCTAAAAAATCGCAAAAAAGTGTGAATTGATGAATTTCAAATCTGAAATAATGTCAATTAAGATACCTAAAAAAGCTTCAAATATATTGCACAAAGCTCCGAAATGCCAAATACGATACATAAATCCCGGAGCGTGTGTATCAAGCGGCGCCAAGCCAGCTCGATTCCGCGTGCGCTGCATCTCGCTGTCGGCTGTCGCCGACTAAAAATGCAATAACAAAGGCTCCGGCAAATAAATTTTCCGGAGCCTTGTCATCACATTTTTGGCTTGGCTTGTAGCTTATCCAAAGTATCTCTTTAAAAGGCCTTCGAAGGCTTTGCCGTGGCGGGCTTCGTCTCTTGCCATTTCATGAACTGTGTCATGGATTGCGTCAAGGTTAGCTGCTTTGGCACGTTTTGCGAGGTCTGTCTTGCCTGCTGTTGCGCCGTGCTCAGCCTCAACTCTGAGTTCAAGGTTCTTCTTAGTGCTGTCTGTTACGACTTCTCCGAGAAGTTCTGCAAACTTAGCTGCATGTTCAGCCTCTTCAAAAGCTGCCTTCTCATAGTACATTCCGATTTCAGGATATCCTTCTCTGTGAGCAACTCTTGCCATTGCAAGGTACATACCTACTTCTGTGCACTCTCCGTTGAAGTTAGCGCGGAGGTCTGCCATAATATCCTCCGAAACTCCCTGTGCAACACCAACAACATGTTCTGCCGCCCATGTTCTGTTGTCATCCTGCTTAATGAACTTGTCTGCTCCTACGCCACATACAGGGCACTTCTCAGGAGCTGCCTCTCCTTCATAAACATAACCGCATACGCTGCATACAAATTTTGCCATAATATAAAATCTCCTTTTAAATATATAATTTATTGAGTTGTAAACAAAATAGTAATGATTACTGTTTGATAATAGCAATGATTACTGTTTTTGTCAATACCTTTTTAAAATATTTATTTACAGTTTGCACATTTTCCGTAAAAAAATGTAGCATGACCTGTAATTACACCGTCAAATCCGGCGCCGGCTTTTTCAAGAATATCATCCGGAACAGGGTAATCAAGGTCGATTACTGCACCGCAGGATTCACATATAAAATGATTGTGAGGTTTGACATTGCCGTCAAAATGGTCAAAGCCGTCCTTGCCGGGAAGCTTAATTGCTTCGCCGAGATCGACCAGAAGGGAAAGATTTCGGTAAACCGTTCCCAGACTGATGTTAGGGAAATGTTCTCTCAGGTTATTGTAAACCGTTTCGGCCGTAGGGTGATCCTTACGCGACATAAGAAATTCACGCACGGCTTCACGCTGCCTGCTGTATTTCATAGCTGATACTGCCATATTGTTCTCCTTAATATTAGTAATCATTATCAATATACAATCAATTGATTTATGCGTCAAGTGAGAGTATAATAATTTTTATGAGAAAAATATGGAAAATTTTAATGGCGGCGGCAGTATTCATATCAATATGCGGATGCAGCCGGGTAACACCGTCTTCAACTAAATACATCGCGCAGGGATATGCGCTTAATACATATGTTAAAGTTACGCTTTACGGCAGCGGAAGCGATGAAATCGCCGACAGGGCGGTGGATATGTGCTCTGAATATGAACATATTTTTTCGCGCACGGATGAGAATTCCATGCTGTATAAGCTTAACAAGGCAGGGAGCCTTACGCGTAAAGAGGCGGCTGACGATAAAGACTTTGATGAACTGGCCGCACTTGTGTGTTCCGGGATTGAATACGGGAAACTCACTGACGGCGCACTCGACATAACAATCGAACCGGTTTCTTCATTATGGAAATTCGGAACGGATGAGGCGGAATTGCCGGATTCCGGGCAGATAACCGGCGCACTGGCTAAGGTGGATTATTCCAAAGTAGAGGTCACGGACGATGCCATAGAACTTAACGGTACAAGGCTGGATTTAGGAGCTACCGCCAAGGGATATATTGCCGGAAAAATATGCGATTATCTTAAGAAAGAAGGCGTAACAGGGGCAATAGTGGATCTGGGCGGCAATATATCATGTGTTGGGACAAAACCGGACGGCACCGGATTTACGGTCGGAATAAAGAAACCGTTTGATGATGAAGGGCAGATGGCGCTTGCACTGGACATGAGTGATATGAATATAGTTACCTCAGGCGTGTATGAAAGGTATTTTTACGATGATGATAAATTATACCATCATATATTGAATCCCGCGACGGGGTATCCGTGTGAGAACGGCCTGCTTTCCGTTACGATAATTTCAGCGGATGCGGCACAGTGTGATGCACTGTCAACAGGATGTTTTGTACTTGGCATGGATAAAGCACAGAAACTTATAGAAGAACTTGATGGTGTATATGCAGTTTTTATAGATGATAACTATGATATATATTACACAAAAGGTACAGAACAGTTTATAAAGGAGCAGTGAGATGGAAGACAATATTAAAGAACAGATACGGACATGCCTTGATATGGCGGATGAAGTCGAACGAAGCGGAGTTATTAAAGACAGAATTAACACGAGCTTCAGGGAAAATGTACGCTATGAAATGTTGAAGTTCCTGGCATATCTGTCAACGGCTGACGGGATTTTTACGCAGACGGAAGCGGATTTTGTAAGAGACGCAACGGGATTCAATGCCACGGAAGGAATGCTGAAGGCGATAATAGGCAGCGAACACCTTATGGAAGCACAATACCTTGAGAATCCTTCTTTTGCCCTTAAATGCTGTGTGCTTGCCGATGCAGGAGACCGCACGAAGGAACATAGAAGATGTGCAGTTACCTATATAAATACTTTCCGTAATATGGGACAGTCATATATCGCGTGCAACGATGTCACATCGGATGAAGAGATAAGAAGACTTACGGCTTATGTCGGAATGATGGAGAAATTTGCCAAAGAATACGGACTCCTTGCACCGAAGGGAAGCATCAAGGAGACCGAAGTCAAGAAAAAAACCGTTGACGAAGCCCTTGAAGAACTTAACAGCCTTACCGGACTGGATGCGGTCAAACAGGATGTCAACAGCCTTGTAAACCTTATGCAGGTTCAGAAAATACGTGAGGAACGCGGAATGAAACAGCCGTCTGTTTCCAAACATCTTGTTTTTGCGGGTAATCCGGGAACCGGTAAGACAACTGTCGCAAGGCTCCTTGCCGGGATATATTATTCGCTTGGAGTTCTTTCCAAAGGACATCTTGTTGAGGTGGACCGGTCGGGGTTGGTAAGCGGGTATATCGGTCAGACGGCAACCAAAGTTATGGATGTTGTGAATTCGGCAATGGGCGGTATCCTTTTCATAGATGAGGCGTACACGCTTACGGCCGGTAAGAAAGAAGGCGATTTCGGGCAGGAGGCTGTGGATACACTGCTCAAGGCGATGGAAGACAACAGGGACAATCTCGTTGTAATAGTTGCGGGTTATACCGATCTTATGGAAGAATTTCTCAATTCCAATCCGGGACTCCGCTCCAGATTCAACAAATATATTCTTTTTGAAGATTATACGCCGAAGCAACTGCTCGACATTACCAAAAGCATGGCGGCGAAGCAGGATTATGTTCTGTCGGAGGAGGCCAAATTAAAGGCGCTTAATTATTTTGAAGCAAGATGTGCGGATAAACCGGAGAATTTTGCAAATGCCAGAGAGGCAAGAAATTATCTCGAACATGCTATGGCAAAGCAGGCCGGACGAATTGTGGGCATGAAAAAAGATAATAAAGATATCGATAAAGATACACTTATGACGATTGAAGCAGAAGATTTAGAGGCGTAAGGCGGGTAATGGTTTGGTTTGATTTTTTATGCAATGTATGTTAATATTGTAGGTAACCTAAATATTTGGAGGATTAATTTCAATGAAGAAAAGATTAATGGCAGCCGGACTTGTTGTACTTATGGCAGCGACAGCTTTTACCGGATGCAGTAAGGTTAAGAAAATCGATGATTCAACGGAGACGACAACAGCTGAGGCTGAGACAATGGCACATGTTGAAGTCAATGTAGATATACCTGATTTCAGCAGCTATGTAACACTCGGTGATTATACCGGACTTGACATTGATGTCGACAGCGCTGAGGTTACAGACGAACAGTTTGAACAGGCTAAGCAGAATGTTATCAAGAACAAGACCACCCAGGAACATGTTACCGACCGCAAGGTACAGGATAAGGACAAGATCCATCTTCAATATACAGGATATATTGATGATAAGGAATTCCAGGGCGGAAGTACCGGTACGGACGGAACCGATTATACTATCGGCGGCAATTACATTCCGACACTTAACGACCAGCTTATAGGACTTGAGTGCGGCAAGGAATATTCCCTTAATTGTAAATTCCCGGACGATTACGGTAATGACGAATTTAACGGCAAGGATGTAGTGTTCAAAGTTACTGTTGATTACATTTACGGCGATGATATCGTGCCGGAATGGAATGATGATTTTATCAATACAATAACAGAAGGCAAATATACTACAACAGCAGACTACGAAGCTTATATGAGAGATTCCCTTAAGTCAAGCAATGAAAGCAAGCAGAGCGAATCATACCGTGCTGCATTGTGGGCTAAGGTTATTGATAATACCAAGATCAGCGAATACCCTCAGGATAAACATGATGAGATATATAACCAGTTTTATGAATATATGGTAAACAGCTATAAGAGCATGGCTTCACAGTACTCCATGGAGTATGATGCCGTACTCAAGGCATATGGTATCACAGATGATGATATTAAGAAGACCTGTGAAGAGCAGGCAAAGTCACAGCTTGAATATTGTATGGTTGCTTATGAAATAGCAGCGAAGGAAGACATTGAACTTTCCGAAGATGAGTACAATGAGATGGCTGAGAAATATGCTAAGTATGTAGGATACAGTACAATCACTGACTTGCAGGATGCAATGTCACAGCAGTACCTCTATGACAGCTTCCTTATAAGCAAGGTAAGCGATTATCTTAGTGACAAGAACAACATGGTAGTTAAGGATACTACCGAGGCGACAACAGCAGCAGAATAACCTGAACAAGGGGGCGATGGGTTGGATACAATCAGAGAAGAACTAGATATTTACAGAACAGTTGCATCCATGACAGGAGCGATTTTGTACAGATACGAAATCGCTTCTGACAGTATGGAATTTATTTTTGGTCGCGCCGAAGCGTTAAGATACGGCTCGACCATTAATAATTATGTACAGATGTTGTACAGACAGAGAGATACCGGTACGGGGAGCGAGATCAATGTGGATGATCTTATACAGGGACTTAAGAATCCGGAGAAAGGATACTTTGAGTGTAAGGCAAGACTGAGCAATTTCTCGGGTTTTGCCAAATGGTATGACATAATCGGTAAGACGACATTTGATGACAGTAATGAACCGCAATACATAATCGGAAAGATATCCGAGGTGGCTGACGCGGGCTACGGCTTACAGACTGACAATGCGGACAATGCAGATTACGATAAGCTTACAGGTCTTTTGGGCAAAGCCGGAATTATACGCAGACTTAATGAAATGTGTATGTCGGGAAGCGGTGAGGAAACAGCATTTGCAGAATTTAAAGTAGAAGGAATAGAGGCATATATCGGCGGTGACAGCATGACGATAAGCATCGCAGAATGTTTCAAACGGGTATTTCCATATAACGCATATGTCGGATGTGCATCGCAGAGCGAATTTTATGTAATATATAACGGTGACCGGATTAATAATGAACTGGTTACGGCATTTGCGAAACTTAAATCCGAAATACAGGGAGCCGTTGGATCGGCAGGGTATGTACCTGAGCTTGATTGCGGTGTATACATAGGCCGCTTCCAGAAGGGCCAGGAATTTGACATAATGGAGAAGGCACATATGTCATTACTTAAGGCCAAATATCATCATCCGGGAACGCTTGTTGTGTATTCCGATGAGATAGAAATGGAATTTGACGAGTCTAAGAGGAAACTTGAAGACGTTGAATTTGACCATAATCTTGTTGAAAGTGCATTGAGCATTATGTCCGGAAGCGGAGAAATAGGCGAGGCAATCAGCCTGATTTTTACCCAGATAGGCGAGAAATACGGCATCGACAGGATAGCGGTTCATGAACTTGACGCCAAGACCAAGAGCGTTAAAGTGACATACAGCTGGGTTTCACCGAAATGCCCGGAAGTGGAACGCAGGATACATAATGTACATCTTGTAGGATATGATGATCTTGAGAAAATATATGAACAGCGCAAGATTATTATAGTATCAGATACTAAGAACCTTGAGTCCCATAAATTTCTTGCCAAGATACAGGCGACAGGACTTAAGTCATATGTGCAATGTGTTTTTACAGGCAAACATCATATCAGCGGATGCATAAGTTTTGAATGCTTTGGCAGCAGGCATAACTGGAATGACACAGAGATTAAGACATTTAAGCTTATTTCCCAGCTTGTGTCATCATTTCTGCTCAACATAAGGGAATATGAGGAAATTCTTCTCGAACGAGACAGTAATGAAGGCAGGGATGCACTTACCGGACTTTTGAAACAGGAAGTTTTTGTTAAGGAAGCGGCCAAGTATATCAAATATTGTAAAGATGAGAAACTGGCAGTTGTATATACCGGTATGAAGAATTTTATGTCTGTTAATTCAAGGTACGGATATGCGGCAGGAGACAATGTTCTGAAGGAATACGCAAGAGTACTCACGCAAGATGAGCGCTTTATAATGGGATGCAGGGTTAATGCAGACAATGTCATAACACTTGCAAAAGTATTTGACAGCCGCGGAAACAGAATTTCAGCAGCGCTTATCAACAGGTTAAATGATGATTTCACAGATAAATGTGAGCAATTATGCCCGGGAATGGATGTATCGATAACGGCGGGAATGGCAATCATTGATGATGAGTCGGAGCCGATCGAACATTACGTTGATAAGGCATTATCGGCAAGAGGCAGAGCTGCCAACGGAGGACTTGACGGAGTTATTGCAGATTAACGGCTTGACGTACGCCACAGAATATAATATTATGATAAGGTTCCGTCAGGAAAGGACGGAAAAGTGTTGCATCCCGAGTTATGCGGGAGCGATAACGGAAAGGAATAAAATGAATATCAACAAGAAAACTATCAGCATGGTTATAGTCGCTGCACTTGCGGCATTGCTCATTATCATGACAGTGACCCCAATCGGCTATATACCAATCGGACCACTTGCAATAACCGTTAACATGATACCGGTGGCAATCGGGGCAGTAATACTCGGACCATCCGGAGGAGCGGCTTTGGGATTGGTATTTGGTCTTACGGCATTTGCTAATGCAGCAAATGTGCTTGGAACGCCAAGCCTTGTAGGAACAGCGCTTTTCAGCGTTAATCCGTTCCTTACGGCAGTTGTATGTATTGTACCGAGAGTCCTTGAAGGATTACTTGCGGGGCTTATCTGCAAGGCGTTTAACCATACACCGGTCCCGAAGGTCGTTAACTATGCCATTACCGGTTTTTCAACTGCATTTTTGAATACCTTGTTCTTTATGGGAACATTGGTTATCTGCTTTACACCGACTCTCAGAGCTAACGGATGGTGGGCAGAAGGACAGAATGTATTCGCGTTTGTTGCGTGGTTTGTAGGAATTAATGCTGTATGGGAATTCGCTTTCTCAACAGTAATTACCGCAATTGTGGGATTCGGACTTTATAAAGCCGGCCTTGTTGTAGTTAATGCGAAGAGAAAGACCGCATAAGACGTATAATAAGTCTGAGGAGATAAAATGCTTCTTGCAATAGATATGGGAAATACCAACATAGTAATCAGCTGCATAGACGATAAGAAGATTGCTTTTGTTGAAAGAATAAGTACAGATATATCAAGAACCGAACTTGAATATGCCATAAGTTTTAAGATGGTATTTGAACTTCACGGAATTGATGCGGATTCAATTGACGGAGCAATCCTGTCATCCGTTGTGCCGCCGCTTACGAATGTAATAAGCCGTGCGGTCGAGAAAATCACCGGAAATAAGACGATGATTGTCGGCCCCGGTATTAAAACAGGACTTAACATCCATATGGATGATCCCGGAAGTGTGGGCTCGGATCTGATAGTGGGGGCGGTTGCGGCAATAGAACGTTACGGCGCGCCTGTTACCATAATAGATCTGGGCACGGCTACTACAATAGCGGTTATAGACCGCAAAGGAAGTTATACCGGCGGAATTATCATCCCGGGAGTGCGGGCGTCACTTGAGGCACTGGCATCATCCACATCGCAGCTGCCTAAGATCGGCCTTGACATACCGAAGCATGTTATCGGCAAGAATACCGTTGACAGTATGAAGAGCGGAATCGTTCTTGGAAATGCTGCCATGATAGACGGTATGATCGACAGAATACATGAAGAACTGGGATATGAGACGAATGTGGTTGCAGCAGGCGGGATAGCAAGAATGATAATTCCTGCGTGCAGACACAAGATTCTTATTGATGATGAATTATTACTGCGCGGATTGAGCATTGTTTACCATAAGAATCGCTGAAAAATGGGATAAAAGTGGGTAAATATGCCAAATATCCTTGACAAATCAGTACAAAACCATTATAAATAGTTTGTGGGTAATACGGACGGAGTATAATCGATATTATCGGATCTGTTTTACACGAATTATATTTTTGGTATTAGGAGGAATTAATACATGAACAAGACAGAATTAGTTGCAGCAATTGCAGAGAAAACTGAACTTTCTAAGAAGGACGCAGAGAAGGCTCTTAAGGCTTTCACAGATGTAGTAGCAGAGGAATTAAAGAAAGGTGAGAAGATCCAGTTAGTTGGATTCGGTACTTTTGAAGTAGCTGAGAGACCTGCAAGAACAGGACGTAACCCAATGACAGGAAAGACTATTGAAATTGCAGCATCTAAGTCTCCTAAATTCAAAGCTGGTAAGGCATTAAAGGACAGCCTTAACTAATCAGAATATTAGAGATTATTAATGATTAACGCCTCAATATCTATTGGGGCGTTTTTTGCAATCATATGTAAAGGAGTTTATGATGAGACTTGATAAATATCTTAAAGTATCCAGACTTATAAAGAGACGCACGGTGGCCAATGAGGCATGCGATGCCGGAAGGGTGCAGATCAACGGTAAGACAGCCAAAGCATCTGTTGATGTTAAAGTGGGTGATATAATAGAGATTCAGTTCGGAACTAAGAATGTTAAAGTTGAAGTTACCGATATAGTTGAGACGACCAAGAAAGACGAAGCCAAGGATCTGTTCAGATACATTTAAGTCATAAGCGTTATGCCACGCGCATATATTATACTAAATATGCCGAAAGGAATGACGCAGCTATGGATGATAAGAATCCTGCCGGAAATCACAGGGCAGCATTTTCAGACAGAAAGAACGGATGTGTTACCGGAGTCAAAGATGTGATTTCATTTGACTTAAAGACAATTGTCCTTGAGACGGTCTGCGGAATGATGGTAATCAAAGGACATGACCTGCATGTGAACAGGCTTTCGGTCGACAAGGGCGAGCTTGACATATCGGGTACAATAGACGGAATTAATTATTCCGACGTGAATTCATACGCCAAGAAAAGCGAGTCGTTATTATCCAGACTGTTTAAATAATTGGCGGAATTTATAGTTGAAGAATTATATGTTTTTCTGATAACGATTGCGGTAGGGGCAGCTATGTCGGCAACTTATGACATATTGCGGATAATAAGGCGTGCTGTAAGACACAACGTGGCTGCGGCATCATGCGAAGACGTTCTGTATTGGATTATATGGGCGTTTGCAGCATACCGGATATTCCTGTTTATTAATGACGGACGTTTCAGGGTCTATATGATTGCCGGAGCGCTCGTGGGCGCATTGGTGTATTATATGCTTGTCGGCCGTTTCGTTGTTCCGTTTGCAGGCAGGATATTAAGGAAAATTAAGGAAAATATAATAAAGGTATTGAAAAACATAATAAATTCGTATAGAATGAAACTAATATCTAAAAAGAACGAAACCAATGGAATCAGGGGTGGTCACATTGAGAAGAAACAGAACAGACCGGAGAAATAAGCCGTCTAATAAATTAGTCGGTCTCGCAGTGGTCGTAATTGTAATAGTACTCGTTCTCTTTTTTAATTCGCGGAGCAAGGAAATACAGGCCCGCAATGCAGAGGACGCAGCCAGAATAGAAGAACTTGAGAGCAATATAGAGGCAGAAAGCAAACGCGCCGAAGATCTTGAAGAGTACAGTAAGTATGTCAACACGAAGCAGTTTGTGGAAGAAGCGGCCAGGGATAAGCTTGGTCTGGTATATCCTGATGAGAAAGTATTAAAGGATCAGGATAAATAACTGTTGTATGATATATCGGGAACCGGAATATTCCGGTTCCTTTTTTGATAGGCTGACTACAGTGCTTTTGTCGAAAAGATATTGACATTACCACCATGCTTTGACAAATTTTGCACATTAATCAAACTATAATGAGATACTGCTTATACCGGAAAACTGAAAGGGGTTGGGAGGATGGAGCACATAACATATTCACAGATGCGTATACTTGAGACTGCGCAGAGCTTCAGACAGCTTAATAATATATACGGAGAAGCCGGAAATGCCGATGATGTGGTCGGAACACAGCTTGCGGAGACAGCGAGGCTTCTTGAGGAGGCTGCCGGAGTGGGAATGCGTGCATATACGGCAGATGCACAGACGGACAAGGTTATAAGAAAATCACTGGCAGGAATCGGAGTGCGTATAGAGTCTGTCATGCTTTATGCGATGGAGGATGGAAAAGAAGTTTTGTCGGTTATGGCGCGGAGCAGGCATAACCGGAGTGTGCATGCGGGAGAGATAACGGAATGTATGTCCAAAGCGCTCGGACGAAGGCTTGTCCTTTCAAGAGGAAGCCACAGGGTCATAACCGGACAGACCAACGAATTTGTTTTTGAAGAAGCGCCGCATTACCACACGCTTTTCGGAGTGTCATCACACAGCAAAAATACGGGAGTTGTGTCCGGAGACAGTTATACATATATGAGCGATTTGTCGGGAAACACTTATATGGCACTTGCGGACGGAATGGGAACCGGTTCGCTTGCCAATGCTGCGAGCAGCAGTGTGATGGAACTTTTTGAACAATTTGCACAGACCGGATTTGGAGATGTAAATGCGGTACGCCTTATTAATCTTGCTTTTGCATCCCACGGGGATGATACCCCTGTTACCATAGACTGCGTCAGGACTAATCTGGTGAATGGCGTATGCCGTCTGGTCAAGATGGGTGCGGCATCGACTTTTATTAAAAACACCGAAGGAGTGCGCATAATTAAACCGTCATCGCTTCCGGCAGGGGTGCTTGAAGATGCAAGACCGGATGTTACCGAATTTGACCTTGGTGAATGGCAGTACATATATATGTTCAGCGACGGAGTGGCTGATGCACTTCCGTTCTATGATAAAGAAGGCCGGCTGGCCGGAATGATAGATGCGATCCCTTGCGGCAATCCCCAGCTCATGGCGGACAGTCTTATGGAAGATGTCATGTTTTATCTGGACGGAAATTGCAAGGATGACATGACGATACTCGTAATGGGCGTGTGGAAAAGTAAGTCTTGACTTATTTTGTAAATGTGGATTAAACTTAAAGAAATTATTATTAAAACGGCGGACATGAATTCGGGATATGTATGATAAAATAGTAAGATATATGGCTAAAAACAGAATGCTTGAGGGTAAGACCGGTGTGGTTGTTGGTTTGTCGGGAGGCGCCGATTCGGTCTGCCTTTTTCTGGTATTGCAAAGATATTGTTCGGAAAAAGGCATTGCGCTTAAAGCTGTACATGTACACCATGGCATACGGGGCGAAGAGGCGGACAGGGATATGAATTACTGCAAAGAACTTTGTACAAAATATAATGTCCCGGCAATCGTGTATGAATATGATGTTCCCGGATATGCGGCAGAACACGGAATCGGAAGTGAAGAAGCGGGGAGAATATTAAGGTATCAGGCTTTTGAACAGGAAAGACTTAAGATGGGAGATAATGCCGTTATTGCGGTGGCACACCATATGAATGACCTTGCCGAGACTGTTTTGTTTAATATATGCCGCGGCAGCGGGATTAAGGGCGTCCGCGGAATATTGCCTGTGCGTGGGAATATTATAAGACCGCTGCTATGCTGCGAAAGAAGCGAAATAGAAGCTTTTCTTCGCGACAATAATATCATATATTGCACCGATAGTACCAACAACGGAACAGATTACACGCGCAACAGAATAAGAAATGAAGTCATTCCGTACCTGCAGCAGAATATCAACCCGCAGACGGTTGCCAATATTGCGTCACTTGCAGAAAATGCCGCACTTGCGGAAGAATATCTTGCAAAACAGACAGCAGAATGTATGGCCGTTATGGTGACGGAGTGTGATGGAGGATGCCTGATAAGTTCTGCCGGGGAAACGGATGAATATATGCTCGGACGCATAATACGAAACGTAATAAGCAGGCTGCTCGGTTCGCTCAAGGATATCGGAGAGACCCATGTGAACGGTGTGATTGCTCTGGCAGAAGGCAGGAGCGGAAGACGTTTTGATATTTCAAAGGGGTTGTATGCTGTTAAAAATACCGATGGAATATATATCGGGTTTGATAATGACAAGAATTCAGGAACGGTAGCAGAACCGGTTTATGTTAATCCGCCGTGCAACGGCGTAATATATAACGAGCAGACTTTTGATTTTGAAACCGTACCGGCCGATAAAATACAAAAAATATCAAATGAACTGTATACGAAATGCTTTGATTATGATAAAATAAAGTTTGGCTTGTGCCTCAGGGGAAGAATGCCGGGCGACAGACTGGTTATTGATGACGCAGGGCACCATAAAAGTCTGAAACAATATTTTATAGATGCCGGGATTCCGGCAAGGAAGAGAGATGGCATCTGCCTGCTGGCTGACGGAAATGATATAGTCTGGGTTGTCGGCGGACGGATAAGCGCAGAATATAAGATTACGGAAGATACGGTTAATGTACTGACGGTAAGATGTGGAGGAACTGAACATGCAGAGAATTGAAGTACTGTTTACGGAAGAAGAGGTAAACAAAAGAATAGCACAGATAGGTGCACAGATAAGTAAAGATTATGAAGGAAAGAGCATTCATATGATATGCGTTCTTAAAGGTGGAGCACCTTTTATGTGTGAACTTGCCAAGAGAATAACATGCGATGTATCGCTTGATTTTATGTCCGTGTCAAGCTATGGCAGCGACACGAAGTCGAGCGGAATAGTTAAGATAGTTAAAGACCTTGATGAGCCGCTTGAAGACAAGGATGTACTTATCGTAGAAGATATCATTGACTCCGGCAGGACATTGAGCCACCTTCTTGAAATCTTCAGAAAGAGAAATCCTAAGAGCATTAAATTATGCACACTTCTTGATAAACCGGACAGACGTGTTGTCGATGATGTGAATGTTGATTATGTCGGATTTCAGATACCGGACGAGTTCGTTGTAGGATACGGACTTGACTACGACCAGAAATACAGGAATCTTCCATACATCGGTGTGGTTAAATTTGACTAGGGAGGATAAGCAGACGTGGAAAACAGAAAATCACGGGGCGGCGGATTTATATTTTATATAATTCTGATCGCGATCATATTTGTAGTAGTTTTTGCCATAAGACAGAATGGCAAGAATGCTGTTAATTATACCTATGAGGGCTTTGTGAATGACCTTGCGGACGGTAAGGTCAAAGATGTCACGATAAGCCAGAACCAGGAGGTCCCGACAGGTAAGATAACAGTAAAACTTACTGATGACAGCAGGAAAAATGCATACGTAAACGATGTCGATGCGGTTGAGACAGCTATTATAACATACAACAAGACTGCCAAAGATGATGCCGTTGTCACCTATAAACAGGGTGATGTACAGCGTGACAGCGTATTTCTCACAACGATACTTCCGTTTATAATTGTTGCGGCAGTTATCATATTCATATTTGTATTTATGAACAGGCAGGCGGCAGCCGGCGGGGGCGGTAATGCCAAAATGATGAATTTCGGCAAGAGCCGTGCCAAGATGATGGATCCGAATGCGGCCAAAGTTACATTCAAACAGGTTGCGGGATTAAGCGAAGAAAAGGAAGAACTTGAAGAGATAGTGGACTTCCTTAAGAATCCTAAGAAATATACGGATCTTGGTGCCAGGATCCCTAAGGGCGTTATTCTTGTAGGCCCTCCGGGAACAGGTAAGACACTTCTTGCCAAAGCGGTTGCGGGCGAAGCGGGCGTACCGTTCTTCAGCATTTCCGGTTCGGATTTCGTGGAAATGTTTGTCGGTGTCGGTGCATCAAGAGTCAGGGATTTGTTTGAAGAGGCCAAGAAAAACGCTCCTTGTATCGTATTTATCGATGAAATTGACGCTGTTGCCAGACGCAGAGGAACCGGAATGGGCGGCGGACATGACGAGAGAGAGCAGACACTTAACCAGATGCTTGTCGAGATGGACGGATTTGGCGTGAATGCGGGAATAATTGTAATGGCGGCCACCAACAGAGTTGATATCCTCGATCCGGCTATTTTGAGACCGGGCCGTTTTGACCGTAAGGTCGTTGTCGGAAGACCGGATGTTAAGGGAAGAGAAGAAATCCTTAACGTGCACGTCAAAGGCAAACCGATCGGCGATGATGTTGACCTTAAGACCATTGCACAGACCACTGCCGGATTTACCGGTGCGGATCTTGAAAACCTCATGAATGAAGCGGCAATACTTGCGGCTAAGAAGAATGAGGCATATATTACAC
This sequence comes from uncultured Butyrivibrio sp., assembly GCA_945928575.1. Lineage (GTDB taxonomy): Bacteria > Bacillota > Clostridia > Lachnospirales > Lachnospiraceae > Eshraghiella. Next base: position 71,709 of record CAMENP010000009.1, read on the forward strand.
AGGCTGACATTGATAAATCATTTGTCAAAGTCGGAATCGGCGCAGAGAAGAAGAGTAAAGTCATCTCTGACAAAGAAAAGAGAATTACGGCATATCATGAAGCAGGACATGCGATACTGTTCCACGTTCTGCCGGATGTCGGACCTGTCCATACAATATCGATCATTCCTACCGGTACAGGTGCTGCGGGATATACGATGCCTCTTCCTGAGAAGGATGAAATGTTCAACACCAAAGGCAAAATGCTTCAGGAAATTGTTGTCGGACTCGGAGGACGTGTTGCCGAAGAACTTATATTTGATGATGTCACAACAGGTGCATCACAGGATATCAAGCAGGCTACCGCACTTGCAAGGGCGATGGTTACCAAATACGGATTCTCCGATAAAGTCGGACTTGTAAACTACGGAAGCGATGAAGATGAGGTATTTATCGGACGGGATCTTGCGCATACACGCTCATATGGCGAGAATGTCGCAACGGTTATTGATGAAGAGGTTAAGAGCATAATAGATGAGTGCTACGCCAAGGCCAGAAAGATCATCAATGACAACAGAGATGTTCTTGATGCATGTGCCAAACTTCTTCTTGACAAAGAGAAAGTTACAAGAGAAGAGTTTGAAGCTCTTTTCAACAAGCCGGAGATATTAATCTAATGTACAAAATGCACAAAAATAAATTTTAAATTTGTGCAAGTTTGTGCACACTTATATGGGGCCTATTGCTATACTTACACTGTAACCCCCCAATACATTATATATAGTTTTACTACACCCCATAAGAAACGAAATACCTTCTCCAAAGAGGACAGCCGTCGGAAGCTGTCCTCTTTACTTTATATGGAAAAGCAGGGGGAAGTCCTGCTTGCAAGAAACGCTGTCAGGCGGTATAATAGTATAAATTGGTGTTTTACGGAGCTGGATAGGAATAATGGAAATCAGAAAGAATTTTGACGACATGCCGTCGTTTGAGAAAAATTGGATATATTTGTCTAATATGAAACCGGTTCTTAACTCAAGAGGACTTTTTCATGATACGACAGAGCATTTTGTTACACCGTGTGAACCGGATAAGAATTCGGATGTTGAATTAAGATTCCGCACGCTTAAATATAATGTCGAGACGGTTGATGTTATTGTGAACGGGTCGTTGCGTCACATGGAGAAGACCCACTGCGATAACAGATTTGATTATTATACAGTGACCATTCACATCGGAGAAGAACCGCTTAATTATTATTTTGAGGTGCGCTCCGGTAAGACAACTGTATTTTATACACAGCTCGGAGCACATACGGATCTGAACCAGTATTATAACTTTGTGATATATCCGGGATTCAAGACACCGGAATGGATGAGGGGCGCCGTTATATACCAGATATATACGGACAGATTTTTTAACGGTGATACATCCAATGATGTTGTTGACCGTGAGTATTCCTATATCGGCGATTACGTCAATCATGTAACCAACTGGAGTAAATACCCGGCGACTATGGGCGTCAGGGAATTTTACGGCGGCGACCTTGAAGGCGTTATGCAGAAACTTGATTATCTTGCGGGACTCGGAATACAGTGCATATATTTTAACCCGCTTTTCGTATCACCGTCCAATCACAAATACGATATTCAGGATTATGACCATATAGATCCTCATTTCGGCAAGATTGTCGATGACGGAGGAGAAGCGCTGCCGGAAGGCGTGTACGATAATACACAGGCATCGCGATATATCAAGAGAGTGACCAGCCTTGCTAATCTTGAAGCCAGCAACCAGCTTTTTGCACAGCTGGTGGATGAGGCACATAAGCGCGGAATAAAGGTGATAATAGACGGAGTGTTCAATCACTGCGGTTCATTCAATAAATGGCTTGATAAGGAACGTATTTATGAAGGAAGCTCGGATTTCGAGAAGGGCGCATATGTGTCTGCGGACAGCCCTTACAGGGATTTCTTCCAGTTTAACGATCCGAACAGATGGCCTTACAATAACACTTACAACGGCTGGTGGGGACATGACACTCTCCCTAAACTTAATTACGAAGGCTCTGAGAAACTTGAACAATATATTCTTGATATAGGACGCAAATGGGTATCTCCGCCGTATAATGTGGACGGTTGGAGACTTGATGTGGCCGCGGATCTCGGATTCAGTGAGGACTATAACCATCGTTTCTGGAAAAAATTCAGAAACGCGGTCAAAGAGGCGAACCCGAATGCGGTAATTCTCGCCGAGCATTACGGCGATTGTAATTCATGGCTTCATGGTGACGAATGGGATACGATCATGAATTATGACGCATTTATGGAACCGATAACGTGGTTCCTTACCGGAATGGAGAAGCATAGTGATTCATACGATGGCAATAAGGTCGGCAATCCGTCATATTTCTTTGATGCGGCCAGACATAATATGTCAAGGATGGGCGGTTCTCCGGTAAGAATTTCCATGAATGAACTTTCCAACCACGATCATTCGAGATTCCTTACGAGAACGAACAGAACTGTCGGCCGGACGGAGTCAAGAGGACCTAAGGCAGCCGAAGAGAATGTCAATAAGGCTGTATTTATGGAAGCTGTAATCGTACAGATGTCATGGCCGGGGGCGCCTACGGTATATTACGGAGATGAAGCCGGAGTGTGCGGATGGACAGATCCGGACAACAGACGTACCTATCCATGGGGCAATGAAGATATGCAGCTTGTTGATTTCCACAGGGATGTCATCAGGGTTCACAGAAATTGCAAAGCTCTCATGACAGGCTCATACAAGAGCCTTTACGGAGATTATAATATAATATCATACGGAAGATTTACCGCTGACAGTAAGGCAGTCACGATCATTAATAATAATGACAGTGAACGTACTGTTGTCATAGATGTATGGGAATGCGGACTTAATGACGGTGATATCATGAAAGCAGCAATTGTCAGCGATAACAGCGGATACAGAACCGATGCCGGCGAATATGAAGTAGTATCCGGAAAGATAAAGGTAACGCTCAATGCCTTATCGGGAATGATACTTGTTAAATAATACATGCTCATACGGGTGATATATGGAACAGATAAAGGAATTAACCAAGCGTCTGATAGCCAACAGTTTTAAAGAACTGATGCTGCAGATGCCGTTTGAAAAAATCACAATAAAGATGATAACTGATCACGCCAGCGTAATCAGGCCTACTTTCTATAATCATTTTCATGATAAATATGAGCTTGTGGAATGGATCGTCAATGATGAAATTATAGATCCGGCGCGTGAAATGTTTGAACTTGGAAATATTCCTGACGGCCTTAAACACTTGTTTGAGGGATTTTGCAATGACAGGGAATACTACAGAAGGACATTTGACATTGTCGGACAGAACGGCTTTGGCGAGACTCTTATCGAATGTCTTTCAAAAATGTTTGAAGAGATTCTGGGAATGTATCCGGCACCGCCGGGTGAACCTGATTGCATACCGCTGCTTGCCAGATATTATGCCGGTGGACTTATGACAGTGATACGTTATCTGGTATTTGATGCACCGGATATGACTGCGGAAGAAATAATGAAGCAGTATCATTACATGATTGAACACAGCATATATCAACTTATCAAAAAAGACAACTAAAACTACAAATCGTCCAAAATGTAGTCGCAAAATACAAGACTTCAAAAATGTATATGGATTTTTGAAGTCTTTTTTTATACACTTTTATAGTAAAATCTGAAAGGTAAAGGATTGCAATGGAAATCGTAATGATAGTGCTCATAGGGCTTGGATTGGCATTTGACGTGTTTGCTATAGCGGTATCACAGGGTTCCGTACTCGGAAATGTTAAGGCGAGAGGAATCGTGCTTATGTGTCTTATGGTATGCGTATGGCAGGTGGTCGCACTTACAATTGGATATCTTCTGGCAGGTTTTGTGCATGTGAGTGCATTATCCGATGAAGTACGTATGGTATGGGGCATCCTTGCGGCTCTTATTTTGATAACACTCGGAGCAGTGAAACTGCTTTTTATATACCAGAAGAAGGCTATACCGGAGGTTCTCTCGGATATTGATTTTAAGAAGACCTGCGGAATTGCTTCATCGACGAGCATATATACTCTTTTTGCCGGATTTGCATGCGGACTTACGCTTCTTAACGGTGTGTATATGGGAATAATGATATGCGTGACAACGATAGCCATAGTTATAATCGGCGTATATGTCGGTTACCGCAATGGCGAACTCGATAAGAGAATATACTGGACCGGCGGGATTTTTCTTATAATAGCCGGAGTTCTCACCCTGATGGAGACGATGGGTGTCTTTATTAACGGATAGAAGGATGGAAGAATGCTTAATTTATTGCAGAAGATAGGCGCCGGAATAGGGCGTGGACTTATGACAGCTTTTGTGTGGTTGGCTTTCAGGCCGAGAATCAGATATACGGATAAGCAGAGACGTAACCGCAGATATGACGAGCCGGTAATTTTCGTGGGTAACCATACGAGCCATGATGACGGACTTTTGACGTCGGTTATTTTTGCACAGGCTAAGGGATGCATACTGGTTGCCAAGGACTGGTATGAGAAACCGCAGTTCAACTGGTTCCTTAAGAATAACAGATGTATTCCCATGGACCGCTACGGACTCGATACGGCATGGTTAAGACATGCGAGAGAGGCACTTAAGGCGGGACAGTCGGTAATTATATATCCGGAGGGCCGTACAGGCAAAGCGGATGAGCCGCGTGAATTTAAATCGGGATTTGTGATGCTTGCGATTATGTCCGGAGCCAAAATAGTTCCATATGCCATTGACGGCAGATATAATATGTTTTTTGGCAGACGCCAGAGAGTGCTTATAGGCGAGCCTACCGAACTTTCCGCTGAGGGAAAGGGACTTACTCCGAAATATCTTGAGAGCGAGAGCGAGAGGTTCAGACAGATAGTAATAGAACTTATGAATAAGACCAAAGGAGAAAAAAGATGATTTTTGACAAACTTATTGAAATTTTTCAGAATGTTATACCGGAGGTGAACTCCGACGATATCCACGAGGACAGCCTTCTTGTTGAGGATTTGGGACTTAACTCACTTACGATGATGCTTCTTGCGGTATCGATTGAAGATGAGTACGGAATTACATTTGATGATTCCGCTAAATTAGAGACTGTTAACGATGTAATTTCTTACATAGAAGACAAAACACAGAAATAAAAAAAGCTTAGGGATAAGCTGTACCGGGTGAGGTGATATTATGGCAAAAACAGGACTTGTACTGGAGGGAGGAGCTTTCAGAGGGGTGTTCACATCCGGAGTGCTTGATGTGCTCATGGAAAACGGAATTGAATATGACTATGTAATCGGAGTCTCCGCCGGCGCAGGCAATGGAATGGGATACCTTACCGGACAGGTGGGAAGAACCCGCAATGTTATTAAACCGAAGGATCACAGCCAGAATTATTTTGGATTGAAACAGGTGTTAAAGCACGGCAAATTCCTTAATCTTGATAAGATGTTTTTTGAATACCCTTATAAGCAATACCCGTATGACTTCGATAAATTCCGCAAGTCGGATGTTGCACTTGAGGTCGTTGTCTCCAATTGTGACACAGGTAAAGCAGAGTATTATGATGAACGTGAAGATATAGACAGGTTCCTTAATCTCGGTAAAGCATCATGTTCGGTCCCACTTATGTGTGCACCGGTTCAGATAGGCGAATATCACTACCTTGACGGAAGCATCTGCGATTCGATACCGCTTGAGAGGGCATTGGAGCAGGGCTGCGACAGACTGGTCGTTGTAATGACCAAGAGCGTGAGCGAGACACCGACCAATTACGGCAAGGCCAAGGCCGTTATGGCAATGAGATACAAACATAAATACCCGAATTTCTATAAAGCGCTGCTTGAGCGTACCGATGTATATGCCAAAGAACTTGAACTTCTTAAAAAACTTGAGAGAGAAGGCAAGGCAATCGTCCTCAGGCCGGGAATTGACTGCATTAATAAATTTGAGCAGGATGACAGTAAAGTTGAGGCCTTCTACCAGAATGGCAGAGAGGTGGCAACGGAGAATCTTGAAAGATTGAAAGAATTTGCTTCACACAATGATAAAGAAGCACAGGATAAGGAAGCTATATGAAGACACTTATTATAAACGGAAGCCTTAAAGGAAATGCAAGCCACTCATATATGGTGGCATCGCGTTTTGCCAAAGGAATTGAAGATACGTCCGATGCACAGACAGAGGTCATAGAACTCAAAAATATGAATATCAACCACTGTGTCGGCTGCTTCGGCTGCTGGAAAGTGACTCCGGGACAATGTGTTATCAGAGATGATATGGATGCTATCCGTGAGAAAATTCTTGAAAGCGATAACATAATCCTTAGTTTTCCGCTGTATTTCTTCGGAGTGTCATCCAAGATGAAGACAATGCTTGACAGGCTCCTCCCGTTTAAGATGCCTTACAAAGGCAGACATGCTACGGAAGATAATCTCCTGATCATGGATTACAGATATGATTTTTCAGACAAAAGACTTATTCTGGTATCGTCATGTGCACATTCGTCGACAGATATAGTATATGATTCGGTAACCAGAGAGTTTGATATGATATGCGGCAAAGACAATTACACAAAGGTTTTCTGCCCGCAGGGCGAGATATTGGAACTCGACCAGATGAAGCCGATACTTAATAAATATCTTAACGGCATAGAAGATGCCGGCAGAGAATTCGGGCTTAACAGAAAGCTGTCCGATGAGACGGCGCGTAAAGTATGTGCTCCGCTTATCCCGGTAAGGGCAGTGGAGAAAATGATGACAGGATATTGGGAAAATTATCCGCAATAGACAGAGATATGCAAAGGATGGATATGGTATGGGAATGTTAAGATTCTATTATGTGGCAGGCAGCAGTCCTTATTTCGTGGTACATATGCTGCTTAAATACCGCAAATATATGAATCACCCTGAGAAATACAACAGGGAGGACAAATACAGGCTTGCACAGCACATTATGGATCACATGAGGCGGCGCGGACGTACTACGACCGAAGTTTTTGGCCTTAATAATCTGCCTAAGGACACGGGATATATAGTATATTCCAATCATCAGGGCAAATATGACGCACTTGGAATAATGCTTTATCATGATGAACCTATGAGCGTACTTATGGAGAAAAAACAGTCCGAGAAAATAGTTGCCAAACAGGTTATCAATCTTGTTGAAGGAAAACGCCTTGATTTTGAAGACCCGAGACAGCAGCTGCGTGTTCTTAAGGAGATAGGCGATGAGGTCGCAGCCGGAAGAAAATATCTTATTTTCCCGGAAGGCAAGTGGGGCGACAATAAGAACAAGCTTCAGAAATTTAATTCCGGATGTTTCAGGTGCTCGATAGCATCGAAGACACCGATCATTCCGTGTGTGCTTGTGGATTCATATAAAGCACTTAACGGCAATTCACTTAGGAAATGTACGACACAGATATATTATCTGCCGCCGATACCGTATGAAGAATATAAGGACCTTAAGAAGACAGAGATAAGCGAACTCGTCAAGTCAAGGATTCAGGCCAAACTTGATGAGGTTATGAAAGAAAGAGATAAAGCCAATGATTAATTATTCAGCAGATCAAAAAGAATATTTCAAGTCTTTGCTCGCACCGGAGGATTTGGAGAAGCTCCCGCTTTACAAAACTTTCTGTGAGCTGCTTGAGAACTGCAAGGCCAAATTTGCTGACTGTCCGGCAATCAGTGATATGGTAAATACAATTAATTACGGCGAACTGTATGACAGGATCGCATGCCGCCGTAAATTCATATATGATAATGGATTTGTTAAAGGTAATAATATAGCCGTGCTTGCACCTAACGGGCTTGCGGCAATGGAATTATATATGGCAATTCCGACGGCCGGATGTGCGGTCATAATGCTTCCTGCGGCACCTAACGCATTAAGCACGGATGATATCAACAGGATAATTTCCAAATTCGATATTAAAGGCCTTTTCGTACATCCGTCATGCAGAGCGGTTACCGAAGGCGTCAATACGAAAGTTTATGACATAAATGAAACCGCGGATGAAGCCGCACCTATGGCTGATGTTGATCCGGACGATACGGCAGTAATATGTTTTTCGGTCAATAATGATCCGGGTAATCCGTATGGCGCGATGCTGTCGCATAAAGCGATCATGAGAGCCGCACATAACGGATTGTTTATTCCGGGAAAACCTTTCGGACAGAGAACCATAGCGATACTCCCGCTCTCACATGTATTCGGAGCCATAAGAGGTCTTCTTACATGCATTTATACCGGAGCGCTTGTATATGCATGCGAAGATATGAGCAATATCGTATTTGATATTCCAAAGATGAAGCCGACGATCCTTACATTGGTTCCGGGACTTGCCGAGATGGTGCTTTCAGTAGCGCGGATTAAAGGCAAAGAATTTCTGGAAGGTATTGACACAATGATTTGCGGCGGCGCATATGTGCAGCCGAAGCTTATAAAGATGGCAGAGAATCTCGGAATAACACTTTTTGCCGGATACGGCCTTACCGAGGCTGCCAATATAGTAACAGGTAATGTCGACACCGATAACGTGCCTGATTCGGTCGGAAAAGTATATCCGGGAACGGAGGTCAGAATATCCGACGGAGAGATACAGGTTAAAGGTGATGTCGTGATGAAGGGTTATTACAATGACCCGGAGCGGACTGCAGAGGTATTTACGGAGGACGGCTGGCTTAGGACCGGTGATATCGGTGAGATAGATGACGAAGGATATCTTCATATACTCGGACTTCGCAAGAATCTCATAATCCTTCCGAACGGAGAAAATATTTCTCCGGACGAGCTGGAGAGATTTTTTAAGAAGCTCGACGGCGTGGCCGACTGCATAGTCAAAGAAGATGCGTTAAGAGGAAGACCTCTTATGGCAGCAGTGATCAATCCAGATATGGAATATTATGCGGGAAAGGATGAGAAGGAGATAGAAGCTGACCTTAAAGCAAAGGTGAAAGTAGCTAACGAACTTCTTCCGACATATAAGGCCGTAACCAAGACTATTGTAAGTTATGAAACGCTTGACCGGAACGCCGGTGACAGGTATTATACAATAGAATACTAATCATAACGATAGAAACAGTTTAACGACTGATCTATATAAAATCTTTATTCATAAGGAGAGCTTGTACAATGGATGCAAAGCAGACAGAAATCGCAGAAAAGATCAAAAATATTCTTGTAGAGAACTTAAGAATCCCTGCAGAAGAACTTGATTATGAAATTGAGCTTTTCGGAGACGGAATCGGACTCGATTCAATCGACTCACTTGAAATCATTGCCGGAATCGATCAGGAATTCGGTGTACAGATGACAGGTGTGGCTAAGGAGAACTTCTACAATATCGAAGCCCTCAGCAAGTACGTTATGGAGCATATGGAGGACTAATGTCCTCCTGCCCATGGCAGTTTAATCTGAATACTTTTATGTACTAATACGATATAGATATGCCGGCGGCATTAGTGCCGCGAGAAAACAGGAGGTAGACAATGGCAGACAATGAAAAAAGATGCGTTATTACCGGTCTCGGAATGATTAACGCAATCGGTAATACGGTGGATGAAAGCTGGAACAACTGCATTAACGGTGTTTCAGGAATTAAGGAAGTACGTTCGATTGACACATCGGACTGCTATGCGCATCTCGGAGCCGAGTCGGCAGAACATTTTGATGTTGAAGCAGGCGATGATGAGCAGAAAATGGACAGAGTTTCACTTCTTTGCGTTAAGGCAGCCAATGAGGCGATCAAAGATTCAGGAATTATAATAGATGATAGCAATGCCGACAGAGTCGGTGTAATTATGGGAAGCTGTGTCGGCGGTGCCGTAAGTATCCAGAAATTCTTCACAGACAGACATAATGCGGAAGGAAGCGAAGATACCTCGGACATCATTAAGATGCCTATCGGAGTTATCGCCAACAACGTAGCTAAGATTGCCGGAGCCAAAGGTGTTGTTACCAACGTCGGCAATGCGTGTGCGGCAAGTACGATCAGTATCGAATATGCATGCGACCTCATCAGGGCAGGAGTCGGAGACGCATTTATCGTAGGCGGTGCAGACTCATTTTCAGCACTTGCTTTTGGCGGATTTACAGCACTTCACGCACTTGATACCGATCCATGTTCTCCATATAACAAGAGCAAAGGAATCACACTCGGCGAAGGCGCAGGCGCTCTTATTGTTGAGTCATATGAGCATGCCGTTGCAAGAAATGCGAAGATTTACTGTGATGTACTCGGCGGCGGAATCAGCTCCGATGCACACCACATCACGGCTCCGAGACCTGACAGCGAAGGCCAGATGAACGCTATGAAATGGGCGCTTTCAAACAGTGACTTAAAGCCGTCGGATATCGATTATATCAACGGACATGCCACAGGAACTCCGCTTAACGATTCAACCGAAATCCAGGCTATGCAGACTATTTTCGGTGATAATGACAATACAGCCGTTGACTCGACCAAATCAATGGTAGGCCACTGCCTCGGTGCAGCCGGAGCGGTTGAGGCTATTTACACGGTCAAGGCTCTTACAACAGACACGGTTCCTCCTACAATCGGATATTCGGATGAAGATCTTGAGAATCTTAAGGAGAAGGCCGGCAAGCTTGATTTCATGCCTAATGTAAGCAAGCACAAAGAAATCGATTATGCAATGACCAATAACTTCGCATTCGGCGGTAATAACGCGAGTGTTATTTTTGCCAAGAATGAAAAAAATATCAAACCGCTTGAGAACAATAAAGTATATGTTACAGGCTTCGGTATCGTAAGCCCGGCAGGAAATACGGTTGATTCTTATGTTGAAGCCGTTAAGAACGGCGGACTTAAGTCAGAAGGTGACGGATTATTTGCAACGGTCGGAGCGGATGATTACAAGGAATACGGAATTAAACTTAATTTCTATCGTAAGCTTGATAAATTAAGCCAGACACAGGTAGTTTCGGGACGTGCATGTCTCGCTGACGCAGGTGTTACGGTTACAACCGACAATGAGACTGAAATCGGTATGATCGTCGGTACAGCAGACGGTCCTGCAACGGAAATCATTAATTTCCATGAAGGACTTATCAAGAACGGACTTCATGCAGGAAGTGCTTTTATCTTCCCTAATACCGTATACAATGCGGCGGGCGGATATTTTTCAATCAACACAGGCGTCAAGGGTGTGAATGTAACACTTACCAACGGTATGCAGGCAGGACTTCAGAGTATCTGTTATGCTTATAACGTAGTACGCGACGGTGCCGAGAAGATGATGATGGCAACAGGACTTGACGAGAACACGGAGACAATGAAGCTTCTCTACGGCAAGCTCGGATACTTCTCCAATGACGAGGCGGTTAAACCATATGAACTTAACGGTTCAGAGTTCGTTCTCGGTGAAGGAAGCACCACAATGATGCTTGAAAGCGAAGCATCGGCGGATGCGCGTAATGCAGTTAAATATGCTGAAATCGCAGGATATGCAATGACACATGAATCGGTATCGGCAGGAACACTTGCAGGTTCCGATGCAGCACTTGATAAAGCAATCATCAAGGCTTGTGAGAATGCGGGAATATCCGTTGATGATATTGATGCAATCGTCGGATTCGGTGATGGCAATAAGACAGTTGACGCAATAGAGATGAATTCATACGGCAGGGTATTTAAGAATGTAAAACCGGTTATGAGCGTTAAGACGGTTGTAGGTGAGTCAAGAGCGGCAGCAGCCAACCTTGAAGCAGTACATGCGGCACTTACACTTTCGGGCAAACTCCCGTCAAAGCAGGACGCATATGTATTTGAGAACGGTAAGGCTGTCAAGACGACAGTTGATACGACAGATTACAAATATATGCTTGTAACAAGCTTTGCGGCAGGCGGTTCTTATACAGCCGTTGTACTTAAGAAAGTAGATTAATCAGGATAAAAAGGAAGGATAAGAAGATGAGTAAAGTAGCCGTTGTAACAGGAGCATCAAGAGGAATCGGAAGGGCATGTGCTTTAAGACTTGCCAAGGACGGAATTGATGTTGTAGTTAATTATAATAGTAATGAAGAAGAGGCAATGAAAGTTGTCAACGCAATCAAGGATATGGGTTGTGATGCGATCGCGGTAAAGGCTAATGTAGCTAATCAGAAGGATGTTGCGGCAATGTTCCGTGAGGCATACAAGCATTTCGGACACATCGACATTCTTGTAAACAACGCCGGTGTGGTTGATGACGCTTATCTTCTTATGCTTAACAATGATTCTCTTGACAGAAGCCTTGACATCAACATTAAGGGATATTTCTATTGCAGCCAGCAGGCAGCGCTTAAGATGTTCAAGCAGAAAAGCGGAAGGATCGTCAATGTATCAAGCGTAAGCTCCAAGCTTGCACTTGCCGGACAGTCGGTATACGGAGCGACAAAGGGCGCTGTCAACTCAATGACGGCAACACTTGCCAAGGAACTTGCACCTTACGGTATCCAGGTCAATGCGGTAGCTCCGGGATTTATCACAACAGAAATGATCGAGGCAATTCCTGAAGAAAAGAAAGAGGAATACCTTAAGAATATACCTATGGGACGTCTCGGCAAGGTTGAAGAGGTTGCTGAAGTTGTAAATATGCTCTGCTCGGATGTGGCATCATATATTACAGGACAGGTCATTGTTATCGACGGAGGCTTAAGCTTATGATGAACATTATAGAGATTAACAAGAGAATCAAACAGAGACCGCCTTTCCAGATGGTTGAAAAGGTACTTGAAGTTGTACCGGGCGAGTCTGTAAAGGCTCTTAAAAATGTATCGGTCAATGAACCTTACTTTATGGGTCATTTTCCTGATGCACCGATAATGCCGGGTGTACTGGTTATCGAGTCTGCCGCACAGGCATGCTCACTTGCAATCGAGGCGGACGGAACCGATGAGAACACAATATATGTTCTCCTTAAGGTTAAAGACTTCAAGTTCGTCAAACCTATCATACCGGGAGATACAATGATCATTGACTGCAAGAAAACAATGGGAGCATCGGGCCTCTATTCTTTTGCGGTAACAATAAGCGTTGACGATAAGGTAAGAGGTAAGGGCGAGCTTATGTTTACAGCCGTGGATAAATCAGCCATATATGAGAATTGATCACGGCAAGGAGGTATTTTAATGGCAAAAACAGCTTTTATTTTTCCCGGACAGGGAGCACAGTATGTCGGCATGGCCAAGGATTTTTACGATAAATACGAGGAGTGCCGCAAGATAATAGATGAGGCTGATGAGCTTATGGATTTTGACCTCAAGGCAATCATGTTTGAGGAAAATGAACTCATTAACAAAACAGAGTATACACAGGCAGCCATGCTTGCCGCAGAGTGCTGTATCCTTAAGGCAGTTGAACTTAAGGGTATCAAAGCTGATATCACAGCGGGCTTAAGCCTCGGTGAATATGCAGCGCTTGTTGCGAGCGGCGCGCTTGATTTCGCGGATGCCATGAAGCTTGTTAGAAAGCGCGGCATGTATATGGAGAATGAAGTCCCTGCGGGCAAGGGAACAATGGCAGCTGTAATCGCACTTGATGCGTCGGTGATTGACGATATCTGCGCGAAGATAACCGAAGAAAGCGGTAAAGTCGTATCGGCAGCCAATTATAACTGCCCGGGACAGATTGTAATTTCAGGTTACCGTGAGTCTGTTGAGGCAGCAATGCCGCTTCTTAAGGAAGCCGGAGCCAAGCTTGTGACACTTCTTAACGTGAGCGGACCTTTCCATTCACCTATGCTTAAAGGTGCCGGAGATAAGCTTGCACTTGAACTTAAGAATGTAAAATTTAACAATCCACAGATACCGTACATTAACAATGTTGCGGCAGAGGTTGTAACAGATAATATATCAATCAGTGATACACTTGAGCATCAGGTATATTCACCGGTAAGATGGCAGCAGACAATGGAAAAAATGCTTGAAGACGGAGTTGAGAATTTCTACGAAATAGGACCGGGCAAAACTCTTGCCGGATTTATGAAGAGAATCGACAGAAGTAAGAAAGTTATCACAATCAATACAGTAGAAGACTTAGAAGCATTAGCATAGAAAGGCAGAGCTTATGTGGAATGAGAAATTAGCGGATCTCGATGCCAGACGCGAAGCAGCGCATATGGGCGGAGGTCAGGCAAGAATTGACAAACAGCATGAAAGAGGCAAACTTACAGCGAGAGAGCGTCTTGACATTCTTTTTGACGAAGGAACATTTGTTGAGATTAATACACTTATGACCACGCGTACCACCAATTTTGGCATGGATAAGAAAAAAACACCGGGAGACGGCGTTGTCACCGGCTACGGCCGCGTGAACGGAAGAGTTGTTTTTGCCTCATCACAGGATTTTACTGTGGGCGGAGGAGCACTCGGAGAGTACCATGCACTTAAGATTGCTAATGTTATGGATATGGCAATGAACGCCAAAGCACCGTTTATTGAGATAAATGACAGTGGCGGAGCCCGTATCGAGGAAGGCATAGACAGCCTTAACGGATATGCCGGAATGTTCAGAAGACACACGCAGATGTCGGGAGTTGCCCCGCAGATAGCGGTTATTATGGGACCTTGCGCCGGCGGTGCATGTTATGCTCCTGCGTTGTGTGATTTTATATTCATGACCAGACAGAACGGACAGATGTATATCACGGGTCCGAAGGTTATCAAAGAGGTAACAGGTGAGGTTGTAACCACGGCCGAACTCGGAGGCGCGGATGTGCATATGAACCGGAGCGGTGTGGCACATTTTGTGTATGATGATGATACCTCATGCCTTATGGGTGTAAGAAAGCTTTTAGAGTATCTTCCTGAGAACTATCTTGAGAAACCGCCTGTTGCGGCACCTGTCAAGAAGTATTATCATAAGAGACTCCGCGATATCGTATCTCCGAACATGAAAATATCATACAATATGTATGAAGTCATAGATGAGCTTGCAGACCTTGATTCATTCATAGAAGTACAGTCGGGGTTTGCACGTAACATTATTGTCGGATTCATTAAGATGGAAGGCAAGACCGTAGGTGTTGTAGCCAACCAGCCTGATTATATTGCAGGTTCACTTGATTATAATGCAGGAGACAAGGCAGGACGTTTTATACGTTTCTGTGACTGCTTCAATATTCCGATACTTACGCTGGTTGATGTACCGGCATTTCTTCCGGGCAAAGAGCAGGAACACAGCGGAATTATCCGTCACGGTGCCAAAATCCTCTACGCGTACAGTGAGTCAACAGTTCCTACGGTAACGGTAATACTCCGTAAAGCGTTTGGCGGAGCTTATATCGGAATGGACAGCAAGGGCATGGGTGCGGACTTCGTATTCTCATGGCCTGTTGCGGAGATAGCCGTAATGGGCGCTGAAGGTGCAGTCGGAATTATCGGCAAGAGACAGATTGATGCGGCTGAAGATCCTGAGGCCAAGCGTAAAGAGCTTATAAAGGAGTACGAGGACAAATTCATGAATCCGTATATCGCAGCCGAACGCGGATATATAGATGAGGTTATCAGACCGGAAGAAACCAGAAGCCGAGTACTTGACGCATTTGCGATGCTTGAACAGAAACAGAAAAGTATTCCGGATAAGAAACACGGAAATATTCCGCTGTAGAATTTTACACGAATCTCAAATTTATTTTACAATTGCATGATTGTTGTAATCACAGAGAACATCCATAATTATTGTGGATGTTCTTTTTGATTGGAGAGGTATGTGGGATATGTCGGAGTCATCGAAAAATAAAATATTTAAGACAGAGCGGCTTAACAGGCTTGACCGGCTTAGGAAAAAAACCTGGCTGATATTCCCGGCACTGTCGATTGTAATTATTCTTATTAATCTGCTTAATGGGACGGTGGCCAGGGATTTTAAAGATGGTGTGACGTTATACGGAATTGTGGGACTTCTGCTTTTTGGCATACTGGCAGCATTTACGATGGGGATAATCCCATTTCTGCTTGCACAGGCGGCAATATACGGAAGATGCAGGCAGGTGCGTGAAAACTGCAGATTCCGTAATATACAGGATCTGGAGTATTACAGGGATAAGTTTGACGGGCTTAATCCTGCCGCCATAAGTCTGCTAGAGGATATGAAAATAGAGTATGACAAGGATATTGCGGCTTGTCTGTTAAGATACGAATTGTTAGGAATTATCAAAGAGAATGAAGGCAGATATGTAAAATGCGGTGAGACAGTGCCGGATGACGAGCTTGCGCCGAGTGATATATATCTGTTAGATAATATGGGAAATATTTCGGATATAAATGAAAAATGGGGCCAGATGGTAGTGGACGAAGCGATGAAACGGGGGCTGTTATTAAAGCGGAAGCTGCCTTTTGCACCTACAGATAACAAAAAAGAAAAGAATAAAGGCTGTTTTACGGTACTTGGGATTCCGTTTGCGATAATCGTCACTTTGATGTGTATGTATTATTTTAATTATGACACAATTCACGGAATGTTGGACTGGCTTGGTTCGGAACCGGATAACCAGACTTTTCACGAACAGGTAGTATTTATTTTGTCAGGAGGAAAATATTTATTCTGGATAGGCATAATATTGGTTATGTTTGTAGCATTGATGGTGTTTCTGCTGTGGCCATTTATAATTAATTTTGTGGTTACAAGAATCGGGAAGGAAGCAGTCGGGTACAAGCGGAGCGAAAAGGAAAATGAGTTGGCTGAGTGCATTTACGGCATGAAGAATTTTATACATGATTACTCATATTTAAGTGATGCAGATAAAGAAAAACTGAGCCTGTGGGACGATTATTGCTAAATTCGGTCGAACTGATCGGTCAGCTCGGATGAGCTGACCGCAAGT
>CAMENP010000010.1 GCA_945928575.1 uncultured Butyrivibrio sp.
CATCGGGACATTTTCATTTGTGTTATATCAGGACATTATCATATGTGTCTCATACGGGGCATGACAGGCGTAAATAAGTTATTGACAAAATTGCAAATATGCACTAATATAAAATGCAAACAGATTGCAAAAGCAGTCTGTTTGCATTTTGCGTATAAGAACAGAAGGTGTAATGATGGCGAAAGAATATTCAACTATAAGCCATACGAAAATAATGAAGTATCTGGCGGATAATAAGGATAAGCTGGTTACGGTCGCGGATATTGACAGATATCTTGTAAGTGAAGGAATTGAGGTCAATTCTTCGACAATATACAGATTCCTCAATAAATTGAGTACAAGCGGCGAGGTTATGAAATATGTTGCCAGAAAAGGCGAGATGTCTTCTTTTCAATATATAGGCGGCGGAGTCGAGCACAATTGTAAAGAACATCTGCATCTGCATTGTGTGAAATGCGGCAGGATAATCCATCTTGATTGCGGATTTATGAATGAAATCAAGGGACACATTATGGAACATCATGGATTTGAGCTTCAGTGCGAATCATCTGTGCTGTACGGAGTCTGTTCCGAGTGCCGGAAGGACAGTGAATAATTATGAAAATTAAGAAAATTACTGCACTGCTGATGGCATTTGTATTGGCGGCGGCTTTGATGACGGGGTGCGCAGGGAATGGCAGTGTTAACACGACAAAAGGTGGAAAACTTAAGGTAATAACCACTATTTTTGCGGGATATGATTTCGTAAGACAGATAGCTGGAGATAATGTGGACTTATCAATGCTTCTTAAACCCGGTGCTGAGGCACATTCATATGAGCCGACGCCGAAAGATATAATCGAAATACAGAATTGTGATGTTTTTATATATGTCGGCGGGGAAAACGATGCATGGATAGACAATATTCTGGGTTCAATAGACTCGGGAAAAATGCGTACCGTTAAGCTCCTGGACTGTGTTGATGACCGGTATGAAGAGGAGACGGTTGAAGGCATGGATGCTCATGATGAGCATGAACATGGGGAAGAGCATGATGACTGGGACGAACACGTGTGGACATCACCGGTAAATGCAGGACAGATATGCTCCCGGATCGCGTCTGTGTTAGAGGATGAAGATCCTGACAATGCAGGCATTTATGCCGGTAATTGCAGTGAATATATAAAAGAGCTTGATAAACTTGATAAATATATCAGACAGATTGTCTCTGAGGCGTCGCGTGATACGATTGTGTTTGGAGACAGATTTCCGGTAAGATATTTCATTGAGGAATACGGCTTGAAATATTATGCCGCATTTCCGGGATGTTCACAGGAAAATGAAGCAAGTGCGGCAACAATTGCTTTTCTCGAAGACAGGGTAAAGGAACAGAATATCCCTGTTATATTTAAGATGGAACTCAGCAGTCCCAACATGGCACAGACGATTGCGGATGACACCGGAGCGGTTGTCAGGACTTTTTACAGCGGACATAATATTTCAAAGGATCAGTTTGAAACCGGAGAAACATATCTTTCACTGATGTATGATAATGCAGAGGCACTTAAGGAGGCGCTTAACTGATGGCACTTATAAAATGTGACAATATAAGCCTTGGATATGAAGGCAGAACAATACTTAAAGACCTTAATTTCAGTCTGGACGGCGGAGAATACCTGTGTATTGTCGGAGAAAACGGGGCCGGTAAAAGCACATTGATTAAGACAATCCTCGGTCTTAAGAAACCTATGAAAGGTGCGATTGAGACAGGGGATAATCTTAAAAGAACCGAGATAGGTTACATGCCGCAGCAGACGGATGCACAGAAAGATTTTCCTGCAAGCGTGTATGAGGTTGTCATAAGCGGAAGACTTAACAGCCTTGGAATGAAACCGTTTTTCGGGCGCAGGGATAAGGCGGATGTAATGGATAAATTACGTCTTATGGGTATAGCAAATCTTAAGAACAAATGCTTTCATGATTTGTCCGGCGGACAAAAACAGAGGGTTCTGCTTGCCAGAGCCATGTGTGCGACCAAGAGACTCATATTATTGGATGAGCCGGTTGCGGGACTCGACCCGGTGGCGACACAGGAATTGTATGATCTGATTGAACAGATTAACAAACAGATGGGAATAACCGTAATAATGGTATCGCATGATACGGAGGCAACACTTAAATATGCTTCACATATATTGCATTTATCTCATGATAAGATCTTCTTCGGTACGAAGGATGAGTTTATGCACAGTGAAGACGGAATACGTTTCGCACAGAGAAAAGAGGTTTGATCGATATGGAAATATTTGCGGATATGTTTAACTACCAATTTATGGTAAGGGCAATTACGGTAGGCCTTCTGGTATCACTGTGTGCCTCACTCCTTGGCGTAAGCATGGTGCTTAAGAGATATTCAATGATCGGTGACGGACTGTCCCATGTAGGTTTTGCGGCGCTTGCTGCAGCCGCTGCGGCAGGAATAGCGCCTCTTAAAGTAGCAATTCCGGTCTGTATTGCGGCAGCTTTTCTTATGTTGAGAATAAGCGAGAACAGCAAATTAAAAGGTGATGCAACCGTGGCTATAGTGTGCAGCGGCGCGCTTGCCATAGGTGTCATGATCATATCCATGTCATCGGGAATGAATACGGATGTCAACAATTATATGTTCGGAAGTATACTTTCTCTTAGCGCTGAGGATGCACTTGTAAGCCGTATACTTTCAATTATCGTAGTACTGCTTTTTGTAGTATTTTATAACAGAATATTCGCAGTGACATTCGATGAGAATTTCGCAAGGGCAACGGGAACCAAGGCAGGATTATATAATGGGATTCTGGCAGTGCTTACTGCGGTAACAGTTGTTATCGGAATGAGAATGATGGGCGCACTTCTGATATCGAGTCTTATTATTTTCCCGAGTCTGTCATCAATGCGGATATGCAAAAGATACCGTATGGTTATAATCAGTTCTGTAATTATATCTGTTGTGTGTTTTATGATAGGTATAACCGTTTCGTTTGCCAAGTCAACACCTGCCGGAGCCAGCGTGGTATGTGCAAACCTTATAGTTTTTGCGATATGTTCGCTTATCGGGGCATTGAAGGGAAGAGTAGGAAAGAAGGCATGATATGAAAAGAATAATTATATTTTTTTCTGCAGCGGCTGCGGCGATATGCTTGGCCGGATGTTCATCGTCCGATATGGCAGAAACACTGCCTATGACGAACGGTGCAACTGTTGCGGAGGATATTACCGAGAGTGTTACAGAAACGGAAAGCGAGACCGCCGTTTCTGTAGAAGACCGGAGAAAGAATGCCGCAATTAATGAAAACCAGCCGTTTATGAATCTGTATAAGAGAAATAAAGAGACAGGCGTTTTCGATATAAAACATTCTTATTCGGCGCCGTGGATATGGTACAGTGATATCGGCGGTTTCTATTCATTTGCGACAGATGAGAAATCATTTCCGTACGATGGATTCAAGAGCGCATTCAATAATTGGTGGAACAGTTATCCGGATGCGGAAGTAACCAAAATCGGTTATGAAGTCAAAGTAACGTTAAAGACGGGTGATGAACTTATATGTACAGTGAAGAAACCATCTGATACCCAGTCGATATTCACATATGTGGAACTGTACTTGTATGATGATGTACACCAGCCGGATGGGGCATGGTACAGTCATCTTCTGGACGATCAGGTTACTGATGATACACTTATGACTTCGATAAAGGTGACGACCGGAGAAAAAATAGACGAAGTACAGTCGATTTATCTGACAGTATTTACATATGAAAATGACAATGAGTTTGATAAGGAGACGGGAAGATATATCGGTGGAAATTACACCGGATTCGAAATAGGAAAAGAGTAACATAAAGGACGCCGGCGTATATACCGGCGTCCCTTTGTATAGGTAAAATATGGAAAAAAATTAAAAATCAACTTCAGTGTCGTAATAGCAGCATTTAAGGAGTTTCTCCATTTCTTCCTGGGATGGCTGCCTTGGATTGGAGCCTGTGCATGCATCAAGTATTGCGTTGGCGGCAATATCATGAAGCTTAGCTAAGAACTCATCTTCAGGAACAATGCCGGTCTCTGCAGGAAGTCCGCCTTCACCGTAATGTTTAATGCAGTGAGGGATGTTAAGGTCATCATTCTTCTTGCGGAGCATTGCAATGAGGTTGTCAATCTTCTCTTCGGTAGTGCTGCCGCCAAGATGGATGAAATCAGCGATATCGGCATATCTGGCTGCTGCAACAGGGTCCTTGGCGTTAAACTTAATGACCTTAGGAAGATACATTGCATTGGCTGCACCGTGGATAATATGTCCGCCGGAGAAAGCTGCACCTGTCTTATGTGCCATTGAATGTACTATGCCGAGAAGAGCATTGGAGAAAGCCATACCGGCAAGGCACTGTGCGTTATGCATTGATGCTCTGGCATCGGCATCTCCGTTATATGATTTAACAAGATCCGCATCTATCATCTTAATTGCGTGGAGTGCAAGAGGATCGGTGTAATCACAATTGGCTGTGGATACATAAGCCTCTATGGCATGTGTCATTGCATCCATACCTGTGTGTGCAACAAGCTTCTTAGGCATGGTCTCTGCAAGCTCAGGGTCTACAATTGCAACATCCGGTGTAATCTCAAAATCGGCAATAGGATATTTGATTCCCTTGGCATAATCCGTGATAATGGAGAATGCGGTTACTTCGGTAGCTGTTCCGGATGTAGACGGGATAGCACAGAAGTGTGCTTTGGTACGGAGCTTAGGAAGCCCAAATACTTTACACATATCTTCAAATGTAATATCAGGATATTCATATTTAATCCACATAGCCTTGGCTGCATCTATAGGAGAACCGCCGCCCATGGCTACGATCCAGTCAGGTCCGAATTCCTGCATAATGGCTGCACCCTTCATAACAGTCTCAACGGACGGATCCGACTCGATTCCCTCAATAAGCTTAACCTCCATACCGGCTTCACGAAGATAATCTTCAGCTTTCTGTAAGAAACCTCCTCGCTTCATGGAACCGCCTCCGACACAGATAATAGCCTTCTTGCCTGTCAGAGTCTTTAATACTTCAAGAGATCCTTTTCCGTGATATAAATCTCTTGGTAATGTAAAACGTGCCATATAAAATACCTCCTTATTTAACCAGTATTGTTATTTATTTAACAAACCATATTATAGCACATATGCACAAAACAATCAATCTCTTTACACAAAATTTATATATTTTTAACAAAATCACTTCCTGCGGTAAGCACTTGGCGTGATGCCGTATTTTTTCTTGAATATACGGTTAAAATACGACAGATTGTCGTATCCGCAATGTGCCGCGATATCGATTATGTTATCATCAGAGGACACAAGCATACGGGATGCCATGGAAAGCCGGTAGTCGTTAAGATAATCTATGAAAGAAGTTCCTATGATATTCTTGAAGAATTTCATAAAGTGTGATTCCGAGAACCCGGCAACACCGGCAATTTCCGTAATGCTTATCGGTTTGTCGTAATTGGTTTCAATATATTTAATGATGTCTTTTATCCGGTCGATATTTTTGTTGGATTTGCCGGGGGCTTCAAGTGAACATACCTGATACAGTTCATAGAAAAATTCATACAGGAATCCTTTTATTGCAAGCTTGTAACCGCGCGGAAAACTTTCACCTATTTTATCGGTCCTGTTTAGACAGCCGCTGATATTGTTGTAGTTCGGACTGTCCTTGGAAATTATATGGTTAAAAGTTATTTTACCGGACATAAAAGGCGTAAAAAATTCTTCGGACAGAGTATCGGGCGTTCCCGACATAAGCATTTCCGGTGCAAAAATAATATTCTCGTATTCCATATTATAGTCATTAAGACGGCTGATTCCGTGCATCTGTCCCGGAAGGACGACTATTATATCACCATCTTCAACATAATGATTATCGAAATCAAGTGTTACATTCCCGCGGCCTTTTTTGATGTAGATTATTTCCATTTCGTTGTGCCAGTGCAGGGGAACCTCGTTAAAATCGAGCGGAATGGAACAGATGTAAGTATTGTACGGGAAAAGAGACTCTGCGTGCGGCTTGGTTTCCTGATAGTTTTCGTATTCGATGATGTTCATGGGTGGAACTCTCCTTGTGATGTCAATATGATAGGATTGTACCATTTTTTGATTGTATACTGCAAGAATAAAATCTTTTTTGATATTAGAATACAAATGTACTTAACAAAAACCGGGAATAATACAAACTATAGAAAGGCGTGTGTTATGAGTAAAGAACTTGACAGAGGTGCCGGAATACTTCTTCCGGTAAGCAGTTTACCTTCACCTTACGGAATCGGAACTCTTGGAAAAAAAGCATATGAATTTGTTGATATGTTAAAGAGTTCGGGCCAGATGTACTGGCAGGTGCTTCCGGTAGGACCTACAAGTTTCGGGGACAGCCCGTATCAGTCATTTTCCGCATTTGCGGGCAATCCGTATTTTATCGACCTTGATATCCTTATAGAAGAGGGACTTCTTGATAAAGCGGATGTTGAAAATGTATTCTGGGGAAGTGATCCGGAATATGTTGAATATGATGTAATATATAATGCAAGATTTGATATACTTAAGAAAGCATTTGAAGCATCAGCTCATAAAGAGAGTGATGCGTATAAGAAATTCCTTGAAGATAATAAAGACTGGCTTCATGATTATGCAGTATTTATGGCAATCAAAGGAGCACATGACAACAGGGAATGGTTAAGCTGGGAGGAAGATATCCGTTTCAGAAAGCCTGAGGCTGTTGCAGAATATGAGAACAGACTTGCTTATGAAATTGATTTCTATAAGTTTCTTCAGTTCAAATTTTATGAGCAGTGGGACAGACTGAAATCTTATGCCAACAATAAAGGCATTAAGATAATCGGCGACATTCCGATTTATGTTGCACTTGACAGCGCGGATGTGTGGACTAACCCTACGTTGTTCCAGCTTGATGAGAATCTTAAACCTGTTAATGTGGCGGGATGTCCGCCTGATGCATTCTCGGACTGGGGTCAGAAATGGGGAAACCCGATTTACGACTGGGAAGAGATGGAAAGATGCGATTTTGCATGGTGGAAGAAGCGTATGGCGGCATCAGCCAAATTGTATGATGTTACCAGAATAGATCATTTTATAGGAATTGTAAGATATTACAATATACCTGTTGACGGAGTTCCTAAGGAAGGATTTTTTGCCAAAGGACCCGGAATAAAGCTTATCAATGCAATTGACAGTGTTATGGGTGATGCCAAGGTTATAGCGGAAGATCTCGGAGTTGTTGTTCCTGAGGTGACCGAACTTATCAAGGAATCCGGATATCCGGGAATGAAGGTTCTCCAGTTTGCATTCGACGGTAATACGAATAATGAACATGCACCGCATAATTATGACAAGAATTATGTTGTGTATATCGGAACCCATGATAACGAGACCATGAAGGGATACATCGGTAATGCGACAGAGCAGAATATTGAGTATATGATGAAATATCTCGATGTTGACGATAAGGATAAACTTGTTGATGAAATCATAAGATGTGCATATGCGAGTGTTGCCGATACGGCAATAATCCAGATGCAGGATCTTCTCGGCAAGGATAATTCAGCCAGAATGAATCTGCCTTCAACAATAGGCACGAACTGGAAATGGCGTCTTAAGGATGGCGAATTTACAAAAGAAATCCGTAACAGACTGCGTGAACTCACGAAGATTTACGGACGTAATAAGAATAAGTGGTATTTTAGCAAGGAGGATTACATGTTATCAGATATC
This sequence comes from uncultured Butyrivibrio sp., assembly GCA_945928575.1. GTDB lineage: Bacteria > Bacillota > Clostridia > Lachnospirales > Lachnospiraceae > Eshraghiella. Next base: position 7,791 of record CAMENP010000010.1, read on the forward strand.
TGTGAAAAGAAATATAATAAATCAATTAAGGATTGTACCAACGAGGAACTTTATTTTGCACTTCTTTCAATGACTAAAGAACTTGCGGAAGATAAAGAGAAAAATGACGGAAAGAAGAAAGTTTATTACATTTCGGCAGAATTCCTTATCGGAAAGCTTCTTTCAAACAACCTTATTAATCTCGGCGTTTTTGACAGCGTAAAGAAAGAACTTGAGGAGAACGGAAAGAGCATTTATGATATAGAAGAGATTGAACCGGAACCATCACTCGGAAACGGCGGTCTCGGAAGACTTGCAGCATGTTTCCTTGACTCAATGGCGTCAATCGGACTTAACGGCGACGGTATCGGACTTAATTACCATATGGGACTTTTTAAACAGGTATTTAAGAATAATTTCCAGAAAGAAGAGCCGAATCCATGGATTGAGGATCAGAGCTGGCTTACGAAAACAGACGTATCTTATGATGTATCATTCGGAAATCTTACGGTTAAGTCAAGACTTTATGATATAGATGTTACAGGATATAATAACAGAACCAATAAACTCCATCTTTTCGATATTGAATCGGTTAACGAAAACATTATTCAGGGAGATACGATCAATTTCGATAAGACCGACATTGCAGAGAACCTTACACTTTTCCTTTACCCGGATGACAGTGATGAGGCAGGTAACCTTTTGAGAATATACCAGCAGTATTTTATGGTATGCAACGGCGCGCACTATATTATCGATGAGTGCAAGAAGAAGGGAAGCAACCTTCATGATCTTGCTGACTATGCTGCAATTCAGATTAATGATACACATCCGTCAATGGTAATTCCTGAACTCATCAGACTTCTCGGTGAGGAAGGAATCGGATTCGATGAGGCTGTTGAAATTGTGACAAATACCTGTGCATATACCAACCATACAATCCTTGCCGAAGCACTTGAGAAATGGCCGGTTTCTTACCTTGAGAAGGTTGTTCCGCAGCTTGTGCCGATCATCAGAAAGCTTGACGAAAAAGTAAGAGCTAAGTTCTCGGATAAGTCAGTATATATCATTGATGATTCCAACAGAGTCCATATGGCTCATATGGATATCCACTATGGACACAGCGTTAACGGCGTTGCTTACCTTCATACAGAGATTCTTAAGAACTCTGAGCTTAATAACTTCTACAGAATTTATCCGGAGAAGTTTAACAATAAGACAAATGGTATTACTTTCAGAAGATGGCTCCTTCACTGTAACGAAGAGCTTGCGGCTTATATAGAAGAACTCATCGGACCGGATTTCAAGAAGGATGCGGATAAGCTTGAAGAACTCGGCAAATTCATAAATGATGATGCAGTTCTTGAGAAACTTCTTGAGATTAAGAAAGACAAGAAAGTAACACTTAAGAATTATCTTAAAGCAACACAGGATATTGACATTGATGAGAATTCAATCTATGATATTCAGGTAAAGAGACTTCATGAGTATAAGCGTCAGCAGATGAACGTACTCTGGGTAATCTATAAGTATTACGAGATTAAGGCTGGCAGACTTCCTAAGACACCGATTACGGCTATCTTCGGTGCCAAGGCAGCTCCGGCATATGTAATTGCCAAGGATATTATCCATCTTATTCTCTGCTTACAGCAGGTTATCAACAATGATCCTGAAGTAAGCCCTTATCTTAAGGTAGTTATGGTTGAGAATTATAATGTATCCAAGGCAGCCAAGATCATTCCGGCATGTGATATTTCAGAACAGATTTCACTTGCATCCAAGGAAGCATCCGGAACAGGTAATATGAAGTTCATGCTTAACGGTGCTGTTACACTCGGAACCAAGGACGGAGCGAATGTTGAGATTGGTGAGCTCGTAGGAGATGACAATATTTACTTCTTCGGCGAGAGCAGTGAACAGGTAATTGAGCATTATGCCAAGGCAGATTACTCAGCTAAGAGTTATTATGTAAATGATCCTGAGATTAAGAAGCTTGTTGATTTCATTATAAGCGCACCGGTTATGAAGGTGGGAGATGCAGAGACACTTCTCAGACTTCATGCGGAACTTATTAAGAAAGACTGGTTTATGACTCTTCTTGATGTTAAGGATTATATCAGAGTCAAAGAGACGGCACTTGCTGATTATGAAGACAGAAAGGCATGGGCTAAGAAGATGCTTACGAATATTTCCAAGGCAGGTTTCTTCTCATCTGACAGAACAATTGCTCAGTATGATAAGGATATCTGGAGACTTTAAGATTTATTCATAGAATTATACCGGAATTGTTGAATCCGATATGACGGTAGCCGAAGCGCATCTGCGCTCCGGCTATCCATGTTATCAATGAGGCCTTATAAACCGGGAGGACGACGATTTGTACCGAATTTTAATAGTAGATGATGAGAAAATAGAGCGTAACGGTATCAAGTTCCTGCTTAAGAGAACAGGTATCGAATGTGAAGTGGCTGAAGCGGCTAACGGTAAAGATGCGCTTGAATACATTAAGAATAATGATATTGATATACTTCTTATGGATGTGAAAATGCCGTTTATGGATGGGATAGAACTTATTGATAATGTAGTCAGATTAAAGCGCAATATTAAATATGTTATTTTCAGCGGCTGCAGTGAATTTGATTATGCCAGACAGGCGGTACGCCTTGGGGTATCAGATTACATACTTAAGCCTGTGGATCCTAATGAGTTTGAGAATACCATGAATAAGGTTGTCAACGACCTTGAGGAATCCAGAATAGAGGATGACATTAAGACCAAGAGCCTTGATTACATGGCTGAGCACATGCTCTATATGGCTACCAATAAAGTCGATATTTCTGAAATAGTGAAATACGGAGACGGAATTGTGTCAGCAGATTTTCTTAATGATTATGTCAGAATTATGCTGATGGAATTTGACGAGGATTTCTTTGGAAAGAAAGGCATGGATATTAAAGAAAAGCTCTACCAGTTTGAACCGCAGATAAGCAAGTATCTTAACCTCAACCAGAACCAGTCACTGCTTTTCTTTGATGATGCGGAACTTGATTATGTGGCTACTGCCGAAAGAATCAGCGGATATGTTGAAAGAGAATATGGTGCCGCATGTTATATTGCAATATCGTCACCGGTCAACGGAATGGATGATATCGGTAATAAAGTTGATGAGCTTGATGAGATTATGGAGAATAAGTTTTATCATAAGAACAGCCGTGTATTCTATGAGGGCGCATCAGGTGATGATAATTCAATGATCCAGGTCGATGATGATACATTGATGAAGCAGATGCACCAGGATATTAAGATGAAAGATACCTTAAGTCTCCGTGCCCATTTTGACAGATTCTGTGATAAATACAGTAATAAGACCAAGTTTTCGCAGGTATATATTAAGTTCCTTTTTTCCAATCTGCTTAAGGATTTCTATGAAAATATACCTAACGCCGATGAGAAACTTCTGAATGAAGAGATTGATGTGCTGTACAGAGCCACGAATTTTGATACTGTTAAGGAAATTGTGCTTAAGAATGCCAAAAGGCTTGAGGATGCATTCGGAGCTAATCCACAGATGCTGCATCGTGAGATTGAAATTGTAAAACAATACATCTATGAACATTATAACGAAGATATTACTGTAGACAGTCTGGCGGAGAAAGTTTATATGGCACCAAGTTATCTGAGTTCCATATTCAAGAAAGAGACCGGACAGAATCTCAGTAAATTCATCAAGTCATACAGGATGGAACAAGCAAAGGAACTGCTTGAGAATACGATGCTTAAGATCGTTGATATTGCCAATAAATGCGGATATCAGAACGTATCCTATTTCTGCTCAAGCTTCAGGGATTGTTACGGCGTGAGCCCACAGAAATTCAGGGAAAACGGAGAAGAGGAAACTGAATGATTGCCAGGATTCGCAGGAAAACTTCAGATCTGAAACTGAAATATAAGCTTGTATTGATATATTGTCTTACAGGCTTTATTCCTGTGCTTATTATATTTCTCGTATCGCTTTTTCTGATGCGTGGAGTGTTGCGTGAGAACTCAACGGAGAATATTAATTCATATCTTTATCAGGCTACGGCATCTCTTGATGGTGAAATTAAGATATATGATAACTTATCCAATTATATTTCATTTAACCAGTCGATTTCCCAGGTTCTTAATTATGATTATGAATCCGTATATAACATGTATGACCAGTTTGTCACGGTAATGGATCCGTTGCTGTCGTCGCTGATGTATTTTCATGATGAGGTTGACAGGGTCACGATATATGTTGATAAAGATGTTGTAAAGCATGGTTCCACACTGGCGCCGATATCGGAAATCTCCGATAAAGAATGGTGCAAAGAGGCACTCGCGGATAATGACAGCCACTGGTATGTGGATATGGATAATAAACAGGTTTTTTCGGTAAGCAGGCTTGTACTTCTCAACAGACTTGGAATTGACGGCGTGTTATATATAAATGTAGATTATGATAAGGTTTTTGAACCATTCTCACAGACTATACTCAATGATTACGGATTGTTTGTAACGGACAAGAACGGTAATCTGATATATGAATCCTCACAATATAAGCCATCCAATAAAAATTATGAGCTTACTTTTGATGAGTTCAAAGAAGTTGTGGCCGGACATTCTGGCAAATACAAAATAATTACGCAGGATTCATCCACTACGGGATGGAAAATCTGGTTTTATAAACCGGACAGTTTTATGATATCTTCGACCACCCCTATTATATGGATAGGAACGATTTCCATAATAGTATGTGTAGCAGCTGCGGTAGTCAGTACGGTTGCAACAAGCGGTTTTGTTACCAAGCGAATTGTCAAAATCCAAAAGAGCATGAAGGAAGTCGAGAACGGTAATCTTAATGTCAATATTCCGGTTGACGGTAATGATGAAATTTCAGACCTGACGTGCGGATTCGATACGATGGTATTGCGGCTCGACATGCTTATAAATGAAGTATACGACAGCAGACTTAAAGAAAAAGAATATGAGATGAAAGCACTTCAGGCGCAGATCAATCCGCATTTTCTGTATAATACGCTTTCACTCATCAACTGGAAGGCCATTGAGGCGGATGCGGATGATATAAGTAAGATAACACTGGCTTTGTCGTCCTTTTACAGAACATCGCTCAATAAAGGCAAGAATGTGATGAGCATTAAGGATGAGATTGACAATATGCGTTCATACCTCACAATACAGCAGATGATGCATGACGGTGATTTTGATGCGGTCGTTGATATTGATGATAGTATTTTACAATACAACACACTGAACCTCATATTGCAGCCTCTTATTGAAAACGCCATTGACCATGGAATTGACCTTAATACCGGAGTGAGAGGCGTTATAAAGATAACGGGACGGCAGACGGAAGATGAGATAATCCTTACTGTTGAAGATAACGGCGTCGGAATGACCAAAGAGCAGGCGGACAAGATTATTACCAAAGATTCCAAAGGATACGGTGTCCGTAATGTCAACGAAAGAATTAAGCTTTATTATGGTGAACAATACGAATTGAAGATAGAAAGTGAGATAGGAAAAGGGACAAAAGTCATAGTCCATTTCCCTAAGAAACTGTAAGAAATACATAGGAATTCCGGATGACGGAGTTCCTATTTTTGTGCATATTAACAAACGTCTAAGAAATCTGATATGTTTCTAAGAATATTGATATTTACGATTTCTCCATATCATTTTACAATAAAAGAGCATTAAGGAAACACAATTAACACCGCAGAAAATTACATTTTCATAAGTCGGTTTTAATGAAAAAAAAGGAGGACATCTAAATGAAATTTAGAAAAGTATCGGCTTTACTTTTAGCCGGAGCAATGTGTGCAGCAACTGTAGTTGGCTGCGGAAAAACATCTTCTTCAAGCGGAGCAGGATCAAACGATGCTACAAAGGCAGCAGAGGATGAAGAGATCACAGCTACTATCACTGTATGGAGCCCGGCAGAGGACCAGTCAGTAGACAATGGTGAGTGGTTACAGAAAATGTGTGAGAAGTTCAACGATGAGCATCCGAAGTGGAACCTTACTTTTAAGTATGGTACATGCTCAGAGGGAGATGCAGGTAAGACAGTATCAGCTGACCCTTCAGCTTCAGCAGACGTTTACATGTATGCAAACGATCAGACACAGACACTTATTGACGCTGGTGCAATTGCTAAATTAGGTGGTTCTGCACTTGAGACAGTTAAGAAAAACAACTCAGAAGCAATGCTTAAGACAGTTTCTATCGGAGATGATGTTTACGGCGTTCCTTTCACAGGTAACACATGGTTCTTATTCTACAACAAAGACATCTTCACAGAAGATGATGTAAAGAACCTTGACACAATGCTTGCTAAGGGTAAGGTAGCATTCCAGCTTACAAACTCATGGTACATCGGTGGTTTCTACTTCGGTAACGGATGTTCGGCATTCGGCGCTGACGGAACAGATGAATCAGCAGGTATCGATCTTACAGGTGATAAGGCTACAGAAGTTACAAAGTACCTTGTAGACCTTGCAGCTAATCCTAACTTCGTAAACGATGCAGATTCATCAGGAATCACAGGCTTCAACGATGGAACAGTAGGTGCTTTCTTCTCAGGTTCATGGGATATGTCAAACATCAAGATTGACAAGTCAAAAGTTGGTGTTGTAGCAGCTCCTACATATACACTTAACGGTGAAGAGAAGCAGATTAAAGCATTCGCAGGTTCAAAGGCAATCGGTGTTAACCCTAACTGCAAATACCCTCAGGTAGCAGTAGCACTTGCACTTTATCTTGGAAGCGATGATGCTCAGATCAGCCACTATGAATCAAGAGGAATCATCCCTTGCAACATCGGTGCAGCAGCTAACGAGAAAGTAGCATCAGATGAGATGGCAAATGCACAGAACGATACAATGAACAACAAGTCAGTTATGCAGCCTACATTCAAGGGAATGAGCAACTGGTGGACACCTGCTGAGAACATGGGTAAATCCATCGTAGCAGGAGAGACCACAAAGGACAATGCAGCAGATAAGACAGCAGAGTTCAATGAAGGTGCTAACAACGGTGTTGTTAAATAATTAATTAAAAATAACGGGTAAGGCACTGCTACAATGGCGGCAATTACCACTGTACGGTGCTCCCGTGTAGATGCTCCGGAGCAATCCGGAGCATTTATTGTAAGCACAAGGAGGTCTATGATGCCTAAATTAAAAGCCGAGAAAAAAAGAAAAACCAAAGAGTTTTACGATCCGTATTGTTTTAGCAATGCGGTGAAAAAAGGAGACATTTTCACAAGACTTTCTATGTTGGTTATGGGTCTTGGAAATTTAGTCAGAGGCCAGATCGTTAAAGGATTATCATTTTTGGTGATCGAGGCAGCCTACATAGTATTTATGATTATGACGGGCGGAAAATGTCTGGTTGATTTGTTACACCTCGGAGGACAGCAGCAGATAGAGGTGTGGAATGAAGCAAAGCAGGTGTATGAATATACACAGGGTGATAACTCGTTGCTTATGCTTTTGTTTGGTGTTGCAACGCTGTTTGTTACAATTTCATTTGTTATGTTCTGGCGCGCAGCAGTTAAGAGTTCATACAAAGCACAGTGTATGAAAGCAGCCGGTAAGAAACCGGATTCATTTATTCAGGACATTAAGAGCTTGTTTGACAAGAATTTACATAGAACATTGCTTACACTGCCAACACTTGGTGTTCTTGCATTTACCATACTTCCTCTTGTATTCATGATAAGTATGGCGTTCACCAATTACAGTAAGATAGATTCACATCTTACGATCTTTAACTGGGTAGGATTTGAGAACTTCCCGAAGGTATTCAGCTTTAACAGTTCGATCGGTAAATCGTTCTGGGGAGCTTTGGGATGGACACTTATCTGGGCAGTATTTGCAACTTTCTCAAACTACATTCTCGGAATGATTCTTGCGATTGTCATTAACCGTAAGAATACAAGAGGTAAGGGATTCTGGAGAACAATATTTATGCTTTCGGCGGCAGTACCGCAGTTCGTATCCCTTCTTCTTATGAGAACAATGTTTAACAGAGAAGGTATTATCAATACACTTTTACAGAGATACACATCTCTCTCGGAACCGATTCCTTTCTGGGACAATGCGATGCTTGCGAGAATTGTAATTATCGTCGTTAACATCTGGATAGGTATTCCGTTTACAATGTTACAGGTTACCGGTGTACTTCAGAATATCCCGGCTGACCTCTACGAAGCAGCTAAGGTTGACGGTGCCGGACCGGTAAAGACATTCTTTAAAATTACCCTTCCGTATATGCTTTTCGTAACCGGACCTTACTTAATTACATCATTTACAGGAAATATTAACAACTTTAACGTTATTTTCCTCTTAAGCGGAGGCGGACCTGTTACGGATCTTTCATCCACATCAGGTAAGACTGACCTGCTTGTTACATGGCTATATAAACTGTCGGTTGACCAGCAGTATTACAATATTGCGGCCGTAATAGGTATCATGACATTCGTTGTCATGGCTGTTGTATCACTCATTACCTATCATCGTACAGGATCATACAAGAACGAGGAGGGATTCCAATAATGAAGAAAATATCAACAGGAGCCAAGATTGGCAAAAAAACCACAAATGTTTTTGTTCACATATTACTTGCCGTGCTGGCATTTATATGGGTACTCCCTATTTTGTTCATAATAATGGTCAGCTTCAAGTCTGATCAGGGACTTCAGATAAGGACACTTCTTCCGGACGCATGGCTGCAGAGTGCTAAAGCCGCCCACCCGGATATGTTTGCGAATGTTACAAGAGGATTTATTCCGACCCTTGATAATTACAAAAAGCTTTTTACCGATACGACCAATGTGTTTAACTTTCCACAGATGTTCGTTAATACATTGATTATTTCGATTTTTTCATGTATCATCTCAGCATTCTTCGTATTATCAGTATCATATGTTATGTCGAGAATGCGTTTTAAGATGAGAAAGCCTTTCATGAATGTAGCACTTATTTTAGGCATGTTTCCCGGCTTTATGTCAATGATTGCAGTGTACTACATTCTGAAATCAATTGGACTCACGGAGGGCGCCATGATCAGAGTGGCTCTTATCATGGTTTACTCCGGAGGTTCAGGCTTAGGTTTCTACATTGCGAAGGGATTCTTTGATACGATACCGAAGTCAATCGATGAAGCCGCTTATATTGACGGTGCAACGAGATGGCAGGTATTTACAAAAGTTACGATTCCTCTTAGTAAACCTATCATTGTATATACTGTTTTACAGTCATTTATGGCGCCATGGCTTGATTTCATATTTGCGAAGGTCATATGCAGGGCCAACAAAGAATATTATACCGTTTCGGTTGGTCTTTGGAACATGCTTGAAAAGGAATATATTTATTCATGGTTCAACTGTTTTGCAGCCGGTGCAGTAGTGATTTCAATTCCGATTATTATTCTGTTCATGGTAATGCAGAAATTTTACCGTGAAGGAGTATCGGGAGCAGTTAAAGGTTAATATTGAACTAAAATATATCAGCCCCGGTCGGTATCTGGCCGGGGCTGTAACTAAAGATTGCCATATAACCGGTACAGGTGGTATTATTATTGCATAGCAAATATCTGCAAGGAGAAATAACAATGAAGAGATCCACCAGAATAATAGCATCGGCAATAATGCTTTTAATGATATTTATACAGACAGGTTGTAATTCAGCATCAACCACCAGTAAACTTTCCGATGATGAATTTGAAAGACAGATGCAGGAAGCTTCCACGACGCCATATGGCAAATATCCGGAACTGATCACATATACTCTTGGCAAACTTACCGGAAGCAATAATTCCAATATGCCTGAAGGTGACACATACGAAGATAATGAATATACGAGATTTCTTAAGGATTTTCTCAATATCCAGAATAAGGATGTTTTTGAAGAGGCTGACGAACAGTATGATTCCAGTGTTACGATGGATATTCAGTCCGGAAATATGCCGGATATCATGATCGTAAGCGATATTGATGATGTCAATATGCTTGTAGAATATGATATGATAGAGGATCTTACTCAGGCGTATAATGACTGCATGACCGATAAGATTAAAGATATCTATGCAGGATATGGCGACAGCGTAAAGGATCTGATTACTTTTGACGGTAAAATAATGGCCATTCCGGAGACTAATATTGATGACGGACCTAATCTGATCTGGCTCCGCAAGGACTGGATGGACAAATTAGGACTGGCCGAGCCTAAGAATCTGTCGGATGTGGAATATATTATTAAACAATTCCTTTTAAAGGATCCGGGAGAAAACGGACCGGGCAACACGGTCGGACTTGTATGCGATCCGAGCCTTTGCGGCGGATGCGGATACAGCAGTGAATATCTTCTTGATATAGTTTTCGCTGCATACGGAGCATTCCCAAAACAGTGGATTGAAGGCAAAGACGGCAAAACAGTATATGGTTCAATACAGCCTGAGGCGAAGGAAGCGCTTGCCCATATAAATGAAATGTATGAGACCGGTATCCTTGATAATAATTTTTTGTTAAGAACAAGCAGCAATATAATAGAACTTGTTGTAAACGGACAGTGCGGTTCATTTTTCGGACCGTGGTGGGCACCTAATAATCCGCTTATGGAGGCTGTAAGTGCCGATCAGAGTGCTGACTGGCAGCCATACCTTATAGAGACGGATGAAGACGGAAGCACAAGCTATCATTCGCAGCAGCCGTCATATAAATATGTTGTTGTGCGTAAGGGATATGAACACCCTGAGGTGGCATGCAAGATTGTCAGTGTTCTTTTTGACTATATAAGATATGAGGAAAAGGATAACGATAATTTCAAGAAATATTATCAGGATAATGTTGATCCGACAGCCAGACCGCTGGCAATTAATGTGGATTACAGCGATGCATTGTCAATCTGCTATTCTGAGATCAGCGGAGTGCTTAACGGTACCAAGGATGAGTCCGAACTTCCGATTCTTGAAAAATCATATTACGAGTCTTGCAAGGCATATCTGGATAATCCGGACAATGCAACCGCAGAAGAGTGGGCGGCTTATATGTCAAGAATTAAGGCATGTGAGACAATTTCGAGTGGCAGCTTAAGAGAAGTTCCTTCATTGTATTTCGGCGAGACGAATACGATGCAGAGCGATTGGTGGAAATTGGAAGAACTTGAGAATAAGACATATTTACAAATAGTAACCGGGGAACTGTCGATAGATGAGTTTGACAATTTTGTGTCAAAGTGGAATGAGAGCGGCGGTTCATTAATAACGAGAGAGGTCAGGGATGCCCTGACGGAATAGGAGCAATTTATGGTTCACAATAAAAGGATCAGCAGATTTTTTGCGCTTTTTTTAGCCGGTATTATGGCAGCAATGATGCTTGCAGGATGTACATCATCCTCCAAGGATACCAAAGATGCCATCAGTACGGAATTTGTTGATGAAGACAACAGAATAGATGACAAATACGGAACATGTTATCAGGTATTTTTGTATTCGTTCTGTGACAGTGACGGCGATGGAATAGGAGACATACAGGGACTTATATCCAAGCTTGATTATATTCAGGACATGGGATTTTCAAGCATATGGCTGCTTCCGTTCACCAAATCCACAACATATCATAAGTATGATGTGGTTGATTATTATACAATAGACCCACAGTACGGAACTATGGATGATTTTGATGCGCTGGTAAAAGCATGTGATGAACGCGGGCTTGATATTTATATGGATTTTGTAATAAATCATACTTCATCCAAAAACGAATGGTTTAAAGAAGCCTGCGATTATCTCGGAACGATTGGTGACGGAGAGCCTGATACATCAGTATGTCCGTATGTTGATTATTATAATTTTAAGAAATCGGATAAGGTTCCGTCAGGCTGGAAGAAAGTAAGCAGCAATCCGAGCTGGATCTACGAATGCGTATTCTGGGCCCAGATGCCGGACCTCAATCTTTCAAGCAAGGCAGTTCGCACAGAGATAGAGAAGATTGCAAAATTCTGGATCGATAAGGGAATATCAGGCTTCAGACTTGACGCGGCATTGCATTATTTTGAAGCAGATAATCCTGACAGTATAGAAGCACTCAGCTGGTTCTGCGATTATGTGCATGGTATCAATCCTGATATCTACTGTGTGGCTGAGGTATGGGATAATTTTAATACTATCAAGCAGTTCTATCAGAGCAGCTGCGACAGTATGTTTGATTTTACACTCGGAAATCAGGACGGAGTAATCGTAAAAGGCGTAAATAATAACAGTGATAATGTATCCGGTGCCAAAATGGCAGAGAACATTGTTAATGTATATAACGAAATCAAGAGTGTTAATGAGAATGCGATAGACGGTGTATTTTTGTCAAACCACGATACAGGACGTGCAGCCGGCTTCCTTCTCCGTAAAGACGAGAGAGTTAAGCTTGCAGCCGGAATACAGATTCTCACAACCGGTAATGTGTTCGTGTATTACGGAGATGAACTCGGTATGGGAGGAAGCGGCAAGGATGAGAATAAGCGTGCTCCTATGTATTGGTCAGATGATGAAAATGCGGATGGAATGACGGCGGGTCCTCCTTCATATGAACCTCAGACACATTCATTCGGTTCTTATGAAACACAGAAGGATGATGATAATTCGGTATATAATTATTACAGAAAGGCAATTCATATCCGTAATAAATATCCTGAAATAGGAAGAGGCATTCCTTCCGTTATGAACGATGTGACTGAGCAGAACGGCAATTTATGCGCGATCCATAAGACATATAACGATTCTGAAATAAGTCTCATATATAATGACAGTGACGCTGCCGTTACGGTTACAGTATCCAAGGATACATACAAATATGAGACGGTAGTGGATTATCTTGTGGTAAATGAGGAACTTCCTCAGATAAAAGGGGAAGAAATCACAATTCCGGCTTACGGATGTGTTATTTTAAAATAAATATGGACATACCCGGCCCCGGCTGTATAAAGCCGGGGTTTACTTTTATTTTGTAAAATGATATATTTTATAGAAATATATTACAGTTGAAAGGTATTATGGTTATGCCAGCAGAGATAAGAAAAGCTACGGTTAATGATATAGATTCAATAACACGGATATATGATGCAGTGCATGAAGCCGAAGAGAGCGGAGCGCAGACGATAGGCTGGATAAAAGGAGTGTATCCGGTCAGAGATACGGCAGAACAGGCAGTTGCACGCGGTGATATGTATGTACTTGAGTCTGACGGGACCATATATGGTTCGGCGGTAATAAATAATATTCAGGTTGAGGCATATGCAAAAGGCAGATGGATGTACGAGACGCCCGATGATAAAGTGTGCGTACTGCATACGTTGGTAATCGATCCCAAAGCTGCCCAAAAAGGATATGGCCGTAAATTTATAGATTATTATGAAGAATATGCAAAGATGCATAGCTTTTCTGAACTGCGTATAGACACCAATGAAAAAAATAAGGTGGCACGGGCTATGTATGCAAGACTTGGATATAAAGAAATCGGTACAGTACCGACCGTATTTAACGGAATACCGGATGTGAACCTTATACTGCTTGAGAAAAGAATATAAATTTAAAATGCCGGACGGATGTACCGCCCGGCATAAAATATATACGGAATTATTCACTTCTGAGTGCTATAACAGGATCTTTCTTGGAAGCTACTTTAGCCGGTATAAGTCCTGCCACAAGTGTCAGAATAACACTTATAGCTATCAATATGACAGCTCCCTGCCATGGAAGTGAAGCTACACCGGAAATTCCGGTCAGGTGTTTGATAACCATATTGATAGGAATATCAAGAAGTAATGTTATGAGGATTCCGAGTGAACCGGATACCAGACCTACAATCATAGTCTCCGCATTAAATACATTGGAAACATCGCGTTTGGAGGCACCTATACTTCTTAATATACCGATTTCTTTGGTTCTTTCAAGAACCGATATATAAGTGATTATACCGATCATTATCGAAGAAACCACAAGTGATATCGATACAAATGCGATAAGAACATATGATATCGTATTAACAATTGTGCTTACCGATGACATCATAAGTCCCACGTAATCTGTGTATGAGATGGTGAGGTTGTCATTTCCGTCGGCGGTTACTTTATCGTTGTACTCATCAATAATATCGGAAATAGCATCTTTGGCTTCAAAATCTTTGGCATATATGTTGATGGATGTCGGCTTTGATTCATCGGCGTATCCGAGTTTTACCATGTTATCTTTATATGTGCTGCCTGATTTGGTCTGGAGCTGATTCTTGAATACATCTACAAGCTGCTCGTCGGTCATCATGCCGAGATACATCTGCGCAGCCTGCTGTTCGGCCTCGGGAAGTGTTGCAATATAAGCTTTGACATCATCAACCGTAATATTATCAAGTTCATCTTCGCTTACAGCGAATGGGAGACCTGTGAATACATCGGTTTTGTCGTCCGCGAGCTGTGCTTTTACGATGTCCGACCTGGAGGTCTCATTAATTACATATTCGGTGAGAGCCTTGGTGTAACCGATGCTTCCGGTTATCGATGTTGCAACGGCATCTTCATCGGGCTGGATTATTCCGACTATTTTAATTTCCGTACCGTTGTCTACGAGGGTCTTGACATATTCAGCATCGGAACTTTTGTCTTCCCATCGTTTGTTGGTCTCATCATATCTGTAATAATCACTTGAAAGCACAAGTTTATATGTAAGACCCAAAAGATCGTCATATGTGTAACTGGTCTGCTCGGAATCAATCTGTTTGCCGCTTCCGAGATCGGCCATGATGTTCTTGAGTTCGGATGAATTTTTAAGACCGAGTGCATATTGTGTAACATCTGTAATAGTGGAGTCTTTACTTACAACAAGGACAACTTCGTTATAATTTTCAGGCCATCTTCCGGCAATGACATTGTACTGTGAATCGAGAAGGTCTTTATTATCAATCATCTGCGTCCAGAGATTTGAGCTGCTGTAAGCACTCATCATTGAAGACGTGCTTGTGCTTTCCTGGGAAACTCCCATAATATCTTCCATCATGGTGCTTGGGTTAACTTTGTTAAGACCGTTTGATGTGTCGGCGAGGTAAATATTAAGATCTGCATCGTAACCGTATTGGATATCGGTTACATAATCTTTAATATTACATTCATCACTTTCAAAATATGTTTTGAGTTCACCGAGACTGTTTGTCTTGACTTCGGCCATCATTGTGTTTATCATATCGCCGAGAATGGGACTGGTATATATACGGCCATCATCATGCTTTACATCATCGGTTGATTTGCCAAGCATTGTTTCCATAAGGCTTGTCATGTCCATATTCTCATCTTCGATGGTGATAGGATATGTTGATATGGTGTCTTCCTGGACTTTGTTAATGTATGCCTGAAAACCGTTGGACAGTGAAAGAATAAGAGCAATTCCTATTATACCTATGCTTCCGGCAAAAGAAGTAAGGAATGTACGGCCTTTTTTTGTAAGCAGGTTCTTAAAACTGAGTGACAGGGCTGTTCCGAATGACATGGATACTTTTGATTTGGATCTGCCTTTACGGACATGTACCGGGGAATGAACCTCTTTGGCAATGTCATCACCTTCATAAGGGTCACTGTCATCGATAACCCGGCCGTCAAGAAGACGTATAATTCTTGATGAATACTGTTCTGCAAGTTCGGCATTGTGCGTAACCATTATAATTAATTTTTCACCGGATATTTCACGCAGGATATTCATTATGGCAATGCTTGTTTCCGAATCGAGCGCACCGGTAGGCTCGTCTGCGAGGATTATGTCAGGATCATTGACGAGTGCACGCGCTATGGCAACACGCTGCATCTGTCCTCCGGACATCTGATTCGGCTTCTTGTGAAGCTGGTCCTTAAGTCCGACCTTGGCAAGTGCCTCGGCTGCACGCTTGCGGCGTTCTGCTTTGGATACACCTGAGAGTGTGAGCGCAAGTTCTACGTTCGCCAATACAGTCTGATGCGGTATAAGATTATAGTTCTGGAATACAAAACCTATCTTGTGATTACGGTATGAGTCCCAGTCCTTGTCTTTAAACTCCTTAGTGGAACGTCCGCCGATTATAAGGTCGCCGTCCGCGTACCGGTCAAGTCCGCCGATTATGTTTAACATAGTAGTCTTGCCGCAGCCTGACGGACCGAGTATTGATACAAATTCACTTTCACGGAATCGTATGTCGATTCCCTTGAGAGCGTGAACTTCGGTATCACCGGCAGTATAATTCTTTACAATACCTTTAAGTTGTAACATTGTGTTCTCCTTCTGATTATAATGCTAAAATATAATTTAAAATGTATCCGGCCAAAATACAATATATAAAATATAAAGATTTATTAAAAAAATATAAAAAATAGGAAAAATAATAATAATTTTCTTCAAATATCGAAAAACATGTGGTACAATGTGATAAACGCATAAATTATGCAAAAGGATAGAAACCATGAATGAAGACAAAGGAGAACTTTCCGAGGCAGCACGCCGGAGAAAGCGTATTAACCTCTATAAGCGAATTATAATTATAATGATTATAACGATAATATTGCTGCCTACAATATTATGTGTAATTTTATTCTGCAGGATGAACCGCTTACAGAAGGATTTTTCGGAACTTAAGGCACAGCTTGAATCATCGGTACAGCTTGCATCGGATGAAGAGAGTCCCGGAAAGAAACAGAGTCAGGCATCACTTAATAAGAATCCGGCGGAACCGGAGAGCAGTGATACAGCGGATGCAGAGACGCAGCCTGCTGTGACGGAAGCAGAGACCGATGCGCAGACAACAGTGGAGGAAGCTCTTAAGCAGGGCCGTAAGGTTGTATATCTTACATTTGATGACGGTCCGAGCGATAATACGGATGCATTGCTTGATGTACTGGCAGAACATAATGTGAAAGCTACTTTTTTCGTGAACGGCCATGAAGGATATGAGGAAGCACTTAACCGAATAGTTAATGAGGGCCATACTCTTGCACTTCATACATATACACATGATTATGCACATGTATATGAAAGCGTTGAGTCGTTCGCACAGGAAGTTGAGTCACTGCAGGATTATCTGGAGAAGACCACGGGAGTAAGACCGCACATATTCAGATTTCCGGGCGGTTCGAGTAATTCACAGGCACCGCTTCCGATATCACAATACATAGATTATCTTAATAAGAATAATCTTGTGTATTTCGACTGGAACGTATCGTCCGGCGACGGCGGTGACGGTCTCAGCCGCAAACAGGTTTATGACAATGTCATGAAAGGTATATCCGGCCAGGATATATCGGTTGTGCTTATGCACGATGCTACATACAGAATGACCACTTTTGAGGCCGTTCCGGACATAATAGAGAAATTGCAGGAGCAGAACGCATTGATTCTCCCAATCACTGCAGACACGCAGCCTGTTCATCATAATGTTAATTAACCAGGAGGATTTTTGAAATGGGATTTTTTAAGGATTTTAAAGAGGATTTATCACAGGCAGTCAATGAACTTTCGGATGACGCATCAAAGCTTGCCGGTGTAAACGCAGAGAAGGTTGAAGAGCCGGTACCTGATGATGATGTGATGGTTGACACACTTGCAGACGATGTGCAGGCTGATGCAGGTGAGAACGATATTGAGGAGTCTCTTACAAGAGCTCTTGCAGATATTAAGACTGATGATAAGAAGACTGAATCAGTAAACCGCAAGAGTGCTAAGGCGGTAAAGGCAGAAGAAATACCTGTGCAGGCAGAAGAAGAACCGGCCGAAGAGCCTGAAGCTGCGGAGAACACGGATGAGATAAGTGATGAGACGGCAATTATTACACCGGGACTTTCTATTTCCGGTGATGTTACATCGGCCGGATCAATCGAACTTCTCGGTACGGTTGAAGGCAATGTTACATGTAAAGGAAAGCTTGTCGTAAGCGGAACCATAAAGGGTAATTCGGTATCATCCGATTTCTTTGCCGACAAAGCCAACATAACAGGCGATGTGACATGTGAAGGCCCTGCCAAGATTGGAAACGGTTCCGTTATTATAGGTAACCTTGTTGCAACATCAGCTGTGATTGCCGGTGCGATCAAGGGTGATATTGATGTTCAGGGACCGGTTATCATTGATACAACGGCAATTGTAATGGGTGATATCAAGTCGAAGCTCGTACAGATTAATAACGGAGCAGTTATTGAAGGACATTGTTCACAGTGCTATTCTGATAACAGTCCTAAGAAATTTTTTGGAGAGAATTAACATCGGAGGAATCTTATGAAAGAGAAAAGAATACTTCTTAAGCTGAGCGGTGAAGCTCTTGCTGGAGATAAGCATACGGGATTTGACGAGGCTACTGTTCTTGAAATTGCAAGGCAGGTCAAAGCAGTACATGATGACGGAGCCGAGATCGGTGTTGTTATAGGCGGCGGTAATTTCTGGCGCGGAAGAACAAGTGAGAATATGGACAGAACGAAAGCAGATCAGATAGGAATGCTTGCAACTATAATGAATTGCATTTATGTGTCCGAAATGTTCAGAAGTACAGGACTTGAAACTGAGATACTCACACCGTTTGAATGTGGTTCGGTTACCAAGCTTTTTTCCAAAGACCGTGCCAATAAGTATTTTAAACAGGGCAAAATAGTATTTTTTGCCGGAGGAACAGGTCATCCTTATTTCTCTACGGATACGGGAATTGTTCTCAGGGCAATTGAGATGGATGCTGACGCAATATATCTTGCCAAAGCAATTGACGGTGTGTATGACAGCGATCCGAAGACTAATCCGGCGGCTGTTAAATATGACAGTGTCTCGATTGATGATGTAATTGCCAATAAGCTTGCGGTAATAGATATGACGGCATCGGTTATGTGCATGGAAAACAAGATGCCGCTTGTCGTATTCGGTCTTAATGAGAAAGACAGCATTATCAATACATACAATGGTAAATTTAACGGAACCATTGTTACAGTGTAATATAGAATAATTATGGCATAAGCCCTATATCAGGAGGAAAAATGAGCGAAATTAAAATTTACGAAGAGAAAATGGAAAAGTCACTTGCGGCACTCGAGGCTGATTATGCAACAATAAGAGCCGGCAGAGCCAATCCGCATATTCTTGATAAAATTAAAGTTGATTATTATGGAACACCATCACCGCTTCAGCAGGTAGCCAATGTTTCGGTTCCGGAAGCAAGAATGATCCAGATACAGCCATGGGAGTCATCACTCATCAAAGATATTGAAAAGGCTATTCTTACATCGGATCTCGGCCTTACACCGACCAATGACGGAAAGTCAATAAGACTTGTATTCCCTGAACTTACAGAGGACAGACGTAAAGAAATAGTTAAAGACATCAAGAAAAAGGGTGAGAATGCCAAAGTAGCTGTCAGAAATATCAGAAGAGATGCTAACGATGCTATTAAGAAGAGCAGCAAGGAAAATGATATGTCTGAGGATGATGTTAAGAAGATTGAAGGAGATATCCAGAAACTTACAGATAAGTATATAGCCGATATCGATAAGGCAGTCGAGAACAAAACAAAGGAAATCATGACGGTATAATCGTCGGTGCAGGATATGGATAATTATAATGAGAAGCTTGGACTTAATATTCCTGAACATGTCGGTATAATTCTTGACGGCAACGGAAGATGGGCCAAGCAGAGACTGATGCCGCGTAATTTCGGACATATGCAGGGCAGTAAAGTTCTTGAGCAGATATGTGATGATGCTGACGAGATAGGAATCAAATATCTTACGGTATATGTATTTTCAACAGAGAACTGGAACCGCTCCGATAAAGAAGTGGCAGGTCTTATGAAAATATTGCGTAATTACTTAAAGGATTGCATAAAGAGGGCCAATAAGAACAATATGAAAGTCCGTATTCTCGGCAAGAAGGACCGCCTGGATGAGGATATCATAGAAAGCATCGAACGTCTTGAGACAGCTACAGCCGGTAATACCGGACTTGTATTTCAGGTAGCGCTTAATTATGGCGGACGCGATGAAATGGTCAGGGCAATGCGCAAGATGACGAAAGACATTATTGATAAAGGCCTTTCGCCCGAAGATATCGATGAGAATATGTTCTCGGGATATCTTGACACAGCCGGCGCGCCGGATCCGGATCTCATAATACGAACAAGCGGAGAGAAAAGAATATCGAACTTCCTTTTATGGCAGTGTGCATATTCAGAATTTGATTTTCCGGAGATTTTGTGGCCGGATTTCAATAAACGGCGCTTGATCGAAGCTGTTGAGAGATATAATAAGAGAGACAGACGCTTTGGCGGAGTGAAGGAGGAATAGAATGCGTACCAGAATTATCAGTGGTGCTGTTTTGACGGCCATACTCGTCGGAGCTGTAGCAGGCGGCCGAATTACAATGTTTTTGCTGTCATTGGTTATAACATGCCTCGGTATGTTTGAATTATACAGAGTAGTAGGAATTCATAAAAGTCCATTGGGAATAGTAGGATATATTCTTGCTGCGGCTTATTATGCGCTTCTGTGGTTTGATAAACTTGAGTTTATGGATCTGTATTGTGTAGCATGCGGAATAATAATAATGTTCTCATATGTATGCAGTTTCAAAACCAAGAAAGCAAGCCAGGCGGCATTTGCGCTGTTAGGTATTTTTTATGTTGCAATTCCGCTTTCATTTTTATATAGAATAAGGATTATCGACAAATACGGAATATACTTATTTATACTGCTTTTTGTATGTTCGTGGATTGCAGATACATTTGCATATTTTACGGGCGTAACTTTCGGAAAGCATAAGCTAGTGCCGCACCTGAGTCCTAAAAAATCTGTCGAGGGTGCGATAGGCGGAATAACAGGAGCTGCGCTTGTCGGACTTTTATATGGCTTTATATTGCACAAAGTCCTTGGAATTAAAGCAATGCTTCCGTTCCTGATAATAAGTGCGGTTGGAGCTTTTATATCCATTTTTGGAGACCTTGCTGCATCTGCAATTAAACGTAATTACGATGTTAAGGACTATAGCAATCTCATACCCGGACACGGTGGAATACTTGACCGTTTTGACAGTATGATATTTGTTGCGCCGATAGTTTATATCGGAGCACAGCTTTTGATGCCTTTATTATAGAAGAAACGGGGTCTGTATTATGAAGAAAATTGCAATTCTCGGGTCAACGGGTTCGATGGGAACCCAGACCCTTGATGTTGTCCGTAAAAATAAAGATATTGAGGTGCTGGCACTTGCGGCCGGTTCCAATGTTAAGGCTTTGGCTGAGCAGATTAGAGAATTCAGACCAAAGCTTGTTTGTATTGCAAAGGAAGAAAGCATCAGTGAATTAAAACTTCTTACTAATGACATCCCTTATGAGATATGTTACGGAACTGAAGGACTTGTGCGTGTTGCTACATATGATGATGTCGAGATTCTTGTCACAGCGATAGTCGGAATGATAGGAATTGTTCCTACTATTGAGGCGATTAAAGCCGGTAAGGACATTGCGCTTGCGAATAAAGAAACATTGGTAACTGCAGGACACATAATTATGCCGCTTGCGAAAGAGTATAATGTAAGAATTCTGCCGGTGGACAGTGAACATAGTGCTATTTTCCAGTCACTTAACGGTGAAAATCCGTCAACTATAGAAAAAATACTTCTCACAGCGTCAGGCGGACCGTTCAGAGGAAGAACAATTGATGAGATGCGCGATGTCAGAGTTGAGGATGCCCTTAAGCATCCGAACTGGTCGATGGGTCATAAAATAACCATCGATTCGGCTACAATGGTCAACAAGGGACTGGAAGTTATGGAAGCAAGATGGCTGTTCGGCGTTGATATAGATGATGTGACGGTTGTGGTACAGCCGCAGAGTGTTATTCATTCAATGGTCCAGTTTATTGACGGAAGTATTATTGCACAGCTCGGCTGCCCGGATATGAGACTGCCCATACAGTATGCACTTTATTATCCGGAGAGAAAGCCAATGGATATAGCAAGGCTTGATTTTGCCAGGCTTGCTTCAATAACTTTTGAAGCACCGGATATGGTTAATTTTAAGGGTCTTGCATTAGCATATAAGGCAGGACGCAAGGGTGGAAATCTTCCGACAATACTCAATGCTGCCAATGAATTTGCGGTTGCGCTCTTCCTTGACAGGAAGTGCGGTTTTCTTGACATAACAGATATGATTGAAAAAGCAATGGATTGCATACAATATATAGATAATCCTGATGTTAATGATATACTTGACACAGAGAAAGCAGTTTATGAATTTTTGAGGTAAGCTTATGAAATATGTTATCGCTTTTTTGGTACTTAGTATTATTATAATAGTACATGAGCTGGGACATTTTATTGTTGCAAAAGCAAGCGGTGTTACCGTAACGGAATTTTCACTCGGAATGGGTCCGAGATTATTGAAATTCAAGCATAAAGGAACGATGTACAGCATCAAATTATTCCTTTTTGGCGGCTCATGCCAGATGCTTGGGGAAGATGAAGATAACAGCAGTGACGGATCATTCAATTCCAAATCAGTATGGAAGAGAATGGCGATTGTTGTGGCGGGACCGCTTTTTAATTTTGTACTGGCTTTTGTATTATCGGTTGTTATACTTGGCAAAATCGGATATGATCCGTGTGTTGTATACAGTGTGGATGAAGGCTCGGCCGCTGAACAGGCCGGACTTGAGGCCGGTGACAGGATAGTTAAAATTGACCATACCAAGGTTAATTTCTACGGAGATTACAGTTTATGGCTTACTGAGAATGAGGGCGAAGTTATGCATATAACATATGTGCGTGACGGAGAGAAACACAATACAACGCTTGTTCCTGAATATGTGGATGAAGATGTCTACCAGATGGGTGTGCTTATGGATCGGGATAATCCGGTCATATCATCCGTAAGCAAAGATTCGCCGGCAGAAAGCGCCGGAATCAAAAGCGGAGATAAAATACTCAGTATCAACGGAACTGCTGTAAGCATAACTGATGAGGTCAGCCCGTTGGTAAATGCATCCGGTGACAGTGAACTGACACTTGTTGTCGAACGTGACGGAAGTGAAGTTACAATAAAGATTACACCGAATAAGGTGCATCAGACATATTATAATCTTGGCATGTATATGTCGGCGGCAAGGGAAAAATTAAATCCCGCAGGCACGATTGAATATTCATTTAAGAATGTCGGATACTGGATTAAAGCTGTGTTTAAGAGCTTTAAACTTCTTTTTACCGGCAAAGTTTCCGCAAATGATGTTTCGGGCCCGGTCGGAATAGTTTCCGCAATCGGTAATGTTGTTACCGAGAGTAAGAGCGATGGCGTGCTGTATGTTATTTTAAATCTCCTTAACTGGAGTGTTATGATAAGTGCCAACCTGGGAGTTATGAACCTGTTACCAATACCGGCTCTTGACGGAGGACGGCTTGTGTTTCTTATAATAGAAGCAATAAGGCGTAAACCTGTTCCGAGAGAGAAAGAAGGAATGGTGCATTTTGTCGGAATTGTGCTTCTGATGGTATTGATGGTTGTTATTATGGCAAATGATATTCGCAAATTATTCTGATGGAGGATAATCAGGTGTACAGAGATAATACGAAGAAAATCAAAATCGGAGACAGATATATCGGAGGCGGTAATCCGATTCTTATACAGTCAATGACAAATACGAGAACGGAAGATGTTGATGCGACGGTTGCTCAGATCCTTAAACTTGAAAAGGCGGGATGCGAGATTATACGATCCACAGTTCCCACGGAAGAAGCTGCCAAAGCAATTGCCGGAATAAAAAAGCGTATTCATATACCGATTGTTGCCGATATTCATTTTGATTACCGTATGGCAATTATGGCTATAGAGAACGGTGCAGACAAAATTCGCATAAATCCAGGTAATATCGGCAGCCGCGACAGAATAAAGGCTGTTGTCGACTGTGCCAGGGAACATAATATCCCGATACGCGTCGGTGTAAACAGCGGTTCCCTTGAAAAAGATATTATCGCCAAATACGGCGGTGTAACCGCTGAAGGACTTGTTGAAAGTGCTTTGGATAAGGTTCATATTATAGAAGATATGGGATATGATAATCTGGTTGTAAGCATCAAATCATCCGATGTTATGATGTGTGTAAAAGCACATGAAGTAATAGCCGGCAAATGCATGTATCCTTTGCATGTCGGTATCACGGAAGCGGGAACGCTGTATTCCGGAAATATTAAATCAGCAATCGGACTCGGACTTATACTCGGTCAGGGAATCGGAGATACAATAAGAGTATCCCTTACGGGTGACCCGGCAGAAGAAATACGCTCGGCCAAAATGATCCTTAAAACACTTGGCCTCAGAAAAGGCGGTATAGAAGTTGTATCATGTCCTACATGCGGAAGAACGAAGATCAATCTCATTGCGCTTGCTGATAAAGTTGAGAAGATGGTACAGAACTATGACCTTGATATTAAAGTGGCCGTTATGGGTTGTGCCGTCAACGGGCCCGGCGAAG
Organism: uncultured Butyrivibrio sp.; assembly: GCA_945928575.1. Taxonomy (GTDB): domain Bacteria; phylum Bacillota; class Clostridia; order Lachnospirales; family Lachnospiraceae; genus Eshraghiella. Next base: position 32,306 of record CAMENP010000010.1, read on the forward strand.
CTAAGGAAGCGGACATAGGAATTGCCGGTGGAGACGGAGAAGGTCTTCTTATCAAAAAAGGACAAATAATAAAAAAAGTTCCGGAAGACGGACTTTTGGACTGCCTTAAGGAAGAATTGAATAATTGGGAAAGGATTTAGTGATATTACATGGAAGAGAAAAAGTTTTTTGAGACTTTTCCTACACTTCATCTTAATAAAAGAATAGAGCAGATATTCTCAGAGGCCATAGTCACGCATATATGCATGAATGGCCAGAGAACCTGCGTGAAAATATATGTAAGATTTCAAAGGCTTATCGGACGGGATATAATCGCAGATGTCGAAAATGAAATAAGACGTCAGATAAAGCCTTTTTTGGGAATGCAGGTAATTATAAAGGAAAAATTTGAATTATCAAGCCTTCACACACCTGAGACGATTCTGGAAGAATACAGGGACAGCATTCTTTATGAGCTTGGCAAAGACAGCATGATCAAGCAGCAGATTTATAAGAATGCCAAGATAGAAATTAAAGATGATAATAATATTATTATGTCAACTCAGGGAACTTTCGTGGCAAAAAGATATGCAGATGAAATCTGTGGTGCGATATCAGATATGATGTTAAACCGTTTTGGATATGAAGTTAATGTTGTAACAGAGTATACGGAAGTTAAAGAAAGCAGGCACAGTAAGGAAGCTGAGTATAAGCTCGAACAGATGGTACATGAAATATCAGAGAGAGCACATAAGAATCCGGCGCATAAAGTTGATGAAGAAAACAGTACGGTTGAGGCATCTGAAAGTACCAGGAAACCTGAAATGCCGGTTCCGGAACCTGAGAAACCAAAGCAAAGGGCCGATGGCGGAAATAATTACAAATCCAATAAAGAATTTAAGAGAGACAGTTCAGACTTCAGACGTTCGGTAAAACGTTCTGACAATCCTGATGTTATATATGGCAGGGATTTTGATGGCGATGCGATTAATCTTGACACGGTTGTCGGAGAGATGGGAGAAATTATTTTCCGCGGTCAGATCATGAATGCGGACAAGCGTGAACTCAGAAGCGGTAAAGTTATATTTATGTTTGATATAACGGATTTTACCGATTCGATATCCGTTAAGATGTTTATGATGCCGGAGCAGCTTGAAGAAGTGGAGAAAGACCTTAAACCCGGTACATTCGTGCGCGTTAAGGGCGTAACGACAATAGACCGATTCTCGGGTGAACTTACGATCGGTTCGGTTTCCGGCATAATGAAATCATCTGATTTCAGGGTAAAACGTACGGACATGGCGCTTGAGAAAAGAGTGGAACTTCACTGTCATACCAAAATGAGCGAACTTGATGGTGTGTCGGATGTGTCTGCGATAGTCAAACAGGCCGCAGGATGGGGACATCCGGCTCTTGCGATAACGGATCATGGTGTTGTTCAGGCTTTTACGGAAGCATTTCACACCAAGTTAGATAATAAAGATTTTAAAATAATATATGGCGTCGAGGCGTATCTGGTAGATGACCTTAAACGTATAATTGAGGATCCGAGGGGACAGAATTTTGATGATACATATGTAATTTTCGACCTTGAGACAACAGGATTGTCGCCTGTTAATGACCGGATAATCGAAATCGGTGCCGTTAAGATGTGTGAAGGCAAGATAACGGACCGTTTCTCGACATTTGTTAATCCGCAGATACCGATTCCGTTCAATATCGAAAGTCTTACAGGTATCAGTGATTCAATGGTTGAAAATGCCAGAACAATAGAAGAGATACTTCCGGAATTCCTTGATTTCTGCGGGAATGCCGTTATGGTTGCGCATAATGCGGGTTTTGATGTTGGTTTTATCAAGGAGAAATCAGACACGATCCTTGGCAGAAAGTTTGAATGTACTGTCGTGGATACGGTTGCGCTTTCAAGGGCGTTACTTCCGTCGCTCGGTAAATTTACACTTGACCATGTGGCCAAAGCGCTTGGTGTTCCGCCGTTCAATCATCATCGTGCGGTGGATGATGCCGAGGCCTGTGCGGACATTTTTGTGGCATTGATTGATAAACTGAGGGCACGCGGTATCAATGACCTTGATTCCATCAACGAGGTTGAAGAATTTAATGTAAATGCTATCAGAAAAGCTAAGTCATACCACGCAATAATTCTGGCATCTTCGGAAGAGGGCAGGATCAATCTGTACAGACTGGTTTCAATGTCACATCTTACGTATTTTAATAAAAGACCGAGAATCCCGAAGAGTGAAATCCTTAAACACCGCGAGGGTCTTATACTTGGCTCGGCATGCGAGGCGGGAGAACTGTATCAGGCTTTATTGCACCGTGCATCCAAGGAAGAGATAGTGCGTCTGGTCAATTTCTATGACTACCTTGAAATACAGCCTCTTGGCAATAACCATTTCATGATAGAAGATCAGAAGCTGCCGCAGATTCAGTCGGATGCCGATTTAATTAAGATTAATGAAGAGATAGTAAGGCTCGGAGATGAGCTTGATAAGCCGGTTGTGGCTACATGTGATGTACATTTTCTTAATCCCGAAGACGAAATATACAGACGTATAATTATGAAAGGCCAGGGCTTTAATGACGCCGATAACCAGGCACCGTTATATCTGCGCACAACGGAGGAAATGCTTGCAGAGTTCCAGTATCTCGGTGAAGAAAAAGCATACGAAGTTGTTGTTACCAATACGCGTAAAATAAGCGATATGTGCGAGCGTATTGAGCCGGTCCGTCCGGATAAGTGTCCGCCTGTAATCCCGAATTCCGATGAGACACTCAGAGAAATCTGCTACAACAGTGCTCATAAATTATACGGACCTGACCTTCCGCAAATTGTATCGGACAGGCTTGAAAGAGAACTTACATCAATTATTTCAAACGGTTACTCGGTTATGTACATAATTGCCCAGAAACTTGTGTGGAAATCCAATGAGGACGGATATCTTGTCGGTTCAAGAGGTTCCGTAGGTTCTTCTTTTGCAGCGACGATGTCCGGAATTACCGAGGTTAACCCGTTAAGTCCGCATTATCTGTGCCCGGAATGTTATTATTGTGATTTTGACAGTCCGGAGGTTAAGGCATTTGCCGGCGGTGCCGGATGTGATATGCCCGATAAAATCTGCCCGGTATGCGGACATAAGTTAAACAAAGAGGGATTTGACATTCCGTTTGAGACATTCCTTGGTTTCAACGGTGATAAGGAACCTGATATTGACCTTAATTTTTCCGGTGAATATCAGGCAAAAGCCCATGCCTACGTCGAGGTTATTTTCGGCGAGGGCCAGACCTTCAAAGCTGGAACGGTAGGTACGCTTGCCGACAAGACAATGTACGGATATGTCAAAAAATATTTTGAAGAAAAGGGCGAGCGTAAAAGAGACTGCGAAATCAACAGAATAGTAGCCGGAGGTGTCGGTGTAAAGCGTTCGACAGGACAGCATCCGGGAGGAATCATCGTTCTTCCTTACGGACAGGAGATCCATTCATTTACACCAATCCAGCATCCGGCCAACGATATGACAAGCAATATCGTCACAACGCATTTCGATTACCACAGTATCGACCATAACTTGTTAAAACTTGATATACTTGGCCATGATGATCCTACGATGATTCGTATGCTTCAGGACCTCACGAAGATGGATCCGAGGACGATTCCGCTTGACAGCCCGGAGGTCATGAGCCTGTTCCAGAGTACGGAGGTGCTCCAAATATCGCCTGAGGATATTGGGGGAACCAAGCTCGGATGTCTTGGAATACCGGAGTTTGGAACGGATTTTGCCATGCAGATGCTTATAGACACACAGCCAAAGCATTTTTCCGACCTTGTACGAATTGCCGGTCTGTCTCACGGTACGGACGTATGGCTTGGCAACGCCCAGACACTTATCGAAGAGGGTAAGGCCACGATTTCAACCGCAATATGTACCAGAGATGATATCATGGTTTATCTTATCAACAAAGGCCTTGAGGCCGGAACTGCATTCAAAATAATGGAAAATGTCCGTAAAGGTAATGTAGCCAAGGGCAAATGCGATAAGTGGCCCGAGTGGAAAGCTGAGATGGAGGCGCACGGCGTTCCTGACTGGTACATATGGTCCTGCCAGAAAATCAAATACATGTTCCCTAAGGCGCATGCTGCCGCATATGTTATGATGGCATGGCGTATTGCTTACTGCAAGGTGTTTTTCCCGCTGGAGTATTACGCTTCATATTATAGTATCAGAGCTGATAACTTTTCGTATGAGCTTATGTGCTTCGGCAAGGAAAAACTTGACTATTACATCAATGATTATAAAAAGCGAGCAGATGCAAAACAGCTTTCTCCGAAGGAGGAGGGTCAGCTTAAGGATATGCGAATTGTGCAGGAAATGTATGCAAGAGGATTTGATTTTATGCCGATAGACCTTTACAAATCACATTCTCGTAATTTCCAGATCGTTGACGGCAAACTCCTTCCGCCTTTCAAGTCTATAGACGGTCTGGGTGAGGCGGCATCGGATGGTATTTATGAGGCTGCCAAGAACGGAGTGTTCTTGTCCAAGGAGGATTTTATAAGCCGTTCCAAAGTTTCAAAGACTAGTGCGGCACTTATGGCTGACTTGGGAATTTTAAGCGGATTGCCGGAAAGCAACCAGTTGTCATTATTTGATATGTTTTAAAAATAAGATTTGCAAGCGACGGCATAATGCTTTATTATTAGATTAGAAGGAGACCATATCATGAAGAGATTTACGAGAATATCAATGGCACTTTTGATGTGCGTTATTTTGACTGCGTTAGCGGGATGCAGTAAGATATCGCGCATAAAGAACAGCATTTCAGGCGATAAATTCACCGAGATTGCAGAGAATTACGGACTTGAAGTTGAGAAGAAAGATAATTCATCCGTGACGACTTATATAGCTCAGGGTAATGATATATATGCGGAGTTTTATGTTTTTGACAAGAACTCCTATGTTACAACGAGTTACCAGTACATTACAGGTAATATTGAGTCGGCTTTTGAGAATATTTCGGCTGAGCCGGAGACAAGGGACGGCGAGTATCCGAGATTCCAGATGAAGGCGGATTCCCTGAATGCTGTGGCTTCTGTAATCGGAAATACAATGGTATATGTTTATTCCACATCAGCATCGGGAATTGATAATGTGGATGAATTTATGGAGAAAGTCGGCTATTAATACAGCGGATAGAGGTAGTGTCTATGGAGAATGGTTTAAGGTACAAGGAGGCTCTCCAGTTCGCGATGGAGGCACATGCGGGTGCATTCAGAAAGGGAACCAATATTCCCTATATTGAGCATGCTATAGAGACATCCAGGATTGCATCTATGATGACGGATGATGAAGATGTCATTATTGCGGCGCTCCTGCATGATGTCATAGAAGATACTGACCGCACTGCGGCAGACATTGAGGAACGTTTCGGAAGCCGTGTTGCCAGACTGGTTACACTTGAGAGTGAGAACAAACGCCGCGACCGTTCGGCTGAATCCACTTGGCTTATCCGGAAACAGGAGACCATAGACCACCTTAAGACTGCAGAGCATGATGTCAAGCTTATAGCACTTGCGGACAAGCTTTCCAATATGCGTTTAAGCCTGGTCAGACACCGCACCGAAGGCGATGATATGTGGAAACATTTCAACGAGAAGAGTAAGGAGCGTCAGGCCTGGTATTACAGAAGCATTGCAGAGGCCACCAAAGAGTTCGCCGATACAGCATTGTGGAAGGAGTATGTCCATCTGTGCGATGAGGTATTTGGTTGATTTGTAGGAATAATTCAAACATTTTATAATTTTTTGAAAATTTTTAAAAAAAGTACTTGCATTTTTCTCTGACATATAGTATTATACTCAAGTACCACACAGATGGCCAATTGGTCAAGCGGTTAAGACGCCGCCCTCTCACGGCGGAAACAGGGGTTCGATTCCCCTATTGGCTACTAATTGTATTTATATACAGCCCAACCCATTATTCCGAATCAATGCGATTCGGAATTTTTTTGCATTCAGGACTGTTTTGCTGCTCTGAGTTGAGGAGGAATCTACAAATGGGGAAGTCGGTGTGGGGGATAGGTAGAGAGATTCCCTGTGACTAGCGGAGAAATCTACAAAAGATGAAGTCATTGAGGGGCATAGGTAGAAAACTTCCTTGTGACCGGCGGGGAAATCTACAAAAGAGGAAGTCATCGAGGGGCATAGGTAGAAAACCCCGCTGCCCGTCAGATAAATCTCATTGCCAATTCCTTCCCGCAATGCTACAATTATTATATCTATAAATCACGGACAACAAGGAGGTACAGCATGAGAAAGTTTAAATCTGTGATTACTAAGGCTGCTGTGGCGGCGATGTGTGTGATTGTGGCATTTGCGGTGCATAAAGTAAAAGCATCCGATGATGTGGCTGTTGTAGCTGCAAGCGGTGATGTCACTATCAATGCGGCAAATTTCCCCGATGAGACATTCAGGACGTTTGTTAGGGAAAATTATGATAAGGACAATAACGGAGTCCTCTCCAAGAGCGAGAGAAGCACTCAGAGCATGACAATTAGTGATAAAGATATCAAATCACTTACAGGAATCCAATATTTTACCGAAATCCGTACACTTGAGTGTATGAGATTGGGGATAAGCAAGCTTGATGTCAGCGGATTGACTTATTTGCTTAACCTGACATGCTGTGAGAACGAGAATCTGACGGAAATCAAATTCAGCGACTCTCATAACTTAATGTATCTGACATGTTATGAGAACAATCTGAGTTCAATAAATACGGACGCTATCCCGAATTTGCGAGAGCTGATATGCGGTTATAATAATATACATGAACTGAATGTATCCGGAATGGATAAGCTTACGAGGCTGAACTGCATCGGTAATGAATTGTATGACCTTAATGTAAGCAAGAACCCTGATCTCACGGCACTGTATTGCAGCTATAACAGTCTTACAGGCCTTAATGTCAAAAATAACACAAAGATGACGGATCTGTATTGCTCGTACAACAGTATTAAAAATCTTGACGTAAGTACACTTAATTCTTTACAGAGACTTTATTGCGACGGAAACGGAATGACAGCATTGAATTTTGGAGGCGTTAAGACAATTGTCGAACTCAATTGTTTTTTCAATAAGCTTACAAACCTTAATGTGAACAATTTTGTGGGACTTGAAGTGCTTAACTGCAGTTTTAATAACCTTACATCACTTAATGTGAGCGGTAAAAATAAGCTCCATGAATTATATTGTTACGGTAATAAGCTGGGCACTCTCAATGTAAGCAGCTCGACAAAGCTTACAACGCTTGACTGCAGTAACAATGCGCTTACATCATTGACGCTCGGTAATTTAACCAAATTGGAATCGATTGACTGTACGTCCAATAACCTCAGTACGCCGGATGTAAGCAAACTCACATCACTTAAGGACTTTTATCACGACGGAAATACACAGAAAGAATCGATAAGACTGTATAATGCAGCGACGAACAATACATGTAAAGAGAATACGAATGGAAACAAACTCGATTTAAGCGGACTCATGGCAGCTATCACCGACAATGAGGGCTCTACCATGGTAACCGGTAATTTTACGCCGAACCGGTTCCGGACACATGCGGACCATTCGCTTGCAGCAGTGGTTCCGGCACGTATCACTAAAGAAAACAACACCGTAACCCTCATATACCATGGATTCTCATATACATATGAGCTTGATGTCATTGAGCTGACCGATGTCGGCAAATTAAATGTGACGCTAAGCAATACGAAATACAATTATGATGGCAAGGCCAAGAAACCGTCCGTATCAGTTAAGGACGGCACAAAGGCACTTGTAAGCGGTAAGGACTATACGGTGTCTTATTCCAATAATACTCAGATGGGAACGGCAACGGTTACAGTTACCGGAAAAGGCGATTACAAAGGAACGATTAGTAAAAATTTTACGATAGTATTCGGAATACCACGGTTGACATCAGCAGTGAATGATACTGCCGGAATAACGGTTAAGTGGGGCAGAATAACCGGAGCTACGGGATATATTGTATATCGTAAGACAGGAAACGGGACCTGGGGCAGGATTGCGGATATAAAGAGCGGTTCAGCTACAAGTTATGTTGATAAAACAGCCAAATCCAACACGACATACACATATACGACCAGAGCATATAACAGTAAATATACGAGCGAATGGAACTCAACAAAGACAATCAAACGTATTGTAGATCCGACACTCACAGCTGCTGCCAATATGACATCCGGAATACAGATAAAATGGAATAAGGTTGCCGGCGCTACAGGATATATTGTATATCGCAAAACAGGAAACGCGGCCTGGGGCAGGATTGCAGACATAAAGAACGGTTCGACCGTAACTTACACGGATACCACGGCCAAAACAGGAACCGTATATGTATATACGGTAAGAGCATACAGCGGAGATTCGATGAGTTTCTGGCACAGCACAAAGCAATTGAGACGCCTGGCTGACCCGGTATTAAGTTCGGCGGTCAATGTTACATCCGGAGTTGATGTAAAGTGGGCATCCGTCAAAGGCGCAACGGGATACATAATATATCGTAAGAGTGGCAATTCCGACTGGAGCCGTATTGCCTATATCAAGAATGATTCAATCACAAGTTATACAGATAAGACGGCCAAATCCGGAACGACATACAGTTATACAATAAGAGCGTATAACGGATCGGCCATGAGTTACTGGCACGGAGCAAAATCGATTAAACGTCTGTCAGACCCGAACGTCACGGCTGCACAGGTAACGTCAAAAGGCGTCAATATTAAGTGGACCAAAGTTACCGGTGCCACAGGATATATTGTATACAGATGTACAAAATACGGGGACTGGGGCAGAATAGCGGATATAAAGAGTGGTTCGACTCTTAATTATCTTGATAAGAATGCCGGGAAAAAAATTAAGTACATATATACGGTGCGCGCTTATTCCGGAAGCACAATGAGCAGCTGGAGTTCGATCAAAGATGCGATAAGATAAAAATACCCTCAATACCCGTTAGGTATTGAGGGTAAAATTATATGTTTTTTTATTAGAAAATAGGTACAACTGCTCCGTTGTATGTGTCATTGATGTAATCTTTAACCTTCTGTGTTGTAAGTGCAGCAACAAGAGCTTTTGTCTTAGCACTGTCAACATCTGCTTTGCGTACAGCAACAACGTTTGCATAAGTCTGTGCAGCCTCGCCTGAAGCATCTTCCGATGCAAGTGCATCAGCTATTTTAAGACCTGCTGCGATAGCGTAGTTACCATTGATAACTGCGATAGAACCGGCATCGGCATTCTTAAGCTGTGCGGCAACTGTATCTGCCTGAACGGCTGTGATATTGTATCCGCCGTCGTCAACGATATCAAGTGTTGTTACACCTTTTTCAACTGTTGAACCGTCAGCAAGCTTGATAAGGTTTTCCTGAGCGAGAAGGAAAAGAGCTCTTGTCTCGTTACTGTCATCGGCAGGGATGATTATTGTAGCGCCATCCTTTAAATCCTTTAAGTCAGTGATTCCGTTTCCGTAAATTCCGAACGGCTCATAGTGAATCTTGGCAACAGCTACAAGGTCTGTGTTGTTTGAAGCGTTAAAGCTTTCAAGGTAAGGTGTGTGCTGGAAGTAGTTGGCATCAAGTGTACCGTCGTTAAGTGCTGTGTTTGGAAGTACATAGTCATCATAAACAACGACTTTTAATGTGTATCCTTCGTCAGCGAGAGCGTCCTTAATCTGCTCAAGAATTTCTGCATGAGGTGTTGAACTTGCACCTACTGTGATTGTCTTATCATCGGATGATGAATTGTTTCCTGAGTTTGAGCTCTCTTTTTTGCCGCAGCCCGTAAGAACGAGTGCAAATACCAATGTGAGTGCTAATAATGATGTTACGATTTTTTTCATTTCCTTTTTCTCCTTTACTTGTGAATTCTTCTGTCTGATTTGCGGGCGATAAAAGCGCCTAATTCCTGAATAACCTGCACGATTATTATTGTCAGGGCAACGCAGATCCAGATGATGTTATTCTGATATTTCTGGTATCCATATGTGATTGCTATCTGACCAAGTCCACCGCCACCGATGGTACCAGCCATAGCAGAGTAACCTAAAATAGTAACCATTGAGATTATTGCTCCGGTTATAAGAGAAGGTTTGGCTTCCGGGATAAGTACTTTTGTAACTATCTTAAAAGTAGGAGTTCCCATTGCCTTGGCTGCTTCAATTACACCGCCGCCGACTTCTGCGATTGAAGATTCAACCATTCGTGCGACATAAGGTGCTGCAGCAATAACAAGCGTGACGATCATGGCTTTGTTGCCAAGGCTTGAGCCGACAATGAATTTGGCAACCGGAAGCATTGCAACCATTAATATAATGAAAGGAATGCTTCGGAATACATTGACAATAATGCCGAGTACACGGTTAAGCCATGCAATAGGCTTGATGCCGTTTTTGCCGGTTACCGAAAGTATAAGACCTACGGGAAGTCCGATAATATAAGCAAAAACAGTGGAAAGTAATGTCATGTAGACTGTTTCCCAGATTCCGTATTGAAGTATGCCGTTATCCAGAAGTTTCTGGAGAAGATTATCTGCCATTATTCGTCATCCTCCTTTGAGTATTTCATATTGTTATTATTAAGCCAGGTGATTATCTTATCAGCGGCAACTTTATCTTCGGGCATCTGTATGATTATCTGACCGTAAGCTTTTCCGTCAATATCTTTGGTGTCTGCAAAAACAATATTAACGCCGGCCTGACATTCGAGTATCATATCAGATATAACAGGCTTGTCCGATGATTCTCCGTCAAAAATAATACGGATGCGCCTTTTGCCGATAGATTTACGGGCCAGAGGAGATTGCGGAAGAATCAGTTCTTTGGCAATGTCCGACTGCGGATTTAAAAACACCTCAGCAACAGGTCCCTCTTCGGCAATATGGCTTTTATCGATAACGGCGACACGGTCGCATATGCTGTCTATTACACGCATCTCATGGGTTATGACGATAATCGTAACGCCGAGCTCGCTGTTTATTTTCTTTAAAAGGTCAAGTATCTGCTGCGTTGTGTTAGGGTCAAGAGCACTTGTTGCCTCATCACAAAGCAGATATTTAGGATCGGTGGCAAGGGCTCTGGCGATTGCAACGCGCTGTTTCTGGCCACCTGAAAGCATGGAAGGGTAGGCTTTTTCGCGATCCCCGAGACCAACCATTTCAAGAAGTCCGTGAGCCTTTTTGACAGCCTCTTTCTTATTAACACCTGCAATCTGTAATGGGTAGCACACATTCTGAAGAATATTGCGCTGCTCAAAAAGATTAAAGCTCTGGAATATCATACCGATCTGTCTTCTGATAAGAAGAAGCTCTCTGGATTTAAGGGAGGTAAGGTCTTTGCCGTCTAGTATTACATTTCCCGCGCTTGGACGCTCGAGAAGATTGATGCATCGTACAAGTGTACTTTTGCCGGCACCGGATAAACCGATAATTCCGAAGATCTCTCCGTCGTTAATAGTCAGATTAATGTTATCAAGAGCAGTTATATCACCGTTTTTGGTTTTAAAAGTTTTACTTAAATTCTTGATTTGTATCATATTTAACCCGCTTTCTTTGATATTGGCAAGATTATAACGCACAATTCATACTATGTCAATAGGAAATATAAAAAAATAAAAATCATGTCATTTTTTCAAAAAAAAAATTTCGCTTTATTTTCATATTACGATATGTTATTATGCGTGTGTTACAAGACATTTCTGCAAAAATTGTTTTTATATAAAATCATAAATTCCTGTTGACATTGGAGTCAATCTGGTATATTCTAATACCAGAAACGAACATTTGTTCACAGGACATATCAGAAGGAGATTAATATGGCTAAGGAAGATAAATTAAAAGCACTTGATGCTGCTATATCCAGTATAGAGAGAAATTTTGGTAAGGGCGCGGTTATGAAACTGGGAGACCCTTCGGCGGCAATGAACGTAGAGACGATTCCTACAGGCTCACTGAGTCTTGATATTGCACTTGGAATGGGAGGCGTTCCGAAGGGAAGAATTGTTGAGATATACGGACCGGAATCAAGTGGTAAGACCACAGTTGCACTTCATATGGTAGCAGAGGTACAGAAGAGAGGCGGAATTGCAGGTTTCATAGATGCAGAGCATGCATTGGATCCGGCATATGCCAAAAATATCGGCGTTAATATTGATGAATTGTACATATCACAGCCGGATAACGGCGAGCAGGCACTTGAGATCACTGAGACACTTGTCCGTTCCGGAGCGGTTGATATTATTATAGTTGACTCTGTTGCGGCACTTGTTCCTAAGGCGGAGATTGACGGCGATATGGGAGATTCACATGTAGGACTTCAGGCAAGACTTATGTCACAGGCATTGAGAAAGCTTACCGCGGTAATCAGCAAGACCAACTGTGTTGTTATATTTATTAATCAGCTTCGTGAGAAAGTCGGAGTTATGTTCGGCAATCCTGAGACTACTACCGGCGGACGTGCGCTTAAGTTCTATTCATCTGTCAGAATGGATGTAAGAAGAATTGAGACACTTAAGGCTAACGGAGAGATGGTTGGTAACAGAACGAGAGTTAAGGTAGTCAAGAATAAGATCGCACCTCCGTTTAAGGAGGCTGAGTTTGATATCATGTTCGGAAAGGGCATTTCAAGGGAGGGAGACATACTTGATCTTGCGGCATCCAATAATATTGTTGTCAAGAGCGGTGCATGGTTCTCTTACAATGGTGATAAGATAGGCCAGGGACGTGAGAATGCCAAACAGTATCTTACTGATCACCCGGATATTATGAGTGAGATAGAAGCTAAGGTACGTGAAGCTTACTTTACGAAGCCGGAAGAACAGGCCAGCGCGGACGAGACTGCGACAGAGGAGTAAGGGATGGAAATAACGGATGTGGCTCCGTTAGACAAGAAGCGGCGGAAAGTGTATATTGATGGTCAATATGCCTTTCCGCTGTATTTGTCTGAACTGAGAAAGTATAATATAGAAACAGGCGTAACACTTGAAAAGAACGCATATGATGATATCTGTTCATTGCTTATGAGACGTGTGAGAGAGAGAATCCTTTACCTGATAGCGGATTATGACAGATCGGAACAGAATATAAGACAGAAAATGTCAATGGCGGGATACCGTGGAAGTTTCGTGGATGAAGCCATTAATTCGCTTAAAGAGTACGGATATATAGATGATTTAAGGTTTGCAAGATATTATGCGGAGTCTATGAGGGATACCAAAGGACGTTCGGCTTTTGCGATTTCAAGGGCGCTGTATGAGAAAGGCATATCAAGGGATGTGATAGATACTGTCATGGAAGAATTGGATATTGATGAAGATGCACAGATACTAAAGGCACTTTCATCTAAAGGGTATAACGAAGAAAATATAAGAGAAATTGACGATAAGGAACGTCAAAAATTAATATCATTTCTCATGAGAAAGGGCTTTTCGTATGATCTGATATGTATATATGTACGAAAATGACAAGCTTATTGGTTTTTTCCTTGACACTTTCAACAAAAAAGTATAATATTAATATGTTGTAGTTTGTACAATGAAAACTAAATAAGGAGGTGCTCCTGTGCCAGAATTGTCTTATATCATAACGGCGGGCGTTACGCTTGTTGTTGCTGCACTTATTACATGGTTTATAGCCGGTGCATACCATAAGAAAGTAACCGATAAGAAAATCGGAAGCGCTGAGGCTAAAGCCAGAGAGATAATAGACGATGCACTTAAGACAGCAGAGACACGTAAGAAGGAGATGCTTCTTGAAGCAAAGGAAGAGTCTATTAAGACTAAGAATGAGCTTGACAAAGAGACCAGGGAGAGACGTGCTGAAATTCAGAAATATGAACGCCGTGTTCTTTCCAAAGAAGAAACTCTTGACAAGAAGCTTGATTCCGTTGAGAAACGTGATAATGCACTCAACCGTAAGGAAGATGACCTTAATCGCAAGAGACAGGAAGTTGAGGCCCTTAGTGCAAAACGCGTACAGGAACTTGAAAGAATCTCAGGACTTACCTCCATTCAGGCTAAAGAATATCTTTTAAAAACTGTAGAAGAAGAAGTTAAACATGAAACCGCTGTAATGGTTAAAGAGATGGAAATCAAAGCCAAGGAAGAAGCTGACAAGAAAGCCAAGAATTATATTGTCAGTGCAATACAGAGATGTGCTGCAGACCATGTGTCTGAAGCTACAATATCGGTTGTACAGCTTCCTAATGACGAGATGAAAGGCCGTATCATTGGTAGAGAGGGACGTAATATTCGTACCCTTGAGACAATGACAGGTGTTGATCTTATCATAGACGACACTCCGGAAGCAGTGGTATTATCTGGATTTGATCCAATTCGAAGAGAGGTTGCAAGGATCGCTCTTGAGAAGCTTATTATTGACGGACGTATTCATCCGGCAAGAATTGAAGAGATGGTTGAGAAGGCCCAGAAAGAAGTCGAGAACATGATAAGAGAAGAAGGCGAAGCTGCTACTCTTGAAGTCGGTGTTCACGGCATTCATCCGGAACTTGTCAGACTTCTCGGTAAGATGAAGTTCAGAACAAGTTACGGACAGAATGTTTTAAAGCATTCTATCGAAGTTTCGTTATTATGCGGACTTTTTGCATCAGAGATTGGACTTGATGTCAGAACTGCTAAGAGAGCAGGACTTTTACATGATATTGGTAAATCAGTCGATCATGAGATGGAAGGATCTCATGTTCAGATTGGTGCTGATTTGTGCAGAAAATACAAGGAATCAGAACTTGTCATCAATGCGGTTGAAGCTCATCATGGAGATGTTGAACCGCAGTCTCTTATTGCGTGCATTGTTCAGGCGGCAGATGCTATTTCAGCTGCAAGACCTGGTGCTAGAAGAGAAACACTCGAGACTTATACGAACAGATTAAAACAGTTAGAAGATATTACGAACGGGTTCGATGGAGTAGAGAAGTCATATGCTATACAGGCAGGACGTGAGATTCGAATTATGGTAGTTCCGGAAGTTATCAGTGATGCTGACATGGTTTTACTTGCAAGGGATATATCCAAGAAAATTGAAGATGAACTTGAATATCCAGGCCAGATTAAAGTTAATGTCATAAGAGAATCAAGGGTAACTGATTACGCAAAATAGTGTAATGAATAACTAGCCCTGAGATCTTTGGTAACCAAAGATTTTGGGGCTTTTTACATTAAGGCCGGAATGCGGTCTGCGGCCTTTTGAAAAGTAAATTTAAGCTTGACCGTGGGCAATTAATAATATATAGTATTATAAGGTTTGAATACTAAATTCAGGAGGTTACTATGAGTCAGGAAAAGATCGATAAAAGAAAACAGAATAAAGGAGATATGTTACATAACACCAAGAAGCACATGAAAATAACGACATTAATTGTTGCTTTGATTCTTGTTGCGGCAGGTGCATTTGCAAGTGTTGTATCATATCATCAGGGATATACAAAGGGTGAGAAAGACGGCGAAATCAATATGCTTAATTATCAGGCCCTTTTCGGAAATCAGACAACGGCAAGCGGAGAAACATCATCGGAAAATACAACAACAGCCGCAGCTGATGAGGCTACTACAGCTGCCGAAACAGAATCAGCACAGTAGAATATAATAAGAATGTCAGGAAAGTACGGTACCATAATTGATATGGACCGTACTTTTTTTGCTTGCTTTTTATATGCAATGAGGTTACAATTAGCGGTGTATGGATTAGAATTAGGAGAATATATGAAGATTTTATTTATATCACTCGGATGTGACAAGAACCTTGTGGATTCGGAGCAGATGATGGGTCTGCTGCGCGACAGGGGATATGAGTTCACGGATGATGAAGAATTAGCCGATGTGGTTGTGATCAATACATGCGGATTTATAAGTTCAGCCAAAGAAGAAAGTATTAACACAATCCTTTCAATGGCAGTGCATAAGAAAGATAATCTTAAGGCTTTGATCGTCACAGGATGTCTGGCACAGAGATATAAGGATGAGATTCTTGATGAGATGCCGGAAATAGATGCAATAGTCGGAACCACAGCTTTTGATACGATATGTGATGTCGTCGATGATGTTCTGGCCCATAAGGGACATAATGAATTTAAGGACGTTAACGCAATGTGCCGCCCGGATTCAAAGAGAATCATTACAACAGGAGGATATTACTCGTATCTTAAGATTGCGGAAGGCTGTGATAAACGGTGCACGTATTGCAGTATCCCTCTTTTCAGGGGAAGTTACAGAAGTACGCCGATGGAACAGCTTGTGGAAGAAGCAGAATATCTGGCGGCAGGAGGAATCAAGGAATTGATTCTTGTGGCACAGGAGACATCGCTTTACGGTAGGGACATATACGGGGAAAAGAGACTCCCGCAGCTGCTTCGTAAGTTATGTGCGATCAAAGGAATTGAATGGATTCGTATATTATATTGTTATCCTGAAGAGATAACAGATGAGCTCATTGAAACCATCAAGACAGAACCGAAGATATGTCATTATATCGATATGCCGATACAGCACGCATCTGATGCCATACTTAAGAGGATGGGCAGAAGAACGACTAATGCCGATTTAAGAAGCATAATTGCCAAGCTCAGGAAAGAAATTCCAGACATTGCACTCAGGACGACACTTATTACCGGATTTCCGGGTGAAAGCGATGAAGACCATAATATATTGATGGATTTTATCGATGAGATGGAATTTGACAGACTCGGGGTATTCACATATTCACCGGAAGAAGATACACCCGCAGCTTCCATGCCGGATCAGATTGACGAAGAAGTGAAACTTGACAGGCGCGATGAACTGATGGAACTTCAGCAGGAGATATCTGCCGATAAATCACAGAGACTTGTCGGAAAACAGATGGAAGTTATAATAGAAGGCAAAGCAGCGGATGAAGATGTATATGTCGGAAGGACATATATGGATGCACCGGGCGTTGACGGATATGTATTTATTAAGAGCGAAGAAGAACTCTTAAGCGGCGATTTCGCCAGAGTTAGAATTACCAAGGCATTGGAATATGATTTGATTGGAGAATTGGAATAATGAATTTACCTAATAAGCTTACTTTATTCAGAGTTGTATTAATACCGTTTTTCTTGTTTTTTCTGTTGACTGATTTTTGCGGAACAGCGGGAAAATTCATAGCACTCGGCATATTTGCGGTGGCGAGCCTTACGGATATGCTTGACGGTAAGATTGCCAGAAAATACAATCTCATTACCAACTTTGGCAAATTTATGGATCCGATAGCGGATAAGCTGCTTGTAAGCTCGGCATTTATTGCATTTGTACAGATGGATCTGCTGCCGGCGTGGATTGTAATAATTTTTATAGCAAGGGAATTCATAATAAGCGGATTCAGACTTGTCGCATCAGATGCGGGCATAGTTCTTGCAGCCAGCTGGTGGGGAAAATTCAAAACCGCATTTCAGATGATAATGTGTCTTTTACTTATAATCAATCTTGATTATCCGGCAGTTAATGTTATAGAACAGATATTCATATATGCATCATTGGCGCTTTCAATAATATCACTTATAGATTATCTGGTTAAGAACCGTAAAGTAATTGCTGATATGTAATATGGAGGATACCATGACAGTAGAATTGATTTCAGTAGGAACTGAATTATTGCTTGGCAACATAGTAAATACCAATGCGGCATATTTATCCAAAGAATGCGCCGCATTGGGATTAAGCATGTATAACCAGTGCGTTGTAGGAGATAACACGGCAAGACTTGCGCAGGCGTATACAGAGGCACTTGACCGTTCCGATATTGTAATTCTCGGAGGTGGTCTTGGACCTACAGAGGATGACCTTACCAAAGAAACGGTATGCGAAGTACTGGGTGTAGGTCTGACAGAAGATGCCAAGGCGCGGGATGACATGGAAAAATGGCTTACCAATCTCGGCCATGTGCCTACGGCCAATAATTATAAGCAGGCACTTGTTCCGTCATCAACGGATGAAAACGGTGAGATCGTATGCAACAGTATAGTATTATATAACGATAACGGAACAGCGCCGGGAATAATAATAGAGAAAGACGGACATCATACAATATTGCTTCCGGGACCGCCGGATGAGATGAAACCGATGTTTGAAAAGAGCGTGAAACCTTATCTAGCAACGCTTTCCGATAATGCCATATATTCGGTAACGATAAGAGAATGCGGAACCGGAGAAAGCAATCTTGAGACCAAATTAATCGATCTTATCGATGCGCAGTCCAATCCGACAATTGCAACATATGCCAAGACGGGATGTTGTGATATAAGAATAACGGCCCGCGGTACGGACGAAGATGATGCCAAGAATAAAGTAAAACCTGTTGTCAAAGAAATAAAAAACAGGCTGAAAGATGCGGTATACTCAACGGATGAGAATGAGAATATAGAGGATGCATTGGTAAAACTCCTCAAAAAATATGATCTTAAAATATCGACCGCAGAGTCATGTACAGGCGGACTTGTGGCTGCAAAGCTCGTTAATGTCAGCGGTGCATCGCAGGTATTTACACATGGATTTATTACATATTCCAACAAAGCCAAACGTAAAGTCCTCTCGGTTAACCGTGACACACTTAAGAAGTATTCGGCTGTCAGTAAAGAAGTTGCCAAGGAAATGGCCAAAGGCTGTATTATAACGGCTGATTCCGATGTGGCAATAGCGGTTACCGGATATGCCGGACCGGAAGATACCAAGGATGAGCCTAAGGGACTTGTATATATTTCGTGTGCGGTGGGTGATAAAGTTATTGCAGAGAAGTTTAAATTTAACGGAACCCGCGCCAAAATCCGTGAGAACGCGGCAATCAAAGCACTTAATATGGCAAGACTTGCAATTCTTGCGGCATACAGTAAATAACAGTTGAAAGGATGACATAGATTTATGGAAAAGAAACCATTTGTAACCAAAGAAAAAATCGAAGAGATCGTACAGAAATATCCGACGCCTTTTCATATATATGATGAAAAGGGCATTCGTGAAAATGCAGCTAAAGTTAAACAGGCATTTGCATGGAATAAGGGATTCAAGGAATTTTTCGCAGTTAAGGCAACACCGAACCCATTTCTCATCAATATTTTAAGAGAATACGGATGCGGAGTTGACTGTTCATCCATGACGGAACTTATGCTTTCACATGCGATAGGATGTAAAGGTGAAGATATTATGTTTTCATCCAATGATACCCCGGCGGAAGAATTTAAGTATGCAAGGGAAATTGGCGCAACAATTAACCTTGATGATTTTACGCATATTGATTTTCTGGAGAAAGTGGCAGGAATTCCTGAGACAATAAGCTGCCGTTTTAATCCGGGCGGATATTTCTCAATTGCCAACTCAATCATGGATAATCCCGGTGATGCCAAATACGGATTCACCAAAGACCAGATTATAGAAGGATTTAAGATACTTAAAACCAAGGGCGCAAAGAGATTTGGTATACATGCATTCCTTGCAAGTAACACGGTTACCAATGATTATTATCCGGAACTTGCCAGAATTCTTTTTGAACTTGCGGTTGAAATCAGGGATAAAACAGGATGTGACATCAAGTTCATAAACCTTTCCGGAGGTGTGGGAATTCCTTATAAACCCGATGCTGAGCCTAACGACATTATTGCAATCGGAGAAGGCGTCCATAAGGTATATGATGAGGTGCTTACCGCAAACGGAATGGGAGATGTGGCTATTTATACCGAAATGGGAAGATTTATGCTCGGACCTTACGGCGGACTTGTCACAAAGGCAACTCACGAGAAGCACACATACAAAGAGTACATCGGCGTTGATGCCTGTGCATGTAATCTTATGCGTCCGGCGATGTATGGAGCATATCATCATATTACGGTTCTCGGCAAGGAAAATGAACCATGCGATCATAAGTATGATGTGACAGGTTCGCTTTGCGAGAACAACGATAAGTTTGCAATAGACAGGATGCTTCCGAAGATTGATATGGGAGATTACCTCTTTATACATGATACAGGAGCACATGGATTTTCAATGGGATATAATTATAACGGCAAACTTCGTTCGGCTGAGATTCTCCTCAAGGAGGACGGAAGGTATGAACTCATAAGAAGAGCCGAGACACCACAGGATTATTTCAGAACGTTTGATTGTTTTGATATTCTTGATTCAATTCTTAAGAAATAAACAACCGGGAGATTTGTATGGCTGAGTTAATGACAGCAGTTAATGAATTGCTCAAAGGAAAAAGAGTAGAAGAAAATGCGGAAATTTATTGCGACGGCATAGCGGCATTGTACAAAAGCAGTGCATATGTCAAGTTATGTATGAATTATCATATTTTTTCGGAAGTGTACGAAGAAATTGAAGAAGATGAGAAAAAGGTTATCCAGCCTGTAGTGGCAAGAATCCAGACTTTAATGGGTAACCTTGTCGAACGCAATGATATAGATGCAGGACTTATGGAAGAAGCGGAAAGCATAAGGGAACGACTGGTCAACGTAATGGAGATACTTACTGCGCATGCCGACCGTCTTCAGATATTTGAATATATGCTTAACCGGATTGAGTTCAGATTCAGAAACGAACCTTTTGACAGTACATATTACAATGACGGGTTTGAACGTGATATTGAAAGGTATGTTCTGAGTGACAGGGACAATGCTGTCATTAATATGAAAATAACCCAGATGGTAAGCCAGCTGCCAATGCGTTTGTCACAGAACCGTTTTTTTAACATACTTGAGAATTCTCTTTCCATATACAAGGGAAGTGAACGTTCGTCGCTTGATGATTTTGTATATATGATAAAGACTGCGGGAACACTTTATGAGCCGGCTAATTTTGAAGACGAATTTGATGAAATACTTTCGATTGAGAAAGAACTTTCCGGACTTGACTATGATTCGCTTGACAAACTCGGATATGAGAAGGCGAGAATGGCTTATGATAAGGTATCACTTCTTGTAGAAAGATATTCGGACGCGTGCGTTATGCTTACACAGGTTATAAATGATTTATATTCAATCATGCTTTGCGCAGGAGCGCAGACGGATGATAAGGAACAGAATGACCTTATAAGAAAAATTATAACAGCGGATTATAATATCGTTAACGGAAACGCATCAAGAAGCGGTGATGAAGAATCTTTGCTTGCCGGACTTGAAGGAGTGCAGGAGGGCATAAGCCGCAGACTTTATACACCGGATTCTACGCTTGAAGAGATAATTAATATCAATTATGATGCAATCACAAGATCTGGGATGACAAACCGATTTGAAAAACTTAAAACCGTCAGCAGACTTCAGTCGGCAAGTACATTTGCGGTTCTTGAAGATGTTCAGGTTGATAAAGAAACAGTTGATGATGAATATGCTGCCAAAGCGGCCGGAAATCTTATAGAAGAATTCAAGAAACTTTTTGACGGCGGAAGCAGACTTAAGAGAAGAGCTGTAATGGCTTCTGTTATAGGCAGTCTTCCGGTATTCTTCAACAATTTTGATGAATTTAAAGATTATGTCCATATATCACTGATGCAATGCGGTGATGAGGCGGAAAGACAGGCAGTTCTGGCATTGGCAAAGATTTTGATATCCGGTGACTGATATGTATTGGTATAAGAGATTATATTTTGGCGACAATGCAATAGAAAAGTCAAAAGAAATTATGCGTTCGTTAAAGAAAAATGAGCCATGTTTTGGAATATATCTTGTTGTGATATCCAATATACAGGGAAATCTTCTGGACATACTGGAATGGCCCGAATATGTCCTGGATGGCCCGATAAGGCAGAAAGCCCGCAGATTCCGGCATCCGGACAAGGATGACAGGTGTATTGTCGGGGTGGCATCCGGGTATCAGGACGCACTTTCGCTGGTAAGACGCATAATAGATGAAGTGTATCGTGAGACCGGTGGTTTTGACATAGCCGGTTATCTGGGTGTGGAGCAGGACAAATAATGATTTTTGTGACTATTTTACTTACGATTCTGAAAATAACAGGGCTGGTGCTTGCGGGGATAATCGGACTTGCATTACTGCTTGTTCTTTGGATCCTGTTATCGCCGATCCGGTATAAAGGAAGGATTAAGTACTCAGACAAGCCTGATATCAAGATCAGAGCATCATATCTGTGCCATATTGTTTCCGGGTATTTTATTCTGGATGAGAATGGACAAAAGGCAGACTTTAAGATACTCTGGAAAAGCATGCTTAACGGAAAATCAAAGACCGGAACATCAAAGCATAAGAAGAAAACGTCAAAAGAAACTGGCGGGCATTTGATAAAACCGGAGAAAACGGCCAATCTGCACGATGTTGAAGAGCCTAAGCCGTTGATGATCACGGAAAATATTCCGGACAATGCGGTAAAGAAACCGGAAGACAGTGATGATAAGTCGCCGGAGAATGAAGCAAAGCCTAAAAAAAGTATTTTCAAAAAGCTTAAAGATGTATATAATAAAGTCAGGAATTTCATAAAGAGCATGTCGGAACGTGTCCGCAATGCGTTGGGCATGCGCGATAAAATTATATCTGAAATAGATGATGCCGATAACAGGGAAGCGGTTAATTACGGACTCACGCTGCTTAAGAAAGTCCTTAAACATATACTTCCGCGCCGCCATCGTATTTATATACGGTTCGGGACCGGAGACCCTGCATCTACAGGGCAGTATCTGGGACTTATGTATGCATTTGGAGCATGGCTTGGCCTTAATCTGGCAGTGACACCTGACTTTGATGAGAAAGTCTTTGAGTGTGATGTTCCTTTTAAAGGGCATATAAGTATTGCGGTTCTGCTTGTATGGGCGGTGAAAGCATACCGGAATAAGAAATTTATGTCATTTATTGACAAGATACGTAACAGATAGAATAACAAGGAGGATATATTATGGCTGATAACAAATTTGATACAACAGTTTCATCGCTTTTTAAAGGAATGGACGGATTCCTTTCAGCCAAGACTGTTGTCGGGGAACCTGTAACTGTGAACGACACAATCATTCTGCCGCTTGTTGATGTTTCATTCGGTGTTGCTGCCGGTGCTGGAAGCAATGATAACAAGAATAAAGCAGCCGGCGGAATGGGCGGTAAGATGAGTCCGAGCGCAGTTCTTGTCATTCATGACGGAATTACCAGACTTGTCAATGTTAAGAATCAGGACTCGGTAAGCAAAATTATCGATATGATACCTGACATCATTGATAAAATTAAGAGCTTTAAGGATGGAAAGAAAGATCCTGACATTGAAAAAGCGGTTGATGATGCGATAAATGAATAAGGCGGACGGCTAATCTCATATGATATACTAAAAGGTTCGGCCGGAGAGTATGTTGATGAGAAGAGTAATAGGCTTTGCATTGTTTTTTATTGGCATTGGCATGATAATAGGACTTTTCATAGAAAGCGTGTTCTGGAGCGTGTGTATTATACTCGGACTGTTGATAATAGGATATAATCTGTTTATGAGCTGTCCGCGTAAAAAACATTGAATTTTTCGAAAATTTCATAAAAAACACATATTTTGTAAAAAAACACTTGCAAAAATAACTCATATCTGTTATCATAACTTTTGTTGTGAGCCCGAATGGGGCTTAATATCTTAAAGGAGGTGCAAACATGGCTAAATGTGCTGTTTGTGATAAAGGAGCTCACTTTGGAATTAAAGTAAGCCACTCACATAGAAGATCTAATAAAATGTGGAAATCAAATATCAAGTCTGTAAAGGTTAAGGTAAATGGCCAGGCTAAAAAGATGTATGTATGTACTTCTTGTTTAAGATCAGGCGCTGTAGAAAGAGCTTAATTAAGGACAGATAGGGACCGGAAGGCGACTGCCTTTCGGTTTTTTTTCGTTTTGATAAACCGGACGGTTTTTATAAGTGTTGCAATTCCGGTTACAATAATGTATAATTAATTGTCAAAACTATTTATTAGGAGGGCTAAGCATGAAAGGACAAATAGAGAATCAGTTTGGTGAAGTGCGAATTGACAGTGAAGTTATTGCCAAATATGCCGGCGCTGCAGCAGTTGAATGTTTCGGTATTGTCGGAATGGCTACAATTAATATGAAAGACGGTCTGGTTAAGCTTCTTAAGAGAGAGAGCCTTACCCGCGGTGTCAATGTTACTTACGATGAGAATAATAAGCTCATTATTGATTTCCATGTTATTGTTGCTTATGGTGTATCCGTATCAACGGTAGCTGACAATCTTGTTCATAATGTCAAATATAAAGTAGAAGAATTTACCGGTCTTAAGGTCGGAAGAATAAACGTATATGTTGAAGGCGTAAGAATTATCGATTGATTTGTCGGTTGCTTTGACATAGTATTAAGGAGGATTTAGAAGTGGCAACTACTACAATAGACGCAGAGGTTCTTAAGAAGCTTTTTCTTGCCGGTGCGGCTAATCTTGAAGCTAAGAAAGAATGGATTAATGATTTGAATGTATTCCCTGTACCGGACGGAGATACAGGTACTAATATGACATTGACAATAATGTCTGCAGCCAAAGAAGTTAATTCACTCGCTGACCCTACAATGCAGACACTTTCAAAAGCAATTTCCGGCGGTTCATTAAGAGGCGCAAGAGGTAATTCCGGAGTTATACTTTCACAGTTGCTCAGAGGATTCACCAAGGTCGTTCGTGATTATGATGAACTCGATTCCATTATTATATCTACGGCATTCCAGAAGGCTGTTGAGACTGCATATAAGGCCGTAATGAAGCCGAAGGAAGGAACCATACTTACCGTTGCCAGAGGAATGGCAGATAAGATTCTTGATCTTTCAACAGAGATAGATGATTTGGAAGAATTACTTGATAAAGTTATCAAATACGGAGATGAGGTACTTGAGCATACACCGGATTTGCTTCCTGTACTTAAACAGGCCGGTGTTGTGGATTCCGGCGGACAGGGTCTTATGCAGATCATGAAGGGTGCATATGATGCACTTATGGGTAAAGAGGTTAATTACGAAGCAGTTGCAGGACAGGGCGGACCTTCCGGATCTTCTGAAGTATCTGCACAGGGACTTGAAGAGAAAGAAATCAAGTTCGGCTATTGTACTGAATTTATCGTTATGCTTGAGAAACCGTATGATGCGGCTAAGGAAGCTGAATTCAAGGCATATCTTGAGTCGATAGGTGATTCGATCGTATTGGTGTCGGATGATGAGATCGTTAAGGTGCATGTTCATACCAATCATCCGGGACTTGCATTTGAAAAAGGACTTACATTTGGTTCACTTACCAAAATGAAAGTTGATAACATGCGCGAAGAACATCAGGAAAGAGTTATAGCCAATGCCGAGAAGGTCGCAAAGGAACAGGCTGAACAGGTCAAGAAAGATGAGCCGAAGAAGAAATACGGATTTATATCAGTATCGGCGGGCGAAGGTTTAAGTGAGATTTTTAAAAGCCTTGGTGTTGATTATATAATCGAAGGCGGACAGACAATGAACCCAAGTACGGAAGATATGCTGAATGCCATCGATAAGGTCAATGCGGAGAATGTATTCATTTTCCCTAATAATTCCAATATTATTCTTGCTGCCAATCAGGCACAGAGCATTGTTGATGACAAGAATATAATTGTTATTCCTACGAAAACCATTCCGCAGGGAATATCGGCGCTTATCGCGTACTCAGAAGAAGCAACTCCGGAAGAGAATACAGAAGCGATGACAGAAGAAATCACCAATGTTAAGTCCGGCTCCGTGACGTATGCCGTACGTGATACGGAAATTGATGACAAGACCATCAAGCAGGGCGATATAATGGGTATCGGAGATAAGACAATCCTTTCTGTGGGACAGAGTATCCAGGATGTCACCAAAGATATGATTGAGCAGCTTGCGGGCGACGATGCTGAGCTTATAAGTATCTATTACGGTTCAGATGTTACCGAGGAAGATGCCAATGCACTTGCCGAAGCAGTCGAGGCCGTATATCCGGACGTTGATGTTGAGGTAAATTACGGCGGACAGCCAATTTATTATTATATTTTATCTGTTGAGTAATCGGGTGGATTATGCGTATTAATGAACTTAAAGGTATAGGAGATAAAACAGAGAAGCTTTTTAACAAACTTAATGTGTATACCACCGAGGATTTAATACATTTTTATCCGAGAACTTACGATGTGTATGAAGAACCTGTTAAGGTGTCTGAGATGACAGATACGAAGACATATGCCATATGGGGAACAGTTGTTTCATCATGTGAGCTTGTAAATGCCGGACGTTACAGAATCCTATCCGTATATGTTGCGGATGATGACGGTGCGCGTATCAAATTAACATGGTTTAACATGCCTTTTCTCAAAAACAATTTAAAACGTGGATATAGATATATATTCAGAGGTGAGGCTGCTTTCAGAGGCAGCCTCGTTTTTATGGAACAGCCGGTAATGTATTCTTATGATGCGTATATGCAGAAAATGAACACGATGCAGCCGGTGTACAGACTTACCGCGGGACTTACCAATAATGCTGTTACCAAGGCGGTGAAGCAGTGTCTTGATATATTCCATACGGAAGAATATCTGCCTGAAGATGTAATCAATGACACTGGTGTCACAGGTCTGGGGAAGGCGATGCATGATATACATTTTCCGGAGAACATGGACTCTTTTGCGGCTGCAAGGAAAAGACTGGCATTTGATGAATTTTTTATTTTTACACTTGCAATGAGAAGTCTTTCGCGTGGTACACATGACGGAGAGACCGGATATATTATTCCAGGATCACCGTATTCGGAACAGATTCTTAAAAATCTCGGCTATAAACTTACAAACGCACAGCAAAAAGTGTATTCTGAGATACTTAATGATATGTCCGGACATAAGATAATGAACAGGCTTATTCAGGGGGATGTTGGTTCCGGCAAGACAATCATTGCCCTTCTTGCGATGATCGATGCAGCATACAGCGGATATCAGTCTGCGCTTATGGCGCCTACAGAAGTATTGGCAACACAGCATTATGAGACATTTTCCCATATAATTGAGACTAATAACCTGCCGGTTAAATGTATCCTTATGACGGGTGCGATGACCGCCGCTGCCAAAAGGGAGGCACATAGAATGGCTGCGGAAGGTGAGGCTGATATTGTAATAGGAACGCATGCTGTAATAACCGATAACGTTTCGTTTGACAGACTTGCACTTGTGGTAACGGATGAACAGCACAGATTCGGCGTGAAACAACGTGAAGCATTGCATCATAAGGGCAATAAACCGCACATAATTGTTATGAGTGCAACACCGATTCCGCGTTCACTTGCGATAATATTGTATGGGGATCTTGATATTTCCGTCATTGACGAAAAACCGGCGATGCGTCTTCCAATCAAAAATTGCGTTGTTGATGATTCATACAGGCCTAATGCATACCGATTTATACAGAAAGAACTGGACAAAGGTCATCAGGCATATATTATCTGTCCGATGGCTAAAGAGAGCGATGAAGAAGATAATAAGCTGGAAAATGTTGTAGAATATGCAGCCGGATTAAAAGAAAAATTTCCTCCGCATGTAAGAATTGAATATCTGCACGGTAAACTGAAACCGTCTGTCAAGAATGATATTATGGAACGTTTTGCGCAGGGAGAAATAGACATATTGGTTTCCACAACGGTTGTTGAAGTCGGAATTAATGTCCCGAATGCAACGGTTATGGTAGTGGAAAATGCTGAGAGATTCGGACTTGCCGGACTGCATCAGTTACGCGGACGTGTGGGACGAGGCGATGCCCAGTCATATTGTATTTTTATCAGTAATACAAGAAATACCCTTACAAAGGAAAGACTTAATATACTTAAAGAAAGTAATGATGGCTTCTATATATCCGAACAGGACCTTAAACTTCGCGGACCGGGTGATATGCTCGGTGTCAGACAGAGCGGAGATTTCGGATTTATGATTGCGGATATTTACACGGATGCAGCAACACTTAAACTTGCAGCGGATGAAGCTGACAAAGTTATGGAACGCTTCAGGAGTGACGACCCTGAATATGATAAATTACGTCATGCCGCTGACGATTATATGCGGACAAGACTTGATAACTTAAATATATAAACAGGAGTACACTATGATATTATATGTGATCAGACACGGAGAAACCAAATGGAATGTTGAGAGACGTCTTCAGGGACGCAGCGACGTTGAATTGAATGAATACGGAATTTATCTCGCGGAAGTTACAGCCGAGGCGCTTAAAGATGTTAATTTTGATGTAATATATTCAAGCCCCCTTATAAGAGCATACAAGACGGCGGAAATTATAAGAGGAGACCGCAATATCAGTATTAAAACCGATGACAGACTTAAGGAGATGTGCTTTGGAATATACGAAGGCATGCCGTCGGATAAGGTGCCGGCAGATTTTGCGAATTTTTTTGAGGCGCCCGACAAATTTAAAGCGATGGAAGGCGGAGAAAGCTTTCAGGATGTGATTGCGAGGACGGCGTCATTTATAGAGGATGTGATCGTGCCGGCATCACACAGCATTTCTACGATGCTTGTGGTCGCACACGGGGCGCTTAACAATGCACTTGCGCTTAATTTATTGCATCGTGAGCTTAAAGATTATTGGGCAGGTGTATTTCCGCGTAATTGCAGTACATCGATTTACGATATCGAAGGACATGATTTTAAATGCCTTGAGTATGGTAAAATATACTATAAAGAAGACGAGGAACATGCACGTAAATTAAAATATACACCTAATCAGGACATGGGAGGTGAAGAATAAGATGAGAGTCATAGCAGGCAGCCGCAGGAGCCTTCCGCTTAAAACACCGGCCGGAACAGACACGCGTCCAACGGAAGACAGAACAAAAGAGACACTTTTTAATGTATTACAAAGCGATATATATGGTTCGCGGTTTCTGGATTTGTTTTCAGGAAGCGGCGGGATTGCAATTGAAGCATTAAGCCGCGGCGCCGAGATGGCGGTCCTCGTTGAAAATAATACAACAGCGATAAACTGCATCAATGAAAATCTTAAGTTTACCAAATTCACCGATAAAGCAGTACTGATGCAGACAGATGTATTTGCAGCGCTCGACAGACTTAAAGGCGGCCTTCCGTTTGATATTGTTTTTATGGATCCGCCATATAAAGCGGGATATGAACCTGAGATTTTTAACAAATTAAAATCGTGTGATTATATTACAGAAGATACGATAATAATTGTGGAAGCATCCAAGGAAACTGATTTTGATTTTCTTGAAGATGAAGGCTTTGAAATTTACAAATCCAAAGTCTATAAGACCAATAAACATGTTTTTATCCGCAGAAAATAAATCCGACAAAAAAATAATACGAAATGCAAAATGCTATTGTAATACATAAGAGTAAGTGATATTATATAACATATACAGTTACAAGGAGAGTGGACTATGAGCAGAATCGAACAAATTATAGGCGAATTAGAAGATTATATATCAAGCTGCAGACCAATACCTCTTTCAAGCACTAAGATTGCTGTTAATAAAGAGGATATAGATGAACTTATCAGGGAACTCAGACTGAAGACGCCTGATGAGATTAAGAAATACCAGAAACTCATCAGCAATAAGGAAGCTATACTTGCGGATGCCAAAGAGCAGGCTGACCAGATGATCCGTGAGGCACAGATACATACGGAAGAACTTATCAATGAGCATGAGATAATGCAGCGTGCATATGAACAGGCCAACGCGTTGATTGATGATGCTTCCAAGAAAGCACAGCAGATTGTTGACCAGGCTACAACAGATGCGAACAATATCAGACTTGGAGCGATTCAGTACACGGATGAGATGCTTGCGAACCTTCAGATGTTAATTGAGCATTCGCTTGAGAGCAATAAATCCAAGTACGAGAGTCTCATCGGAGCACTTGAGAAGGATCTCAATATCGTTGTATCCAACCGTAAGGAATTAAGACCTGAGCCGGAGAAAGTTGCCGCACAGGAAGAACTTGCCGCAGGAGTTAAGGCAGTTATGGATGATGAGGATAATGATACTGAAGATACAGACGATGAAGAATAATCATTATACCTATTGAATTTTAAATATAATTTCAAACAAATATGTACATACAAATGCTACAGCCATTGTGATTAATTTGGAGATGATATATTTCCTGCGGTCAATCACATTACCGGTATCGACACCGAAGGTCTGGAATATCCCGGAAATACCGCCGAATGCGAGCGCCGGAATTATTAGAAGCAGAAGTGTGTGCATATTTTTTATGCTGTCCGCAAGTGCATTTAAGCCTGTTGTCACCTCCAAAGCCGCGCAGATAAATGGAGCAAAACGCATGGGGACTAACATAACCCAGTTTGCTGCAATGGAGAAGACAATTATATATCCGCCAAGCTTAGCTATATTGGTCAGTGAATTAATGACAGCCATATCAAAGAAATTCCCGGAATGGCCGGAAGCATAAAAGGTGGGACCGGGAACAGTCTGTCTGCCGCGGAAAAAAGTGAGTTTAATTATTATAGTTGACAATAAAATAATTATGTAAAAAAGAGCAAGCACAGGGGCGATCATTGACGAATCTTTAAGTATGCCGACGCATACGAAACCGGCAATAAAGGCCGGACTTATGTTATTAAAAGAGCAGGAAAGAAAAGTTGCGGTATTTTTATCAATCCTGCCTTCACGGTACAGACTGACCGCTGAAACCGCACATGCCGGATACCCAAATAACAGTCCGGCCAATATGCAATATGCGGCATCATCCGGAAGTTTTAATAAACGCGCGGCCGGTTTCATAATAATGGCTGTGTCAGCGGAAATGCCGGCATATATGAGAAAATTGCTGAGAATCATATATGGCAGCAACGACGGAACGACCGACTCAATCCACAGCGAAATGCCGAGTTTTGCTCCGTTGAGAACTATAACAGGATGAGTAAGCATAAGTATGAAAAGTGCAATGAATATGATACAGATAAATTTTTTCTTCATACTTCAATATATTAGTGTACATAATATGTTATTCGATTGATTTTTGAACAGACTTGTGGCAAAATAATAAATGGAAAAATTGGCTTATGGAAGGAATATCATGGAAAGAAAGCTGAAATCATACAAACCCGAAAAAGTTATGTTTTATTTTGAAAATATATGTAATATACCGCATATATCACATCATACTGAGGCAATCAGCAGTTATTGTGAGAATTTTGCAAAAGAACACGGCTTGAAATATTATAGGGACGCGGTCGGAAATGTTGTCATATATAAGAACGCATCCGCCGGATATGAGAATCATGATACCGTTATATTGCAGGGACATATTGATATGGTTGGCGCAAAGACGAATTCGTCCGGACATGATTTTCTTAAAGACGGGATAGATATAGATGAAGATGCACTTGAAAGCGGATTTATCACGGCCAGGGATACTACGCTTGGAGCCGATAACGGAATTGCCGCGGCGTATATGTTGGCAATTCTTGATGATGATGCCATCAAACACCCGCCTGTGGAAGCAGTTTTTACGGTCGATGAAGAAGTAGGACTTTTGGGGGCATCGGTACTTGATACCTCCGTATTACATGGCAGATATATGATAAACATGGACTCTGAAGAGGAAGGCGAATTCATTACAGGATGTGCCGGCGGACTTAGAAGTGATCTGATATTAGATACCACAACGGCTAAATCGGAGAATACGGTCTTTAAAATAATCGTCCAAGGGCTTAAGGGCGGGCATTCGGGCTCGGATATAGGAACCGGACGGCCTTCGGCAAATGTTATCACCGGCCGTGTACTCGAACGTATAAGACAGATAGCGGATTTAAGAATAGTAAGCCTTAAAGGCGGCGTTGTTGATAATGCAATATGTAATTACGCGGAGGCTGTCATATCATGTACAGCGGATTATGACAGGATTTCAGAATTGTGTGCAATTATGACAAATGAACTGCGGGAGGAATATTCGGGCATTGATGATGATATATTGATTGAAGCGGAAAATGCAGCAAATCACGCATCAGAAGCTGCATCAGAGAGTGATACGGACAGAATTATATTATGCCTGCGTCAGCTGCCTTACGGCGTCATAGCAAGGAATGCCGATGATATCAATATGGTAGAGACTTCACTTAATCCCGGTGTTATGCTGTATGAGAACGGAATATTCAGACTTGGGTATTCGATAAGAAGTTCGCATGCATCGGCCAAAAGAGAGCTTGCTGACAGGATCAAAGATATGGCAGAGTATGTCGGTGGAAGATGTGAAGAAAGCGGAGATTATCCGTCGTGGCCCCACAGACATAATTCTTCACTGTGCAGAACCGCCGGTCAGGTATATAATGAAATGTATCATAAAGAACCGGTGTTTGAAATAATCCATGCCGGACTTGAATGCGGTATTTTTGCCGGAAAGATGCCGGAACTGGATATTATTTCGTATGGACCGGATATGTATGATGTTCATACTTATGATGAGAGGCTGTCAATCAAATCAGCCGAAAGAGTATATGATTTTACACTGAAACTTTTGGAGAGACTTTAATATAGTGGGTATCAGGAGGTATTTAAATTGGAAATTCAATTATGGAAAGAAATTCTTACACCGTACGACCTTGCAGTCAGGGAGCTGCTTGTTAAATTTAATCATATAATATCGGAATACCGTTCAAGAAATCTGTATTCTCCGATAGAGACGGTTACGGGAAGGGTTAAAAGCATATCGAGTATTCTTGAAAAGTGCCGTAAGAAAGATATTCCGATAGAGAATATAACGGAGCAGATTGAGGATATAGCCGGCATGAGGATAATGTGCCAGTTTGTAGAAGATATATATAAAGTGGTTGATATTATTAAGAACCGCAGTGATATGAAGATTATCCATGAAAAAGATTATATCAAAAATGTTAAACCGAGCGGATACAGAAGTTATCATTTAATTGTTAATTATAATGTGGAGACAATGGAGGGAACCAAAACTATTTTTGTTGAAATCCAGATCCGTACGCTTGCGATGAATTTCTGGGCGACAATAGAACATTCACTTCAGTACAAATACCGTCACAATATACCGGATCACATAAGGAAAAGACTTAATGCCTCGGCTGATGCAATATTGAAACTTGATGAAGAGATGTCTTCGATCCATGATGAGATTATGGACGCACAGAGTTCTTTTATAATACATGCAAATATAGTATCCGATATACTTAACAATATTCAGAATCTTTATAAGGTTGCAAATAAAAAAGAAGTCATCAAGATACAGGATGAATTTTTTGAAATATACAAGAAAAACGACCTTGAACAGCTCAGAAGCTTTGCAAGGCAGTTGGATATAATAGCGGAAGGATACAGGGCACAGAGCCTCTGAACATTAAGATGAAATTACCTGAGAAATACATAAATTCCATGAAAGAACTTATAGGAGATAAAGAACTTTCGGACTATCTTGCAAGTTTTGACAAGCCGAGACAGTATGGGCTGCGTGTTAATACTGCCAAGATATCCGTTGAGGATTTCCTTGCAATCAGTCCTTTTAAACTCAAGCCGGTTCCGTGGATTCCTAACGGATTTTATTATGATGAGGAAGACAAACCGGCCAAACATCCTTACTATTTCGCGGGATTATATTATCTTCAGGAGCCGAGTGCAATGACTCCGGCGTGTGTGCTGCCCGTAGAAGAGGGCGAATGTGTGCTGGATTTGTGTGCGGCACCCGGAGGAAAAAGCACAGAACTCGGTGCAAAACTTTGCGGCACGGGACTTCTGGTATCCAATGATGTCAGTGCCTCAAGGATTAAGGCATTGCTTAAGAACATAGAGGTATTCGGAATAGGAAATGTTATAGTTACATGTGAATACCCGGAGAAGTTAGCGGATAATTTTGGCACGTTTTTCGATAAAATACTTGTGGACGCACCTTGCTCCGGCGAAGGAATGTTCCGCAAGGATAATAAGCTTATAAAGAGCTGGGAATCACAGGGTCCTGAGTTCTATGCTCCCATACAGAAAAATATTCTGGACAATGCAGCGCGCATGCTTAAGAATGGCGGCAGTATTGTCTATTCGACGTGCACTTTTTCCAAAATGGAAGATGAGGATAATATAAGATATTTCCTCGAAAATCACCCGGAGTTCAGACTTGAGAGAATATATGATTACGAAGGATTTGTACGTGCATTCGGAATGGAAGAAGCAATAAGGCTTTTTCCGCATCATCTTGACGGAGAAGGCCATTTTGTGGCTCTGCTTGTGAAAGACGGAGAAGAAGATTACCGTAGAACAATAAATGTAAAGGGAAGTTTTGCGCCAGGCAAGGTGCCGGCGGAACTGAAAGAATTCCTTGATGAACTGGATGTGGACTATGATATGAACCGTATGGTGTGTATCGGCGAGAAAATATATTATATGCCGGAATGTATGCCGGATATGAAAGGCATCCGTTCCATGAGAACCGGTCTGTTAATGGGAGAACTTAAGAAAAACCGTTTTGAGCCAAGCCAGGCACTTGCCATGACGATAAGACGTGGGGAATACGGTACGACAGCTGATTTCGAACCGGACGATATCCGTGTCATTAAATATCTCAAAGGAGAGACTGTCGAGGCGGATGAGAATACACTTCACGGAAAATCCAAAAACGTACTGATAACCGTGAACGGATATCCTCTCGGATGGGGACGTGTAAACGGTTACACCATCAAGAATAAATATCTGCCGGGATGGAGGTGGATGTGATGAAACTTCGCATAGATAAATATCTGGCGGATATGGGAATAGGAAGCAGAAGCGATGTCAAAGCATTCATACGAAAGGGCATTGTAAAAATCAACAAGACGCCTGCACGTACAGGTAAAGAGAAAGTTGATACGGATTGTGACATTGTTTTTGTGAACGAA
Source organism: uncultured Butyrivibrio sp. (assembly GCA_945928575.1). Taxonomy (GTDB): domain Bacteria; phylum Bacillota; class Clostridia; order Lachnospirales; family Lachnospiraceae; genus Eshraghiella. Next base: position 67,229 of record CAMENP010000010.1, read on the forward strand.
GAGCCGGTAGAGTATGTTCAATACGAATATTACCTTATAAATAAACCGGCCGGCGTTATATCAGCCACGGAGGACAGGAATACACCTACCGTTGTAGACCTGATAAAGGGAGCAAAGAAAGATGTATTTCCGGTAGGAAGGCTTGATAAGGATACGGAAGGACTGCTGCTTATAACGAATGACGGATTGCTTGCACATAATCTGCTTGCACCAAAGAAGCATGTCGATAAGAAATATTATGCGGAAACAGACGGACCGCTTAATGAAGATAATGTAAGACAGGTTGCGCAAGGCCTTAAGGTTGACGATGATTTTACGGCACTTCCGGCACAGCTTGAGATAATAGAAGCCGGTAATGATTACAGTAAATGCTATATTACGTTACATGAAGGAAAATTTCATCAGATTAAAAGAATGATGGCTGCAATGGGTTGTAACGTAACATATCTAAAGCGGATTTCTATGGGCGGACTTACTCTTCCGGAAGAACTTGCACCGGGAGAATACATCAGGCTTTCGCCGGAGAAAATCAAACTATATTTCAAAGACAATATTCCGGAGGAAATATGTTAGAAAATATAAAAGCGTGTTTTTTTGACATGGACGGCACGATTATTGATTCAATGTGGATGTGGCGTGACATAGACATAGAATTTTTGGGAAGCAGAGGAATAGAGCTGCCGGAGAATCTGCAGCGCGACATAGAAGGAATGAGTTTCACTGAAACGGCAGTCTTTTTTAAAAACAGATTCGGTCTGGATGAAAGCATTGATGACATTAAGCGTATATGGAATGATATGGCAATGGATAAATACAGACATCATGTACCGCTCAAACCAGGCGTGGCACGATTTCTTCAAAATGCACATGAACGCGGAATAAGGATGGGAATTGCCACAAGTAATTCAAAAGAACTTGCAATGTGTTGTCTGGATGCACTTGATATAACAGGATATTTTGATGCCGTTGTCACGGGATGTGATGTAGGAGCAGGCAAGCCGTCACCGGATGTATATCTCAAATGTGCTCAATTATGCAATGTATCACCGGATGCATGTATGGTTTTTGAAGATATCCCGGTAGGAATAGATGCGGGACATAACGCCGGCATGAAGGTGTGTGCGGTTTATGATAAGTATTCCGAAGATGTCGATGAACTAAAGAGACATAAGGCAGATTATTATATAGACAGTTTTGAAAAACTTAATCAGGAGGAAACATATTAAAATGAAAATAGCGGTCGTAACAGGTGCATCATCCGGAATGGGAAAGGAATTTGCATACCAGATTGACAGAAAATACGGTAAACTCGATGAAATCTGGCTCATTGCAAGACGTAAAGAACGTCTTATGGAGCTTGAAAAGGAACTTCATATGCCTGCAAGGGTATTTGCCATGGATATGACAGATGATAACGATATGAAGGCTTTTGCGGATTGCCTCAAGGAAAACAACCCGGACATCAAGCTTCTTGTAAATTGTGCGGGATACGGTAAAGTAGGCCGGTTTGATGAAATCGACATATATGAACAGGCCGGCATGATAGATCTTAACTGCAAGGCGCTTACTCTTTTTACGGGAATATGTCTTCCTTATGTGTCAACACACAGCCGTATAATAAATGCAGCATCGGCAGCCGCATTTTCACCGCAGCCGGGATTTAATGTATATGCTGCCACCAAGGCTTATGTCCTTAGCTTCTCAAGGGCACTCAATGCCGAACTCAAAGGCCGCAAGGTAACTGTAACGGCTATGTGCCCGGGATCGGTTGACACGGAATTTTTCGATATCGCGGGAAACAAAGGAATGAAACTTAAATACAGTGATCCTGCCAAAGTAGTTACCAAGGCAATAAAGGATGCAGCCCTCGGTAATGAAATAAGTGTATACGGAGTGACTATGAAAGTAGCCGAAGCCGCTGCCAAAATTCTTCCGCACAAAGTCGTAATGAAAGTATTTGACAATAAGTAAATAAAGGTGGAAATGATATGAAGAAAACAAAGGGCGAGCGCGGTTATATGCGCGCAAGGAAAACCAAACTCGGAGTCGGAACAATTGTCGGATTTTTGTTGATGATCCTTATATATTTTATCGGATATTATATTTTTGGCACAGGCAAAAATTATGTAACAATACTTGCCGTTCTTGTAATACTTCCGACGGCCAAGATTTTTGTGCAGTATCTTATGATCCCGTGGAACTGTAAGGTAAGTGAGGCAACTTATAACGAAGGCGAAGCAAGTGCGGCGCCGCTTAAGGTGTATTATGATATGCTTATGACCGCACAGGAAAAATGTTTTGCAATCAATATGCTGGTAATTGATAAAGATGAGAATATTGTTGCATATACATGTGACGAAAAAGCAATACCGGAGAAATTTGAAAAGGGAGTTACCAACTTCCTTAATTACTATGATTACAATGCCAAAGTAAAATTGTTTAAAGATGCATCACAGTTTAATAAACGTGTCAAACAGCTTGCTGCAAGAAATGCTGAGCTGACTGATGAAGAGAAGGAGCATATAGATACTGTTTTTGAAAAAGTATCTATTATGAGTATCTGATATGAGAGAATATATTATTTCAGATAATGAAGCCGGACAGCGTTTTGACAAATATCTTGCAAAATTGTTTAAAAATGCCCCTTCAGGACTTATTTTTAAGCAGCTTAGAGGTAAAAATATTACACTTAACAAAGCAAAAGCCAAAGGAAACGAAAAACTAAATGCCAAAGATGTAGTACAGGTTTTTATGGCAGATGCAACAATAGATAAATTCACCGGAGACAGGGTGAATGATATAAAAGTGTATGAAAATATGCCGTTTAATGTTGTATATGAAGATGACAATATTATAATCGCCGATAAATGTGCCGGCGTTCTTTCGCAGAAGGCAAAATCATCCGATGTTTCAATGAATGAGCTGCTGTTATCATATCTGATTAAATCAAACCGCTCCGGAAATATAAGTGCTGCATTTACACCTGCTTTTTGTAACAGACTTGACAGAAATACATCCGGCCTTATGATTGCCGGCGTTTCGCTTGCCGGTTCGCAGAAAATGTCGGAGCTCATCAAAATGAGAGATATTGAGAAATATTATCTTGCCGTTGTGTACGGCAGAGTGAAACATGCAGAACGTATAAGCGGATATATTAAGAAGGACGAAACAGCCAATAAAGTAACAATCGACGATAACCCGGATGATGGGGATTTTATTGACACAGAGTTTGAACCGCTCGAATATTATGATTGCCTTACATTGGTAAAAGTCAGGCTGATAACGGGAAAAACGCATCAGATAAGGGCACAGATGTCAAAATTGGGATTCCCGATAGCCGGAGATGTCAAATACGGAAGTCCGGAGTCGATTGCTTTTTCTAAGAAAAATGGATTAAAAAGGCAGCTTTTACATTCATATGAACTTGTTTTTCCAAAGCTTACGGGCCGGTTTGCAAATATATCGGAGATGGACATAAAATCAGGATTTCCTGAAGATTTCAAGAGGTTTTTCAATGGCTGAGAGCAGAGGTCTGAGAGGGTCGGTACTCGAAGAGATGATCAATATGACAAATGAGGTGTATCGTGACAATAATCTTGCTTTGATACAGAAAATACCGACTCCGATAACACCGATCACAATAGACAAAGAAAGCAGGCATATAACACTTGCTTATTTTGACCGGAAAAGTACCGTTGATTATATCGGTACGGTTCAGGGTGTACCGGTATGCTTTGATGCCAAAGAGTGCCGGACGGATAATTTTTCCATGCAGAATATCCATGAACACCAGTATGAGTTTATGAAAGATTTTGAAAGTCAGGGCGGAATATCATTTATAATACTGTATTTTACCGCGAGGGATGAAAAATATTACATTCCATTCAAAGACATTAAGAAGTTTGTCGAGCGGGCCAAAGCCGGAGGCCTTAAACATTTTAAATATTCGGAGATAGATATGACATACAGGATAAGGCAGAAAGGCGGAGCGCTTGTACATTACCTCGAACAGCTGAATATGGATTTGGATTCGCGGGGTTGACAAATATATTTTTTTATGATATGTTTTCTTGTAGTAATGAATTAGCGATTTACCACAATAAAGTAATACACGGGAAAGAGGCAGATATGGAAAGAAAATTATTGCATACACCGGAAGGCGTAAGAGATATATATAACGGTGAATGTACACAGAAATTATATATACAGGATAAGATTCACAATATTCTTAAGTTATACGGATATACGGATATACAGACTCCTTCATTTGAGTTTTTCGATATTTTTAATAAAGAACGCGGATCGGTTGCGTCCCAGAATATGTTCAAGTTATTCGACAGAGAGGGAAATACACTTGTATTAAGACCGGATATGACTCCTGCGATCGCAAGATGCGCAGCCAAATATTTTGAGGATGAGACGGATGCCGTAAGACTTTGTTACAGCGGCAATACATTTATCAATAATTCCAGATATCAGGGAAGACTTAAAGAGACAACCCAGACAGGATGCGAACTTATAGGTGATTCGTCTATTGAGGCGGATGCGGAGATGATTGCGATACTGGTTGAATCGGTATTAAGTTCGGGCCTTACCGATTTTCAGGTTGAAGTCGGCCATATAGGATATTTTAAGGGCCTTGCCATGAAGGCAGGACTCGATTCCGACAGCGAAGCTGAGATGCGCCAGATAATCCGTAATAAGAATATATTCCGCGTCGGAGAGATAATTGAAAGTGAAAATATAGACAGAAATTTAGGCGAAGTATTCTATAAACTGCCACAGCTGTTCGGTGATGTGGAAGTGCTTGACCGTGCAGCACTTCTTGCTGATAATGAAACTTCACTGGCGGCGGTGGATCATCTTAAGAAACTTTATGAACTTCTTAAAGCTTACGGCGTTGAGAAGTATGTTACATTTGATCTCGGAATGTTGAGCGAACTTGATTATTATACCGGTATTGTTTTTAAAGCATATACATATGACGTCGGAGAACCGATAGCAAGTGGCGGCCGTTATGATAAATTGATAGGTCAGTTCGGCAAAGATAAAGCTTCGGTCGGATTCTGCATAACGGTGGATTTATTGCAGCAGGCAATGAACAGACAGAAAGTTGAGTCAGAGTGCGGCACAAGGCCAAGACTTATCGTATATGATGATTCCAATGTTACTGATGCGATTAAGCTTGCGGCATTTTTCCGCAAATCGGATGTCCCGGCTGTACTTGCAAGAAGTGCATCTCCGGATGATTATGATAAATATGAAGATGTGCTTTTTGTCGATAAGAATCTTCTTGAAAGGTATGGTGTACAATAATGAGATATATTACATTCGCACTTGCTAAAGGCCGCCTTGCCAGAAAAGCTATGGAAATACTTGAAGAAATAGGTATTACATGCGAGGAAATGAAAGATGAGAAAACAAGGAAACTTATATTTGTAAATGAAGAACTTAAACTTAAATTTTTCCTTGCAAAGGCATCCGATGTGCCTACATATGTCGAGTATGGTGCGGCAGATATAGGAATTGTCGGCAGGGATACGCTGCTTGAAGAAGATCGTAAACTTTATGAAGTATATGATCTTGGAATCGGTAAATGTAAGATGTGCGTGTGCGGACCGGAAAGCGCCAAAGCACTGCTTAACGGCCACGACCTTATAAGAGTCGCATCCAAATATCCGCATATTGCCAAAGATTATTTCTATAATGTCAAGCATCAGACAGTCGAGATAATCAAGCTTAACGGTTCCGTTGAACTTGCACCTATTGTGGGTCTTTCAGAGGTTATTGTTGATATTGTCGAGACCGGTGCGACGCTTCGTGAGAACGGTTTACAGGTACTTGAGGAAGTATGTGATCTGTCGGCCAGGGTTGTCGTTAACCAGGTGAGCATGAAGATGGAAAGCTCCAGAATAATGGATATAATAGACAAGCTCCGCATACGCGATGAGCAGAGAAAAACGGAGGTACAATAATATGAGAATACTTGAACTTAATGAAAATACCAAGAAAGATATTTTGAGCAATCTTCTTAAAAGAAGTCCTAACAGCTATGGAGAATATGAAGGACGCGTCAGCGCTATAATAGATGATATCAAAAACCGCCGCGATGAAGCGGTATTTGAATATACTAAGAAGTTCGACGGTTATGATCTTAACGCAGGCAATATAATCGTAACCGAAGACGAAATCAAAGCAGCATATGAAGAAATTGATGACGGACTCGTTGAAATAATCAGAAAAGCACTTGTAAATATCAGAAATTATCATGCTAAGCAGAAGCGCAACAGCTGGTTTGATGCAACACCGGACGGCACAATTCTCGGACAGAAGATAACACCGCTTGCAAGAGTGGGCGTATATGTTCCTGGTGGCAAAGCCGCATATCCGTCATCGGTTCTTATGAATGTTGTTCCGGCTAAAGTTGCCGGGGTTGACGAGATAATTATGTGTACACCTCCGGGAAAAGACGGTAAAATTTATTGCGGAACACTTGTTGCAGCCAAAGAGGCCGGCGTTGATGTGATATATAAGGTCGGCGGAGCCCAGGCAATAGCTGCTATGGCGTACGGAACGGAAAGCGTACCGAAGGTTGACAAAATAGTTGGACCCGGAAATATATATGTAGCGCTTGCCAAGAAAGCCGTATACGGACAGGTCGGAATTGACTCAATTGCGGGTCCGAGTGAGATAATGGTCCTTGCAGATGAGAGTGCCAATCCAAGATTTGTGGCTGCGGACCTTTTATCCCAGGCGGAGCATGATGAGCTTGCATCCGCCATACTTGTAACCACATCAAGGACACTTGCCGATAAGGTGAGTGAAGAAACAGAAGGTTTCTTAAAAGAGCTTTCAAGAAGACAGATAATAGAAAAATCACTTGAAAATTACGGATATATTCTGTTGGCCAAGGATATGGACGAGGCTGTTTCGGTTGTTAATGAAATTGCATCCGAGCACCTGGAACTTGTAACAAAAGATCCGTTCCAGACAATGACCAAAATACGCAACGCAGGAGCTATTTTCCTCGGAGAGTATTCTTCGGAACCTCTCGGCGATTATTTTGCGGGACCGAACCATGTACTTCCGACTAACGGAACAGCCAAGTTCTTTTCGCCTCTTGAAGTTGACGATTTCATTAAAAAGTCAAGCATTATTTCGTATTCAAGAGAGGCCCTTGGCGAAATACATTCGGACATAGAGAAATTTGCACAGGCTGAAGGCCTTACGGCTCATGCTAATTCTATCAAAGTCAGATTTGAATAAGGAGCATATTATGACGAGAAAATCAAAAGTAACGCGAAAGACCGCCGAGACAGAGATTGAACTTGAAATCGATCTTGACGGAAGCGGCAAAGCTGAAGTTGATACGGGAATAGGTTTTTTTGACCATATGTTAATAAGCTTTGCAAAGCATGGTCTCTTTGACCTTAAGGTGACGGTGAACGGCGATCTGCATGTGGACTGCCATCATACCATAGAAGATACCGGAATAGTTCTCGGCGAGGCGATCAAGAAAGCTCTCGGTGACAAACGCGGAATAAGAAGATTCGGTAATTTTATGCTGCCGATGGATGAGACACTTGTGCTTTGCGCGATTGATCTGTCCGGAAGACCATATCTTGTGTTTGACGGTACATTTAATACTGAACGCGTCGGATATTTTGACACGGAAATGGTCAAAGAATTTTTCTACGCCGTTTCGTATTCGGCCGGAATGAATCTTCATATCAAAGAGATGTACGGCGAAAATGCGCATCACATAATAGAAGCTATGTTTAAGGCGTTTGCAAGGGCACTTGATGAGGCAGTTTCATACGATGAAAGAGTACACGGACTTCCGTCCACGAAAGGAGCACTTTAAAATGCAGCTTTATCCTGCCATAGATTTAAAAGACGGTAAATGCGTCCGCTTAAGACAGGGCGAATTTGACAATATAACCGTATACAGCGATGAACCGTATAAGGTAGCGCGGTATTTTGAGGAGAACGGGGCGACGTTCATACATCTGGTTGACCTTGACGGGGCCCTTAAAGGACATTCGGTTAATGAAGAAACCATCAAAAAAATAGTCGGTTCGGTTACCGTTCCGTGTGAACTCGGCGGCGGAATAAGAACAATGGAAGATATTGAGAGAGTGCTTTCGTATGGCATATACAGAGTTATAATCGGAACCAAAGCGGTCAAGGAGCCTGAATTTGTACGAAAAGCAATAGAACGGTTCGGAAGTGACCATATAGTAGCCGGAGTCGATGCCAGGGATGGTCTGGTTGCCGTTGAAGGCTGGGGTGAAGTGTCCCAAACAAGTGCAGTTTCATTGTGTAATGCCATGAAGGAAATGGGTGTTAAGCATATAGTATACACTGATATTTCCAAGGACGGCATGCTTTGCGGCCCGAATGTTGAGATGACAAAGAAACTCACAGAAGAGACCGGACTTGATGTAATTGCTTCGGGAGGAGTCTCTTCCATGGATGATTTAAGGGCATTGAATGCAGCCGGAATAAAGGGAGCAATAATGGGTAAAGCCATATATGAACAGAGAATTGATGTGGCTGCTGCCGTTAAGGAATTTCCGGTATTTAAAAGCAAAATACCGTATTCGGAATTTAAGCTTAATTCAGACGGAATGATTCCGGTTGTCGTGCAGGAGGAAGGGACCGGAGAAGTTTTAATGGTTGCTTATATGAATGAAGAGGCTTATAATATGACCATAGCTACCGGTAAAATGACATATTACAGCAGAAGCCGTCAGGAGTTATGGATAAAGGGACTTACGTCCGGGCATTACCAGTATGTATCCGAGATGAAGCTGGACTGTGATAATGACACGATTCTTGCCGTTGTAAGACAGGCAGGAGCAGCGTGTCATACCGGGGCACATTCATGCTTTTTCAAGGAGTTGACCGGCAGGTAATGAAGAGGTTAGTTATAACTGATTACAACATTAATAATATATCCGGAAAGCTTTCAATGCTTTTTGAAGATAACAGGGAAATCCGCATCGGTATATATGACAATGAAGAAAGCGTACTCGGCAACATATATGTTGCCAGAGTGCGTGACGTTGTGCGTAATATCGATGCGGCTTTTGTTGAAATCGCACACGGAAAGGTCTGCTATTTTTCGATAAAGGATAATCCGCGTCCGTTGTTTCTTAACAGAAAAAATACCGATAAGGTGTGCCAGGGAGATCTGATGCTTGTCCAGGTCCTTAAAGACGGAATTAAGTCCAAGGCTCCGCTGGTGTCGAGCGTTATATCTTTCGGGGGGAAATATGCGGCAATAACGAGGGAACAGGCCGGTCGTGTCGGAGTATCACATAAGATTACGGATAAGGCCTTGGCGGACAGACTCAAATCCATAGTTATGCCGTATGTTACAGATGATTACGGATTTATTATAAGAACGGATGCAATCAATGCATCTGCGGATGAACTTGAGGAAGAACTGAAGCGTCTGACGGAAGAATATAAGAGTATTCTGGACAAAGCTTATCACAGACCGGCATTTACACTTCTAAAGGAATCTGATAACGGAATATTAAGCGATATATCTTCTTACAGACTCGGCCCGGATGATGAGATTGTGACGGACAATAAAGAACTCGCTGGTTTTCTCGCAAAGCAGGGTTATGATACTCCCGTACGTCTGTATGATGATAAGCTGCTGCCGCTTATCAAGGCTTATTCAATGGAATCGAGGCTGGAACGTGCCTTAGACAAGCGTGTGTGGCTTAAATCCGGGGGATATCTTGTTATAGAACCTACCGAAGCTTTGACTGTAATAGATGTGAATACGGGCAAATTTGACGGTCGTAACGCGGACAGGGAGAAGACATTTCTTAAGACTAATCTTGAAGCATGTGCGGAAATAGCCAGACAGCTTATTCTGCGTAATATATCAGGAATTATAATTATTGATTTTATCAATCTCGGTGAGAAAGATAACCGCAATATAATTCAAGATACAATGAAAAAGTATCTTGCCGCGGACCCGGTTAAAGCTGTTTTTGTGGAATTTACGGGGCTTGACCTTATGGAGATAACACGTAAGAAAATCAAAAAACCATTACATGAAATAATTAAAGGAGAACGAAATGCTTAAAACAACATTACGAATCGGCAGGAGAACCGGAAAGAAGATCGCACCCGAAATATACGGACAGTTTTCCGAACACCTGGGAAGGTGTATTTATGACGGAATATATGTGGGAGATGATTCTGATATTCCTAATGTAAAAGGAATGCGTAAAGATGTGGTTGATGCATTGAAAGAAATCGGTGTGCCTGTATTGCGCTGGCCGGGAGGCTGTTTTGCGGACGAATATCACTGGCGTGACGGCATCGGGGACAAAGCAGACAGACGCCGCATGGTCAATACCAACTGGGGCGGTGTGGTAGAAGATAACAGCTTCGGAACGCATGAATTTATGGAATTGTGCAGCCAGATAGGCTGTGAGCCGTATATCGCGCTTAACCTTGGTAGCGAAACCGTAAGGGAAGCATCCGAATGGGTTGAATATATGACGGCACCGGCGGGTTCATCAGTGGCCAATGAGCGTGTGGCAAACGGACAGACTGAACCGTGGAAGGTTAAATATATCGGTATCGGTAACGAGAACTGGGGATGCGGAGGAAGCATGGATCCGGAATATTATGCATCCGAATACAAGCGTTATCAGCAGTTTTGTAAGGATTCAGGTGATAATCATCTGTACAAAATAGCATGCGGTCCGAATGCCGAAGATTACCACTGGACGGAAGAACTTATGAAGCGTATCAACAAATGGCACGCCAAAGCGATAAGCCTCCATTATTACACTCTTCCGGGCGACTGGGAGCATAAGGGAAGTGCAACAAAGTTCAATGACAAAGAATACTATATTACAATTAAAAAAGCGCTTCATATAGCAGATATAATAGACAATCACCTTGAGATCATGGACAAATACGATCCGGAACACGATATAAGCCTCATAGTTGACGAATGGGGAACCTGGTATGATGTTGAACCGGGAACCAATCCGGGATTTCTGTACCAGCAGAATACGATAAGGGATGCCATTGTGGCAGCGGCAAGCCTTAATATTTTTAATGCAAGATGTGACCGCATATCAATGGCCAATATTGCCCAGACAGTCAATGTGCTGCAGGCTATGGTTCTTACAGAGGGAACGGATATGGTGAAGACACCGACATATTATGTGTTCGGAATGTATAAGAATCATCAGGGGGCCGAGCTGGTGGAAAGCAGTATCGATGAGGTTATGGCGGGCAGTGATGATGTATCGGTCGGTGCCGTATCACAGTCCGTATCCGTAAAGGGCGATACAGTGACGATCTCGCTTGCCAATGCTTCGATTAATGATGACGTTGAGATAAAAATCGAGATTCCGGAGGATGTACTTTTTACAAGACCTGTGGAAATTACCATGCTTACAGGAGAAGTGCATGCATGCAATACATTTGATAATCCGGAGAACATAGTACCGGAATACATGACCGATGATTGGAACGGCAAAGAACGTGTTGTTAAACTTCCGGCAGCTTCAGTTGCTACGGTGGTATGCCATGTCAGAAAATAGTATCGGCAATCCGCTTAAGAAACTCAGATGTGTCAGGTGCCTGCTTAACGCAATTGACGATAAGACGGCACTTGAAATCGTCAATAAATATAAAGCAGATACTCCCGAATGTGACAGGGCGCTGCCGGAGGTGTACCGGCAGAGACTTGATACCTGCCTTGACTGTAAGTATCTTGAACGCGGGGTCTGCCTTAAATGCGGCTATTATGTGGAAGCCAGAATGTATAGAAAGGGCGGAGCATGTCCTTTGAAATTATTTTAGACGGAGATTATGATATGGAATATAATTACATGCCTCAGTTAAGGGAGGCGGATGAAAACGGATATATCGGAATAAGAGGATACCTGAACTTTTTTCAGGATGCGGCGACAAGACATATGCACGATTTCGGCAAAGGCAACGATACGATCCCGGAGCAGTACGGCATATGCTGGATGTATACCAAATACCGCATGCACCTTATTGAAGAAATAGGGTTTGACTATCCGGTGACGATCAATACATGGATTGAGAAAATGAAGACTACCGCGGTCACACATCAGGCGATTGAAATCACCTGCAACGGAAAGACGGCGGCAACAGGGCGACTTGAAAGCTGCCTGGTTGATATGAAAGCCGGTCATCTGACCAAGCCTTCGTGTATTGATTTTCCTGAGGATGCGGCGGTTGACAGACAGGTGCAGCTTGAGCCTTTTATAAAACTTCCCAAGAATGCGGACGGAACAGATGAAGTTTACAAATATGTAATACGATATACCGACACCGATAAGAACAGGCATATGACAAACCTTCGTTATGTGAATCTGCTTATGGATGCTTTTGACGGAGCTTTCTATGACGGCAATATCCTTAGTGATATTGAGCTGCATTATATAACACAATGCTTTGAAGGCGAAGAAATATCAATAAGGAAAAAATCGCGTGACGACGGTTATATCGTTATGTGCGTCCACGGTGACGGAAGCGTTGCGGCAGCGGCGTTAATGAAATTTATCCAAAGGAAGAAATAATATGCAGAGCGAAGAAAAACTCGGAACCGGAAACATATGGAAGCTTATGCTTTCCATGGGTATTCCGATAATGATATCACAGATAGTTAATATTCTGTACAGCATAGTGGACAGGATATATGTCGGTAGAATAAAAGACGTGGGAGAGACCGCACTTGCGGGTCTCGGACTCACAATGCCGGTAATAATCATTATTTCCGCATTTGCGGCGTTTGCCGGAGCCGGTGGAGCACCGCTTGCCGCGATAGCAATGGGAAAGGGTGACAAGAAGCGCGCCGAGAAAATACTCGGAAATTCTTTTTTTATGATATTGGTATTTTCGGTTGTGCTTATGGTAGTATTCTATATTGTAAAAAAGCCTTTTCTGTATCTTATAGGTGCATCCGATGCAACCTATGTATATGCGGATGATTACATTTCGATATATCTTATCGGCACAATCTTTGTACAGATTGCGGTTGGACTTAATATGTTCATAACCGCGCAGGGCAAATCTTCCGTTGCGATGATTTCGGTCCTCATCGGAGCGGTTGTCAATATAGCACTCGACCCGGTTCTTATATTCGGACTTAATATGGGTGTCAAAGGTGCGGCAGTTGCGACGATTATATCACAATTTCTGTCGGCGGCATGGGTTATGCGTTTCCTTTTTTCGCCAAAGACAAGTCTTCGCATTAAAATATGCAATATAAAGCCGGATATACGTCTTATCGGAAGCATATCGGCACTTGGCGTGTCGCCTTTTATCATGCAGGCGACGGAAGCTATGATTTCCATTGTGCTCAATCACGGATTGCAAAAATACGGCGGTGATCTGTATGTGGCATCGCTCACGGTTCTGCAGAGCGTCATGCAGTTGATCACAACGCCGATTAACGGCTTCGGTCAGGGCGTACAGCCGATAATGAGCTATAACTACGGAGCCGGTAAGCCGGACAGGGTTCGTGCAACGTTTAAGCGCCTGATCATAGTGATGACAAGCGTGTCGGCACTTATGGCATTAAGCGCAATTGTTTTTCCGGGATTCTATGCGGCGTTATTCGGCGACAGTGAGGCGTTAAGAACGCTTATAAAGCGTGTGCTTCCGGTATTTGTATTCGGAATGCTCATTTTCGGACTGCAGATGAGCTGCCAGACAACATTCATGGCATTGGGACAGGCCAAAATATCACTTTTTATTGCACTGCTCCGTAAGGTAATATTGCTTATACCTTTTGCGATAGTTTTCCCGATTGTAATGGGCGGTGATGTAATGGGCGTGTATTATGCGGAACCGGCGGCGGATATAATCGCTGTTATAATATGTACCACAATATTTGCATGCAACTTTAGAAAAATATTATCAAATGGCAGTGAGATACAGTAAAATGTTTAATATTAAAAAACATGCTTGAAAATCGCTACTTTTCGACATATAATACAGAGTATCAGTACTTTTAATGATACTCTGTTTTTTTGATGGAAAGGAGAATGAATTTTGAAAAGAGGAATTAAAAATTTAATTTTTATATGGGGATGCATAATTTTGTTAATGACCGGTTGTGCAAAAACCATACCGGTTAATACGGAATCACATGAACATGAAAAAATCACAATGCAGGCACCGTTCCGTAATATCAGTGCTTTTATAGATGTTCTGCACGATAAGTATCCTGAAATACAAATCGAAGTGATTCCGTACAGTGGTGCTAATTACACGGCATATGTAAACGCACAGCTGAAGGCGGGCGATATGCCGGATATATATTGCACGACTTTTTACAGACCTGCATACAGCAACGTGAGTGATAAGCTGATTGATTTATCGGGATATGCATTTACGGATAATTACGCTCAGGCAAGGCTGCGTGAGGTAACGGATGATGGGGCGGTATACATGCTGCCGACATATTATGACTGTATCGGAATTACCTATAATAAAACACTGCTCGAGAACAATGGGTGGGAACTTCCACAATCCTTTAAAGAACTTGAAGAACTTGCACCTAAGGTTAAAGCAGCAGGATATAATCTTGCTGTCAATCAGATACAGCTGCCGGGCTATGGCTTCCAGTATATGTGTAATATTCTTGATACAAGTTTTTTTAATACACCGGAGGGAGTACAGTGGCAGAGAGACTATCTTAACGGAAATATAAAGCTCAAAGACTCTCCGGAAATGATTAAAAATATGTATCAGCTTGACAGATGGCGTGAGATAGGTATGTTAAACGCATCGGGTAATGCAACAAGTGATGATGATACCAGACTTATGATGGCACAGGGTAAAACATTATTTATGTTGGGCAGCTGTAATGTCTTTTCGGAGGAAGAAACATCAGATGAGTTCGGAATAATGCCTTTTCTGTCAGAGGACGGAACCCAGAATGCCTTTATTCTCAATGTGTCCAGATATATGGGAATCAATAAGAAATTAGAGGATAACGAACAGAAACTTAATGATGCACTTCATGTTATGGAAGTACTTTCTACAGTTGAAGGAATGCAGGCATTAAACAGTGATTATGCCAATACCTCATTGCTGCCTCTTAGGGATTACGATGTAAACAGTGAGGGATATTATGCTGATATAGAGGATGAACTGAATGCGGGAATCACGGCACCTTTTATATATGCCGGCTGGGAGGATCTGATAGTTCCAATCGGTAATGTTATGATATCTTACATTAAAGGCGAGCGTTCTATAGATGACGTTATTGAAGCGTTTGATGAAAATCAATATCTTCTTGAAGATAAGTCATCAACTGTTTATACATATGTGAAAGAAAAAATCAATAACGACTATTGTGCAAGACTTGTCGGGATATGTTTTGCCAAGGCCTGTGACGCTGACTTAGCTTTGATTTCAAAAAACAAATGGTATAAAAACGTCACGGATCTGAATTTGGAAGGAGTGAGCGGTGAACTTTATCCGCTGCCGGTAACGGAGCAGGAAATTACTTCAATTCTGCCTACAGGGTGGAAAGGAAATATAATAACGGTAAAACTTGACGGATATACGATAAAGAAGCTTGTAGAAAGCGGTTATGACAGGAATGGAGACGGAAATACATTTCCTTATGAATTGGTTATGCAAGAGGGTTTTGAAATTGATGACGATACTGTGTATATAGTGGCCGTAGCGGGCGTGACAGACGAGATTGCACAAAAAGGCGGTGTAACCGATACAGGAATATGTGGTCTTGATGCCGCCAAAGAGTATTTTAACGGATTTGATACGTTGTCGGAAAGCGATATTATATGGGAGTGAATAAATGAATGATAAGCCGGTAGATAATAAAAATAATAATTATTCAAAACAACGGCTGCCGTTATTGATATTGATATTTGTATTTATAGTAATATCGGGTATTTTGATATTTTTGAAAATTTATGAGTCATATATCAAGGAGATACTGTATGCCGAAAGACTGAGCCAGATGGAAAATGTCACAAACCAGTTGTTTGCAGGACTGGAAGATGTGGTTGCCAACCAATGGGAGCGCGTTGACAGTCAATGCAGCAGATTACAGAACAATGGAATCAAAACCGGGAATGATCTTATCGAATTTATGACGGAACAGGAACGAGTGGATGGTCTTGGCGAAAAAAGCCAGAATATAATTGCTGTGGATAGTATCGGAAGGTATTATTATAAGAGCGGTCTTAAAGGCAATTTAAAGGAAATGGATTATCTGGATAACGGATATGACAGAATTAATTTTGTGACAAATACGATGACGACAAACCTTACAGAAATGGTTTTCCTTAAGAAATTGCGAAATCCTATAGATATAAACAGCAACGGCAGAAAAATAAGTATCATTTATTATGGCGTGACACGTGACATGAAAGAATTTAATCCTTACTTTGAATGCTCCGCATATGGTGGAAATAATACGGTCTATGTGCTGAACGGCGACGGAATTAAATTGTTCAACAGCCGGAGTAAAGAACTAATACACGGATATAATACATATTCGGTATTAAAAAAGATGGATTATCTGCATGGCAGTTCGTTTGAAGAGGCAAAGGAAAATATGCAGAAAGATGGCGTATCATACTCAAATGCGGTTCTTGATGGAACAGAGTATTATTATTCAATGTATCGTATGAAAAGTGCGGAATGGACATTGCTTTTTCTTGTCCCTTCATCGTGCGTTGCTCAAAATACGGTAAGGCTTGTGGATATTACGGTGCGTATTGTATTGATATTTGCAGTTTCTCTGCTTATAATATGTTCGGTGGTCTTAGTTGCAATATTACGAAATAAACAAAAAGCTGTGCTTGATGCGGAACGAAGAAATAACAGTAAACTTGCCGGGATAAATGCAGAACTGTCAAAGGCAGTTTACGCGGCTGAAACGGCCTTTAAAACAGCGCAATCGGCCAGCCGTGCCAAGGGAGAATTCCTGGCTAATATGTCTCACGATATCAGGACATCTATGAATGCGGTTATAGGAATGACTGAGTTAATTGAACGTGAAGCAGATTCACCGGAGAAAGTCAGAGAATATATCGGCAATGTCAGAAAATCAAGCCGAAACCTGCTGACACTTGTTAACGAAATTCTGGATATGAGTAAAATAGAAAGTGGCAAAATAGAAATGAACATTGCCGAATTCAATATTGCAGAGCTTATTGACAGGATTGATAATGACTTCCGACCACAGGCTGAAGCCAAAAAGCAGGATTTTGCTGTAATAATGCACCGGATAAACCACCAATGGCTTTATGGTGATGAAATGAGAATAATGCAGATCCTTAATAATCTGCTTTCAAATGCCCTGAAATACACACCTGATGGCGGAAAAATCAGACTTGAAATCAGTGAAGACCGTATAACCCCGGGAAACTATGCACATATATCATTTATAGTAACAGATAACGGTATTGGAATGAGTGCGGAATTTCTTGAAAGGATATATGAAGTTTTTTCAAGGGAAGAGCGCACGACGGTAAATGCTGTTGAAGGAACGGGACTCGGAATGTCAATTGTTAAGAATCTGGTTGACCTTATGGGCGGAAATATAAGTGTGGATAGCATACAAGGCAAAGGAAGCAGTTTTGAGGTCGCCCTTGATTTGAAAATATCCCAGAAGTCAGAGCAGAGTATTACTGATACAGACGAAAATATCTGTATTGATATGCGGCTCGACGGCATAAAATTTCTGTGTGCCGAAGATAATACAATGAATGCAGACCTTCTGAAAGAATTTATCAACATAACCGGCGGAAACTGCGTAATGTGCGGAAACGGTCGTATTGCATATGAAAAATTTATACACTCAAAACCAGGAGAATTTGATATAATACTGATGGATGTTCAGATGCCTGAGATGAATGGTTATGAAGCTTCTATGGCAATCAGGCAAAGCAGCCATCCGATGGCAAAGACAATTCCTATTATAGCAATGACGGCCAATGCATTTTCGGAAGATGTGCGTAACTCAATAGCAGCAGGAATGAATGCACATATATCTAAGCCGATGGATTTGCAGATTCTTATAAAAACGGTTCATGATATGCTTCATTGATTTGACACTCTCAAAAAGATATTGACTTAAAGTTAACTTTAAGGGCTATGATATACACATAATAACAGAAAAAAGGAGAACTGATATTATGTATGATAACAGAATTGAATTAAATAACGGAGTCCGCATACCGCAGTTAGGCCTCGGAACATGGTTTATAGATGATGCGGATGTACCGGCGGCAATTAAGGCAGCGGCAGACATAGGATACAGACATTTCGATACGGCGCAGGCATACGGCAACGAAGTGATATGCTGTGAACTGTAGATGTCAGATATCCTCGCAAATGTTGTTAATTTAGCGAATTTCTACATCTGCTAATACACAACATAGGCGGCTGGCTCATTTGTGGTGAATGAAAGTGCAGATGTTGTAGAAAAGAAGGTGATGATTTTTTCTTACCTGTATATCATAACACAAAGGAGGCGATTGCGTATGGAATTAACATATCATTGGAAAGGTGACTATCTGATACCAGATGTTTCATTAGATGATGGCAGTAGTTATAATATTGGTAAATATGGCAGAATGCGTCAGAAATATTTATGTGAAAATTACCCATCAGAATATCTCCATCTGGTTATTACTGAAAAATTATGGAAACAGCTCGAAGATCTTGAGGAAGAATGTCATGAAATGTTGGACCGGCTTATGGAACAGATGGCGAAGAGGGAAGGATTAACTGAGCATATGAAATCTACAGACCAGCTTGGATGGATACGGAAAATGAATAGCATTCAGAGCTGGGCAGAAGAAATTGTGATTCATGAGTTGATATATACAAATTAAAAATACAGCAGGAGGTCTATATATACAGATTTCCTGCTGTTGTATTATATGGGTGTTTGGATATTACTTAAAAAAGCAACATATTAGTCTTTCAACTCTCGTTCTATCTCTTCAATAGTAGGCATTGAACTTTTATAGTCATCAGGAATCAGATTATTAAGTTCATATTCGGAAATTCCAACAGGAACATTCACTGCACTGGTAGCATATTGAGCCAGAACATTATCTTTTGTTTTGCATATAAGTAAGCCAATTGTAGGATTATCATTATCTGTTCGCAGTATACCGTCTGTTGCTGCAATGTAAGTTCCTAATTGTCCCATATCTCTGGGATCAAATGCCCTTGTCTTGATTTCAATTACAACATAACAATGTTTTTGTATGTTGTAGAACAGCATATCAATAAATTGTTAAGTATCTCCGACAACAAGCCGGTATTCTCTACCGACAAAAGCAAATCCACGTCCTAATTCAAGAAGGAATCTCTGGATATTATCCATGAGTGCATCTTTCAATTCTTTTTCATCATACCCTTCTCTGAGAGTAAGAAAATCAAAATTATATGGGTCTTTTGTGATTTCTCTGGCAAGATCGCTGCCAATATCAGGAAGCAGCTTTTCAAAATTTGTAATGGCTTTGCCTTCTCTTTCATACAAGTTTGTATCGAGAAAGTTTAAAAGGACGGCTCTTGACCAGTTGTTTTCATATGTCTTTTTAACAAAAAACAAAGCCTTATCCAAATTCCCCTTACATTTATTAATTATCTGAATATGATGTCCCCACGGAATCATAAAAATACAATCATCAACAGCTTGTTGACATATTCGTGTTTTTGAATCGTCAACAAGTTGTTGACGATTTGAATTGCTGTATAAATCGTAAAAATATTTCATATATTTTAAATTAG
>CAMENP010000011.1 GCA_945928575.1 uncultured Butyrivibrio sp.
AACCTACTGTACGTCCACCTTCACGGATAGCGAATGTAAGACCCTGCTCCATAGCGATTGGATGAATCAATTCGATTGTCATCTCTACGTTATCACCAGGCATGCACATTTCTGTTCCTTCTGGAAGGTTACATACACCAGTTACGTCAGTTGTTCTGAAGTAGAACTGTGGACGATAGTTGTTGAAGAATGGAGTATGACGTCCACCCTCGTCCTTAGTAAGAACGTAAACCTGAGCTGTAAATTTCTTATGGCATGTTACTGTACCCGGTTTAGCAAGAACCTGTCCACGTACGATCTGGTCACGGTTGATACCACGAAGGAGTGCACCGATGTTATCACCAGCCATAGCTTCATCAAGCTGCTTTCTGAACATCTCGATACCTGTAACAACTGTCTTCTGAACATCATCCTTAACACCAAGGATCTCAAGTTCATCATTGAGGTGAAGTGTACCTCTCTCAACTCTACCTGTAGCAACAGTACCACGACCTGTGATTGTGAATACGTCCTCTACTGGCATAAGGAAAGGCTTATCTGTATCTCTGACTGGGTCAGGAATATACTCATCAACTGTGTGCATAAGCTCAAGAATCTTGTCGCCCCACTCGCTGTTAGGATCTTCAAGAGCCTTAAGAGCTGAACCCTTAATGATTGGGCATCCTGTGAAGCCATACTCTTCAAGCTGCTCTGTAACTTCCATCTCTACGAGCTCGATAAGTTCTTCATCATCAACCATATCGCACTTGTTAAGGAATACTACGATGTAAGGAACACCTACCTGACGAGCAAGAAGGATGTGCTCCTTTGTCTGAGCCATAACACCATCAGTAGCAGCAACAACGAGGATAGCACCATCCATCTGTGCAGCACCTGTGATCATGTTCTTTACATAATCGGCATGGCCTGGGCAGTCAACGTGTGCATAATGTCTCTTCTCTGTCTCATACTCAACGTGAGCAGTAGAAATTGTGATTCCTCTTTCTCTCTCTTCTGGAGCCTTATCGATATTTTCGAATGCAACAGCTTCACCTGTTCCAAGTCTAGCGTTAAGAGTCTTGGTAATAGCAGCTGTAAGAGTTGTTTTACCATGGTCAACGTGTCCGATTGTACCAATGTTACAATGTGGTTTAGTTCTTTCAAATTTAGCTTTAGCCATTTTTAAAAAATCCTCCTTAAATTTTCCCTCTTCCGGGTTGTCTTTTTAAATTAGCTTTAATAATTATATTTCATATCCGAAATATTTTCAATATTTATTTTGCTTTTGCAGCAATAACTTTATCCTGTACGCTCTTTGGTACCTGCTCATATTTCTCGAAGAACATTGAGTAGTTACCACGTCCCTGTGTGGATGAACGAAGTTCTGTTGAGTAACCGAACATCTCTGCAAGCGGAACAAGTGCTTTAACCATCTTACCGCCACCGATGTCTTCCATACCCTGAACCTGTCCACGCTTAGCATTAAGGCTTCCGATTACATCGCCCATGTATTCCTCAGGCATTGTAACTTCGACTTTCATGATAGGCTCAAGAAGTACCGGGCTTCCCTTCTGCATAGCTTCCTTAAATGCCATAGAACCGGCAATGTGGAATGCCATTTCGGATGAATCGACTTCATGATAAGAACCATCATATACGTTAGCTGATACACCAAGTACAGGGAATCCTGCAAGGATACCGGCCTTTGTAGCCTCTTCGATACCTTCGCCTACAGCCGGGATATATTCCTTAGGAATAGCACCACCAACTACAGTTGATACGAACTTGAATGTCTCTTCACCGTTCGGATCCATTGGCTCGAATTTAACTTTACAGTGTCCGTACTGTCCACGTCCACCTGACTGCTTAGCATACTTGCTGTCTACATCAACAGGCTTTGTGATTGTCTCTTTATATGCAACCTGAGGAGCACCAACGTTAGCCTCAACCTTGAATTCACGAAGAAGACGGTCAACGATAACTTCGAGGTGTAACTCACCCATACCTGCGATGATTGTCTGTCCTGTTTCCTGATCAGTGTGAGCCTTGAATGTAGGATCTTCTTCAGCAAGCTTTGCTAAAGCTTCACCCATCTTACCCTGATCGTTCTTTGTCTTAGGCTCGATAGCGAGCTCGATAACAGGCTCTGGGAATTCCATAGACTCAAGGATTACCGGATGCTGCTCATCGCAGATTGTATCACCTGTTGTAGTGAACTTGAAACCTACAGCGGCTGCGATATCACCTGAGTATACTTTTTCAATTTCTGTACGCTTATTGGCATGCATCTGCACGATACGTCCAATACGCTCTTTCTTATCTTTAGATGCATTCAATACATATGAACCTGAGTTACATGTACCTGAGTAAACTCTGAAGAATGCAAGCTTACCAACGAATGGGTCAGCCATAATCTTAAATGCTAATGCTGCGAATGGTGCATCATCAGAAGATGGTCTTGTTACTTCGTTACCTTCTAAGTCAACACCTGTGATGTCAGGGACATCTGTAGGAGCCGGCATGTACTCGATAACGCCGTCAAGAAGCTTCTGTACACCTTTGTTCTTATATGCAGAACCGCAGAATACAGGAACAGCTTCACTGGCAATTGTTCCCTTACGAAGAACTGCCTTTAACTGCTCTTTGGAAGGAGTCTCACCCTCAAGATACATCATCATTAAATCATCATCTAATTCGCAGATTTTCTCAACGAGGTTCTCTCTCCATTTGTCTGCAAGGTCTTTAAGATCATCAGGGATTGATGTAATCTCGATGTCCTCACCCTTGTCATCTTTATAATAGTAAGCATCCATTTCAAACAGATCGATTAAGCCCTTGAAATCATCTTCCTTACCGATCGGGATCTGTACAGGAATTGCATTCTTGCCTAAACGGTCAATAATTGTCTGAACTGAATAGAAAAAGTCTGCACCCATTTTATCCATCTTGTTGATGAATGCCATACGAGGTACATTGTAGGTATCAGCCTGACGCCATACATTCTCGGACTGTGGCTCAACACCTGCCTTAGCATCAAATACACCTACAGCACCATCAAGTACTCTGAGTGAACGCTCAACTTCTACAGTGAAGTCTACGTGGCCCGGAGTATCAATGATATTGATACGATGCTCTAATGCGCCCGGCATTGGTTTGTGATGATCCTCTAATGTCCAATGACATGTAGTAGCGGCTGATGTGATTGTGATACCTCTTTCCTGCTCCTGTTCCATCCAGTCCATGGTAGCAGTACCTTCATGAGTATCACCAATCTTATAGTTAACACCAGTGTAATACAGGATACGCTCTGTTAATGTAGTCTTACCTGCATCGATATGAGCCATAATACCTATATTTCTGGTTCTCTCTAACGGATATTCTCTTCCAGCCAAGGTTTTATCCTCCTTCATTTAATAAAAATGCTTTAGGCCGCCATGTGCCTTGGCACATGACAGTAAAAAACAATGATATATACGAGATTAGAATCTGTAATGTGCGAAAGCCTTGTTTGCTTCTGCCATTTTGTGCATATCTTCTTTTCTCTTGACAGATGCACCTGTATTGTTAGATGCGTCAAGGATCTCGTTAGCGAGTCTTTCTTCCATAGTCTTCTCGCCTCTTGCACGTGAAAAAGCTGTTAACCAACGAAGTCCGAGAGCCTGTCTTCTGTCAGCTCTTACTTCGATAGGTACCTGATAAGTAGCACCGCCGATACGTCTTGCCTTAACTTCAAGTACAGGCATTACGTTGTTCATAGCTTCCTCGAATACTTCGAGTGCCGGCTTACCAGCCTTCTCTTCCACTCTTGTGAATGCTCCGTATACTATTTTCTGGGCTGTAGACTTCTTACCATCTAACATGATATTGTTGATGAGTTTGGTAACAACCTTGCTGTTGTATAACGGATCTGCTAATACATCTCTCTTCTGAGTATGTCCTTTACGTGGCACGGGTCTTCCCTCCTTAACATAATAATTAATTCATAGGTACTCACATGTGTCTGATGTGTTCGCGCGCGGTATATTTTAACCCTGCAACCTACAGGAAAAATATTTACACGGCACTATACTGACTTAAATGCGAATATTATTTTGCGTCTTTCGGTCTCTTTGCGCCGTATTTTGAACGCGCCTGTCTTCTCTTAGCAACTCCTGCCGTATCAAGTGTTCCTCTAACGATATGGTATCTGGTACCAGGTAAATCCTTTACCCTTCCACCTCTTACAAGTACAACACTATGCTCCTGAAGGTTATGTCCTTCACCCGGGATATAGCTTGTTACTTCGATTCCGTTAGAAAGACGAACTCTGGCAATTTTTCTAAGAGCTGAGTTAGGTTTCTTAGGTGTCTTAGTCTTAACAGCTGTACAAACACCTCTCTTCTGCGGTGATGCAGAATCGATAGCTTTCTTCTGAAGAGAGTTATAGCTCTTCTGAAGAGCAGGTGCTGTAGACTTCTTAACAGATGTCTGTCTACCCTTTCTTACTAACTGGTTAAATGTAGGCATTCTTTTTTCACCTCCTGTAAATAAATTTCCTTGGTTGCGAATCTGATTATTCAAATTCTCGTTCTTGCACGCAAAATAAGCATATTACAATGCGCGCAACTAATATTATATCTGTGACATTTTCAATTGTCAACAAAATAATTTGAAAAGATACTATTTTTTTATTAAATGTTTTATTTCGTTCAAGAGCTGTTCTCTATACTTTAATCTGCGGGCATCATCATCTATTACTTCTCCGTTGTCATCGGCAATGTAATCTTCTGCTCCGGATATATCCATTCTGAACTCCGGCTGTATAGGCTGCGCCGATTTGTAATAATAGTGAAAATCCTTACCATGCAATGCGCCGTTGTACAAGTCTCCGACAAAAAGGCTCTGAGATAATGCATATTCTCTCTCGTGTGTTCCTCCGAACACCTTCGGCAGATTGGCGTCCGTTCCCGCATAATCATATTTTATACCTGCAAGTTCGCACATCATTGCAGCATAATCAGCACTTTCAACAACTTCGTCGCATACGCCCTTGACGCCACCGGTTCCTCTTATCATCATCGGGACATTCATTCTCTGCCATGACACAAACGGCTCACCATCATCCACCATAAATGCTGCACCGTGATCCGAGAAGAAAGATATAACTATTTCATCATCGCTGTAATTATCTTCAATATACCTGAACAGCCTTCCAAGATGAAAATCAAATTCCCTGAGCTCCTGCTCAAAAATATATTTTCTGTTCTCACTGTATGTCTGCTTAACGGTTGTTTTAACATCGTTGTCAAACATTCTGCACTCAAGCGGCATCTGTGCCTGCACACCGATTGAACGCATAAAACCTCCTGAAATATCATGCAGATCGACAAAATCAACCCACATATACTGGTCATCTCCGGCAAATGTACGCAGATGTTCAATAACATCCGTGACAACATCCTTTGCTGTATATCCCTGGCTTATATATTGATACAGAAATCTGTCGATTCCTCTGTTGTACCCGCTTACCGGAGTTACTGCATCGTTGCCTCCGATTTTGGCCGTAACATATCCTTCATCATGGAAATACTCGGCGAGCACTTTCTCATTTTTCATAAAATCGATGAGATAATTTTCATCCAGATTCATATGCTTTGAAGAATGTTTTCCCGTCCAATATGTTGCAATTGAAGGCAGCGTCCATTCTGACCCGCTGTAAAAATTATCAAATATAATTCCTTTTTCAAAAAATGCCGCGGTCTCCGGCATGAGCTTTTCAAGTCCTTTTTCTTTGATGATCCTATAATTAAAACTATCTGCAAAGATACTCATAACAAGGCGCTTACGTTTGCCATTGCTGTTGTTAAGAGGAATCGGTTTGGCAAAAACCGTTTCCGATGTAGTCACAAACGTTGTAGGTTTATCAATCGGTATATAACTGTATTTCATATGTGACATTTCAATATATGTTGTTTTGCTTATATCTGCTGCATCCGCAATCGCACCGTTTTTACCACCCATCCGATAATTAATGCAGACCGGCATAAGCACTTTTTCCGAAATATCGGCTTTATATGCATTTCCGATATCTGCAAGTGGGAATAATTCGCATTTAGCTCTGTACGCATCACGATTACAGTCCATATTGTAATATGATTCATACCATCTGGTAGTCGAGCCTACATAATTTATAAGTCCGTCACAGTCATGCATAAGCTGTCCGACGAGTGATGTCCCAATCGATTTGTATGGATTGTTTTCCGAATACACCTCCAGTTCCTTGATAGCTGCATATTTTTCGGCAAGCTCTTCGTCATCCGCTGCAACTGCTTCCAATTCTTCTGTCTGCCTCTTAACCAGCTCATTGTCAATAACATAATTTTTATAATATTCCTGCAGATAATGCACTCTCAGCAGATATTTATATGCCTCATCATACTTTCCGAGCTGCCGTGCTGCGCAGGCAAGATTATAACACGAGTCTATGCTGAACGGATTTATATCTACGGCTTCACGAGATACATCATATGCCTTATCATATTTACCAATTTCTGTGTAATAATATGACAAATACGAAAAATTATCATAGTCATATGACCGACTGCTATATTCCTTTATCATCCTGTATGCGGTTTCATAATCTCCGCTCATCAGTGTTTTTTCTATCTCTTTGTTCATATAAACCTCAATAGTATAAAATGCCCCTATGTATTATGCATAGGGGCATTAAATTTATTCCTGTGTATCTTCTGAACTATCTTCAGCTACATCTTCTGTTATTTCAACTGTGTCCTGTTCTGTTGCAGCATCTGTTGTATCTGTTGTCTCGTCGGCATTATCTGCTGATTCCTCAACATCCTCATCAAATGTCACTTCATCCTCAAGACTGTAATCGCTGTCAAGTGTTACTGAACGATATCTCTTCATACCTGTACCTGCCGGTATAAGTTTACCGATAAGTACGTTCTCTTTAAGACCGATAAGCGGATCAACCTTACCGTTAATAGCTGCCTCGGTGAGAACCTTTGTAGTCTCCTGGAATGATGCAGCCGAAAGGAATGAATTGGTAGCAAGAGCTGCTTTGGTAATACCAAGCATAATCTGTGTTCCCTCTGCCGGTTCTTTTCCTTCTTCAATAAGTTTCTCATTTGTCTCATTGAAGTCAAGTACATCAACAGTGATTCCCGGAAGATACTCTGAATCACCAGGGTTATCTACCTTAATCTTCTTAAGCATCTGTCTTACGATAACTTCAATATGCTTATCATTAATCTCAACACCCTGAAGTCTGTAAACTCGCTGAACTTCACGAAGCATATAATCCTGTGCGGCCCTTACACCCTTAATCTTAAGAATGTCATGTGGGTTAACACTACCTTCTGTGAGCTCATCACCTGCTTCAAGTACCGCTCCGTCCATAATCTTGATTCTGGAGCCATATGGTATGAGATAATTCTTTGAATTGCCATCAACATCCGTAATAACAACTTCACGTTTCTTCTTATTATCTACTATTCTGGCAACACCACCGAACTCAGCGATAATTGCAAGTCCTTTTGGCTTTCTTGCCTCGAAAAGTTCCTCGACTCTAGGAAGACCCTGTGTGATATCGTCACCGGCAACACCACCGGCATGGAATGTACGCATGGTAAGCTGTGTACCAGGCTCACCGATTGACTGTGCTGCGATGATTCCGACTGCTTCACCAACCTGTACCTGCTGACCTGTTGCCATGTTCGCGCCATAGCACTTAGCACACACACCAAGGTGGCATTTACATGTGAGTACGGTTCTTATCTTAATCTTCTTAAGCCCAAGGTTCTTAATAATTTCTGCTCTCTTAGGAGTAATCATATGATTTCTCTTGATGAGAACTTCACCTGACTCAGGATCTACAATATCCTCTGCAAGATATCTTCCTGTAATTCTGTCCTTAAGTCCTTCAATCTCTTCCTTGCCGTCCATGAAAGCTTCTACTTCCATGCCAGGAATTTCTTTGCCTTCGGAGCAGTCCATCTCACGAATGATAAGTTCCTGTGAAACGTCTACAAGACGTCTTGTAAGGTAACCTGAATCGGCTGTTCTTAACGCTGTATCAGAAAGTCCTTTTCTGGCTCCGTGTGCGGAGATGAAGTACTCAAGTACGTCAAGACCTTCACGGAAGTTCGACTTAATAGGAAGTTCGATTGTACGTCCCGATGTATCTGCCATAAGTCCACGCATACCGGCAAGCTGTTTAATCTGCTGGTTAGAACCACGGGCACCGGAGTCAGCCATCATAAAGATGTTGTTATATTTATCAAGTCCTGAAATAAGAGCTTTGGTAAGTTCAGCATCGGTCTTGAACCATGTATCAACAACTTCCTTGTATCTCTCTTCTTCGGTGATGAAACCACGTCTGAAGTTTCTTGTAATCTTCTCTACAGTTTCCTCGGCATCAGCAATCATCTGCTGCTTCTGAGCCGGGACTGTCATATCGGAAATAGAAACCGTCATTGCAGCTCTTGTAGAATACTTGTAACCCATTGCCTTGATACCATCAAGAACTTCTGCTGTCTTGGTAGCCCCATGAACGTTGATTACTTTCTCAAGAATCTGTTTGAGTCCCTTCTTGCCGACATGGAAATCAATTTCATATTTGAGTGCAGTTTCAGGATTGGTTCTGTCTACAAATCCGAGATCCTGCGGAATTATTTCATTAAAGATAAGTCTTCCGAGCGTTGTTCTGACATCGCCTTCAATCTTGGTTCCATCCTCAAGTTCTGCACTTCTGTGTACATAAACCGCCTGATGGAGCGATATCTGCTTATTCTCATAAGCAAGCAGCGCCTGATTAATGCTCGAGAAATAGTGTCCGAACAAGTCTCTCGGTGTACAAAGTACATTACGGTTTCCGTCGGTCACGTCTTCGAAATGAATCATATCATCCATTCCGAGTTTGTTATCCATTATCTCTTTCTTGATAACTTCAAGATCTGTGTATACTGTATCGGATACAGCTTCCACACCTTCTTCACCCTTGTGGTTTGCAAGTTTCTCCATTGTCAGATAATAGATACCAAGTACCATATCCTGTGAAGGAACTGCTACAGGACCACCGTCTGACGGCTTAAGGAGGTTATTAGGTGAGAGGAGAAGGAATCTGCACTCTGCCTGTGCCTCTACCGAAAGCGGAAGGTGAACAGCCATCTGGTCACCATCGAAATCGGCGTTGAATGCTGTACATACAAGCGGATGAAGCTTGATTGCCTTACCTTCTACAAGAATCGGTTCAAATGCCTGAATACCGAGTCTGTGAAGTGTCGGGGCACGGTTAAGCATAACCGGATGCTCTTTGATTACATCCTCTAACACATCCCATACTTCTGTCTCAAGACGTTCAACCATCTTCTTGGCATTCTTTATGTTATGTGCTGTACCGTTTGCAACAAGTTCTTTCATAACAAACGGTTTGAAAAGTTCAATTGCCATCTCCTTAGGGAGACCACACTGATATATCTTAAGTTCAGGTCCTACGACGATAACCGAACGTCCTGAATAGTCAACACGCTTACCGAGGAGGTTCTGACGGAAACGTCCCTGCTTACCTTTAAGCATATCCGAAAGAGATTTAAGTGCACGGTTACCTGGTCCTGTTACCGGTCTTCCTCTTCTTCCGTTATCTATAAGAGCATCTACGGCTTCCTGAAGCATTCTCTTCTCGTTACGAACGATTATCTCAGGAGCTCCGAGTTCCATAAGTCTTGCAAGACGGTTATTTCTGTTAATGATTCTTCTGTAAAGATCATTAAGGTCAGATGTTGCAAATCTTCCGCCGTCAAGCTGTACCATAGGTCTTAAATCAGGTGGAATTACAGGTACAACATCAAGAATCATCCATTCCGGTTTGTTTCCCGATTCTCTGAAAGCTTCTACAACTTCAAGTCTCTTAATGATCCTTGCTTTCTTCTGTCCCGAAGCTTCCTTAAGTTCAGCCTTTAATGTCTCTGAATCCTTCTCAAGGTCTATTCTCTGGAGAAGTTCCTTGATGGACTCTGCGCCCATTCCTGCTCTGAATCTGTTGCCCCATTTCTCAACAGCATCAGCATATTCTTTTTCTGAAAGAACCTGCTTCTCTGAGAGATCTGTCTCACCTGCATCAAGTACTATATATGATGCAAAGTAGAGAACTTTCTCAAGGGTTCTAGGAGATATGTCAAGGATAAGTCCCATTCTGCTCGGGATTCCCTTGAAATACCATATATGTGATACCGGAGCGGCAAGCTTGATATGACCCATACGTTCTCTTCGAACGCTGGCTTTTGTTACTTCAACGCCGCATCGGTCACAGACAACACCTTTATAGCGGATTTTCTTGTATTTACCACAGTGACATTCCCAGTCCTTACTAGGTCCGAAAATCTTTTCGCAGAATAGACCGTCGCGTTCAGGCTTAAGGGTTCTGTAGTTAATTGTCTCCGGCTTAAGGACCTCGCCGTAAGACCATTCAAGAATTTTCTCAGGGGATGCAAGCCCAATCTTTATTGAGTCGAATGTCATCGGCTGGTATGTTTCATTATTGTTATTCTCAGGCATTTCGTAGCTCCCTCCTATTCGTCAAAATCAGCATCTGAATAATCATCGGCTGCATCGTCGAAATCTTCATCTTCGTCCTCGTCAACAGACTCAAACTCACCATCAACAATTTCCTGCTTCTGGTATCCGAAATCTCCGAAAGGTTCTTCATATCCATACGCTTCTTTATCGTTTTCAAAAGCGAAATCCGGATCAGATTCTGCATATCCGATTTTCTCTTTGATATCAACTTCTTCGCCGTTCTCATCAAGTACGGTGACATCAAGTGCGAGTGATCTGAGTTCCTCAAGGAGTACCTTGAATGATTCAGGAATTCCCGGTTCAGGAATGTTATCGCCTTTGATAATTGCCTCATATGTCTTGACACGTCCCACAACATCATCGGACTTAACAGTAAGGATCTCCTGAAGTGTATATGATGCACCATATGCCTCAAGAGCCCATACTTCCATCTCTCCGAAACGCTGTCCACCGAACTGAGCTTTACCACCAAGCGGCTGCTGTGTTACAAGTGAGTAAGGACCGGTCGAACGTGCGTGGATCTTATCATCAACAAGGTGGTGGAGTTTGAGATAATGCATGTGTCCGATTGTTACCGGGCTGTCGAAATATTCTCCTGTTCTACCATCACGAAGTCTTACTTTACCATCTCTTGAAATCGGTACGCCCTTCCATTCTGCTCTGTGGTCAAGATGTTCACCAAGATATTCCATAACACCTTCGTTAATCTTACCTGTCCACTTCTTCTGGAAGTCTTCCCATTCCATATTTACATAATCATTTGCAAGATCAAGTGTATCCATGATTGCACTCTCGTCTGCGCCATCGAATACCGGAGTTGAAATCTTAAATCCAAGAGCTCTTGCTGCAAGGCTTAAATGAATCTCAAGCACCTGACCGATGTTCATACGTGAAGGTACGCCCAATGGGTTAAGCACGATATCAAGCGGTCTTCCGTTCGGAAGGAACGGCATATCTTCTACAGGGAGTATTCTTGAAACGACACCCTTGTTACCATGACGTCCGGCCATCTTATCACCGACAGATATCTTTCTCTTCTGTGCAATATAAATTCTTACCGACTGGTTAACACCCGGAGAAAGTTCATCTCCGTTTTCTCTTGTAAATACTTTGGCATCTACTACGATACCATATTCTCCGTGAGGAACCTTGAGTGAAGTATCTCTTACTTCTCTTGCTTTCTCACCGAAAATAGCTCTGAGGAGTCTCTCCTCTGCCGTAAGCTCTGTCTCTCCCTTAGGAGTAACCTTACCTACGAGTATATCACCGGCACGTACTTCAGCACCGATTCTGATAATACCTCTTTCATCGAGGTTCTTAAGTGCATCATCACCCACACCCGGAACGTCTCTCGTAATTTCTTCCGGTCCGAGCTTGGTATCTCTTGCTTCTGCTTCATATTCTTCAATATGAACAGATGTATAAACATCATCACGTACAAGTCTTTCACTAAGAAGAACGGCATCCTCGTAGTTATAACCTTCCCATGTCATGAATCCGATAAGCGGATTCTTACCGAGTGCGATCTCACCGTTGCTTGTAGACGGTCCGTCGGCTATTACCTCGCCCTTTTCTACCGTATCGCCCTTGGTTACTATCGGTTTCTGGTTATAGCAGTTGCTCTGGTTGCTTCGTGCATACTTAGTAAGCTTATATGTGTCTCTGTTTCCGTCTGCTCTCTTGATAACGATTTCTGTTGATGTCGATTTCTCAACTGTTCCGGCTTCGCGTGCAACAACACATGCTCCGGAGTCAACAGCAGCCTTATATTCCATACCTGTTCCTACAACCGCTGAATCCGTCGTAAGAAGCGGCACTGCCTGACGCTGCATGTTAGATCCCATGAGTGCACGGTTAGCATCGTCGTTTTCAAGGAAAGGTATCATAGATGTAGCAACCGAGAATACCATCTTAGGAGATACGTCCATAAGATCTATTTTGCTCTTTTCAAACTGTGATGTTTCTTCTCTGTAACGTCCTGAAACGCTGTTACGTACGAAATATCCGTTCTCATCAAGCTCGGCATTAGCCTGTGCTACATAGTAATTATCTTCTTCATCAGCCGTAAGATATCTTACCTCATCAGTAACGCGAGGGTTCTTAGGATCTGATTTGTCAACAACACGGTACGGCGCCTCAACAAATCCGTACTCATTAATTCTCGCATATGATGCCAGTGAGTTAATAAGACCGATGTTAGGACCTTCAGGTGTCTCGATAGGACACATTCTTCCGTAATGTGTATAATGTACGTCTCGGACTTCGAATCCGGCACGGTCTCTTGAAAGACCGCCAGGTCCAAGTGCTGAAAGACGTCTTTTATGTGTAATTTCAGAAAGCGGGTTATTCTGATCCATGAACTGTGACAACTGTGAACTTCCGAAAAACTCCTTAACAGCTGCAGTAACCGGCTTAATGTTAATAAGCGTCTGTGGAGATGCTCCCTCTACGTCCTGGGTAGTCATTCTCTCTCTTACGACTCTTTCCATTCTTGAAAGACCGATTCTGTACTGGTTCTGTAAAAGTTCACCTACAGCCCTGATACGTCTGTTTCCGAGATGATCGATATCATCCTTGTTGCCGACTCCGTACTCAAGGTGAATATTGTAGTTAATGGATGCAATTATATCATCAACTGTTATGTGCTTAGGGATAAGGTCGCTCACATTCTTCTTAAGTGCTGTCTTGATATCATCAAGGCTTTCGTTCTCCGCAAGAATGCCTTTAAGTACCGGATAATATACATCTTCTGTAATTCCGAGTGCCTTTGCTTCCTCTTTCGTAATATCGACATAACTTGTAACGTCAACCATCATATTAGAGAGAACCTTAACTCTTCTCTCCTCAACAAGAAGCCATACATAAGGAACTGCAGCGTTCTGGATAGCTGTTGCAGTCTCTTTTGTGATAAGATCGCCTGCAGATGCGATAATTTCGCCTGTTGTAGTATCTACAACATCATCAGCAAGTCTGTGTCCTGTAAGTCTGTTCTTAAAATGAAGCTTCTTATTAAACTTATAACGTCCAACCTTAGCAAGATCATATCTTCTAGGGTCAAAAAACATAGCATTAACAAGGCTCTCCGCACTGTCAACTGAGAGCGGTTCGCCCGGTCTTATTTTCTTATACAGTTCAAGAAGACCCTGCTCGTAACTTCCTTCAGGATTCTTCTCATCAATTGATGGGTCCTTGGCAATACTTGCAAGAATCTTAGGCTCTTCTCCAAACAGCTCAAGAATCTCTGAGTTCTTACCAAATCCGAGTGCTCTGATAAGGACAGTAACAGGAACTTTCCTTGTTCTGTCTACACGAACCGAGAAAATATCGTTGGAGTCTGTCTCGTACTCCAGCCATGCACCTCTGTTAGGGATAACGGTGCATGAATATAAAGTCTTACCTATTTTGTCGTGGCCTATTTCATAATAAATACCAGGTGAACGAACAAGCTGGCTTACAATAACTCGTTCTGCACCATTGATTACGAATGTACCGGTTTCTGTCATGAGTGGAAGATCACCCATGAAAATGTCATGCTCCTTAATCTCGTCTGTCTCTTTGTTATAAAGGCGCACCTTTACCTTAAGAGGAGCCGCGTAAGTAGCATCTCTTTCCTTACATTCCTCAATAGAATACTTTACATCATCTTCACATAAAACAAAATCAACAAACTCCAGACTAAGATGTCCACTATAGTCTGTAATTGGTGATATGTCGTCGAAAACCTCCTTGAGTCCTGCATTCAAAAACCAACGGTATGAATTCTTCTGAACCTCTATAAGGTTAGGCATTTCAAGAACTTCTTTCTGTCTTGAATAGCTCATTCTGATGTTTTTACCGAATTTCTGAGGACGTAATCTGTTCTTTTCCATTGACGTTTCACCCCTTGCGCTTTCTATATATTTCTTCATTTTTGGGCGGCAAGCCTAAGCCTGCATAATAAAGCATTGTCCATAGTATCACAATACCCATTATTTGTCAACATGTTTTTGGAATATTTTTTAAAAATTTGAAAATAGATTAATAAGATAAATAAATATAAAAGGCAGGAAAACCCCGGCCTGCCTAAGCTTTCCCGGGGTCCCCTGTAAGATAGAAATCTTAAATTATTTGATAGTAGCCTTTGCTCCGGCTTCTTCAAGTTTCTTCTTAATGTCTTCAGCTTCTTCTTTGCTAACGCCTTCCTTAACAACCTTAGGTGCAGCTGTTACAAGATCCTTAGCTTCCTTGAGGCCTAAGCCTGTGATTTCACGAACAACCTTGATTACAGGTACGCCTGAACCTTCTGTAAGTTCAACGTCGAACTCTGTCTTCTCTTCCTCTGCTGCTGCGCCGGCACCTGCTGCTGCAACTACAACACCTGCTGCTGCTGATACGCCGAACTCTTCCTCGCAAGCCTTAACGAGATCATTTAATTCTAATACTGATAAACCTTTGATTACTTCAATAATTTCCTGAGTTGTCATTATAATTTCCTCCATTTAATAATAATTTAAAAAACGCTCTTAAGCCTCTGCTTCTTTCTTCTCTGCGATCTGCTTAATAACACGAGCAAAATTGGTAACCGGTGACTGGATACTTCCAAGTAACTTTGAAAGAAGTTCTTCTCTTGAAGGGATTGTAGCGATAACAGAGATTGTCTTGTTATCATAGAAAGTTCCTTCAACCACACCTGATTTAAGCTCTAATGCTTCTGCCTTCTTAGCAAAATTAAAAAGAATTCTTGCCGGTGCAGTAGCATCTTCCTTAGAAATTGCAATTGCTGTAGGTCCTTCAAGATCCGGAGCGAGTGCTTCGAATTCAGTTCCCTCAATTGCACGCTTGATCATTGTATTCTTATATACCTTATATACAACGCCTGCTTCTCTCATCTGCTTACGAAGCTGTGTATCCTGTTCAACAGTGAGTCCACGGTAATCAGCAAGTACTGCTGACTTGGCATCCTTAAGGTTCTCAATGATTTCATCAACGATAGGTTTCTTAAGTTCAACCTTTGCCATGAGTATTTCCTCCTTATAATAATCAAAAATGCCTCCCGCAGACACAGGAGGCATAAATAAGTCATATCGTGCTTAAATCTCCTCGGCAGGCGTTATCAACTTATGCCTTACGGCACCTGCTGTCTACGGTATCGGCCAAAAATCAGCCTACAGATGACATAATATCATCCCGGCTTATTTTTGTCAATATTTATTTTGTGATGTGCAATAAAGCACAATCAATTAACCAAGATACTTAGAAGTATCAACCTTCACTCCAGGGCCCATAGTAGCTGTAAGAGTGATGTTCTTAATATACTGTCCTTTAAGAGCTGATGGTTTAGCCTTAACAATAGCGTCCATAATAGCCTTAAAGTTATCAGCAAGCTGCTCCTCTGTGAAAGATGCCTTTCCTACAGGAACATGAACGATGTTGGTCTTATCAAGTCTGTACTCGATCTTACCGGCTTTAATATCGTTAATTGCTTTAGTTACATCCATTGTAACTGTTCCGGCCTTAGGGTTTGGCATTAAGCCCTTAGGTCCGAGTACACGACCGAGACGTCCTACAACGCCCATCATATCAGGTGTAGCAACAACAACGTCAAATTCAAACCATCCTTCGTTCTGGATCTTAGGGATAAGTTCCTCGCCGCCTACATAATCAGCTCCGGCTGCTTCTGCTTCTGTTGCCTTAGCGCCCTTAGCGAATACGAGTACTCTGACTGTCTTACCTGTTCCGTGAGGAAGTACTACTGCGCCACGGATCTGCTGGTCAGCATGACGTCCGTCACATCCTGTTCTGATATGTGCCTCGATTGTTTCATCGAATTTTGCTGTAGATGTCTTCTTAACTAATGCAACTGCATCTTCAGCTGTATAAAGTGTTGCGCGGTCGATTAATTTAGCCGCTTCAACGTATTTTTTGCCTCTCTTCATAATATAAAACCTCCTGGTGGTATTTGCGGGGTCTGCCCTCCCACAACTTTTCCGGTACTATGATACCGGATAGCAAACTGTTATTATTCTTCTACGGTGATACCCATACTTCTTGCAGTACCGGCGATCATGCTCATAGCTGCCTCAAGTGAACCTGCGTTAAGATCCGGCATCTTTGTCTCAGCGATTTTCTGTAAATCAGCTTTAGAGATTGTAGCGACCTTAGTCTTGTTAGGTACGCCTGATCCTGACTTAATGTTACATGCTTTCTTAAGGAGAACAGCTGCAGGTGGAGTCTTTGTTATAAAGCTGAAGCTTCTATCTGCATAAACTGTGATGACAACAGGAACGACTGTATCGCCCATATCTGCTGTCTTTGCGTTGAACTGCTTTGTGAACTCAACGATGTTAACACCATGCTGTCCGAGTGCCGGACCAACTGGTGGAGCCGGTGTAGCTTTGCCGGCAGGAATCTGTAATTTGATATAACCTGTTACTTTCTTTGCCATTTTTGGCACCTCCTAAAATATTGTGGTATTCGCGGGAATCACCCTCCCACTGTGCAATCCCGAAACCGTAGGTTCCGGTGAATTACCTGTAAAAAAAGATTAAATATGACGTATTTCCGTAAAATCAAGCTCAACCGGTGTCTCACGGCCGAACATATCAACCATGATCGTTACCGTCTGCTTGCTTTCGTTAATACTCTTAATCGCGCCAACCGTATTTTCCCAAACACCCGATACGGCCACAATTGTGTCACCGACTTTATAGTCGATCGCAATCTTCTTGGCATTGATTCCGAGATTCTTCATCTCTTCATCGGTAAGCGGCACCGGCTTGGATCCCGGTCCGACAAAACCTGTAACGCCTCTGGTGTTTCTGACTACATACCATGTATCATCATTCATGATCATATGAATAAGTACATATCCCGGAAAAATCTTTCTCTGGACCTGTTTCATAACACCTGACTTCGTCTTCTCAAGGACTTCCTCGAGTGGCACTGAAACTTCCAATATCTGGTCCTGAAGATTTCTGTTTTCGATAGTCTTCTCAATGTTAGCTTTTACCTTGTTCTCATAGCCTGAATATGTGTGAACCACATACCAGCAGGCTCCTGACATTTCTTCTGACATCTAATCACCTTTCTGCCGCAGATTTCTCTGCACTATTATTTTACCAATAACTCCAGTCCCAATCTTATAATCATATCAACTAAAGTGATAATAACTCCAAGACCAATTGAGCTGAGCAGAACTGCCAGCGTCTGTTTACCGAGTGACTGGCGGCTTGGCCAGATGATTTTCTTGAACTCTGCCTTAACCTGTGAAAAGAATCCGTTTCTGTCGGATGACTTTCTGGCCTTGGCGGTCTTGGCAGTCTTGACTGCCACATCTTCAACGATAATATCGTCAGATAACTTACCGTCTGCTAAATTCTTCTCAGAATCACCCATCGTAACTAACCTCCAACTTGCGGTTACACTAAATTATTTAGTCTCTTTGTGTAATGTGTGTGACTTACAGAACTTACAATATTTCTTTGTTTCCATTCTGTCCGGATGAGTCTTCTTATCCTTGGTCATATTGTAGTTACGCTGCTTGCACTCTGTGCACGCTAATGTGATTTTAACACGCATGACTGACACCTCCAAATTTAAAAATATCTATGACTTATTGTAATATTGCATACACGGTTCGCATCTAAAATCGAATGATTTTTTAGGCATAAAAAAAAAGCCTTACTTCCCGTAGCCTACCTACTATAACATACCGTATCGACTTAAGTCAACACTTTTATAGGGGTTTTTTGCTTAATTTTCTTCTGTTTTATAAAAATATAGTGACAAACTCTTTTGGGAGTAATATAATATAGATGTAAAAATGGATTTTTGAAATTAAATGTAATCACGACAGACAAGGAGGTGACTGTTATGATTAGCCATGTATACAGTAATTATATTGCTGAATACGGTATGCGTCCCTATTCCAAGCACAGCACTCATAAGAAGAGTGAATTAAAGAGCGTATACAATAGTATTGTTAAACTTAATAAGTCAAGTCCTTTCTATAAATTAGATGTTTCGGATAATGCGCAGACACGTGCAATCGATATTAAAGAGAATGCACGTTCGCTTGCCGAGATCACAGAGGATCTTACCGATGCCCAGACCGGCGGTATGACATTTCGCAGTCTTGCCGAGTCGGACAATGAGGCTGTCGCTTCGGCCGAGTACATAGGTGACAACACCGCTGCCGGCACCACACACAGTTTCAATATATCTGTAGACCAGCTTGCCCAGCCGCAGATCAATACAGGTACTTTCCTTAACAACAAGTCAAAGGCGCTTTCAAGCGGAACATATGTATTTGATGTCAATATATCATCTATTACATATGAGCTTCAGTTTTCGGTTAAAGATACCGAGCATACCTTGGATATACAGAATAAATTATCCCGCCTTATCAATAAATCGCAGATCGGTCTCTCGGCCGCTGTTGTTGATAACGGTCAGGGACAGAGTGCATTGCAGCTTACTTCCAACATGACGGGTGTCGGCAGCAAGCCGGTTATTTTTACGGTAACCGACGATAACACGTCAGCTTCATCCGGCGCGGTAGAAGCACTCGGACTTAATAATACGACGCAATATCCGGCGAACGCGGTTTTCAAACTCAACGGCGAATCGAGGATTTCTTCTTCCAATGTATTTACTGTTGATAAAGATTATGAAGTCACACTTCACAATGTAAGCCGCGATAATGAATCAGCGACGATATCGCTGCACCAGGATATGAATTCACTCGCCGACAGCCTCCGCGAACTTGTCGGTAGTTATAATAAACTGACATCACTCATCAGTGAGGGTACAAGCGCGGGAAGCAGGCGAATATATGGCGATTTCAGAGCCATCGCCGAGAAATACAGTGCAGCACTGGATGCCAACGGATTATCATTACAAGAGAATGGCCAGATAAGTATTAACGAAGATACTCTTAAGCAGAATTCAACAGACGGTTCAATGCCGGATAAGCTTTCGCAGATAAACGGCTTTAAGAATGCGCTTTATAAAAAAGCTTCGGCTGTAATGATCAACCCGATGGAATATATTAACAAGAACATCATAAGTTATAAGAATCCGGTCAGGCCAAGTGCCGACCCTTATACAACATCCATCTATACCGGAATGATGTTCAACGGTTATTGTTAGAATTTATCAAGCCTTCCGCATAATGCGGAGGGCTTTTTATATGTATTTGTCTTTGATAATATCCCGCAGTTTCTGTCTTATGCGCGATATGCATTTTATAACGCTTTCGCGGCTCACTTTATTAATTCTGGCTATTTCTCCATACCCGATATTGTTTACATAATGAAGTAGAAAAATCTTTCTGTGTTCCGGATGCAGTTCATCAATGCACTTCTTAAGTGCCTCGCGTTCAATCACTGCCTCAAGCATACTGTATCTGCTTTCTCCCGGTTCATCCCCGTCAAGCGGAACCGTGTATATCCTGGCAGTCTCCGAAACATACTTCATGCATATCCGCTTACAGCTTGAATATATATATCGTATTTTCATGGGTTCCGTCAGTTTGATCAGCCATTCGGCATGCATGACCAGATGCAGAAATGTATCTTCTACCATATCATAAGAGGCGTAATAATCATGTATTATACATTCAGCCAGCATCCGCAATTTCTCCCTGTGTTCCTCATACATCCTTGCAATTGTTTCGTTAATGTTCTCAGACAAATAAAAATCCCTCCGTATTATCTTCTCTAATAATACAGACGGGATTTTATTTAAAAAAGTCACATTAAGTTAAAAAATTATCTGCTGGCATCAAGTGCTTCATCGGCAGTTGTCTGGATCAGCCTGATCATCGGCATAACGTCAGCATCCATGGCATCGGCTATCGCCGCATCATTTCCTGTTCCATATGCCTTGCTGAATCCGGCAGAGTAATCATTGGCCTTCTCCTTGTCGAATACAATATGATATTCTTCAAACAGGCTCATACAGCCGTTAACGATTCCAAGCACCCAGTTAATGCCATCAATAACCATTTTAAGGTATTCATCCGTATCCGGTTTACGTTCTCCGCGAAGTTCCGCCTTTACCGTATCGATGCCTCCTATGAGTTTCGGAATGTAATCCGCAAGGGTTTCAAGCGCTTCTATCTGGTCATCTTTAATATTATTATCCATTATTTTTCTCCTTTGGCATATATTGAATATATCGACATTCCGGCTGTGTTTCTTAAGAGCAGCTGTATTTTTTTCATAATCCCGGAATGTATTCCGCCATCTCATCGATTCTGTCTGTATATGTATGATATCTGCTGACTTTTTCATATGCCGAAGCCGCTATCTTCCTGCGTTCGTCATCATGTTCCAGATAATACCCTGCTTTGTCAACAAGTTCTTCCATATCCGAAAAATATACTATGTCTTCATTCTCCTTGAAAAACAACGGCATTTCTGCCTGTCTGTTGCTTATGCAGAAACCTCCGGCCGCCATAATGTCCCATACCCGCAGCGGAATCCCACTCCTTATGCTCCTCAGTGTCAGGTTCAGATTAATGCGGCTGCGGTTAAAAATAACCGGTGTTTCTTTC
This sequence comes from uncultured Butyrivibrio sp., assembly GCA_945928575.1. Lineage (GTDB taxonomy): Bacteria > Bacillota > Clostridia > Lachnospirales > Lachnospiraceae > Eshraghiella. The sequence goes on from CAMENP010000011.1 coordinate 21,092, forward strand.
CAGTAATCCGCCAGGCCGAGATTTCTCGCCATAACAAACCTGCTCTCATCATCCGTATACACATCCATATCAAAATGCGGTGACAACGCTGCGATTACTTCACGTCTTTCAAGTTGTGCTATTTTATAACTAAGTACTGTGGTCGAAAACATCAATGCCATATCTGAAAATGACCTGTCCGACTTCTCTATTCTGAAATATTTTCCGAGTTCGGCAAGCATGTCGCCGTCAAGTACATCATCAAGCAGGTATTCCCCATACACTTTTGTCTGCAGTTTTAACGCCGAATCAAAATATCCCTTCATGTACTCCGTAAAATGTTCATAGACCTCATCATAAGAATTTTTATTATACATACTTCCCACAAATGATACCTCTGAACTGAATCTGCCCGGTTCTGCGCTGTTTACCGCCTTGCGCGCCCGCTCTTCATTGCCGCATAACGGCAGGTAATATACAGGTGCTCCCAAATCCTTAAATTCCAGCTGATTAATCTTATCAAAAGTAAAAATCGTATTTACTTCATTAAATATACTTTCATGGTACATTGTCGATATCGGACTGTCACAGCACCACGAAACATACTTAAGTCCGGCTGACTCACATATATCCGATATAAGCGGAAAATAATTAATGCTCATCATCAGATCATACGAGCCGCTTTTAATTGTTTTCATAAGTTTCTCTTCAAAAACCTCATCCGCTTCAAATGTCTTAAGTTCCCCGGTAATCTCTGTTATTTCATGTCCCCTTCCGATAAGATTCTGTTTCAAGTCCTCATGATTGTATGCTTTCCATTTGTACATTAATATTTTCATAAAATCTACTCCTGCAGTGCTTTAAGTCTCTGCAAAGCTTTGTCATACTGCCCGCACCGGCCATACAGATATATGGCTTCTTCCGTATTTCCGAGACATTCCTTGATAACTCCCGCATTGTATATCGCTTTGTATGAATTGACGCCTTCCGTGCGGCATTCCTTTACATCCGTCGCAGACAGAAACATGGCATATGCTTTATCATACATCATATTATTCATATATATCAGTCCCATGACGAAACGATACTCTGCTGATTTTCCGAATTCAGCGTTAAGATTTTCCAAAAGCATAGCCTGGCTACTTCTTCCTGTATTCAGCATGGCATATCCATAGCTCACTATAAGATCTTCCACCCATTCAAGATTCTCATCAAGTTCAAGATATGTGGCTTTATCAAAATACTTGTATGCGTTTTCGTAATCATTTTTCATATAATAACTTTTACCAAGCTGATACAGAATGTAAGCATCGTCGGGATTATCATTATATTCTCTGAGTAACAATGCTATATTTCTGTCTGCTTTACGTTCCAGTTGCCCTGCATCTCCGTCATATCCGCTATGTATGAATTCCACCGGCAGATCATAAACTTCATACCGGCTTCCATCTCTGCTTACAATCTGCTCATGTATTCTTCCCGTATATTTATAAAATCTCCGGTCATAAAACCTTCTCAGCCTCCACTCCTCCCTGTAATGTTCCCCATTTCTGGTGTAATCATTAACAACAAGGCTCCGTCCGACACCCTCTTCACATGAAAGCTTTAACAGTCCTTCATAATCTATACTGCATGCTGTTTCATCGCTGTCCACTACAAGGATTCTGTCATTTGACGCCATCGATGCCGCATAATTTCTTGCCGCGGCAAAGTCATCAATCCACTTGTACAAGAATATATGATCTGTATACTTCTTTGCCATTTCCACCGTTCCGTCATCCGAACCGGTGTCAACAACGATTAATTCAAACGGATATTCAGATAATGCTTTAAGGCATTTCTCAAGTTTAGTTTTTTCATTTTTGGTAATTATACAGACTGATATCATACCGGTTTCCACCTCGTTTCCGGAAATTACTTATTAATTCTACACTGCTCCGGATATTTATGTTATAATTATATTATCATATGCTTTTAATAAAGGAAATTATTTTATGAAAGAATTTATTGATAACATCAATTCCCTTATAAATGACTGCGAAGAGATATCCCTGCTTATTCTCTCGAACGAAGACTGTTCGGAAAAGCTTTCATCATTCTGTTCGCAAATGTTAAATTTTGTTTCACAGATATATGAGATATATTCGACGCCCGAATATTCAGACAGAAGTGAAGATATCCAGAACTGGATTTTGCAGGTTCAACGTCTTACAGAGGCATGTTCCGGCAATGATTTGCTGTATCTGGTTGACATTATAGATTATGAAATCAAAAATAATCTTACAGAAGTAATACATATTTTGGAGGGCTGATTATGAGTGCCGGTTATATTAATATCGATGGACGCGATATAATGACCTATGAAAAAAACGGATACACTTACAGGCTCGAAAGCCTTTATTATGCCGATAAATATGAGCAGATGTGGGCCAAAGGCCATCTGTCGCAATACCGTCATGCACACTATCTTGTGTTTGGTCTGGGAAGTGGCAGTTTTCTTCGTGCTCTCATGGATATTATCTCAGAAGATGCTATCGTAATAGTATATGAGCCTGATAAGTCTATATACGAGCTGGCATGTTCACTTTTTAACGCAGATGTAATTCTTGCAGACAAACGTATCCGTTTTGTATGTAATGCCGAGTATGCTGACATATTCTCTTTGCTTATTTCAAATATGTCATTTTATGATATCAACGGATGCCATATATGCGTTCATCCAAATTACAATTCGATATTTGCAGATGAATATAAGATGTTTAATAAGGCTGTATCTGATTGTGCCATACAGAAAGAAGTCGGAACCAATACCACTGTTTTAAACGGCGAGATTCTTGTTGATAATGTTTTTACCAATTTATCCCATATGAGGAATAATTATACGATTGAAACACTAAAGAATATCTTTGATTCTTCCGTTTCGGCCGTATTAATCGCCTCCGGTCCTTCTCTTGATTCGTCCATCGAAACCATAAGGAGAATGAAAGGGCACTTTTTCTTATTATGTGTTGATTCTGCACTCCCGACATTAATGAAGAATAACATCATCCCTGACATGTTTATATCAGTCGATCCCGTTAAGGAACTGGCAAATTTTACCGACTCGCGAATTGCATCGATTCCGGCTATTTTCCCGATCACGTGTAATCACCGGATTTTCGAATATCATAAAGCACCTGCCTTTTTCTATTCATACGGCGATGATATAGTTGATTTTATCGCATCCGAGAACAATTCTTCAATCCCGCATCTTGAAGCCAACAGTTCGGTGTCTAATCACGCATTTGCCGCATGCCTGTACTTAAACTTCCGCAACATTATATGTATAGGATTGGATTTGGCTTTCCCGGGGAATTCAACCCACTCCAAAAATGCGGTAATGTACACTGATACTTCTTCCCTGAAAGATCGTGTTACGCTTCCCGTAAAATGCAATAACGGCCGGACCGTCATGACCGACCTTCAGATGAATCTGTACCGCATACTTCTTGAAGACAGAATCCGTATTCATCCGGATATAAATGTCATCAACACTTCCATGAGCGGTGCGTATATAGAGGGCGCTGACGTCATGAGCATTGAAGCCGCATCGGATAAATATTCTGTTCCCGATTTTGATCTGGATCTATCTCACATTGATAAACCGGGTTGGGATTTTAAACGTCCTTTTGAAAAAATCATTGCAAGCCAGAGAGATTTCTATGAAGGACTTGTCAAGACATCTGAGCAGCTTAATAAAATGGAGTCTTTATACTCCTATTTTGATGCCGATACCATCAAAAGCATTATTGCCTCATGTGATGAATTATTCAATATTATCAATAACCGTTTTGACTTACAATGTATTTGCCATTATATTCCTGCCGACATTCAGTTCGATATGAAAGACATAAACAACAACGCAGACCTGCTTTCTGTACTCACAAAATATCAAACGTTTTTTAGAGGATTTGCAGATGCATATAACCATATTAGCCGGCTGGAGAGTAATTATATATTATAGAATTCTTTAGGATTATTTGTGTCACTCTCTATTCTGTCAAGAAGTTCTATGGTTGTTTTATAGTACATATTGGCAGAATCGGGAACATAATATGGATTAACCGGCATGATTTCTTTATATGACAAAAGGACTTTGTCTAATGCATCCGAAATTTCTGTTTCATCACACCTGACATCTATGACGGAATTTCCACGAACCCTGCCCTTCTGCCTGTCTCCAATATTTATGGTATATACCCCAAGGCTTGGGGCCTCTATGATTCCCGATGAGGAATTGCCAATAAGACAGATAGAATTACGCAGCAGATAGTGGTAAGCATCTGTATGAAGATTTTCATAATAAACAGCATTATCATTAGCATCAACATAATCCCTGACCGCTTTTCTTATCTGCCCCGAATGTGTATCGGCATTACTGCCGAGGAAAACAAATTTATAGTCTTTGCGGCTATCAATTGCGTCAAGCAATATCTTCACCTGTTCAAGCGGACTTGTCTTGGTCAGTGTTTCAGGGTGGAAAAGAACCGTAAAATACTTTCTTTCCGGCAGATTTTTTATCTGTTCCGGAACATTTGCCTCTTCTATATACATGCAATTCTCCGCACCAAGCGCACCAAGGCAGAATACTCTGTCAGGATTCTCCCCAAGCTGAATTACCCTGCGGCGGTACTCCTGCGTTGCCGTAAAATGATATAATGACATTTTAGTTATACAATGCCTTATAAATTCATCATAATTTCCGTACGTTGCCTCTCCTCCGTGTATATGAAGTATAGGTACTCTCTGCATGGCCGCAGCTGTAGCTACAGACAGCATCTCATAACGATCTCCAAGTATTATCAGCAGATCATATTTGTTCTTTCCAAAAAAATGTCCGAAATCATCAAGTGTTTCCGACATTGTATGAATTATTCCGATATTATCAGATGTATCCAGATGAACTTCAATTTCGGCTCCAACATTAAATCCGTCCCGGTAAATCAAATCGACCTGATGTCCGTAATCATTGTCAAGCAATGCACCGGTTACCAATATTTCAAGACTTACGGATTCATCATCATCAAGTTTTCTTAAGTATCTGCGCATTATCCCGTAATCAGCTCTGGAACCCGTTGCAAAAGCTATTTTTTTCATATTCTGCCACTCACTTTCTTATCCATACATATGCATGCCAATTCATAATCAAGTTCATCATCTATATCAACAGAATCAAAGCGATTCATCATATATGATATACTCTTTGCCCCGAAAAAGTGTTTCTGTCTGAGATATGCACCGGGCTTGGCAATGAATATCGCTCCGTTAGGTGAATATTCCTTATACGTCTGTCTTCTGTAATTGGAAAAGTCAGTATCAAAATATTTAAGGCTTTCATCTTCATCAATAGGTTTTACAAGAACCGCACTATGTTCTGCCTCTTTAACGGATACCAGAAAATCGAAGTCTTGCATATGTCTTTCAAACTTATCCGCTGCCTCTCTGACATGATTCTCATCTCTTAACGGTGAGGTCGGCTGCAATAACATAAAATAATCAAACGGTTCCTTAAGTCTGCCCAACATATCCTCCAGCACCATGAATGTTGTTGCCTTATCATCGGACAGTTTTGCATCGCGGTACATAACTTCTGCGCCGTATTGCTTCGCAATTTTACCGTATTCTTCGGAATCGGTTGAAACGATAACTCTGTTAAAGCACCTGCTTTTTATGGCTGCTTCAATTGAATATGCCATAAGCGGCCTGCCACACAAATCTATGATATTTTTATCTTTTAATCCTTTTGACCCGGAACGCGCGGGAATGATAGCTATTTTATTCATTTTCCATTTCTCTTTCTGTAATACTTTGTAATAAAGCATACCCTTTCTCATTAAGATGTAATCCATCCTCCGTATAAGCCGGGTTAAGTTCTCCGTACTCGTTATCCATCTCCGGCGTACTGATCCATCTCACGTCAGACATACATTCATACAAATTCTTGTTCAATACATCTATTGTCTTATTGCTCCGGTCCATTCTGCCGTTAGTATGAAGACAGTTAATAAAATATATGTCCGCATACGGTTTACGCGCGCGTATATATTCAATTGTTTTCCGAATACTGCGGCATATCTCGTCAATGCTATAATTATATATTATATCATTGGTCCCATGCATTACAATGTACTTATTTTCATTGCATTTAATAAGAGACTGTTCCAATATATAATCATTATACTCAAAGCTCGAAATCCCGCTTATTCCGCAGTTTCGTACTTTCAATCCGGATATAGACTCTGTCTTCCACCTGTCAATCTGTGAATGTCCTATCATACATATTCCGTCAGATTCCGACTGCATGATACTTTTTTTATTGTTAATGTCGTTTAATATATTTTGTTTTAAAATCTCCGCATTAATCTCTTTTTTTCTAAGCACAAGCGCCAGTTCAAAATTATTGACAGAATCAACCGCAAGTGCTTCATTGTCATCAAGTTCATAAAACGATGGACAGCTTTGGCTTCCATCATCAATATAGAATACATTTACAGGTTCCAGCTCCGACTTTCCACGCATCATAATACACGAATAATCCGGATTTATCTCATGTTTTCCTGCTGCCGACAGCATAAGTCCGCCTCTATACATATCTAAAGCCATGCTCAATGTCCGTGACTTTAAAAAAGCCGCACATCCGGACACAACAATAACTCCCGTCTGACGCGGCATTTCTTCTGACACTGTTACACCATTTATGTTTAATGCAATATTCTTAATTTTGTTGTTATCGGTAACTACAATTGTCTTATCTATATCCGGGCAGTTCAAAACCGCATTTACAGCATATGTAAACAACGGGCTGCCCCATAAGTTCAGTTCAAGGAAATTGCTTTCCGATGTATTGTCTGTTCTGCAGTCAACCGCCGCTATGTATTTACCCATATTCAATCTTCCTGCCATTCAAATCCGGTATGTGTAATCAGTTCATCTTCCTTAAAATCTTTTTCTGCAATTTGTCCGATTATATCATACCACTTCATTGGGCTTATTCCATTTCCGGGTCTCTTACATGTGATATTACCGGGACCGAACATCTCGCCCTTCCTTATATTGCTCAATGCCACTATTGACTTTCTTGCAATTACCTTGTTCTTTCGTTCCGATTCCGTAACATATTTTTTCCCGCTGCCGGTCATTATCTCAATGCGTCTGACATTTTCAACAAGCTGCTTCAATTCATCCGGTGTTGCCGAAGCCTTATGGTCCGGTCCCGGAAGATTCTTATCAAGTGTGAAATGTTTCTCTATCAGCACAATTCCCAACACAGCAGCGCCCGTTGCCGCTGTATATCCGACCGAATGATCCGAAAAACCTATTTGATGCTCCGGAAATTCTTTCTTTAAATCATTGATTGCAGTTAGATTAATATCTTTATCAGGTGTCGGGTATTCTGTATTGCAATGTAATATAATAATGTCCTTTGCGTCCGTCCCTGCCTTTACAAGAATATTTATGCATTGCTTTATTTCATCAATGGTGGCCATTCCGGTCGAAAGAATTATTTTCTTGCCCTCGCACTTAATGGCTCCTATTTTCTCAAGATAAGGCAGGTTCGTTATTTCTCCCGAAGGAATTTTCCAAAAACGCTGGCCGACGGATTCAAGAAAATCTACCGAACCCAGATCAAATGGTGTAGAAAATACCACGAGTCCCTTTGATTCGGCATACGCCTTAAGTTCCAGCATATCATCGTGTCCAAGCTCCAGTCTGGCTGTCATCTCCAGCTGCGAATCTTCCGTTCCCGTAGTCACTTTCTGATATTCAGCCTTTGGGGCATATTTGGATATAAGATCGGACGCCTTGAACGTCTGGAATTTAACAGCATCCACTCCGCATTTTGCTGCCTCGTCGATCATTCTGTATGCCAGGTTCTTATCTCCGTTGTGATTACATCCTATTTCAGCAACAATCATTATATGTGTCATCCAAGCATTGCTCCTTCTCTGATAATTCTTGCCGGCACGCCCGCAACCGTAACATTGTCGCCGACATCTCTTATAACAACAGCACCGGCGCCAACCGTTGACCATTTGCCTATTTTCTTCTGTCCGATGGTAATAGATCCGCTTCCTATGAAGCTTCCTTCTCCGACCTCAACATCTCCGTTGATTACTGAGCTCGTTGAAAGGTTTACATGATCCGCAACACGGCATCCGTGCTCGATTGATGCCCTCGTGTTAATTATACAATCATTTCCGACAAGTGCTGTGTTATTTATTACAGCCATTTTACCTATAAAACAGCCCGTCCCAAGAACAGCCTTGGGAGATACTATTGCCGTTCTGTCAACAACATTAATCATCCTCAGATTATTCTCTCTAAGTCTGTCATACCATGCTTTACGTCTCAGATTATTACCGATGCATATAAAATATACATATTTCTCTTTATGTTCAATCTCATCAAGGTGCTTTGCAATAATCGGTTTACCCAGATGTTCCGTTTCTGTCGTAAATTCATCAATAAAACCTTCTAATTCATAATTAAAATAATCTATAGAATCAACCACTGATTTCGCATAACCACCTGCGCCGATCAATATAAGTTTTTCCATTTTTTCTTCCTTTGGTATTAATATTTACTCTATATATCGGAATGATTTTATGATATTATTAGGATAAAGTAAAACGTTTTGGAGTCCATTATGAATATTCTTTTTTACCGTTACGGAAGCATTTGTGAGCCGGATTTGATTGCGGCTTTCAGGGAATACGGCATAACGGTTTATGAATCCGACGATGAAATAACAGATAAAAATATACTTCCCGCCCAAAGAGCCGAGACTCTCAGCAGGGCCTTATTTGAGCGCAATTATTCATTTGTTTTCAGTATTAATTTTTACCCCGACATATCAGAGGTATGCAATATTTTTCATATTCCGTACATGTGCCTTATAGTGGACAGCCCTATACTTGAATTATATTCAAATTCACTTGCCAATCCGTGCAACCGTGTTTTTCTTTTTGATAAAGAATTATATCGTGAGTTTCACCCGGTTAATCCGGACTGCATTTTTCACATTCCGCTAGCAACCAACGTTGGCACATGGAACAAGATCATTGATGCCGCGCATGGAGATGAATTTTCGTCCGATATAGCATTCGTTGGATCCCTTTACTCCGAAAAATGCCCTTTTGATCATATACATATTTCTTCTTCATACAATAAAGGGTTCATCGATGGACTTATTGAGGCACAGCTCAGAGTATACGGATATTTCTTTGTAGAAGAAATGCTTAACGACACAATTGTGAAAGATATTATGAAAGATTATCCGGAGTTTTACCGTTTTATGCCGAACTCCCGTGAGAATTATAAAGCCGTGCTGGCGCAATATTATATCGCATCCAAAATCACCTGTGAAGAACGCCTCCGCCTGTTTACAAGGTTAAGTGAGCGCTTTAATGTCGATATATACACTGCAAGCGATACTTCATCAATGCCGCACATACACAACCGCGGACTTGCCCGAACTCTTACGGAAATGCCGCTGATTTTTAATCATGCGGCCATAAACTTAAACCCAACCGCCAAATCCATCCGCAGTGGGCTGCCGTTGAGAGTATTCGATATTCTCGGATGCCGTGGTTTTATGCTTACCAATTATCAGCCTGAACTCCCGGAGTATTTCACAATAGGTGAACATCTCGATATATATGAATCTCTTGATGACCTTGAATACAAGGTTGATTACTACCTGCGTCACCCAGCCGTGCGTAAAGAGATTGCACACAACGGATATGAATATGTATGCCGCAATCACACTTACGCCATCCGCGTCGGTCAGATGATACAGGCTGCATTCGGAGGAGGCAGAATATGAAAATACTTATAATTGAATGGGCCAGCTTTGGCAAGGAAGATATCGATGACGCTTTTGGCAAATTGGGACATCATATTATCAAGTTCTCGCACCCTGATTATGATTTGAGACACAGCGATGATTTTATATCCTCTTTTTCTGCTTATATGGAGAAAGAAGATGCAGATTTGGTATTTTCATCCAACTATTTTCCACTCGTTTCAAAGGTTTGCCAGAAATTTAACAAGCCTTATGCTGCATGGGTGTATGACTGTCCGCATTTATCACTGTATTCAGCCACAGTTATCAACAGCTGCAACCACATATTCACCTTTGACAGGGCTACATATAACGAATTCAACAGACAGGGCATTACAACCGTGCATTATATGCCTCTCGCCGCTGCCGTCTCACGCCTTGACAAGATGGTACCGGATAGCTCCATTCATAACAAACTGGACTGCGATGTATCATTCGTCGGTTCAATGTATGATGAGTCACACAATTTTTATGACAGTCTTTCAGGCCTTGATAAATATACCAAGGGATATCTTGATGCAATAATTCAGGCACAGCAGTCTATATCCGGATATAATTTTGTAGAAGAATTGTTGTCTGATAAGATATTATCGCAATTAAGAAAAGTCCGGCCATACACGCCTGATTCCGATGGTGTGGAAACTGATTCATATATATACTCACGGTATTTTATAGACCGTAAAATAACGGAACTCGAACGTAAGAAGCTTCTTGGTGCAGTATCGGATAATTTTAATACCAATCTGTACACCCATAATCCCACACCGTATCTGCCGAACATCCATAACCTTGGAGCCATTGACCCATACAACATAATGCCATATGTGTTTAAATGCAGCCGGATTAATCTTAATATCACACTGAGGAGCATCTATACAGGCATTCCGTTAAGAGCTATAGACATTATGGGAAGCGGCGGATTTCTTATGAGCAATTACCAGTCTGACATGGATGAATATTTTGAAAACGGAACCGATTATATTATGTATGACGATATCGATGATTTAATTGCCAAATGCCGCTATTATCTTGAACACGAGGACGAACGCAAAGCGATTGCAGCAAACGGTTATAACAAAATCAAGGCGCACCACACTTATGTGATACGCCTTCAAGAGATTCTTAACAAGATATTTAATTAAGAAGATGTATATCTTCTTTCATTTTCTCTATGCCTTTAATATATGATTTGAGCAATTCTATGCCGCTGTTAACTGCGGCCATAGAATCGTCAGCCTCACTTTCGCTTAATTCATCATTAACACGATATTGTTCTTCTACTGCATATTTTCGAATCAGCGAAAACAATGGTTCATTTTTATCGAGGTTGTTGGTTATGCCGACTTTTTCAAGTTCTGCTCTGGCCAATAAATTATCACCCGAGTTTAGGGCATATGCAAGTCTGTCATATGCTCTTATTCCATCATCCAGCAGTCCTTTTATTCTGTTAAGTTCGCCTTCGGTCCCTGTCAGATATGAATATATTTCTTCTTGTTCTTTCGGAGTAAATTGCGGTTCTATATTGGTAATGATTGTTTTCAAATCCAATTTTTTTATGCATTCCCGATCGATTGCCTCGGCAAGTGTCATAACTGTACTTCCATGAATTAATGCACCGCCTTCCGTCGCATCAATAACTTTTACATCCGGATGTGAAATTATCTTGTTCTCAAACCACTTAAGATATGCGCGCATCCTTACTTCCGTCTTAACCATACCGCCATCTATGCTCTCAACTTCACAGTTCATTTCTTCCTGCGCATCCATGATGTTCTTCTTCTCATCATCATATGCATCTTTTGTATGTCCTCTGCCATCGGTAAATGCCAGATCCTGTCCTATAAGTATGACAGTTTTAAATCCAAGTGTAATCGCCAGCGAAAAAGCCGTATTGGCAACCGAGCCTCCTGTAGCCAGCGTGGAATAATCGCTGCCGCAGAATTTCTGCCTGTAATAATTCGGCACATCTAATTCGTCATTCCCGGCATAAAATCTGTTTCCGATATGGTTCCTGATTATTTCATGCGGAACATCCATTTCAAATACAGCAGGAACATTTTTCACATCTTCATGTTTGAAAAATATGATTTCCTTACGCGGGTCGACACATACTGTTAAATCCGGTGTAATCCCCGCTCTTAATGCGGCTTTCAATGCTGTGTCAACCACTATAATAAATGCTCTCTTCTCTGCTTTCTTAAGTTCATATATATTCTTATCAAGCGACGGGCCTGCAGATACGATTACGGCCGGATATCCGGATTTGTCTATATTCTGTACAACTTCTACCAGCTGATTTATACTTCTTTGTGATATAACATCTTTCATATTGAGCAGAAGATTTTTTCTCATGTGTCCTACCAGCTGGATTTCGGTTGTCTTTTCCATTGCAACCATTTCCACTCTGTACGATAACATAGTATACAACTTGTCATATGTCTGTTTAAAATCACCATATCCCGGAAGCACACATAATAATAATTTTCTGTAATTGCCATAATGCACAGCGCAGTGTATTATATCGAATAAGCTATCATCGTTAATACCCTCAACACATATAACAAGACGTTTACTGTCTATGAAGTCTGTCATGTCATAAACGTTCAATACATTAATAAAAGAGTATATATCAGGTTCATATGCATATATGTAATTGGTTTTGTTCGTATTATTAAGTAATTTCCTTATGAACTGCCCATCTGAAAATCCGATTATGAAAAAAGGCCTGTCCACTACCTGTTCTTTAAAATTATCTGCCCAGGCGGAAGCATATTCGTCCGTAGGGTACGGTATCATGCTTTCTCCATCATTATTAAGAGCATAATCCGTAATCTTATCAGATATATTCAACAAACTACTGTCATCATTATATCTGTTCCGTATTGCATTTACGTTCCTATAAAAAATATCAGTAAGTATCATACATAATCTCCGATAAAAAGTAGGTTAAAAAAAGATAAGCCGGCAAAATGCCGGCTTACCCATGATAGTTGCTTTTAAATTACTGAAGTAATGAAAGAACACCCTGGTTAGCTGAATTAGCCTGAGCTAACATTGACTGACCAGCCTGAGCAAGAATCTGGTTCTTGCTGTAGTTAACCATCTCTGAAGCCATATCAGTATCTCTGATAAGTGACTCAGCTGAGCTTGTATTCTCAGATGTTGTGTTAAGGTTGTTGATTGTGTACTCAAGTCTGTTCTGAACTGCACCAAGACTAGATCTCTGAGATGATACCTTAGATATAGCTGCCTGAATCTTAGTCATTGTAGAACCAGCCTTTGCAAAGTTAGAAACAATAAGATTAGAATCACCTACACCAAGTGCTGTTGCACTCATTGATGAAATGCTGATAGTAATCTTCTGTCCTGCAAGAGCACCTACCTGAAGGTTCTTAGCAGTAAACTTACCATCGAGAAGGTTCATTGTGTTGAACTGAGTTGTTGAAGAAATTCTTGTAAGCTCTGTTGAAAGCTGTGTAAGCTCTTTCTTGATAGCTCCTCTATCTGCTGTTGTGTTAGTATCGTTAGCAGCCTGAGTAGCGATCTCGTTCATACGCTGAAGAATTGAATGTGCTTCGTTAAGAGCACCTTCAGCTGTCTGTACAAGAGATACACCGTTCTGAGCGTTCTCAGATGCCTTGTTAAGACCTCTGATCTGGCTTCTCATCTTCTCACTGATTGTAAGACCTGCAGCATCATCACCTGCACGGTTTACCTTATAACCTGATGATAACTTCTCTGTTGACTTAGCCTGTGCACTTGTTGTAAGACCAAGCTGTCTGTTTGTGTTCATTGCTGTTAAATTGTGCTGAACTACCATAATAAATTCCTCCTTGAATATACATCGCCATCCTTGGCGATTGTGTTATGTACCGGTTTAACACCGGTGTTGTTAAGTAACTTTCTTACTTGTATTATATATCGGAGCTTATGTCAAATACTTAACCCCGATTATAAACTTTTTTAAATTATTTTTTCTGATCCATAAAATAAGGTTCCGCCGTGATATTATTCATGGTCTTGTAATAATTGGCTGCCGTGTCACGGGATTTCTTAACCTGATGGACCTCTCTCTTAAGCTCGGTAAATCTCTTGCTGATAAGATTCCTGTTATTGTTCTCTGCCACCTGAAGAGCCGCATTTTTGTCGAGTATCTTCTTAATCTGTGACTGAATTGCCTGAATCTCGTTCTTATATTTATCCCTGTTCTTATCAAGGCCTGCCTTGATATTATCATAGAGAATCTGAAATCCGGTATCCAGTCTGGTAAGATGGTCTATCAGTTTTTCTTTCTCATCAAGGGTTTTCTGGAATTCTTCATCATCAAACGTCTGTGCCGTTGCTATATTACGCTGTTTATCCGTCAATACCGCTAGTCTGTCAAGTATACTTATCTTCTTATCAAGGCTGTCCGAAAGAGCCTGAAGATAATTAGCCATATCTTCCATATCAATCCTCCGTAATCTACCTTGATGCAGGCTGCGGTGCATTGGCATTCTTCATAACTTCTTTCCATGTATCACGCATGGTTCTTAGGTGTTCGAGGACTTCTTCCAATATATCTTTATCTTTCTTAATGTTAGCCTCAACAAGTCTTCTTAAGATATATTCATATACCGTGTCAAACTCCTTAGCTACCGGATATTTGTGATCAAGCGATGCCCTGAGCTCCTCTATGATACGCTGGGTCTTCATAAGATTATTATGAGCTCCCATAATATCATTTTTCTCTATTGACATAATGGCTTTGTTGACAAATTTAATGGCTCCTTCATACAACATAAGTGTAAGCTCTGCCGGTGTTGCCGTCATAATCTTGCTTCTCAGATATGCGTTATAGCCTTCTGCATTATTTACCATTACATTTCCTCCGTGTTATAACAATTCAGCCGTTTAATTTCCAAATAAGCTTGAAAGCTGTGATGTCTGGGACTGCAGTTTGGAAAGAGCACTCTCCATCTTAGAGAACTTCTTGTAATACGAATCCTCTATGTTCTTAAGTTTCTCTTCCCAGTCGCTTACTTTCTTATTATATTCACTGTACTGGCTTGACATTTCCTTATCATTGTAGATGGTAAATGCACTGCTGAGCGATGTTGCCGACATTTTATCGCTTAACTTATCATACAGGTTCTGTGAAAGTGTCTGGAAATATTCCATAACAGTATCCGGGTCATTGGCAATGGCCGCCATCAATTTATCTGAATTGGATGACGTAAGGGTGTCCTCTGAATCTCCGTCGATATGGAATTTACCTCTGTCCTTCTGTTCTGTAGTAAAATAGCTTCCGGTTGATATGCCAAATGAAGCAATATTGTATTTAACTCCGTCTTTCTCGATGGAAGTGGAATAAAATACATTCTTAAGTGCCGATGATAGGCTTCCAAGCGTTCCGTCTTTACGAAGGAGAGCTTTCTTGACTTTATCTTCCCACTCTTCTATCTGCTTATCGGTCATCGCCTCTTTCTCATCATCGGTAAGCGGTTCATATCCCTTAGCTGATTCGGCATAATACTGTTCATCGATATTTCCGATCATCTCATTATATCCCTTAAGGAGTTCACGGATCTTATCGTATATTCCCTGTGTATCAACCGAAGTAGTTATCGTAACAGCACTCTGTGTTGTGTTCTTAACATCTATTGTAAGTCCGTTGATTGAGAATGAGTTGGTGCTTCCTGTAAAAGTAGCTCCGTTAAGCTTAATCTCGGCATCCTGCGCAACAATTCTCGCAGAATCTGCTGAGTTGGTATATATTCCTTCATTCACTATCTTCTGTGCTGCCGCAATTTCGCCATTAACCTGTCCGCTTATGGTATCCTTGATCTTAGCATTGGCCTCATTCATGGCTGCTTCAAGTTTGGATGAATCCGCAAGAAGAGCATTGTTATCATCAAGTTCTTTGGTATACTTGATGATTTTATCGTTAAGCTCATCCTTTGCCTTGTTGTATTCTTCCTCTGTCTTGTAATCGTCTTCCCATTTGTAATCGTCGGCTGTGATTTTCTTCAGCTTGGATTCAGCAGATTCTTTATTTGACTTGGCGCTCTTGGCAAGTCCTTCTATGTATTTAGTATAACTCTCGGTTGTGTATTTGGCTTTCTCATATCTGGATGAGATTAAATCATCGGCATTGGCGGAAGCCATTTTCTTGTAATATGCAACCTCAGCGCTTTCATCACCATTAACATCAGTTGCCGAGTAAAGACCTAATTTCTGTAATGCTGCAAGACCTGCCTCATCGCCTGCCGTAAGTGTAAATTCACCATCCGCTCCGGACTCCGTTGAGCTTACAAAAAACCTCTGGCTTGTAGCATCAAAGCTTGCACTCACGCTTGTGCCCTTTAACTTCGATGCAAGTCCTGCAAGTGTAGTATCTCCGTCAAGTGTTACAAATGTATTGTTAATCTTAAGAGTTCCTTCGGTAATACCCAACTCGCTTAACTTGGTATTGGCTGACACCTTGGCACCGTTCGCATCCGTAACCTTGCCGCCGGTCAGATATCCCGATGTCGCAAGTCTCGTAACTTCAAGTGACTGCGTGCTTGCCGTTGCCCCGCTCGCTGCCTTGACAGATGCTATTGCTGTATCCGATATGGATGCCGATCTTAAATTATATCCCGAAGAATATCTCATTTTGGACAATGTGCTCGTATAGAAGCTATATACCTTGGTATTGGTAGCCTTCCAGGCCGCCGTCTTCCACTCGTGCTTTGTTCTGGCTTTAACGTATTTATCTTTCTTGGTCGAGTATGCTGACACAAGCTCTTTAACCATAGAATCGGTATCAAGTCCTGAATTAAGTCCTGTAAGTCTTATCGCCATAATATCTCTCCTATCTATCCTCTTTCATCAAGAAACATTCCTGCAAGTTCCCAGACTTTCGCTATCATATCAAGAGTCTCCTCTGCCGGGAACTCCTTGATTACCTTGTCCGAGTCCTTGTCAACTATTTTGATGGTTACACGGTTCGTCTTCTCGTGATAGCCGTATTCAGCGACTGTATTAGGGTTAATCTTCTTATTAATGTCTGAAATAGCCTGCTTAACCGTCTTGTCGGAAGGCGTGTTGCCCACCGCCTTGTCCTCAGAATAACGGTCGTCCTGATTAACTGTGCTCTGTTCTGTAGATGCTGCCGCTTCACTTGTAGTAGTAAAATCCGGCTTCGAAATCGGAGCACTGACATCCATTGTCCTATACGATTTCGAGCTGTCATTAGAAATTGAATCAATTGTCATTATAACACCTCCATGTGCCTTTAACAAAACTCTATGTATCTTTTTACTTATTTCGGCTGCACGCCAAAAATAGTTTATATTATTTAAGCAAATTTTTCAATGCTTCCATACCGGATGCCTTGCTTGCTGCTTCATTCGATTCCTGTATCTGAAGATACACTTCCTTGCGGTACACCGGTACACTCTTCGGCGCCGTAATACCTATTTTGACCTGATCGCCCTTAATCTCAAGGATGGTAATTTCAGTATCATTGTTGATTACAATGGATTCATTCTTTTTTCTTGATAATGCTAACATTTACCTTCCTCCTTCTTAAGACCCTGGACATAGTCGTATACATTATATCTTACCTGGTATTCTTCGTTGTTCACTATTATCTGGCAGCCTTTTCTGGTATCGGTATTGATAACAAGCGGCGCTTTTAAATTGGCCGTCATCTTGGTAAGGTCGGAAGGTACCGTAAGTACCACAAGTACAAATACGTCCTCCGGCTTATCTATTCCACCGATTGACTCAAGCCACTCGTCTTCAACTACCGGATTATATCCGTTATATATATGTGTCGGGTCGGCAACCGGAAATGCAAGCTGTGGCTCTTCCATTGACTGAAGCCACATTATACTCTTTGAAGATTCTTTCTCCGCGTCAAAAATAAGTGCGTATTTATGATATTCTTCAAAACCTATTATGCCGTTCTTAAAATCGATGATTTTATCGTCTTCAATATCTATTTCACCAAATAATCTGGAATTAATCTGCATATTTACCTTCTCCTTTTACTTAAATGTAATCAAGCAGTGACTGTTTTACACACGATGCCGCTGCATTCAGTGCAGCCTGATAAAGAGTCTTGGCTGAAGCGTAATTTACTACAATTTCTTCGAGATCCGCGTCCTCATTCTGTGACTTAAGATCTTTAAATGTCGTCTGCTGCTCTGTAAGTCTGCTCTTGGCAAGGCTGAGTCTCGCATCTCTTGCACCGAGATCCGCTATCTGTAAGTCAACCGACTGCTGATATGCTTTAACCCTCGGCATTTCTTTGGAAAAAAGCTTCTTCATACTGTCCTTGGCATAGTCAAGTTCTTTATTTGATGCATCGATCATTGTCTGTATCTTTTCTTTCTCAGTATCCGAATATACCGAGCTTTCTTTCATTGCTTTGAGTTTGGATATCTTATCCTCGATATCGGAAACCTGCTGCAATGCATTGCACATATCGTCAACATCTCTTGCAATGTCATGGCTCAATGTCTGGTTACCGAGTGTATTAACCTGAAGGTCCTGCGCATAATTAATAGTATATGTGATATACTGTCCGCCGTCTTTCTGATGATATTCCTTAATATCGGCAGGGTCTGTTATATCCTGACATTCATAATACATTTCAGGCCTTACATCCCCCTTGGCAAAGCCCTCTTTCTCATATGTGAATTCTATATCTTTGGCATCCTTGACAGTCTCATACATATTATCCGATATGAGCAGCTCACCTGTATCATATACATAATAAAAATCATCTGTGGCGTTACCGTTTTCAAGTAATTCCTGATACTCGTTGTATGTTACCGCGGTAGGTGTATAATCAGTTCCGTCTATACTTATTGCTCCGAAATTATCCTTGGAACAGCCTGAATATGCAAGTCTTAATCTATATACCTTATCTGCTTCAGGCATATCTGCAGCCGGTATGTCCGTTATATTGGTAACATCAACGGAATTCTTCATAACGCTTACCTGATCAAGATCCGAAGCCTTTAATTTCTGCGGGATTCTGTATTTCAGCGATGCAGCCTCTGTTGCATCGGTAAATGTAAATGAAGTATCCGTTCTGTATCCGGTAAAACAATATCTTCCGGCATAGTTGGCGTTGGCTTCTGTATACACGGCTTCCTTATACTGGTTAAGAACCTGGATAATCGCGCTCCTGTTCTCAATCGTAAACTGGTCAGATGCGCCCTGTGTACATAATTCATAAATATCTCCGAGTGCACTGTCCATATTGTCAAGGGCGCTCTCGGTTATTCCGATCCATGACTCAGCCTCCGGTATATTGTTTGTAAGATACATACTTATCTCTGACAGGCTTGAGCGGAGAGAAAGCGCTCTTATCGCAATGATCGGATCATCCGAAGGTCTTGTTATTTTCTTTTCGGTACCCATCTGGTTCTCAGCGCTGCTTAAGTTCGTCTTGGAACTGTTAACATTACGCATTGTTGAATTTATCATCATTGTGTTGGTAATTCTCATTATCTCATCCTCCTATCCTATACTCCGGTTTCCTGGATTAACTTGTCGTAAATTTCCTGCATTACCGAAACCACCTTGGATGCAAGGCCGTATGCTTCTTTATATTTAACCATATCAACAGCTTCTTCATCTTCATCGACACCGCCGACCGAAAGTCTCTGGTTATTGATAGTATCTTTAATATTATTATAATTTGAAGCAAATGTTTTTGCTCTTGCAGTATCTATGTAAGCTACCGATACCATTGACTGAAGGTATTCAAGAAAAGTACCGTTATTGATAGTTTCCTTCTCCTTAAGGGCATAAAGTGCATCAGCCATATCACTGTTTGCCGCGCCCTGTGCATCATCAAATGAATGTGGAAGAAGCGAAATATCTCTTATTATATCCGGGTTAACCGTAACGCCTGCAGCCGAGATATATTCTTCGCCATATTTGGATGTAAAGAAATCTATCGGCGGTTCACCGTTTCTATCGCCTTTAGCGATAACTGCATTAAATTCGGATGTTATTGCCCTTACAAATTCATTAAGCTGTGATTGGTAATACGGCACTCCTTTATAATCCGAGTTACGGTACTGGTCAACATAAACCGTCAATTCCTTGGTATACCCCTGTGCCTTATACTGTTCATATTCAGTTTCGGTAAGATCCTGCACATCAACCACTTTACCATCGGCATCCTTTAAGAAATTACCGTCAGCATCTTTCAATCCGACTACTTCATAGCAGTCATTGCAGCCATCACGCACATCTATTGCAGCTTTTAAGGAACCGCTTAAACTGCTTCTGTACATATTGAATTCCATTCCGTTGTTCCACGAAAATTCCACAAGACCGTTTATGTCGCTTGCGTTACGCTTATCTCCCGCTGCTCTCGGCGTGCATACGATCTGGTTATAATCGTATCCGTCAACAAGTGAATACCCGTCAACATATACACAAAATTCCGTAACTCCGTTACCTACCTCAGTCTCTTTAACCGTTGTGTTAATGTATCCCGATAATTCATCTATCAGTAATGCTCTCGCGTCACGAAGGTCATTGGCTGCGCCTCCGTTAACCTCAATCGTATTAATCTGCTTATTAAGTGATGCTATTTCCTGTGCAACCGTGTTAATTGCATTGGCTGTCGACTTAACCTCGTCATCTGCCTGTTTCTGGACAGAATTAAGATTGGTTGTCATGGTATTAAAAAATTCCGATATGCTCTGAGCGTAGTTAACAAGCTGGTTTCTTGCCACAACGCTGTGCGGATCCTTGGTCAGTGAATTGACTGCCTCAAAAAGATTCTTATATTCCGTAGTAAATCCATCAAGATTAAACTCATCAAGATAATCTTCTATAAGTGTCGTATAAGATTCAAGTGTTGAATAATTACCGCAGACTGAATTATTGTTCCAATATTTGGTATCATAATACGAACTTCTCAGCTGCTTGATCTCGGTCACGCTTACACCTGTTCCGACTGTACCGTAATTAGTATAAACCCTGATTGCGGATGATGCCTCCTGAACAGTCTGCTGCTTAGTATATCCCTTTGTGTTTACATTGGAGATATTGTGCGCCGCCGTGTTGATCGCAAGGCCGCTTGCTCCGAGACCTGATGATGCAATTGTAAGTCCAAAAAAAGTATTAGCCATTACTGAGCTCCTGTTCTGTTAATCAAAGTTTCTATCATATCGCTGACAACGTTAACATATCTCGATGCTGCGTTATATGCCTGCTGATATTTGATCATGCTTCCGAGTTCCTCGTCAGAAGAAACTCCCATTACTTCCTGGCGCTTGTTATCGAGCTGGTTGGCAAGCTTGCTTTCATTGTCCGCCATGCTCTTATATATCTTACCGGTGGTGGCTACATCAAGCGTCATCGTCTCATAAAATTCCTCAAACGTCAGTCCGTGAAGTCCTCCGTTATAGTGGAGAGACTTATCATTAAATATATTAACAAGATCTTTGGCGAGATCATAATCATCCGCCCCGTCACTTGTCGTAAGTGCCATCTTGGAATAATCCTTCAAAATGTCGCTGTTAACCGTAATGTTATTGATCGAATAAGCTGACCTGTTGCCAAAAGTGTTGGTATCATTGCGCACATACATTGCCTTGCCGTCGATTACCTGTTCGGTATATCTCTCGGTATAATTTCTGGTAAAAAGCTCAATACCCGTACTTCCGTCCTTCGCCAACGGAGCTTTATCCGTATCGAGTATTGTGTACTGCGTACCGTCCGCTGCCGTATATGTAGTCTCCGGGCAGAAAATATCATTTATTTTCTCAACCATTCCGCTTATAAGCTTATCAAAATTAGCAAGCGTATTGACAATAATGGATGTATCACAACATTCCTTATATCTGTTATATTCGCCGAGTGCATCCTTGTAATCCTGGTCATTAACGCCGTCTGTATAATCGGCCGGATCCGGTTCGATCATGCTTGCAGCCGTCGGGCTTAATGTTCCTCTGGCAACCAGAAGGCCTTTAAGTCCTCCGATATCAGTATTATCTTCAGTGGAAATTGTAGTGTTGAGGTTATACACCGGCTGGTCCGCCATACCTCTCCATACGGGTTTGGCGAAATTGGAACCTTCTATTTTCTCGCATCCCATATAATTAACTGACAAATCATCTACAAAATGTACACCTTCAACGGATACTTCCACCACTCCGTTACTGTCTTCTTTATATGATACCTTACAATATTTTGAAAGTTCATCGAGAAGATTGTCTCTCTTATCACGCAGATCCATGGCCTGTTCGACATCATTGGCTTCTATTCTGGATATTCTTTTATTCAGATCCTTGATCGTATCGCCTATTTCATTAATTCTGTTAACCGTGCTGACTACCTCATCATCAATCGTATTCTGATACTTGACAAGGCCGTTATATATCAACTGGGATTTATCGATAAATTCAACTGCACTCTGCGCCAGGGCTGCTCTTGAAACGAGATTGCCCGGTGCCTCGGCAACTTTATTGATGGATTCACGCAGATCCGAAATCGCACTCTGGAATGCAATTCCTTCAATTCCTTCGACACTTCCCATCTTAACTTCTATTTCATATACGGAATCGTATAATTTATCATAAAATGTCTGTCTTCCGTTCTCTTTACGGTATGCCATATCAAGAAAGATGTCTCTTACATGGCTTATTGTTGACACAGCAACGCCGAGACCGCTCTGTCCCTTATTAACCGTTGAAGTGGTTGAGACATAGTTATACATGGCATCCTTATTAACGACGCCCTGTCTTACATATCCGGTTGTATTAACATTGGAAAGGTTATTGGCCGTTGTATTAAGTGAATTACTGCTGGTCCTTAATCCCGAAAGTCCAATATATAATCCGGTCATCATGCTGCCCATTACCGTGTATCTCCTTTATATAAAAAATTACTGCTTCGCATCAAATGAACCACTGGCCCCGAAACTGTCTCCCGTATATCCGGAATCAGAATAATTCGCGGTTGCCGGTGCCTGCCTCATGCTCTGCATTATATTAATCTCAAAATCTGCCATATCTATTGATTCCTGCAGAAGCTGTTTATTGCTTTCATTAACTCTGACCATATTGCCAAGAGTTGTCTTTAACTTATCATGTATCCGCCTAAGTGCGGCGCTCTCTGTTTCCTGACTGGCGAGAAGTTCTGCCAGATGCTCAAGCGTGAGCGTATCCGGCTTCCTGTTAAGGACTATCGCGATATCATTCGTCGTCTCCGTCCTCTTCTTCTCAAGTGCGGTTATTCTCTCGACAACCTGCTGCTCTCTGACAACCATCTCATTCAAAGCCGTCACATTACCTTCAACGATAATTCCCGTCTTCTCCATCGAGAGTTCCAAAAGTGTCTCATATTCTGTATTTTCTTTGTCAAGAACATCAATAAGTGTATCGATTAAACTTGCCACCTGTCATTTCTCCTAAAAAACTGTTGTGTTGTATTTAGCCGCAAGCTTCTCTGCCAATTCATCCGCGCTCACATTGTATTCTCCTGATGCAATACGTGCTTTCATTGAGGCAACCTTATCTTCCCTGATATCCGGTGCCGCTGCGACCGCCTGCTTGGCTATCTGGTAGTCTTTACCAAACTGTGAAATTTCGAGCTTATCACTGCCTTTTGATGCACGTACCTTACCGGTCTGCACCTTGCCTGTTGTTCTGTAAATCTGGCTGATCTGGTTATAAGCATCAATTCTCATAGCTATCTCTCCTTCCATGAACAGATATTTGTCTAATTTATTTATCGGAGAAACCCACAAAATACTTATAGCAAATCGCAAAAAAATCGGACTCCGCTTCCACGGGGTCCGATAAAATATCATATATTATATATTAGTTATCGAGAAATCTCATTCTGGCACCATCGCGTCTGTCCTTTATCGGAGCTGCGCCCGGCTTATCATCCCTGTATGCGCTGCCAAGTCCCTTCTGGATGGCATCCTTGCATTGTGGGCAGAAACGGCCTGACTTAATCGTGGCTCCGCATCTCTCACATTCAATTCCTATAGGCGAATCATCCGAAAACACAAGTCTCTCTTCTCTTATCCATCTCTCTATCTGCATGATTGATACATCATTATCCTTGGAAATCTCAGGTATCGTAGCCTTCGGATTCTCTCTTATGTATTTCTTGACCTCTGCGAACTTCTCTTCAAGTTTCTCCATACACGCCGGGCAATAATAATATCCGCCGCCTATGTAATTAAATAGTCTTCCGCATCCTCTGCAATTCTTAACATCCATTATAAATCTGCCTCCTAAAATCCTCTTCCGATGCAAACCGTCAGAAAATATACATTAGAAACGCCGCCGGCTTTTAAGACCCCGGCGCACTCATCAATCGTAGTTCCGGTAGTATAAATATCGTCCGTCAACAGGACTCTTCTATATTTTACACTATCTCCCATAATTTGAAAAGCATTATTTAAATTATGGACACGTTCTTTATCATTAAGTTCTTTCTGCGGCACGGTATTCTTCACACGCTTCAGTAACCCGTTATCAACCGGTATTCCGCTTAAGCGTGAAAGTTCATTTGCAAATATCTCCGCCTGGTTATACCCTCGCTTCCGGTATCTTGCTTTATGAAGCGGAACCGGAATTATAACTTCCGGTCTCCACAGTTTAAAATACCGTTCATACGAATTCAACGCACATTCCGCATAAAATCCGGCATATTCACGCCTGTTATTATATTTGAATGCGTACATTGATTTTTTCATGGCATCCGTGTATGAGAACACCGCAACACCTCTGTCAAAAATATGCTCTTTACGCATACAGTCCGAACAATATTCCTGCGCTTCGTCTTCAAGTTTTTTACCGCATTTAAGACACGCCGGCTGTTTTATCAATGTAATTTTACCTGAACACTCCGGGCATATCTTAGGTCTTTTTATCTGCCCCGGCGTAAAAAGAATATCGTCGCATACCGGGCATCTTCTTGGATATATAATATTATATATTTTAGATATTATTCCTTCCTTAATTATATCTCAGCCTCCCTAATCCGTATATCAAGTGAAGAGAATCTCTTCTGTTCATTTTCATTGGAAATCATATTGTAAAATGTCTGGTCGCTTCCCACAATGCATATGCATTTCCGCGCCCTTGTAACCGCAGTGTAAAGAATATTACGATTCATGAGCATTCTCGGCCCGTCAAGCAGCGGCAGTACGACCGCCGGATACTCGCTTCCCTGAGATTTATGTACCGTAACGGCATATGCATGTTCCAGTTCGTCGGCTTCTTTAAATGAATATGTAACATATCTTTCTTCATCAAACCGCACCGTCATTTCAGACAGATACAGATTAATATTATCAACTATTCCCATGTCACCGTTGAAAACTCCCATTCCGTTCTCAACCGGTATTCCGTTTCTTCCGCGCACTTCCCAGGGAATTTTATAATTATTTTTAATCTGCATAACTTTATCGCCTTCGCGGAAAATTATGCTTCCTATCTCTTTCTCAACTTTGGAATTCGATGGGGGATTGAGGAACTGCTGCAGTACGGTATTCAGGCGTTCAACTCCAAGGCTTCCCTTTCTCGTCGGCGTAAGAACCTGCACATCGTTCGGACTGCAGTCCGTATACGCCGGAAGTTTTACTTTCACAAGTGTCACTAAAGCATTGATGATCGCGTTGGCATCCGCCCTCCTTATAAAAGGAAAATCCTTACTTGACGGCCCTATTTCAAAAAGTTCACCCTCGTTTATCTTATGAGCATTGACTACAATATCTCCGGCTTCTTCCTGTCTGAAAATCTTGGCGAGTCTTACCGTATTAAAACATCCCGACGCAATTATGTCTTTAAGGACATTGCCCGGTCCTACGGACGGGAGCTGGTTGGCATCTCCGACCAGGATAAGTCTCGTGCCGTCCGCTATCGCTTTCAGGAGACTGTTCATAAGGAAAATATCGACCATTGACATCTCATCTATAATAACAACGTCTGTCTCAAGCGGATTGCTTTCATTGCGTTCAAATGAGGCATTGCTTATTTCATCCGATAAAGTTCCGGAAAGTTCAAGCATTCTGTGAATAGTCTGTGCTTCATGTCCTGTCGCTTCTGTCATTCTCTTAGCCGCGCGTCCGGTAGGCGCCGCGAGCATTATATCCATGCCTTTGCGTTCAAAATAACGTATTATGGTATTAATCGTTGTTGTTTTACCTGTTCCGGGTCCACCGGTGATTATTACGATACCGCTTCCGGCCGATGCTCTTACGGCTTCCCTCTGCATAGCCTCCAGCGTTATATTTTCTTCTTTTTCAATGGAGTGCAGATCTTTTTCAAGTGTCTTGTCATCGGGCATATTCTCGAATTTCAGTGCAAGAAGTCTGTGTGCAATCGCAAGCTCCGTGTGATACACAGAATATAAGTAAACTGCCTTGGTTCCATCAACATCCCGCACCATTACCTTGCGGTCGATCATAAGGTCCGTCAGTATTTCCTCCGGATTATCGATAAATACGCCAAGCAGCCTTCCCGCTTCCTCTATAAGCGCATCCATCGGATAATATGTATGTCCGGCCGAAACTGCCGCCGATAAAGCATACAATATGCCGCTCTTGATGCGGAACGGTGAATTAAGCTCCATTCCCGAATTTCGCGCTATTTCATCAGCTATTTTAAAGCCCACGCCTTCCATATCATCCGCTAACTTGTATGGATTATTCTGTATTATATCATATATTTTTTCACCGTATTCTTTGTATATCTTGACTGCAAGATTCATTCCTATTCCGAGTTTGCCCAAAAAAAGCATGGCATTGCGCATTCCTTTTTTCTCCGCTACCTGGTCTGCTATTTCCATTGCCATCCTGTTGCTTATTCCCTTGACCTGCGAAAGTTCTTCCGGATTCTCTTCTATCACTCTGAAAGTATCCATCTTGAAGTGGCGCACAATTCTTGCCGCAAGTGCCGGACCTACTCCTTTGATTGCGCCGGAACCGAGATACCGCTCAATGGAATCCATGTCTTCCGGTCTGCTTTCCTCATAGCTTGTAACTTTAAACTGGAGCCCGTATGTCTGATGCACCGTAAAATCGCCATTGAAAACAACATATTCTCCTGCGTTAATAAGATGCAATGTTCCGACACAGACCATCTCATCTTCTATATCATCCGCATAATCCGGACATTCCGTCCGCAGGCGTTTTATTTCATCAGATGTAAGCGAGACATCAAGTATCGTATGTCCGTTGTCGCTGTTAGTATATATTATTTTCTCGACGTAACCTTTAATCTGCATATTCGTCTCCCTTGTTCAAACGTAAAAAAGCCGCACGGGTTCCTATGGACCCCGGACGGCTCAATATGTTCAATTATCATCAGATATTGTAATTTCTTTTCATCTGTTCGTAAAGCATCTTGGCGATTCCGATTCCATCGCCGCGCTCTGAAGCTATATCGGCATATTCCTGATAGAGCGTATCTTTAAACATATTAAGATATGACGCAGAAGAATCGTCATCATTATCAGGGATAGTTTTTTCCATTCCTTTAATTGCCTGTTCTATAAAATATGATTCAAAAGTCTTACAGGCTTCCATCAGTTCCTCATCGGTTGCCTTGGAATAATCTGTTGTTCCAAGTTTGTCCCTGAGGCTCTCAGTCGCGGAAGAATATGTCCCGTTGGTATACATATTGGATAAACCGTTAATCATATCACTCATGCGCCGTTACTCCTATCTTCTAAGCTGGTTAGCCTGGCTGAGCATTTCGTCAGATGCCTGTATTGCCTTGGAGTTCATCTCATAAGCTCTCTGTGCGACGATCATATTGATCATCTCATCGGCAACCTGTACATTAGATCCTTCCACACGTCCCTGCATAAGTGTGCTTTTCTTAAGGTTCGGATTATCGCCTTCTTCTACCGCAGGTCCGGAAGCATCCGTTACCTCATACATGGTATTACCGACACTGTTAAATCCCGCCGGATTGGTAACCTGATAAAGTCCTATTCTTATTCCGAGGCTCTGAAGATTATTATTCGCATCCGGATAACATACTGTTCCGTCCGATGTAACTTTAATCTTGGACGGCTCATATTCATCAGCACTGAATGTTATCGGCATTCCGTCTGAGTCAAGTACAGGATATCCTTCCTGTGTGCAAAGCATAAATCCATCCGAAGATACGGCCATCTGGAAATCTCCGTTACGCGTGTAATATGTATTACCGTCCGCTGCCTGCACTGCGAAAAATCCGTCGCCCTCTATTCCGAATCCAAAATCATTGGCTGTTTCAAGCATGGCGCCCTGTGTGAATCTCGTGGTAATGGAAGCATTACGCGTACCCGTTCCGACCTGTGCTCCTATCGGCTTATAATCGCCGTTGGCGCTTGTGGAACGTGTCTGAAGTGTCTGATATAAAAGTGATTTGAATTCCGCAGTCGATGTCTTATATCCTGTGGAATTAACATTTGCTAAATTATTGGAAATTACATCCAAATTAGTCTGCTGGGCTCTCATTCCCGAGGCCGCAGTATATAATGATCTCATCATAATCCGGTCAGTCTCCTTCCGCCTTTATGAATGGCTTATACTCTTCCTAATGCAACAGATTTCTCAAGTGTGGAATCGATGGTCTGTATTACCTTCTGATTACTTTCGTAATCTCTGGTTATTGTGATCATATCAACCATCTCCGTAACGACATTCACATTGGATGCCTCTAAGTATCCCTGATGGACTTTACACTGTGCGTCCGTTGTCGTTGCGCCGTCAATGGCAATGTACATATTCTCGCCGAATTTCTTAAGATAGTTATAGTCTTCAAAATCCACAAGCTTTAACTGTGCTATTTCCTGTCCGTCGGCCGTTATTCTTCCGGACTCATCCACCGAAATCTTAACTCCTTCGGGAATATTTATAAGACCTCCATCTTCAGCCAGAACGAAATCGCCGTCCTTGGTCATCAGCACGCCCTGTGAGTTAACGGTAAAATTACCGTCTCTGGTATAACGTACCGATTCATTTCCGTTTCTGTCAGCGTAGGATATTGCAAAGAATCCTTTCCCGCTAAGTGCCATATCATAGAGCTGTTCCGTTTCTTCCAGATTGCCGTCGCCATAATCGGTATATGTCTCACCGACCTTAACGCCGAGGCTCATTCTGCCTATATTCTGGTGAATATAATTAACGGAACTGTCATTAATCTTGATTCCGTATACAGAATCAAAACTCTGTGATGTTGAACCTTCCTTCTTATAAGCTGTTGTATCGGAATTAGCCATATTGTTGGTAACAACATCAAGTCTATTCATCTGGTGAACCATACCTGTGCATGCCGTATACAAACTTCTAACCATATGTCTTACTCCTTTCGCTTATCTGATATATTATCTCTCTCCTGCGAGGAACTCGATAAACTTACCTGTTCCTATTGCAACCGCAGTCATAGGGTCTTCAGCCGTCATCGTATTGATTCCGGTCTTCTCTTCGATCAATTCTTCAAGTCCCTGAAGGAGGCTTCCTCCTCCGGTAAGTACCATTCCTCTGTCAGCTATATCCGCTGCAAGTTCAGGCGGTGTCTTTTCAAGAACGCTGTGGATAGCTTCAACGATCTGTGATGTAGCTTCCTTAAGCGCCTCTTCCGTCTCCGCGGAAGTAACGGTAACAGTCTTAGGAAGTCCTGTAACGAGGTTACGTCCTCTGATATCCATGGACACTACTTCTGCCCTCGGGAAAGCGCTTCCTATCTTAATCTTAATGTCCTCGGCGGTTCTCTCACCGATCAAAAGATTATGTTTCTTACGCATATAACGTACGATTGCCTCATCGAAGTCATCGCCCGCAATCTTAATGGATGTGCTGACAACAGTTCCTCCGAGTGATATGACCGCTATATCAGTAGTACCGCCGCCGATATCAACTATCATATTACCGCACGGTCTTGATATATCTATTCCGGCTCCTATCGCTGCCGCAATAGGCTCCTCAATAATGGCAACCTCTCTGGCTCCTGCCTGATATGTTGCGTCCTCAACAGCCTTCTTCTCAACTTCGGTAACGCCGCTAGGTACACATACACTTATTCTAGGCTTCTTAAGCATCTTCTTGCCAAGTGCCTTCTGTATAAAGTACTTGAGCATCTTCTCCGTTACCGTGTAATCAGAGATAACACCCTGTCTGAGCGGTCTTACGGCAACTATATTACCCGGAGTTCTTCCAAGCATAAGTCTTGCTTCCTCTCCAATAGCTTTAATCTTATTGGTATCTCTATCAAAAGCCACAACTGACGGCTCTTTCAAAACAACGCCCTTGCCTTTAATGTAGACAAGAATGCTGGCAGTTCCTAAATCAATTCCGATATCTGTACTTATCATCGTGATCCCCTTTCGCTTTGTGTATTATTTTATATAAAGGTGTGTTCATTCTAAACATACATAAACATTATATACAATAATGCGTAAATTTAAAAGAGGGAATTTACATAAATTTGAAAAAAGATTAAGTCCGGCGCTTACTATAATAATATCGGCATTGCAGCGTAAAACTTAACATAGCCGGGAAAATTTTAGTGGGGATGAATAATTGGTATGCGCAGGTGTATTATATTTGACATTTTTGGAGTTGTAGTTGTGGTCTTAGTGTCTTAATTGATACTATTCTGAGTTTAAAATTCACCAATTCACACTTTTTTGCAGTTTTTGGGACATTTGGTATCAATTTGGCAGGTTTCGTATTGTAATATGTTAAACTCAATATGTATTTCAATATACTTAAGTTCATATATTATAGCCCTGTAGTATCGCATATAGCAAATAATTGACACCAAATTGCTGATTTTGGCCAAAAAAGTATGAAAATATCGTATTGTACACCGTGAAATCTCCACCGGAAGATGGCCGGCACCGGCACCATCCAAAAATCAGCCTGCCGCGTTTCGCGGCAGGCTGATTCAGGCTCTATCTCATATGTGAATATTTCTCTTTGGTTGCCATTCCCCCACGGATATGGCGTTCCGACTTATTAACGTCAAGTACCTTGCGCGCCTGTGCGGCAAGCACCGGATTGATTCCCGCAAGGCGTTCGGTTACATCCTTATGTACCGTGCTCTTGCTGATGCCGAATTCCTTGGCAGTCTGTCTGACGGTGGTTTTATTCTCTATTATGTACTCCGCCATCTTTATCGCTCTTTCTTCGATATACTCCTTCAACGGGTTCCCCCTGCATCACTGTTTGTACATTGTATGCAGAGTATATGAAAATATGAATCCGGGAGTGTCACTCTCCGTTAATCTTCTCAATGATCCTGACCGCATGTTTGCCCATCGCCGCGGCGGTAGGAACCCCACCCGGATACCTGAGCCAGTGGCTTGCCAGAACAACATTCCGCAGGCCGCGGATACCGCTTGAAAGAAACGCATTGCGGTTTGTGGCGGTTGTGATAAACCGCATGTATGCACCCTTGTAACAGTTGTCACGGTGCGCATACGTTGCCGGCGTCCAGCAGTCAATAACCTTGATTCTGTCGGCATACTGCGGAAATTTGGTTTCTATCCTATAACGGATGGCCTCGGCAATATTATTTTTCATCATATTGTAGCGGTCGCGGTTCTCGTAAAGCTTCTCCCAGAAACGATAATCTTCCTTATATTGAACAATGCTGCACTGCAAAACCGTATGACCCTTTGGCGCGATAAAATCGCCGTAAACCCTGTAGTTCTTCACGCATATCCTGTCATACGAATGACAGCCGACATCCACCGGTTCGCAGTCAAAAGAAAGTGTGTCATCAATTTCATCAACCGGCGAATCCACGGCAAATGCAGCCTGAAAAGAACTGTAAACAGGGTTGTTTTTGCGGTCCTTATAGACGGCGCGCACGGAGCGCGGTGTGTATTTTTTGCCAAGTAACGTATTAAACGTATAATTTATGTCACATGCGCAGATTATGTAATCCGCCTCGATCTGCGTTCCGTCAGCGAGTTCGATTCCCTTTGCATTTCTCGCAGTTATCTTCTTCATCGAATAGAAATTGACGGATTTCTTATCAAATACCGGGATATTCATATTGAACTTGCGTTTATCTATTATAATCGAGGATACCGGGGAATTAAAATGAAGAACCCC
This sequence comes from uncultured Butyrivibrio sp., assembly GCA_945928575.1. Taxonomy (GTDB): domain Bacteria; phylum Bacillota; class Clostridia; order Lachnospirales; family Lachnospiraceae; genus Eshraghiella. The sequence goes on from CAMENP010000011.1 coordinate 53,029, forward strand.
GCCAAGCTCGTTAAACTGTTTTTCCATTCTCCTGACAATCTCAACCGAGCCGCCTTTAAGCAGATCCCCGTTGCCCGCCGTGAAAAAAGCATACGCCATCACAAGCCAGTACGCCTCGTACTCCTTGGCCATAAAATCAAGCATGACCTTCTTAAGAAGCGGATGTTTAAAGCGTCCGGACAAATCCTCAAGATTCATCCCCATATATTCAATCATGGTTTTCAGAATCTTACTGTGGTTTCCCGAACCGCCCAGCTCTTTGAACGCGTCAAATATATCAAGCGCGTTCTCGCGCGGCTCCTGAAGATTGACACCCAGTTTAGTATATTCTATGAAACGATGGATTTCTTCGCCATCCTCCGGCGAAAGCTCCAGCATTTCCTTCTCCGTCCGGTCAATATCGCGCCACAGCGTAATCGTCTGCCCGTCAAGTTCCGAACGGTAAAAAGAATCGCGCTCAATGAAGTCTTCCCCGTCGCGGATCACTCCAAGCTCCTGCCAGATGCCGTACTGCGGTGTGTCAGGCTTCGTTCCGGTCAGCCAGTGAATGCAGTTATCGATGAAATAATCTCCCCTTCGCCAGCCGCTGCAGCTTCCGCCGGCGACCGGATTTTTCTCATAGATTTCGGCTGACATTCCGGCCATAAGACTGTATATTCCCGCGGCAAGACCTGCAATGCCTCCGCCGACAATGACTACCTTTTTCATTAATAATTTCCTCCGTATTCTTAGCTGTTATTAATTATATAATATACATATTTATCAATAACTTCAATGTAAATATTAAAAATATAAGTTTTAAAGCTTTTTTTGTAATTTAGATAAAAAATTTAGATTTATTTTATTGATTTTGAAAACGAATTATGTATAATATGAAAAGAGAAATACACACTAAGAAAGAAAAGAGGTAAATGCAAAAATGTCAGAACTTAATTTAAGCAAATACGGTATTACCGGCGTTACTGAAATTGTACACAATCCTTCTTACGAGATGTTATTCGAGGAAGAGACCAAACCGGGTCTTGAAGGATATGAAAAGGGTCAGGTCAGTGAACTCGGCGCCGTTAACGTTATGACAGGTATCTATACAGGACGTTCTCCTAAAGATAAATTCATCGTTGTTGATGAGAATTCAAAGGACACTGTATGGTGGACATCCGATGAATACAAGAACGATAACCATCCTGCTTCACAGGAAGCATGGGCTGCAGTTAAGGATCTTGCAATCAAGGAGCTTTCCAATAAGAAACTTTATGTAGTAGATGCATTCTGCGGAGCTAACAAGGATACACGTATGGCTATCCGTTTCATCGTTGAAGTAGCTTGGCAGGCACATTTCGTTACTAATATGTTTATCAAGCCAACCGAAGAAGAACTTAAGAACTTCGAGCCTGATTTCGTTGTTTACAACGCATCCAAGGCTAAGGTTGAGAATTATAAAGAACTCGGTCTTAACTCTGAGACAGCTGTTATGTTTAACATTACAAGCCGTGAGCAGGTAATCGTTAACACATGGTACGGCGGAGAGATGAAGAAAGGTATGTTCTCAATGATGAACTACTATCTCCCACTTAAGGGCATCGCTTCTATGCACTGCTCAGCCAACACTGATATGAACGGCGAAAATACAGCTATTTTCTTCGGTCTTTCAGGAACAGGTAAGACTACACTTTCAACAGATCCTAAGCGTCTCCTTATCGGTGATGATGAGCACGGCTGGGATGACAACGGCGTATTCAACTTCGAGGGTGGATGCTATGCTAAGGTTATCGACCTTGATAAGGATTCAGAGCCGGATATCTACAACGCAATCACTCGTGACGCTCTCCTTGAGAACGTAACACTTGATGCTGACGGTAAGATTGATTTCACAGATAAGAGCGTAACAGAGAATACCCGTGTATCTTATCCTATCAACCATATCAAGAACATCGTTCGTCCTGTTTCATCAGCTCCTGCAGCTAAGAACGTAATCTTCCTTTCAGCAGATGCATTCGGAGTACTTCCTCCGGTATCAGTTCTTACTCCTGAGCAGACACAGTACTACTTCCTTTCAGGATTCACTGCTAAGCTTGCAGGTACAGAGCGTGGAATCACAGAGCCTACTCCTACATTCTCAGCATGTTTCGGACAGGCATTCCTCGAGCTTCATCCTACTAAATATGCAGAAGAACTTGTTAAGAAGATGCAGGCAAGCGGTGCTAAGGCATACCTTGTTAACACAGGATGGAACGGAACAGGAAAGCGTATCTCCATCAAAGATACTCGTGGAATCATTGATGCTATCCTTAACGGAGATATCAAGAATGCTCCTACTAAGACAATTCCTTACTTCAACTTCGAAGTTCCTACAGAACTTCCTGGTGTAGATTCAGGAATCCTTGATCCTCGTGACACATATGCTGATGCTTCTGAGTGGGAAGCTAAGGCTAAAGACCTTGCTGCAAGATTCGTTAAGAACTTCGCTAAATACGAAGGCAACGATGCAGGTAAGGCACTTGTAAGTGCAGGTCCACAGGCTTAATTAAGAATATTAAGACATTTAATAAGCCGTCCGGTGAATTTTCACCGGACGGCCTTTTTGTTTTGATGGCCACTGATCAGAGCATATCTCATCTCTGTTGCCATTAGAAACTTTTATTATATTTGCGTCCGCCAAACTTGGCTGTGATAAAAGACTTTATCTTACGCCCCCATGCCATTCGCTCAGTGCTGACGGTCGGGAGAGTTCTGCAACGGTATCCGCCGTGGACCACCCATACATTCAACAGCAATTCACTCACTCTGCCAAACAGTCTTGCCTGAAAAGCATCATAACTCTTATAATCCACACGCTTTTCCAACTCTCCCAGAATATCGAAAAGCCATGTGCAATAAGCATCCAATTTATCACGGCTCATGATCATCATATTAAACATATGACCGCTGCGCTGCTTCATAACTTCATCGTAGGCTTTGATATAATCTGGATACTTATCCCGTATGATATCACGTGTTATATCAAGATGTTCTCCATAATGCGTATGCGCATAATGTGAATAAAGGTTCTCAATATAATAATGCCTCTTTGAAGGAAGAATAATATCACAATCCTTAAGGAGCTTTTCAACATCCTTCCGTCCGGCTATGGCGTTGTATTTATTCCTGCCAAACAGCCGTCTGCATCCGCGTACGGCAAAATATCTCCTGTAATGCACAAGTCCGTAATAATCGGCTTTAATATTACGCCACATCCAGTATAAACCCGTCAATTCACAGTAATATGGGTTCTTGTCCGATATATTGTCACCCGTATCATCGCATGCCGCACCGAATTTTTCATTGAGTGCAGCCCCTACCTGAACCGGCATATAAATATCATCCTGTGCAAATTTGTACGGTTTATGAGCGGCAATTAAAATCTTAATATCCATCATCAAGTGGCTCCCTTGTGTCCGAACACGATTCCTATTGTCTTAAAAAGTATTTTAAAATCAAGTCCTATATTCCAGTTATCAATATATTCAAGGTCAAGCTTGACAACTTCTTCAAAATCGTTGACATTATTTCTTCCGCTGACCTGCCACATACCGGTAATTCCCGGTTTCATGCTGAGTCTTCTCTTATGATATCCTTCATATTTCTTAAATTCATCAACTGTCGGCGGTCTCGTTCCCACAAGACTCATATCGCCACGCAGGACGTTAAAAAACTGCGGAAGTTCATCTATGCTTGTCCGTCGTATAAACTTACCTACTTTGGTTATACGGGGATCATCTTTAAGTTTAAACATATGGCCTTTCATTTCATTCTGGGCCATAAGCGATTTCTTGCGTTCCTCCGCATCCTTATACATGGAACGGAACTTATATAAATAGAAATATCTTCCGTTCTTGCCGACCCTCTTCTGTTTGAAGATAAGCGGCCCCGGTGACTCTATCAAAAGAACCGGTGCAAGAAAAACAGTGACAATTAATGTGATAACAATTCCCACCAACGAACCGAGAATATCCATAATCCTCTTAATAAGCATCTTATTGGCATCATAATAATTATTGGCAAAAGTAATCACAGGTATATTTCCGAGCATTGACAATGATTTCTTGAAATCATTGAAATTCTCAAGGATCTCTATATTAAGATGCACAACGACACCCATATTCTCCAATTCCATAATGTATTGTCTGAGTGATGCACCTGTTGCATACGGCACATCGATAAAAACCTCATCAACAACTTCTTTACGTATATAATCTATAAAAGTATTGCTGTCTGCGCGCACCGGAATGCCGTCGATTTCCTGACCCGTCATGTTGTCATCCACAATGCACATACCGTAAATTCTGCTTACCCAGCTCTCGTTCTTCTTAAGCTGCTCAACCGCGTACACAGCACGTTCCTTAGTCGTCACAAGGAAAAACTGGACATTTTTCTTCTTCTTGCTGTAAACCCTTGTGAGGTAGTATTTCACTGCATAATGGGCCGCATGCATTACGCCGACATTAAGAATCGGTGTAATAACAAATACACCTCTTGACGCGAGATCCGAATTACCTTTGACAAAAAGGAAGACCGCGTAAACCGCCGCAAAAATAAGATTAATCTTCAGGCAGTACATAAACTCTTCATATGTATTCCGCTTAAAGAAATCCCTGTTCACATTAAAAATAAATACAACAATGGCAAATGAAAACAGCACTATTCCAAGTGCGTCAAGCAATTCCGCTCTATGCAGTATATGATATCCTTTAACAAGACCGAGCCAGATGCAGTTGGCTACAAAATAGCTGACAAATACTGACACCAGGTCTACAAGGTACAATATTAAGTTCTTTACATTTTCTCTGTTCTGGTACATATCTTTATTTTCCCTGATTCCCCATATTTACATTTAATTCTTAATATTTTATCATATAAATGTGTCAATTACAAGAATTCACACATTTTTAGGAGAAAATATATGCTATACGATAAAGATATACGCGAGCCTCTTTTTTATTATCTTGAGGAACGCTTCGGCAAATCCCGTATCCTTGAAGAGCTGAATATGGGCCGTTCGCGCGCCGATGTTGTCATGGTTCTTCCGCAGCGCATTGTCGGACTGGAAATCAAAAGCAACGCCGACACATATGACCGCCTCGAGAGCCAGGTCAAAAGTTACAACAAGTTCTGTGACTACAATTATATTGTAACCGGATTGAGACATGTAAAACATGTTGCCGAGCACATTCCCGATTACTGGGGAATACTTTGCATATACGAGGACAACCGGGAAGTCATTATTGATGAGGTGCGTCCCGCCGCAGACAACCCATCCGTTCTCAAATCCAGTCAGATGTCATGGCTGTGGAAAAACGAACTTTCACATATCCTCGCCCTCAATAATATGCCTCGCTACCCGCAGAAAAGCAAAGCCTTCATCTGCGAAAAACTGCTTGCAAAAGTTGACTGGTCCGTTCTGAAAGGACAGCTTTGCGACGAACTTTTTGAACGTGATTACACGCTGATTTCTAAATAGCATCGAGCCATACTCCGATATACGCCGCGGCGGGCGGAATTTTATACAGAACGCGGATTCCGAGTTCTTCGTACTCCGCACAGCTCTCATAATCCTGACCTTCGCAGGCTCCGGTCAGATAGACCGGTATTGAGCGTGCTGCCGCTTTATCAAGCATCTCCCGGAACGGATGATAATCCGTACATACGGTTCCGGAATGATAGCTTTCAAGAATAACTGCTTTCACACCGTCATTTATCTCAGGACATACCATTCCCGGATGTATGCTTATGCACATTATTCCGGTACATCCGCCCGGAGTCTCCGGTGTTCCTTCTATTCTGTCGTATTTCGCACATTCATGATTCGACCTTATGAATCTGCAGCCGTCAAATTCACCGTAGTATTCATCATTAACACTATACAAAGAGTCATCAAACATTCTGTGAGGCATCAGTTCCAGTGCGCAATGAATCCTGCATCGGTCTCCCCGGTTGGCATATGCTGCATAAACCCCGGTTCCGTAACCTTCCTTTATAAAAAGTACCGCCAAACGGAAATTGACAAGTCCGTTAGCACGTTCATCTTCAAGCACATAATTGCTCGCGACCATAATCACCGGGATTGAATCATATCCGGCTGCGTATGCCGCAACGGCCGCACCGTATTGAAGCGTATCACTGCCGTGTGTGACAACAATCCCGTCATAGCCGGCATCCACTCCCTGGCTTACCGCATCAAAAAGTTTCTTAAACGTATCTCCGTCGGCATTCTCACTTAACACTGTATACGGTGATTTCGTGTCGAATTTGATATCCGAAGCTTCATCCGGATATGTTTCGGTATACATTTGTAATAATTTATACGGTTTTGTCCCATCGATACTGATATACTCACCGGATGCTTCACTGCCAATGGTTCCACCCGTAAAAATAACAAGAATCCTCATTACTGTCCTCCGAGCACATTCATGCTTTCTATTACCGAAGTCACTGTTTTAATATAACTGTCGGTATTTTTTACTTCCTCTTTATCAAAATAATACGTAAAATACGGTATTTCACCGTTGGTAAACCGCATTCTGTTTCCGTAACTCCGGATAAATTCCGGGATTTTAAGAGGATCGATCTTAGCCTTCGGAAACATCTTAATCTTCATTTCCTTGCGGCCGGCCTTGATTTCAAGGATGTACTCCTTATGCGCGATCGATTTGATATAAGCGGTACGCATAAGATTCATCGCCGACTTAGGAACATCTCCGAAACGATCCATAAGTTCGTCCGTCATATCGGACAATTCTTCTGCTGTCGAAATAGTCGCAATCCTCTTGTATATATCCAGTTTCTGGGCCTCGCTTCTTATATAAGTTGCCGGCACAAAAGCATCCACATCTATATCCACGACCGTCTCGAAATCCTCACCGGTATCGATTCCCTTAAGGTTAGCGACTGCCTCGTTAAGAAGTTTGCAATATAAATCATATCCGACGGCTTCCATATGTCCGTGCTGTTCCTCGCCCAGAATATTGCCCGCACCACGGATTTCCAGGTCTTTCATGGCAATTTTAAAACCGGAACCGAGTTCGGTAAATTCCCTGATTGCACTGAGCCTCTTTTCGGCAATTTCGCGGAGAATTTTATCACGTCTGTACATAAGAAAAGCATATGCCACACGGCCGGAACGGCCGACGCGACCGCGAAGCTGATAGAGCTGCGACAGTCCGAACCGGTCAGAATCATGTATGATAATAGTATTAACATTCGGTATGTCAAGTCCGGTCTCAATGATAGTCGTTGAGACAAGCACGTCTATGTCCCCGTTGACAAAATCGACCATTATTTTCTCAAGTTCACGCTCATGCATCTGTCCGTGCGCAAAAGCTACATTGGCATCCGGAACAAGCTTGCTTATATTCAGGGCAAATTCATCTATGCCCTGAACCCTGTTATAGACATAATATACCTGTCCGCCACGGGCAAGCTCACGGTTAATGGCCTCGCGGACCATTTCTTCATCATATTCCGTGACAAACGTCTGTATAGGAAGTCTGTCCACCGGTGGCTCTTCCAATACGCTCATATCCCTGATTCCTATAAGGCTCATATGAAGCGTCCTCGGAATAGGTGTTGCCGTGAGTGTTATAACATCCACCGTATCCTTGAGCTGTTTGATTTTCTCTTTATGGGTAACGCCAAAGCGCTGTTCCTCATCAATAATAAGAAGTCCGAGGTCTTTAAACACTATATCCTTGGAAAGGATTCTGTGTGTTCCGACCACAACATCGACAAGACCTTTTTTCAGTCCTTCTATCGTCTCCTTAATCTCTTTAGGTGTGCAGAAACGGGACAACATCCTGACGTTGACGCCAAAATCTTTCATTCTCTGATCAAAGCCGGTAAAATGCTGCTTGGCAAGGATGGTCGTAGGCACAAGATATGCAACCTGCTTATTATCCTGCACTGCTTTGAATGCGGCCCTCATTGCAATTTCCGTTTTGCCGTATCCAACATCTCCGCAGATAAGTCTGTCCATTATCTTACGGCTTTCCATGTCTTTTTTGGTATCTTCTATTGCACTAAGCTGGTCCGCCGTCTCCTCATACGGAAAAAGTTCTTCAAACTCTCTCTGCCACGGAGTATCCGCACTGAATTGGAATCCTTCCTTCTGCTGCCTTATTGCATAAAGCCTTACCAGTTCATCGGCAACCTGCCTTACCGCCGTCTTGACGCGTGATTTGGTTCTGGTCCACTCAGCGGTTCCAAGCTTATTAAGCTTTGGTTTCTTGGCTTCGGCATCTGCATATTTCTGTATCATATCCAGCTGGGTTGCCAGAATATATAAATTGCCGCCGCCGGCGTACTCAATCTTAATATAGTCTTTCTCGACCTTATCGACCTCTATTTTCTCAATGCCCCGGTAAATTCCGAGTCCATGATTCTCATGCACAACATAATCACCGATATTTAACTGTGCAAAACCAGTGATCGGTGTTCCCTGCGTATTTTTGGTTTTCTTGCGTTCTTTTCTGGATGTGCCGAAAATATCATCTTCCGCAACCGCGACGAATCTAAGATCCGGATATTCATAACCGCGTCTTAATTTGCCGCCAAGCGTCATAACTTCGCCCTCGACAGGTTCCCTGTCCGCATCATCGGAATATATGGCCGTCACACCGTTATCCCTTAAATCAGATGCAAGTCTCTGCGCTCTCGTTCTCGATGACGACATAAGGATTATGCGGTATTTCTGTTTTTTCCAGGAATTAATATCGGATATCAATGTCTCAAAAGAATTATTATATGATGCGATACTTTTGGAATTAATATTATAGTGTCCCGAAACTTGCAGAAGAGGAAGCCTGCAGTCAAGTGTCGCAACCGCCATCGCGTATCTTGCACCTATTTTAGCGTAGATTTCGCCCTCTCCGAAAAGTACATCGGTCTGTGACGGAAGGATGCTGCCTTTCTCAAGTCTGTGTGACATGCTTTCACTGAATTCTTTCGTCGATACACGTATCTTCTCGTCAATCCGGTTCGGCTCATCAAGCACGATAAGCGTATCCTGTCTGTCAAAATAATCAATTAACGAAACACTCGTCTTAACAAATGAATTTACATAACTGTCGCATCCTGTATAATCTTTAAGGACAAAAAGTTTCTCCTTAAGCTGTTCCAGATTCTTCTTAATCTGTGCTGCTTCGGACAGTCTGTTATCTTTCTCAAGGCGTGCGGCATACTCTTTCGTCTCTTTTTCGAGGCTTTCCATCGCATCCGCCATATTATCATCCGGAATAAGTTCTATTGCCGGAAAAATCGTCACATCTTCGACATTCTCAATTGAACGCTGGCTCTCGGCATCGAAACTTCTTATGGAATCCACCTGCGTATCCCAGAGTTCTATCCTGTACGGATTTTCTGCCGTGAGCGGATATACATCAATTATTCCGCCCCTGATCGCAAACTGTCCGCCAAATTCTACCTGAGCGCAACGTTCATATCCCATAAGCGAAAGTTTATCGGCAAGTTCATCCACATCTATGTCATCATCCGCTGCTATTTTTATCGTGTACCGCTCATATACCTGCGGCGGCATAAGTTTATCCATGCAGCCGTCAATTGTCGTCACTACCGTAAGGGACGATTCTTCCGACAGCCTGTGGATAGCTTCAAGCCGTTCCTTCGCAAGCTGGTTTCCGTGTATGTCCGCGCTGTAGAAAATAAAATCCCTCGCAGGATAATATACCGTATTACGGTCCATTGCGCGGTAGTCCTCATAGATCTGCCTTGCCCTTATTTCATTATAAGTTACAATAAGTCTGTACTTAAATGCTTTGCTGACCCCATAAATAAAGTGCGGCTTCTGCTGCTCAACGCATCCAAAAGCCACCGGCACCCTGCCTGTTTTCTTCAGGTCGTATATTATATTATCATAGTATGCCAGTTCGTGAACCGGCCTTTCCAATACATTCATGATTCCTACCCGTTATATTTGTTCATGGCAGCGTCGCATCCTTCACCGATCATGCACTCAACCGCCTCGCATGCCCTTTTAATTCCTTCAGATACCGTTGCCTCATCCTGGGATGAAAATCTTCCAAGCACATAGTCGGCAAGATCCATTCCTTTCGGCTTATCCCCGACACCAAACTTAAGACGCGGAAAATTCTCACTTCCAAGGTGCGCAATAATACTCTTGATTCCGTTATGTCCGCCGGCACTGCCTTTCTTGCGGATTCTTATTCTGCCCACATCAAGACTGATGTCATCAAAAAGAATGATTACATTCTCAGGCTCCACTTTATAATAATCCGCTGCCGGGCCCACACATTCACCGCTGAGATTCATGTATGTGAGCGGTTTGACCAAAAGTACCTTCTCGCCGCTTATAATGCCCTTGCCGCAAAGTCCGTTATGCTTCCTGTCGCTGAATGTTATCCCGTTTCTGGCCGCCAGTTCGTCAATCAGCCTGAAACCAATATTATGTCTTGTTCTATCGTATTTGGACTCAGGATTTCCAAGTCCCGCTATTATATACATATTCTGTCTCTCCTTATGCATCCGGATATTTTAGTATAGCACAATTTTACATTGTTATCCAATAAATTTGTTGAATTCTTGATATATAAATGTTATTATCATATACATAAAAATTTTTAAAGGAGTTGATACTTTGGACCCCAGTGTCGCGATACAGATAGCAGCACTTATAGTGCTCATTGCTCTGTCATCATTTTTTTCATCTGCTGAGACATCATTCGTCTCGGTTAATCTCATTCGTATGCGTTCACTCGCAGACGACGGTAACAAAAAAGCTGCCAGAGTTCTCAAGATCCGTGAGAATTCCGCCAAAATGCTCAGTGCCGTTCTTATCGGCAACAACCTTGTAAATATCTCGGCTTCAGCGCTTGCGACGATGGTCGCGCAGTCGCTTTTCGGCAATTCCGCCGTCAGCATCGCAACCGGAATAATGACCGTTGTGGTACTCATATTCGGCGAGATAACGCCTAAGACCATTGCAACCGCCAATGCCGATAAAATTGCTCCGGCATACAGCAGCATAATCTGGCTGCTTATGACAGTGTTTACACCGGTAATTTTTATATTGAACAAGGTTTCATCGGCATTTCTTTTTATACTCGGATTTAAGTCTGACAAGAACCAGGCTTCCATAACCGAGGATGAGCTTCGTACTCTCGTAAATGTAAGCCATGAAGAGGGCGTTATTGAGAACGATGAACATGCCATGATAAGCAATGTGTTTGATTTCGGGGATTCCCAGGCCAAGGACGTAATGATTCCCCGTATTGACATGACATGTATCTCCGTAAACAGCACTTATGAAGAGATAATCGAGGTTTTCCGTGAAGATAAATACACACGTCTTCCGGTCTATGAGGATAATGTCGATAATGTAATAGGTATTATTAACGTTAAGGACCTTCTCCTCTGTGACAAAAACACGGAATTCAATGTCCGCAATATTCTTCGTAAGCCATATTATACATATGAGTTCAAGGACATTTCGGAACTTATGACCGAGATGCGTAAGACTTCCAACAATTTTACCATAGTTGTTGACGAATACGGCTCTACGGTCGGAATGATCACACTTGAGGACCTTCTCGAGGAAATCGTCGGGGAAATACGTGACGAATATGACTACGATGAAGAGGATGACATTGTCAAAATCAATGATACTGAGTACCTTTTATCAGGTTCTGCCAAACTTAATGATATTGATGACATCTTTGAACTTCCTAAAGACGAAGATGCATCAGAGTATTATGATTCAATCGGCGGCCTCATCGTCAAACATCTTGAGAGACTGCCGCAGGAGGGCGACGAAGTCGACCTTGACGGGCTTAGGTTCATAGTCGAGAAATGCGACAAGAACAGAATTATCAAAGTCCGCGCTTACATTGTTCCGCGTGATAATACAGAAACGGACGATTCACACACAGGAGGCACACATGAAAAAAATACTTAAAGAATTCAAAGAATTTATTTCCAAAGGAAATGTAATCGATCTTGCCGTAGGTATGATTATAGGTTCTGCATTCACAGCCATTGTGTCATCACTTGTCAGCGACATATTCACACCTATACTCGGTTTTCTGATCCCGGATGGCGGATTTTCCGCATTTAACGGTATCGGACCGGGATTTAACTTCGGTAATTTCATCAACGCAATCATCACTTTCTTCATCACGGCGCTCTGCCTTTTCATTGTAGTTAAGGCAATCAATGCCCTCAGGAGCATCAAGAAGAAAGAAGAAAAGCCGGCTGAGCCGACTACAAAAATTTGTCCTTACTGCATGTCGGAAATCAACATAAAGGCTGTTAAATGCCCTTGCTGTACATCAGATTTAGACAAATAATTACGCATAATAAATAACCGCGGTACATATCAAAACGTACCGCGGTTATTTATTTGCCTATCATCTATCTGTTGTCCTGTCCATAGTATGCATTGGCTCCGTGTTTACGGTTATAATGCTTGTCAAGAAGATACTGCGGAACTCTCTGTGCTCTCGGGTCCAGTACCATTGTATTATATGCCATTTCAGCAACATGTTCCATTACTGTCGCATTGTATACCGCATTGGCAGGATCCTTGCCCCACACAAACGGTCCGTGGTTGCGAACAAGTATTCCCGGCGTTGCCATAACATCCGTTCCGTCTATAGCCTCGATGATCACTTTGCCGGTGTTGGCCTCATAATCGCCTTCCACTTCGTCTTTGGTCAATGCTCTTGTGCATATTATATCATTGTAGAAATAATCGGCATGGGTCGTTCCGAATGCCGTAATCGGCATTCCTGCCTGTGCAAATGATACTGCCCAATGTGAATGCGTATGTACCACTGCACCCATATCTTTAAAATGCTTATATAATTCCACATGTGTCGGCGTATCGGAAGATGGTCTGTAACTGCCTTCCACAACATTGCCGTCAAGGTCAACAACTACCATATCCGTGGCTTTCATTCCGTCATAATCAACTCCGCTCGGCTTAATTACGACAAGATTACTGTCACGGTCAATTCCGCTTACATTGCCCCATGTATAAATCACAAGTCCCTGTCTTACAAGTTCAAGATTCGCATCAAGAACCTTCTCTTTCAATTCTTCAAGCATCCGGATGCCTCCTTCTATGATATAAAATCTTTATCTTTAAGTATGATCAATCCGCCGTTTTTCTTAGATGACCGGCGTTTTCCCCTGCGTCCGCTATGTTCGATCGCATCATCCACAATTTTCCTGATGTCCTCAACTGCCTTGGAAGCATCTCCGGTATCAACTCCGCCCACGAGAAGGTATAATTTAAGTAAAGCTTTCTCGCCTATAATATAACCTTTTTCACGCGCATAGTCCTTAGCTGCTGCCACAAGTTCATTTACCGAATATCTTCTTACCTCGACACGATAGTCAAACATTCCCGAAAGGCCCGGAACTTCCGCAAAAATACGGTTAATCGAATAATCTTCACCCGTTATGATCACAAGCATTGATTCCGTATCGCCTTCCATTACCTGCGCAAGTTCTTTGGCTGATTCTTTGGTAAGCTGTCCGGCATTCTCTATGATAAGCGTGGTTCCCTTAATCTTATCAACGGATGCCAATATACTCTTGCTGTTTATGGCCGCTGCATTGGTCTTGGCTATGCGGAGTTTCTTATTGCTGTCCTCCGCGTGCAGTGCTTTGAACAGATCGATTGCAAAATCCGTTTTATTGGTCTTGGCTCTTCCGACTACGGCAATATTACCGTGTGCCGAAGTTCCGTCCGGAATTTCACGTTTCTTGTTATTGATAATCTCTGCCGCCGTTTCCTCCATTCCATTGATGAAAAGATATTTCTGCAGATATCGGCGTTCCGAAGGCTTAAGGACATAGTCATTGTCGTCATCTTCGTCTTCAACCGTAGCCGTCATCTCATCCGGAGCTGTATTGTGTTCTTCCTCATATGCGGCAATCTCATCTTCGGAAAACTCTTCCTCCGCAGTATCGTCTGCCATTATTTCTCCGGCATCGTCCGTTTCATCTTCAACGTACTCTTCCTCGGCAACAACTGTCGGTGCTTCTTCACCGGCTCTGGCATCCAGTTCCTCCTGAACCTCGGCCATAAGTTTGGCTGCAATATCATTAATAGCATTCTCCGCAGCATCATTGATCATCTGCTCATCGTCGGAGATTTCCTCTGACTCTGCAGCTTCGGTTTCTGTATCAGTTTCCGGCACACCCTCGATTTCAGTTTCTGTATCAGCTTCCGGTGCATCCTCTGTTTCCGGTGCATTTTCTCCGGCTGAATCCTGCATGGATTCCATCCACTGCATTATGTCCATCTGGCCGTCTATTACTTCGCTTTCCTCCGGCTCTGCAGGTTCCAGAACTGCTTTTTTTACAGCCTCCGCAACCGACTCTTCCGGCTCCGTCGCATCGGTTTCCGGCTCTTCCTGAGGTTCATCATCTTCGGTGACAAGTCTGACCATGTACTCATCGTCTTCTTCAGGTTCAGCTGCCTTTGAAGTGTTCTCTTCTTCCACCTCTTCCGCCGGTTCTTCCTGTTTCTCTATAATCGTCTCAAAATCTTCTATAATGAATTCAGGATTGGCACCGGTCTCGCCCTCCATCTCACTCTTCTCAACGATGTATTTAGGAAGCGCGCCCTCTGGCAACGGAATATCTGCCGTCATCGGTTCTTTCGTGTCATCTGCCATAACACTTCTGTATCTGTTCCAATGATGTGTATTAATGCGGATTTCCTTGGTCGGTTCGTCTATGCCCTCATATATATCTTTATACTTGTCTTCGATACTTTCCGGTTCAGGCTCTTTCTCCGTTTCCGGCTGCTCTTCGGTCTCTTCGGCTTCTTCCTGCTCCTCTTCCGCCTCCGGCTGTTCTTCGGTCTCCTCGGCTTTTTCCTGCTCCTCTTCCGCCTCCGGCTGCTCTTCGGCCTCTTCCTGCTCTTTCTCCGCCTCCGGCTGTTCTTCCGGTTCTTCCCAGGCATCTTCCTCAGGTTCCGGAAGTTCCTCCGTTTCTCCGGACTCAGTGATTTCCGGCTGTTCTCCGTCTTCTGCCGGTTCATCCGTCTCTTCTTCACCCGTGCCGTTTATTCCGCCGAGGATCTTAGCCATGCTTTCGGCTAGCTGCGCCTGTATATTTTGAGTATCATATATAGAATAATCTTTTTCCTGTACTTTATATTCTTCCTGTGGTTCAGGTTCTTTAATTTCCTCATGTTCAATGTCAGGCTCGCTGTCATATTCCGGTGCAATCGTGCTGTATTCCATACCGGCCGCACGGTATTCTTCCATCATATCAAGCTTGGCTTTCTGTGATTTGGTAAGTTCGGCATAGCGGTTCTTAAGCCTCAATGCCTTCTCCACGTATTCTCCTTCATTGAACCAGAGGATCAGGTCATCACATTCACGAACACATTCATCAATTCTTCCTGCCTGCGCATAAAGTTCGGCAAGTTCATATTCATATTGCTCGTCAAGCTCGCTCTGCTTGTACTCCTCGAGAATTTCTATAAGACGTTCAACAGGCACCTTCCGCGCCTTGTTAAGCTTGTACATAAGGATATACTTCTCAGTATCTCTCGTCGCCGCCTCCACAAATTCATTATACAGATCATCAGCTTCATCAAGGTCGTTTATAGCGATTGAAATCTCCGTGAGCTTGTATATAAGCCTTTTGCCGCCAAGATTTCTGTTATACGCATACACACAGATGTTGCGCGCATCCTTAAGCCTTCCGGCTCTCTCATAGACATCCTCGGCGATGGCAAGCTCAGACCACTTCTTGACTTTACGCCATTCGATTGTATCAACAACCTTGGCCGCAGCCTCATAATCGCCTTTGTCACGTAATTTATTTATCTGTTCAAGTTTAATTCCAAATTCAACTCGGTCCACACCAATTACCTCTCATTCTGTAAAGCGGAATTTTCTCTAATAATTTATTGTATCACAGCGGCATATCAATGTCAAAAATCACGCGTTAAAAAAATCCTCAATCGTTGACTGTTCGTAATCGAGCGGTACATAGTCCATTTCATCGGCTTTAACCTGACTTCTGTAATCAACAACAACCGTCTGCTGTCTGCCTGCCACAAGTTTCTGTCCGAGGATGTAATTTACGTCAAACATTCTTGTAATTGCCGGTGTTGCACCTCTTGCCGGGACAATCAACTGGACATGGTTGGTCTTAAGCATACCGAAAATCGGTTCCCAGATATATACATCTTTGGCCGCGCCGAATGGGTTATCAATAAAAATAGTTTTACCGGTTATCTGTGAATCCTTATTGGCTGAATTCAGACACGCAATATAATTGATAATTGCTATAAGGAACTGTATGTAGATACCCTGCGACTGGCCCGTGCTTCCGACTGCCTCCTCGTATCTCAGATAACGGCTCTGGTCCTTAATATGCTCCCTCTTGTAAAGTGAGAGTTTAATACTGTTCATATCCTGGACTATAACCGAAAACAGCCGTTTCCACGAAAGCCGTCCCTTAATGTATTTAAGTTTGTCTTCCGGAGAATGAAAAGTTTCCGCTGCCGACACAGTCTCATTGATATATACTGACATTCTATCCTTATACATATCTTCTCTGATATACGGAACCGATAATGTGATTATAGGTATAACATCATCATCTAGTGTAATGCGTGATAACTTCGGAAGCCTGTCAAGCTCGGTTCTGATATTGCTGCATATCTGTATACATCTGTCCTCAAACCTGTCCTTGATATGTTCCATCTCATCAAGGCTTTTGTCAATTCTGTCACGTTCAAGCGATATACACTCATTGGTCTGCTTAAGTCCATCCGTCATCGCCGCCACGTCCGCCGCACACTGCGGAAGGTCAACCGATGTCATGATTTCCTGCGCAAGTTCATATGCCTTAAGATCTTCCAATGAAGTTATAAGTTTCTGTTTTCTATTATAAAAATCTGTTTTAAGTCTGTCTTCTTCTTTGAGGACACGGTTATATTCTTTACGCAGTTCATCGTATGATGCCATATCCGCAATCAACGTTTCATCTGCTGTTTCACGGTCAGAAAGCCCTGCATTGGCGACTATTCTCTCCAAGTCGCGCTCCATGACCATCGCATCCCGGTTATCGTTTTCAAGCTGTCTGATCTGTGTTTTAATTTCACTCCGTCTTGAGGTGATTTCAGACATCTTATGCCGGAATACAACTATGCTCTCCTTCGGATTATCATCACTTATGCGTTCAAAAACCCCGTATTTCTCTTCATATGACCTGCGCGCATGCTCAATGCTTCCTTCGATTCTGTTTCTGGATGCTGACTGTGCATCAATTTCAGAATCTTTGGCAGCCGCTTTGCGGTCCGAATCGTTAATTTCACGGCGTAGATTCTCAATATATGCCTCATCACGGATCACAAGCAGCCCCTTTTCAAGATTCTCCTTGGCATCCTCAAGCGACATACCGTTACGTTTTATGTTTCGCTCGGATTTATCCATTGCCGCACGGCAATTGTTCATAAGTCTTGTCTTATCCTCTATATCGCCGTTGCGGCCGGTTATAAGCTCCTGCAAAGCCGCAAATCTGGCATCAACTGCCTCTTCATCCATGCCCTCAGGGTTGGCGGCATCATCATTTTCACGGTAATACGGTCTGTAAATACTATTATAGACTTCATCCGCCCTGTCTATATCGGCTCTTATTCTGTCGCGGTTATTGACAGCATTTTCAAGCTTAACGGCAAGATTTTCTTCGTTTCGGGCGGCCGTATCATATTCCGCCGCGGTCTTATCCGCCTCAGCCCGCACTTTCTTTCTGCGTTCACGCAGCCCGATAAGTTCCGCATAAAGAGCCAGATTGTCCTCGAGGAGCTTTTTACGTGCCGTACATTCATCAAGATGTTCTTTTTCAGCTGTAAGCGCCTTATTCAACGCCTCGTTTCTCACGGTTTCGGCGGATATTGTCCTGTTACACAGCTCGATTTCATCCTGCAGCCGGGCCATATTTTCTTCAATCTGCTCAAGCTCCGATTTAATCGTTTCGGCCGGTTCATCCTCCATAACCGCTCTTGCGGTTGTGATATCATCTCTTATAACTTCAGCTTTATCACGGATGCCCGCAAGACTGTCTTTTGCAGTCTTCAATTCCTCCGATATATTGTCCGTCTCAGCTGCAAGCGCCGCTTCATCCCAGAGAAAATCCATTCTCTTATATGCGGCATTCATACTGTCTGCATCCGGGAAATCCATTTCATTTCTGATAATAGGAACCATATAAGTTCCGGTATTCATAGAATAAATAACCTTATCCGCAACTATCGCATCATATGCATCTCCGGCAACGATCACATAAGGCAGGTATGGATATTCCCTTATCATATCCACGCCGGCATCGCGGCCCGCACGGACAGTGTTTCCGTAACGGCCTCTGAGGTAATCCAAAACCGCCTCAAACCTGCTGTCATGATCAGGCACTTTATGTTCTTTGATACTGTCAAGGTATGCCTGAAGACTGTTAATTTCACTTTCTTTCTCTATCTGCTGTTTTAATGTGCTGTCATAGATCTGCTGCATCGTGTGCACAAGCGCATCACGGCTGCAATTATATATATTACACAATGTTGATATATGAGCGGCTCTCTTTGCTGCGGCTTCATAACGCATTGCCCCTTTATCATGGTCTTCCTTCATACGCTCATATCTGTTCTGTGCAACAGCTGCCTTCTGTTCATTGTCACGGATAATTCCGGCACTCTTAGCGGTATTTTCGTCAAGCGAAGCAATGTTATTACGGCTCTTTTCAATATCATTTCCATTGTCTTCATATGCCTGGCCGAGCGCATCCGCAACGATAAGTGAACACGCCTTAAGGCCTGCCATAAGATTGCTTTCTTTAGCAATGCAGATGGAGTTGACCTCATCATATATTCCTTTTTCACTGCTCATCCCCGCAAAAAGAGAGCGCACTTTCTCTTTCTCTGCCTCATATTCGGATTTAATGTCTGAAACAGTTTCCTCTGCCCTGTCAAGAAGTGTAAGGTTTGATTTTTTCTTTTCGGTATAAAACCTGTATTTCAAAGCCGCAAGCCGGTGCATGGACTCTATTATCTCTTCATCATCCTTGCTGCGGTTGGCAATGATTTCTTTTAATTTGTCATACTCTGCGCCTGCATCGGTATAATCCCTGTACTCAACAGCAATATCATTAAGCCTTATCCGTTCTTTAAGGCCTGCGCTGCGGCTCGTAATCGTATTCCTTGCCGCTATTGTCTCCTCTATAAGACTGTTCAATTCATTCAGTTCATTATACTCTTCCTCTATCTCGGCACGGGCTACTCCCGCGGCTGCCATATCGTATTCTTCATCCAGCGATGCATATGTCTTTTCCAGATTCTCCAGCTGTTCTTTCTTTCCCGCAAGTTCCTTCCGGCATGCCATAAGGCATCCGACAAGTCCATCCGCCGTACGCTCTTTCCTGTCGTACATTTCTCCGATTGTCCCGAGTCCGTCCGCAAATTCATCCAGCAGTTCCATCTGCCTGTCATATCCGGCAATCTCACCGCGGCGTTTTGCAAGTTCAATAAGTTTGTCCTTTATATCAAGAAGCGTCCTGGCCATTTCGTCGTCATCGGCCTCACCGTTACGGATACGGTTATTGTAGGATTTCTCGATTATCTCCTCAATGAGAAGATCCTCAACAACTTTTCTTGTAGTCTTATAACTGTTTTCAAAATAAGTCCGGACATGTCCCTCCGTCTTATTGATTCCGCGGATAATTTCCCACTGGCTCTCGTGGAGTCCATAGTTACTTATAAAATTCTGGTAATCTCCCTTTCGTTCAAAAATATGTACTTCAACCCCATAATCATGTTTTTCAAGGTCGCGCAGATATGCCTTAAGTCCATTGTATGTCACGCGTTCGCTTCCGTTTGAAAGCGGCAGGTTCTTAATATCATTGTCCCCGAATTCCTTATAGAAAATACAGTAGTTAAAATACTCAATGCTTGCGAGTTCTCTTTGTGAATCCTCGGAATTGTCCTTACCCTTGCGCGCACAGAAGCCGGTCGTCATATAGCGGTAGCCATCCCTTACATCGCACGCATCCAGTTTCCATTCTATCAATGAATGAATTACCGTATTAACACCCGGTGTCCTGAAAAGTTTCTCAACAGGCTGTTTGTCGTCAAGCGTACAGTTAGGTATCAGATTCTGCAAAAGCAAAAGCATGAGCACACTTTTGCCACCGCCGTTTGCGAGGTCATATATACTGTTTCTGCACGAAAAACGCATCATGAAATCGTCATAAAATTGTGTACCGAAATTATATTTTACATTGTTAACCCTGATTCTGTTAATCTGCGGCATCTGTATTTTCCTCCTTATCCGACGACAGAATTTCATGCAGCCGTCCTCTGTTTTCCTCAAAATACTTCTCGGCGATCGCCTTGAATCTCGGAGTCGGATAGTACAATTCTCCCGATTCTATAAACAGATTCTGCGTAATCAGGAAATTAAAAGTCAGCTTCACATATCCCATGCGCGAATTCTTCGCTGCCCGCTGTCCGCTCTTGTCTTCAACACTTACATCCGGGAGTTCATCCCACACAAGTGCAACTGCCTTGAACGATTTTTCCTCGGCCTCGTCCATCACAATTCCGGCTGAATGGTCTATCATTCCTCCGAGAGATGCGCTCACCGCTTTCACAATATCTTCCTGCCTGATATACTCCAGAAATGTCCCGGTCATGGAATCTTTGTAGAATCTGGTTATGACCGTATATATTATAAAATATACTAAAAACAATTCTTTATTAAGTCTCAGTCCCATTATTTTCTTCAATTCTTCATTGGAATATCCGAATACCCTGTTGTCAGCTCCCGCACTTATGAAAAGAGAATCATTATATTCATACAGATTTATATCAAATCTCTTTAAAATCTGTATAACGCAGTCATATACTTCACTGTTATGGCTGTACTCATCGTACAGCATAGCATTCGCGCCGCCGGCTTTCACATCCTCGCCCATAAAAAGTGCGGCCACAATATCAAGTGCCTTTTCAAGATTTCTGTTCTCCATATTGCCCTGCCTCTCTGTCAAATCCTTTTTATCGTAAAATCAGTAATGCTCATTCCCGTATAAGGAATGATTTCATGCAAATTTCCATCCGCCAGTTCAAGTATAAAATGCATTCCGCTGTATTTAAGAAACTCTTCCCTGTCCATAAGTCCTGCAATAATCTCATCAAGGAAAGTTTCTCCGGTATTCTCGCCGGCCTGCATGAAATAATCTTTTTTTCCGCAAAGATGCACGAGAAAAGCATAATAATCCCCATTTTTGAAGACTTCACTGCCAAAAATGTTCATAACCGCGTCATTGTATTCACCCAATGTAAACTCATCATTCTTCGTGAGCATCTCCAGAAGCACATGCATTAGCGCACCCGCATTGCGCCTGAATCTTTCGTCATCCAGTTCATCTTCAAACACAATCTCTGCCGCTGACTCTTCTTCTATCCGCTCAGGTGCTTCTGCCTCATACGGCCTGTAACTGAGAATATCTTCGACTTTAACCAGATCAAACGTCTTATGTATGTTAAGTCCAAGAAAAGGTTTTACCACATATTCAAGTGCCTGCGGCATGTCTTTTTTAATCATAATATCCAGTGCGCCCTTGAAATCAAACCGGCTCCTTAACCGGCCGAGTTTCGCTTTTCTCACGATTTCATCGGTCCTGATTCCAAGTTCCGTGCAGGCTTTAAGAAGTTCACTGTGATTATTCATTGCTATTTTGAGTTCCGTATCAAGCCTGTATATCTGTTCCGCAGCTTTTGAAGAACGACTGTCGTCTGCATCGCCGAACCGGCTCATTGCCGATTCTATCAATTCCCTGTTCTTGGCAAATAATTTCTGTTCGTCCGCGAACCATCTTATTCCCGTATCAAAGAAATTCTCATACGCATCAACCCCGGCAAATACATCTTCCGAGAGAATATCAAGCACTTTATTGCGGCGTAACTTCAACCGCTCCACTTCTTCGTTAATCCTCTTAACAACCTCTGTTCCGCCCTTGAAATCTTCGGACTCAATCATTTTCTCCAGAAGAAGCTGCTCGACGTTAATACGGCTCTCATCTTTGATTTCCTTGGTTTCAAGATAAAATTCTATTCCGTCCGGACTTATCGAATACCATACCGTTCCATCCTGTATTCTGCTCTCGAGCAGCTTTACCCTCGATACCCTGCGTACCCTGTCAACCGGGTCATAATACTCAAACATAAACGGTCTTCCGTCGTTCTTTAGTTTATCAAATATATAATCCACCAGAATCTTATTATCCTCGGGTGTGAGCGTAATAGCAAAATCACGTCTGATACACGCACTCATAAAATCATAGTACATCTGATATGTAACGTCGCGTTCTTTAAAGTTATTTTCTTCAATAAAAAAGCGCAGGACAGCCATAAGAATATATCCCATATCAAGATTGTCATAAATACCGTCCTTAAACCATGAGAAGGACACCTCAGACAATTTGAAAAAAGGATAATACTTTCTAAGGTTGAGCATGCGCTCTTTGTGGTCTGCAATTATGTCATTGACTAAAATATGCTCCTGCGGCATAAGTGCCTCCGTATACTAAAGCTCCGTACGCCCGTCAAGCGCGCGTAAAAGCGTAACTTCATCTATATATTCAAGATCTCCTCCGACCGGAACTCCGCTCGCTATTCTTGTGACCTTTATTCCCGTCGGCTTGATCAATTTGGAAAGATACATCGCCGTGGCCTCTCCTTCAAGGCTTGAATTCGTGGCTATAATAACCTCGTCCACATCCCCCTGGAGTCTTATGAGAAGTTCTTTGATCTTAATATCGTTCGGGCCTATTCCAAGCATCGGCGAGATTGCTCCGTGCAATACATGATACACTCCGGTATACTTGCCGGTCTTCTCATACGCCGCAAGATCCCTTGTATTCTCAACAACCATAATCTCTTTATGATTGCGTTGTGTATCCCTGCAGATAGGACACTCGTCACTGTCCGTAAGTGTCTGGCATACCTTACAGTAATGCACGTTGTTCTTGGCATCGACTATTGCCTGTGCCAAGCCTTCCGCCCGCTCCTTCGGCATATTTATTATATGAAAAGCAAGGCGCTGCGCCGTCTTGGCGCCAACGCCCGGAAGTCCTGCCAATTCTTCAATTAACCTGCTTATCTGCTTTCCGTAGTAATCCATTAGAAAGGAAATCCTCCTCCGAGTCCTCCCGTAATCTTAGCCATGGACTCCTGTGTACTGTCCTCAACCTGTCTTATTGCCTCATTAGTTGCCGCAACAATAAGATCCTCCAACATCTCTATGTCATCAGGGTCAACTACTTCCGGAGAAAGTTTAACCTTGGTAACTTCTTTCTTACCGGTAATGGTAACCTCTACGGCACCGCCGCCGGCTGTTGCCGTAAATTCCTTCTCCTCAAGTTCTTTCTGGGATTCCTCCATCTGTCTCTGCATTCTCTGTGCCTGCTTCATCAGATTATTCATATTACCCGGCATTCCTCCGCCGGGAAAACCTCCACGTTTTGCCATTGTTAGTCTCCTTTAATCTTCTATTGATATATTCATTTTAACGTATTCTTCCACATCTGTAAACGAATCTTCAAATGACGTTCCCTGTTCAAGCAGCCGTATCTCTATATCGACCGCTTTGCCTATTGTATTTTCTATTACACCTTTAAGCGCGTCCATTGATTTATCTTTGCTTAAAAAGTCATGTACAAACGCATTCTCCGTGACAAGTACAAGCTTATCGCCGTCAACCGTTATTCTGGTTTCCTTAAGAAAATTGGCATACACATTCTCCGACTGGCCTATAATTCCGCGCCAGTTCTCGGCAACCTTTCGCAAATCTTCCGGAAGTGCCTTAATCTCTTTCCTGATACTCTTGGATGCCGGTGGTGCCGATATCTGCGGTACGGCCGCACTTCCAACAGGTATCTCCGGTCTTATCGCATTAAGCGCAATGAGATCTTCTTTCTCTTTAACCAGTTCCTCAAGTCTTCCGATACGCTCCGCAAGAGATTCCGTATCAGACTCCATCTGCGGTCTGGCAAGCTTAATAAGTGCCACCTCAACCTGCACTCTCTTCTGCCCTGCGAACTTAATCGACTGCGTGAGCTCCGAAAGTATCCTTATATATCTTATCATCTCGCTGCCGTCCAGCATAAATGCTTCTTCCTTAAGACGCGCCATATTCTCCGCCGACATATCTATCATGTTCTCCGATTCCGGCGATGTCTTAAGCATAAGCAGATTACGTATATACCATGTAAAATCCGATACAAACTGTGACAGATCTCTTCCGGCAAGTATAAGTTCATCCAACTTCTTAATGACTCCGGTTATGTCACCGTTAATTATCATCCGGAGCATATCCGAGAACACCTCCGTGTCCACCGCTCCAAGGACTTCCAATACGTCCTCATACCGAAGCGTTCCCTGAGTATAAAAAGCCACACACTGATCCAGGAGACTTAATGCATCACGCATCGCCCCATCAGCCATCTTGGCAATATATTCAAGTGCGCGTTCTTCAACGTCAACGTGCTCCGCCGCCGTAAGTTCTTTAAGTCTGTCAGTGATAACTTCAACCGATATACGCTTAAAATCATACCGCTGGCATCTGGACATTATGGTCACAGGTATCTTATGTGATTCTGTTGTGGCCAATATAAAAATAACATACTCGGGCGGTTCCTCAAGTGTCTTCAAAAGAGCATTAAAAGCTCCTATCGAAAGCATATGAACCTCGTCGATTATATATACTTTATAACGGCCTTCGGTCGGTCTGTACGAGACTTCCTCACGTATCTGCCTGATATTATCAACACCGTTATTACTTGCCGCATCTATCTCTATAACATTCAGTGACGAACCGTTCGCGATCGCTTTACATACTGCGCACTCGCCGCACGGGCTTCCGTTCACCGGGTGTTCGCAATTGACTGCTCTTGCAAGAATCTTGGCAACGGTCGTCTTACCGGTTCCGCGCGTTCCGCAAAACAGATACGCATGCCCGACTCTGTCCGTCTCTATCTGGTTGGTTAATGTTCTAACTATATGGTCCTGGCCCTTCACATCATCAAAGGTATTCGGTCGCCATTTCCTGTATAATGCTGTATATGACACGTTCCGTCTCCTGTCTAATCTCCGAATCCTATTCCGAGAATCTTAGCGTCTCTTATAATAGCGCACTCCGGATCTATAGTCTTAAGCTTGCCCGCAATCTCCTCAAGCGGTACGGAAGTGATCTCATTATTCTTCATGGCAACCATCTTGCCAAATTCTTTATTAAGAATAAGTCTGGCAGCCTCTGCACCAAACATTGTCGAAAGCACTCTGTCATACGGACACGGGCTTCCGCCTCTCTGTGTATGACCCGGAACAGTAATTCTGACTTCCTGTCCAAGTCTTTCTTCGATCTCTTTGCCTATCTTATAAGATACTGACGGATAAGGATTCTCTGCCAGTTTCTTCTTAAGTTCTTTCTTCGGGAGTGCCGCATCTTCTTTCGATATTGCACCCTCGGCAACTGCGAGGATTGAGAAATTCTTGCCTTTCTTATTCCTTTCTTCGAGCTTCTTTACAACCTTATCAATATCGTAAGGAATCTCCGGAATAAGTATTATATCAGCACCACCGGCAATTCCGGCATGCAATGTGATCCATCCGACCTTATGACCCATAACTTCCACGATAAACACCCTGCCATGTGAAGATGCCGTGGTATGAATACAATCAATCGCATTCGTAGCGACATCAACTGCACTCTGAAAACCGAATGTAATGTCGGTTCCCCATAAATCATTATCTATCGTCTTAGGAAGTGACACGATATTAAGTCCTTCTTCCCTGAGAAGATTCGCCGTCTTCTGCGTTCCGTTGCCACCGAGAATTACAAGGCAGTCAAGCTTAAGCTTCGCATAATTATCTTTCATGGCCTTAACTTTATCCAGGCCATTCTCATCCGGCACACGCATAAGCTTGAACGGCTGTCTGGAACTTCCGAGAATGGTTCCGCCTTCCGTGAGTATTCCCGAAAAATCACTGTCACTCATCTCACGGTATTTGCCGTAAATAAGACCCTTATATCCATCTTCAAATCCAATAATCTTAACATCCTTGCGTGCGCTGTAGAGTGCTTTCGCAACTCCTCTCATCGCCGCATTAAGGCTCTGGCAGTCGCCGCCGCTGGTCAACATTCCTATTCTGAGCATAATCTTAATCCTCCTTACCGCTGTTATGGGCAACAGGCTGTCCGTTACGGACGCCTGCACAGGTATTGTATATTTATTATTTTAACCAATCCGGGACAAGATTGCAATGCTGCTTTGCAATTATCAGCATAAAAAATCCATGCGTTCTGCGTTGTGCATTACACTAAAACCCGTTACCGGACATACCGGCTCAATCCAGGTGCCCTTGCGTCACATAGGAGGTTCCGCTTAATGCTGCTTCGTTCCCGACCTGACATGGTTCACGGATTCCTATTGCGCAAGACCCAGATTTCAACACCGGTCTGCCCGGGCAGCGATTATATGCAATGCCCGAAACAGAACATCACCCCTGCTATAGCGGATTTCAGGTACAGGGAGCCGCTACTTCCCCGGCTGCATGGAAATGTATTAACAATATTAATTTATACCGTTATGAACACGGCATTACTCAGTATACCCATTTTTCGAAAATATGTCAAGAAATTTGAATTTCCTTGATGGTATCATCTGTAACCGGCAAAAACGTACAATCGGTATTATTGGTCTCATACCATGCCATGTACTTCATATATGCTTTGTCCTTATCATATATGAGGTATGACGGCTCACCTCCCGGTCCCATAAACATTCCCGAAGTTTTGAATTGTCCTATTTGTCTTCCTTCCATAAAGGTCATATAGCCCTCAGATCCTATGGTATAAAATACAATATACCCATCACTTATATATGACTCACATTTGACAACAAGTTCTTTCTCCCCGTTGCCGTCAAGATCCACCAACGTGTATCCTGCCAACTTATATCGGCTTAATGACACCAGATGAAGCATCTCATCCATATTAAGCAGACTTCCGTCCACTGCATACATCTCTCTGCCAAAATAATTCGCGTACTCTATTGCACGGTATGTGAAACTGTGACGTCCCGAAATTATACTCTGCATAAGCTCATTTCCGGAAAGTTCCAGACTGTCGTCGCTGCAAGCTTTGTGTTCCTGCCCCTTCCATTTCAAATACTCATTATATGTACCCTTAACATATGGCACTCTCGGATCTTCCGGAACCGTCTGCGTCTCATTTTGCTCGTCAGTGGCAATTTTCTCCGGCACCGTAATTGTATCAGAAGCCTTTGTCATAGTTTCCGCCGTTTCTGTTTCTTTCTGTTGCTTTCCACATGCTGCCAATGCCGATACGGACAGGCATAATACGGCAGATGTGATTATTATGGATTTTAGTTTCATAGCAATATCCCTCCTATTTCATTACCGAATATATTGTAGTAGCCTTTTTATAACGTTCACTATAATTCCTATTGCTCGGCATTTCTATTTCGTTTAAGAAAATTCCTGTTGCACCATCAATCAAATCTGTTTTTTCAGCTTATTCCATGCACTTTTTGTCAAATCATCACGCTCTGTTTCTTTGCGAAAACATGCAAATTGTGCATTAATATCGCTAACCGATAACCCCATCTGTGAACTTGTATCTTTTAACAATTGTTTTCGTTTCTGAATAGTCCACTGTATTAATCCATACCCTCTTCCATCTGATACATTATATTTATAATCTTTGTCATGTAACTTCTTATTTGTATCTGTATCCTTTGCATTATCCGGAATGCATCCGCTCTCTGCCATGATGTTTCCCAATACCCCTGACGCCTGGTACACAGAGAGTCCCATTCCGACTCTAAAGAAAGCCCCTGTTTTAGCGAAATAATCTCTTACTTCTGTTTCTTTAAAATCAGGATGTCCGCTTACCATACTTGTGATGGTTCCCAAATCTGATTTGGATGCCGTGGTACGATAGCAGGATATTGCCGCTTTCAATTTATCCTGTACCATATTACTTATCTGACCGGTCTGTGCCAGTCCATATACACGTTGAAAATTTTTTAAGGCTTTTTTTGATGCCGTAGTATACAAATTTCCATCCACTTTACCCGAATAAAAACCTAACTGATTCAGCCATATCTGAATAGTCTCATTCTTGCTAGCCGCTTTCGAAGCACCCACCCCACTTGTCATAACAGCGTACGCATCCTTTAAATCCTGCTTTTTCTGCTCTGCTGTTTTAACGGCACCTTCATTGCCTTTTTCCAATGCCGCTTCCTCCACATTAAAGTTCACATTTTCTCTTTCAAAAATGTTCTTACCTGCTGCCGGTAAATAATCAATACCTGTCCGGTATCCTCCTACATTCTGTACATTCATACAATGTCCTCCTTGTCGTTAAATATACTTCGCCTTTCCTCTTTAAAGATGTCTTTCCATACAACAAAATCCCTCTGCATTAAATGCAAAGGGATTCATTGTTATATTCGTATATCAAGCCGATATACCCTTTTAATTCTATACATCCCTTCGGATTCAAAAGCTAATTTAAACATATCACATGCTACACTTTAAGTCAATACTATTTCTGATTTTTCAGGTACTTATTGATATTCTCTGCTGTCAATCTGACAAATTCGCAATCTGTTCCGCTGCTGCCCCATTCGTCACAGAATTGCTCATATTCGGATTCCGATACCTTCTTATCGTTAATATAATACATCTTTTCATCGATATCGTATGTTACCGTTTTTTGAATATCCACATTTTGGGGCGTAAATTTCATATGTGAAATACTTCCGTCAGGAGTGGTAAACTCACCTGATATCTTAAAAATACAAGGCGAGGAACGCTCTTCAAAAGCGGTCATGTAAACGTTTCCACCCTGCACATAAAAAATCATACATAATCTATGTATTCCGTATGCGCATCTGACCACCGCTTCTTTAAGGCCATCACCGTCCATATCAACCGCGGTAAAATCACTTATTTCATATCCATATATTGACAAAATATATTTCAACTCAGCTCTGTTTATCGGCTTATTATCCAAAATATACAATGAACTCGATTCTTCCGTCTTCAGTTTACGATATGTAAAACTGTGTCTGCCCGACAGTGCACTTATAAGCATTTCCCGGTCAGAAAGTTCTTTCCCATCATCAGCACTCTTTTTGTGGTCTTTTCCGTCCCAGCTTAATTCAGCATTATACATACCTTTAATATAAGAGACTTCATCCGGTTTTTCTTTTGCGGTAGGTTGTTCAAATGTATTCGGTAATGTATAATCGAAGTCATATGTCTCTTCCGCCTCCGTCTCAAGCCCAGCAATTTTATTCGGTGCTGTTGCCTCATTAATGGTGTCTGTTTCGTTTACGCCGGGTGTTTCTGTATTGTGCGTATCGGTAACACTCTCATTAATGTCTGTTGTTTCGGTCTCCTCATGCGGCGATGTCTCATACCTGCTTATGGATATAGTTGACATGGTCTTAACTGATTTGCCACAGGCAGATATAACCAATACAGACATTACTGCCAGCCCTGTTAATTGTATTATTTTACGCCTTACCATGGTTATCTCACTTCATTTTCAAATATTTGTTTATATTTTTGTCCGTAAGGGGAACAAATTCGCAATCCGTTCCGCTGCTGCCCCATTTCTCCACATATTGCTCATATTCTATTTGTTCAACCTTCTTACCGGCTATATAATAGACGGTTTTGTAGTCGTCTCCTGCCTTTATGATTTCAAAATATGCCATGTGTTTCATAATTGCACTGTCTTTATCCGTCTGCCATATCACCGCTGTATCATCTGTTCCGATATACGCACCGTTTGTCTTAAAATTCCTGGTACCGCGCCCCATTGTGACAGACATATAAGCATTTCCATTGTATTCATACAAGAGAAAATACGCATTCCCGACACCTTTCTCTGCGACAATTATTACCGCGTTATTCTCTTCTCCGTTCAGTCCCACGAGTGCAAACTCAGTCGGGATATAGTTTTGCAATGACAGGATATAGTTAAACTCCTGCATGGACAATTCAGCTCCATCTTTAAAATTAATATCCGTTTGTCCACCGTTTACCGCATCACGATATACAAAACTGTGCCTATTACCAAGAACGCTTGCAAACAATTCATTTCTTTGAAGCTGTTTATCATCTTCTGCACATTTTACATGTTCGCTGCCATCCCATTTAAGACTTTGATTATACGTTCCCTTTATATCAGGTTTGGGGAAAGTTTCCGTTTCCTGCTCTGGCTTTATCTGATCATTAGTGCCTTTACTTTCTGTCTGAATTCGTGTTTCTGTCTCTTCATTCGACAAATTTGTTGGGTTGCCATCTTCAGTAACTGTTTCCGTCTCCAGTCCCCCCTCCGTCATATTAAATTCTGTTTCTTTTAAAGCAGTTAAATCTGTTTCTAAATTGCATTCTTTTTCACTTTTTTTCCCACACGAAACAAGCACCAAAAGTGTTATCAGCATAAGTCCCATTGTTGAAATCTTTTTATATATCCTCATATAACATCCTCCTTATTATTTCATCGTTGAATATATTTTCTGTGCTTTTGCATATCTTTCAGCATAATGTACCTTATCTGTCATTTCTATTTTTTGAAGGAAAATACTTGTGCATGTGTCAATGGTATCGTACTTTTTAAACATCTCCCAGTTTGCTTTAGTGAAATTTGCACTTTCCGTTTCTTTCCTGAATGTTGCAAATTGAGCATTTAGGTCACTGTAATTCAATCCCATCTCTTTACTGACCGTAAGTAATAAATTCTTTCTGGATTTTTCTTTCCATTGAATCAATCCGTATGCTCTGCCATCCGATACGTTATACTTATAATCTTTGTCATGTAGTTTTTTATTTGTACCTGTATCCTTTGCATTATCCGGAATGCATCCGCTCTCTGCCATGATGTTTCCCAGTACTCCTGACGCCTGGTACACAGAGAGTCCCATTCCGACTCTAAAGAAAGCCCATGTTTTAGCGAAATAATCCCTTACTTCTGTTTCTTTAAAATCAGGATGTCCGCTTACCATACTTGTGATGGTTC
>CAMENP010000012.1 GCA_945928575.1 uncultured Butyrivibrio sp.
TTTTTTCGCACGCGGCCGGGTTTTTCCGCGCGCTTTCTCTTCCTATACCCGCGCGGCAGTGCTTTTTCACGCGCGGCCGGGTTTTTCCGCGCGCTTTCTCTTCCTGTACCCGCGCGGCGGCATTTTTGCGCGCGCGGCCGGGTTTTTTCCGCGCGCTTTCTCTTCCTGTACCCGCGCGGCGGCATTTTTGCGCGCGGCCTTGGGTGTGTCTACATTTCAGCTCCTTATCCTGCTCTTAGGTAG
The DNA here is from genome assembly GCA_945928575.1 of uncultured Butyrivibrio sp. Lineage (GTDB taxonomy): Bacteria > Bacillota > Clostridia > Lachnospirales > Lachnospiraceae > Eshraghiella. The sequence continues at coordinate 244 of CAMENP010000012.1, forward strand.
ACTTTTTCTGATTCGACCGGGATTTCGTCTACATTTCAGTCCCTTATCTTGCTCTTAGGTAGATTTTCTCTGATTCAACTAGGTTTCCATCTACATTTCCGCCCTCTTATCTTGTTCTTATGTAGACTTTCTCTGATTCGGCCGGCGCTGTGTCTACATTTCCGCACCTTATCTTGCTCTTAGGTAGACCCGACTAATCCCGGCCGGAGTTTCTTCTATATTATTCCCGCGGTGATATCTATGAGACGTAATCAGCGTGTCGCCGCGTGAATTGTACCGCAACATCCGTCTGCGAAGGCGTGCCTACATTGGTATTTTGCGCGCTTTCTCTTCCTGTACCCGCGCGGCGGCGCTTTTTCACGCGCGGCCGGGTTTTTCCGCGCGGGGCGCTATTGTGTACCTCTAAAAATATATGTAAAAGATGTGTATTTTTTTTGGAACATGTTATTTGTCTAATCATGGCAGATTTGATATAATATTTGACGGTACAGTGTCCGGTTTTGGGACCGGGTACCGTAATTTATATTTTTTGCCCCGATAACGGGGCGCGGTTTATATAGGAAAGGAGTTTTTATGGCATCAAAAGATTGCATTGAAAAACATGAGCTCACAGATGAATATCTTGAGAAAATGAACGCATACTGGCGTGCAGCGAACTATTTGTCGGCAGCACAGCTCTACATGCTTGACAACCCTCTTTTAAGGGAGCCTCTTACAAGAGAGCAGGTTAAGAAGAAAATCGTAGGACACTGGGGAACAGTTCCTGGTCAGAACTTTGTATATACGCACCTTAACCGTGTTATTAAGAGATATGACCTCGATATGATTCTTATTTCAGGACCGGGTCATGGCGGAAACTTTTTCGTATCCAACTCATACCTTGAGGGAAGCTACAGCGAAGTTTATCCGAATGTAAGCCAGGACTATGAAGGAATGAAGAGACTCTGCAAGCAGTTCTCATTCCCTGGCGGTATCTCAAGCCACGTTGCACCGGAGACACCGGGTTCAATTAATGAAGGCGGTGAGCTTGGATATTCAATTGCACATGCTTTTGGTTCCGTTTTCGATAATCCGGATCTCATCACAGCATGTATCGTCGGAGACGGCGAGGCTGAGACAGGTCCTCTTGCCACAGCATGGCATTCCAACAAGTTCCTTAATCCGGTTACTGACGGTGCGGTACTTCCAATCCTTCATCTTAACGGATATAAGATCAACAACCCTACTGTTTTTGCACGTATCTCACATGACGAGGTTGAGAGTTTCTTCCACGGATGCGGATGGAAGCCGTATTTTGTTGAGGGTGATGACCCTATGACAATGCACAGACTTATGGCTGAGACACTTAACACCGTTATCGAAGAGATTAAGGAGATTCAGCGCAAGGCAAGAGAAGAAGGATGTGAAGAGCGTCCGTTCTGGCCTATGATCGTTCTTCGTACACCTAAGGGATGGACAGGCCCGAAGGTTGTTGACGGACTTCAGATTGAAGGAAGTTTCCGTGCACATCAGGTACCTATCATGATGGACAAGCCTGAGCACCTTGAACTTCTCAAGAACTGGTTACTCAGCTACAAGCCTGATGAACTTTTTGATGAAAATTACAGACTTATCCCTGAGCTTCGCGCACTCTGCCCTGAAGGAGACGCACGTATCAGCTCCAACCCGCATGCTAACGGCGGTAAGCTTTTACGCGACTTAAGACTTCCTGACTTCACCAAGTACGCTGTTGAAGTTAAGAAACCGGGCGAGACTATCGCACAGGATATGCTTGAACTCGGCGGATATGTAAGAGACGTATTCAGACTTAATGAAGAGTCCAAGAACTTCCGTATCTTCGGACCGGATGAGTCTATGTCAAACAGACTTTACAAAGCATTTGAAGCTACCAACAGAGACTTCAATGCAGAGATTATACCTACTGATGACTGCCTTGCAAAAGACGGACGAATCATGGATTCATACCTCAGCGAGCATATGTGCGAGGGATGGCTTGAAGGTTACCTTCTTACCGGACGTCATGGTTTCTTCGCAAGCTACGAAGCATTCATCAGAGTTGTTGATTCAATGGCAGCACAGCATGCTAAATGGCTTAAGGTATGTAATTCTCTTCCTTGGAGACAGAAAATCGCATCCCTCAACCTTATCCTTACATCAAACGTATGGCAGCAGGATCACAACGGATTTACACATCAGGATCCGGGATTCCTTGACCACATCGCCAATAAAAAAGCAGATGTTGTCCGTATGTATCTCCCACCTGATGCTAACTGCCTCCTCTCATGCTTTGACCACTGCATCAAGAGCAAGAACTATGTCAACGTAATCGTTGCATCAAAGCATCCTAGCCATCAGTGGCTCACAATGGAGCAGGCTGTTAAGCATTGTACACAGGGTGTAAGTATCTGGGAATGGGCAAGCAACGATCAGGGTGAAGAGCCTGATATCGTAATGGCTTGCTGCGGTGATACTCCTACACTTGAAGCACTTGCTGCTACAACAATCCTTCGTGAGAACATTCCGGAGCTTAAGATCAGATTTGTCAACGTAGTTGACCTTATGAAACTTGAGTCACATGAGAGACATCCTCACGGACTTACAGATGCTGATTTCAACGCTCTGTTCACCAAGGATAAGCCGGTTATCTTCGCATTCCACGGTTATCCTACACTTGTACATGAGCTTACTTACGGAAGAGCTAACCGTAACATCCATGTATACGGATACCATGAAGAAGGTACTATTACTACTCCGTTTGATATGCGTGTACAGAACAAGATTGACCGTTTCGATCTTGTTAAGTCAGCACTTAAATATCTTCCACAGCTTGGCAACAGAGGCTCATTCCTCACTCAGAAGATGAATGACATCCTCGTTGAGCACAAGGCTCACATCTCTGAATACGGAGAAGACCTTGAAATTGTAAGAAACTGGGAATGGAATTTATAAAATAAAAGTAAAGGGCGCGGATTTGTTCCGCGCCCTTTGTATTATCAAAAAAAATTCCGCAGCCTGCTTTCACAGACTGCGGAACTTATTTTATTTATTCGTAAACGTGTTTTTTATGCTTACCTGAGGTCTCCTGCTCTTCCATATTCTGGCCTGCTGTGGCATTGACCTTCTGGTGAACTTTCTTTTTCTTTAATGGATGTTTAGGATTTTTATCCATAACAATCGCTTCCTTTCTTATTCATTCAATACTGTAGGTTATCCTTCGATTGCAATGTATTTCTTGTTCTCGACGGCCTTAGCTTCCTTCTTAGGAATACTGAGCCTTAAGATACCATCTTCGTATTTAGCCTTAATGTCTTCTTCTGTGACTTCCTCGCCAACATAGAAGCTACGGCTCATAGCACCGGCATAACGTTCCTTACGGATGTACTTGCCTTCTTTGGTCTTCTCGTCTTTGTCAAGACCCTTGGAAGCACTGATCGTTAAGTAACCGTCATCAAGCTTAGCACTTATCTCATCTTTCTTAAAGCCCGGAAGATCAATATCGACTTCATAACCGGTATCTGTTTCCTTAACATCTGTCTTCATAACATGTCCTGCGTGTTTACCATACAAAGCTTTGTCAACTTCTGGGAATCCAAAGTCCATCCAATCATCGTTAAATAAATTCTCTCCAAAAATACTAGGCATCAACATAAGTCATCTCTCCTTTTTATAAAATCAAACCTTGTTACCTTGTTACTTTGGAACCGGGATGTTTCAGCAACCTCAAGGTACTTATTCAATCTTTCTTACCTCTTTTGGTTCCTTTCCTTTGTTCTTGACTATGTTATACACCCAATTATTAGCACTGTCAAGAGGTGAGTGCTAATTTTTTTGTGAAGATTTTGTGAACACATTAATTCTTGATTTTTCCTTCAACCGTAACAGTCACAACCTGCCATGGGATAAGCTTTCCGCTTGCTTTCAAGGCATTCATCGCTGCCATCTCAAGGCCGCCGCAGCAAGGAACCTCCATGCGGACAATAGTTACCGACCGGATATTGTTGTTCCTGAGAATCTCGGTGAGCTTGGTGCTGTAATCGACGGCATCAAGCTTCGGACAGCCGATCAACGCGACTCTGTCTTTAAGAAGCTCCATGTGAAAACTGGCATACGCATATGCCGTACAATCAGCGGCGATAAGCAGATCGGCTCCGTCAAAATACGGCGCACAGACAGGCGCGAGCTTAATCTGAACCGGCCAGTTCATAAGAGTTTTGTCCGATTGTTTTGCCTTCATTACCGCAGCCTCGTCATATGCCGGCGCCTCACGCTCCTCAAAAGTTATCGCACCGGTCGGACAGGCCGGAAGGCAGTCACCCAGACCGTCACAGAAATTTTCCCTGACAAGCTTCGCTTTGCCGTCGATTATATCTATCGCGCCCTCATGGCAGGCTGTCGCACATATCCCGCAGCCGTTACATTTATCCTCATCAATGTGTATTATTTTTCTTATCATTTTAATATGCCTCCTTGACTTTATGGTGCCATTATAATAGACTTTCATTATTAATTATGTTGGATTTCCAACAAACGAGGAGCAAAAATGCAGGAAATTTTTGAAAAATATTCCGAAATTATACAATCGAACGAACTTTTTAAGGGGATTGATGAGAGTAGCCTGCCTGCTGTGCTTGAGAATCTCAAGGCAGTTATAAAGCACTACGCCAAAGGAGAATATATAAGAATGAGAGGCGAGGCGGCCGATTTTATCGGTATCGTGCTGGAAGGAGAAATCCATATCCTTCAGGATGATTACTACGGCAGCCGCAGCATAACGGCATCGGTTGGCGCCGGTTCCCTTTTTGCCGAGGCATTTGTATGTGCCAGAGTGCCGCAGCTCATGGTGGACATCGCCGCCAACTCCGACTGCTCGGTATTGTTTCTTAGCGGTGCCGGAATTCTGGAGTCCCACGATGTACGAAATTCATATCATGACATATTGATCCGTAACCTTCTCGGAATTGTCGCCCGGAAAAACATGTATCTTAACCGTAAGCTTAGATATGCCGCCCAAAAAACCACCGCACAGAAGCTGCTCGCATATCTGAATGACTGCGCCGTGTCCGCCGGGAGCAATGAATTTGTTATTCCGTTTAACAGACAGGCACTCGCGGACTACCTGGGAGTAGAACGGAGTGCCATGTCGACCGAGATTGGCCGGCTCGTGAAAGCCGGTATAATAGAGACCAACCGCAATTATTTTAAATTGTTAAAGCCGGACCGCTGATTATTTGAGTTTTAATTTTTTCTCAACATTGCGGTTAAATATCAATGCGGTTATCACCGCGACTGCCATATTATAGATGACAAAAATCAGATATTTCCACCAGTCCATATAAACCATTATGTTATGCATAAAGCTTAAATGTCCTTTGAGGATATTTGCCGCGATAACCGTAACCGCCATTGCCGCAATCTCAAATATGCACGCCTCGCTTACAATTATCCTGCGGTTTAATTCCGCACTGCCGCCTATTGAACGCAGGATACGGAAATCTTTACGGCGGAGTTTAAATATGGACACATCGACAAATATACCGATTACAGCAATTATAAAAAGCGCAACCATTGAAATTACCAATAATATCATACGGTTGTATAATTTCTGGTCATCATATTTTACGCATCCTGCGCGGTATGTACTGACACAATCATATCCCATTTTTTCCAGCTTACGGATAACCTTGTCCGTGTAAGCATACTCTTTAATATAGACACCACACTGTTTACTGCCTTCGCTCCAGAATTTACGGAAATTTTTTTCACTCATTCCGATAAAAATACCGCCGTTCATATTATTCTCTGCGCGCTGGGTCTTCATTTCAATGTACTCACCATTCTTCCTGCTGTTTGTCGTATCAGATGAGATAATTAATCTGTTAACCCCGTCGCACATAATATGACTCATGCCTGAGTATATATCGCCTATTGATGTATCCGAGTAGCCGCTTATGCTTACTTCCCAATCGTTAAGATTGTCATCAATATAAGGCACATAATCGTTTTTGTTAAAAGCATATACTTTGTCAATTATGCACCATGCACTTTGTATCCTGAGTTCCGGCATTGAAACGGAATACGATATCATATTGCAGAAATCTTCCGAAAAATACACTTGTTTGGTGTTTTCTTTAAGAATACCGCATACCGTAAACTTTGAATTGAACACATTACCGTTCCACCTGTTGACATTTTCAAAATAAATATCAATAACATCGCCTATACTGTAATCGGATCCGGCGCCCGCGGACACAACGATCTCATCACGAGCCTTAGGAAGTTCTCCCTCGGAAAGATCCGATTCACTTATACAGCTGGTTGAATGAATAAATTTATCATACTTTTTAATCTGGACCGGATATTCGTTTTCATATACGTAAAAACCATCATTGTCCGAAGCGTCCCTGTAATCAGTTCCCGGCTCCAGAGCATAATTGATATCGGATGCTGCATCATATTTATCCGTATGCGTAACATACCGCAGTTTATTTATTTCCCTGATATCGTCATCCGTAATTGATGTGCCGTCCTTCTTAACCGCCGAAATTCTGGTCATGTCCTCGTTGTAATATACTTTGTTGTCGTATATCATTGTACCGATATCATCATAATTTGTATAAATTTCACCCATAAAAACAAATGAAGCCACTGTAATTATGAGCATCAGCACAGCCGTAAGCGACATCACAAACGAACGCCTGCGCATATTAAGGGCCACAAATCTTGCGGGCTGCTGTTTTCCCGTCCGGCTTACCGGTTCGGTTTCAGGTGTAATGTTTTCTTTTTTCTTCAAAACAGTATCTGATACTACACTGCCATCATAAATCCTTACCTGCCTGGTAACATAATCTTTGGCCTGTTCGTAATTATGCGTTACCATTATGACCAGTCTGTCCTTCGCAAGGGAGGCAAAAAGTTCAACTATCTGTCTTCCGGTCTCACTGTCAAGATTGCCGGTCGGCTCATCCGCAACGATTATCTCCGTATCCTTGGCAAGCGCCCTCGCTATTGACAGACGCTGTTTCTGGCCACTCGATAATTTTTCCGCTTTCTGTGACGCCAATCCGGTAAGACCTACTTTTTCAATAATCTCTCCTGCCCGTTTAGCTGCTTCACCGTGTTCAATGTTGCGCAGATAAAGGGCTGCCAGTACATTTTCAAGCACCGTATATTTGTCAAAAAGATCATAATCCTGAAAAACAAATCCAATCCTGTCTCTGCGGAAATTTTCCCAATCGTTCTCATCAAATGATGATGTTCCAATTCCTTCAATATATAATTCGCCTTCATCAAAACCGGTCATTCCGGATATTACATTGAGCAGGGTTGACTTACCGCCACCGCTCTCTCCGGTTACAGCCACAAACTCTCCACGGTCAAATTCAAGATTAATATTGTGCAATGCCTGTGTTACACTTGTCGATGAATAATAATATTTGGTTATATTTTCAAGTCTTATTAACATTCGTGCACCTCCGTCAATTGTTCTTCGCCGCCAGCTTTGCCGGAGGGAGTTTGACAATCCGCCATACAGGAATTAATCCTATAAATATATTTACCAGATAACATGCCACGATAAGTGCCACCATAAGGTATGCCGGACACGTTGTTGCAAAACCGAGATTCTGTATTCCCGAAAGATATTTAAGAATTCCGCACGTCACCAGAATCGCCGGCAGCTGTGTTACGCTGACCATAAGAACAATTTCTGTAATATATGACAACGTTACACTCTTGGGCGAAATTCCTATCAACCGGTATACAACAAGTTCTTCCGTTCTGTTCACAGAATTTGTTTTCATCATAAAGAAAAGTATTATAAGCGAAACCACAAACACGGTTCCCGTCACAATGTTTCTGGTTCTGGTCTCAGCCAGATGGTCATCACGGTATGCGTCGATTTCATCCTGATATTTGTTATTGGCCTTAACGATAAGCCCGTCACTGCTTTCTATTTTCTCTGCCCTGTCCTGCCAGAACTTTACAGTTTCCGCCGGATTGTCGGTATATATCCTGAATTGTCTCGTTGCTTTCGCCATATAGTACAGATAGCGGTCAAGCGCTTCATCGCTTATTATGTAACTTGCAGTATAATCTTCAATCAAAAATGCTTTTCTGTATATCTTCCACTTTCCGTACATTTCATCAAACATTACCCCGCCAATTCCGTCATTTATTTTAATCATGACCTCATCATCCGCAAGTACGACATTATCATAAACTCCCGGATAATCTGCTTTAAGCTGCGATAAAGTGCTTATCTTGAAGCGCTGGTTCGATGCATTGCACATAATCACTCTGTCAAGGTACACCGACACTTCATTGGTATCACAGATTCCGCAGACAGTCAGCGGTCCGCTTCCGAATCCCACATTGACAATAAGACCCAACACATCATCATAGTCATTTACGATATTTTTTAAAAATGAATCCGATTGCTTAAGTTTATCATAAAAAAGTTTATCCACCACTATCTCGGAACTTTTCTGCGGAAGCCTTCCATACACTATATCCGACTCTTTCAATTCGTTATAATCCACATATCCGAATTCAGTATATGAAAATGTCGTATTGCTGTACTGTGCATATTTCTGGCTTGATACATACATCATGATGCTCATATTCGGTGAAAGCTGTCCAAGTCCGCTGTCCAGATACTCATCAAGAGTCTCCGAATATGCCTGAAATTTATCGTCGTGTTCCCATGAGTCGTCTGTCCGCTCCGTCAATACATCAACATAATGGGAATCCTCAGTTACGACATCTTTAATGTCAATCTGCCTCATTGAATAATAATCAGCAGCCGCAAATGCCAGCAATGCCGCCGTTATTATAAAAGTAACAAATATGAAAATCTGTTTTCTGCCAAGTGCCCGGACATTATTGGCAGCCATCGAAAGAATTTCCCGGAACTTAAGGTGCGGACGTTTCTTAAGCCTGACCGGCTCAAGTTCGTACTCAAAATCGCATGCCTCTTCCATATCGATTTCCGGACGTTTGGAATCGACGAGCTCCATATCCGTCTCCCCGTTCACATACACAATCTTATCACTATCAAGTCCCTGAACATAAAGTAATCCGTCCACATATGCGATATTCAGTCTGACCGTGCCTTCACCTCCGTCAGAATACACATTAATTCCGGCTCCCGGCGCCTTTAACTCCGTTTTCTCATATTCCTGCAGATAAATATTGTTATCATCCGCCTTAACGTAATTTTCGCTGCACTTATTCTTTCTGTCGCTTACAATACTGCCGTCCGCAACCTCTATTATCCTGTCGGCGAAAAAATCCGCAATCCGTCTCTCATGCGTAACCAGTATCACAAGGCATTTGGCCGACACTTTTTTGATGATGCTCATGATATGCATGGTGTTATTTTCATCAAGATTTCCCGTCGGCTCGTCCGCAAAAATAATATCCGGTGCTTTGGCAAGCGCCCTTGCAATCGCCACTCTCTGACGCTGTCCGCCGGAAAGCTCAGATATTTTTTTCTTGCGGTATTTATACATGTCCACGGCCTCAAGCACATATTTTATCCTCTCATCCGCCTCGGCATCCGTTATGTCAAAAATCTCGAGTGCGATCCTGAGGTTATACTCCACCGTATCGTCAGCCAGCAGATAATAATTCTGAAAAATATAACCGAATTTTCTGTTGCGCAGCAGTTCGATCTGAGATGACTTGTAACCTGTAAGCGTGACGTCATCAACGCTTATGCTTCCCGATGCAAAATCATCCAGTCCTCCTATTGTATTGAGCAGTGTTGTCTTTCCGGAGCCGCTTTCTCCCAGAATACATACCAGTCCGGTATCTTCAAACTCGATTGTCGTGTTATTTATGACATGTATCTCGTTATTTTTATTTCTGTTGAAATATTTATTAAGGTTATCAATCCGTATCATATATGCTCCTACATTCCTTTATATAAATATCTTATCAGATTTGTGTTATGCCCGATACGTTAAAAATCATACACTTATTGTGTAAATTATCAGTGACCTTTATCCCTGCATCTGAATATATTAAAGTATCGTAATTTTTGGAGGCTGTAATGAAAAAAAGAAAATTTATCGCAATGATTCTTGTCATTCTTACCGCAACCGGGCTTCTGTCCGGATGTTCACACGACAAATCCGACGAACTTACCAAAATAACATTAAACGAAGTTGCCCACTCGATTTTCTATGCTCCGCAATATGTTGCAATCGAACTGGGATATTTTAAAGACGAGGGCATCGATCTCACCGTGGAGACCGGTTTCGGTGCCGACAAAACCATGACTGCCCTTCTCTCCGGCAATGCCGATATCGGTTTCATGGGTTCCGAGGCCAGCATTTATGCTTATGCCCAGGGTGCCAAAGATTACGCCGTAAACTTTGCACAACTTACCCAGCGTGCAGGAAATTTCCTTGTCTCCCGTTCTGACGAAACTGATTTCGACTGGAACAATCTCAAGGGCAAAACAGTCCTCGGCGGCCGTGCGGGTGGCATGCCTCAGATGGTTCTTGAATACGTTCTCAAACAAAAAGGCATTGATCTTTCCGAAATCGACATTGTCCAGAATATTGATTTCGGTCTCACTGCCGGCGCTTTTTCCGGCGGTCAGGGCGATTATACCGTTGAGTTCGAGCCCGGCGCCACTTCCCTTGAGCTTGCCGGCGACGGCTATGTCGTAGCTTCCCTCGGTGTTGAAAGCGGTTATGTTCCTTACACTGCCTACTGCGCGAAACAGAGTTTCATAGATGATAATCCGGAAATCATAAGCGGTTTCACCCGCGCAATCGAAAAAGGCATGGCTTACGTCGCTTCCCACTCAAGTGAAGATATCGCCGAAATAATCGCACCTCAATTCGACGACATCGACGTTGACAAAATCGCCATCATCATCGAGCGCTACAAATCCCAGGACACCTGGAAAACCGACCCAACCTTCGAGAAAGAGGCTTTCGAGCTTCTCAAAGACATCCTCAAAGAAGCCGGCGAACTTGATGTTGATGTGCCGTATGAAGATCTTGTAATGAAGCCCTTGGCATAACCCTCCGGCGGCACGCTTTCGCTTGGTTGCACGCGCAACGGATGCTAAAATCCGTCTCCGACGGATTAAGCACCGGCGTGTGCAAACAGCCGCGGAGGGCTTATGCCTGCGGGCCGGACTGTGGTTGACCGGGGTGTGGGGCTTATGCCTGTGGGACGGCGGTGAAGGACCGGGGTGGTAGGGAACACGGTGGGACGGTTCTCAGCGTTCACGCGGGATATTTCCTCTCTGTGGAAGTGTAATATAATTCACGCGGTGCTACCATTTCTCCGGTCATAAGCTATCTCCGCGGGTTGCTTTAGGATAGTACCAGCCGAGCAGTAGGTTTTAGGATTTACGGATTTCCGCTCGTAGTGTGACGCACGACCGGGCAGTGGATTTTCGGATTTACGGATTTCTGCTCGTAGTGTAGTGGCCGGCCGGGCAGTGGATTTTCGGGTTTATGATTTTCTGCTCGTAGTGTAGTGACCGGCTGGGCAGTGAGAATTAGAAATTCCATAAATTTGCGTGCCATGAATGACCAATCAGGGAATATTTTCCGCCGGAGAGTGTAATATAATTCACGCGGCGCTACCGTTCCACCGACTATAAGCTGCCTCCGCGGGTCGCTTTTCCTATTCGCACCCGCGGGATATTCCTTCCACTTGGACACCGTAATATAATTCACGCGGTGCTACCGTTTCGCCGGCCATAAGCTATCTCCGCGGGTCGCCTTCCTATTCGCACCCGCGGGATATTCCTTCCACTTGGACACTGTAATATAATTCACGCGGCGCCACCGCTCCACCGGCCATAGGCTGCACCCGCGGGTCGCTTTTGACACCTTTTTAATGAAATTTATTAATTTGGTGTCAATTTATTTCGCCTTTTATATCTTATATAATAATATCGACTAATAAATTACAATAATTGCCTCTCCTCACCTCGCTTGTTATATCTAATATTATATTATTTTCATACTTTTCTAATGAAATTTGCCATTTTGGTGTGAATTGTATCTCTCAGTACAAGTGTAATCTATTACCCACTTTTTCCACACATCACAGTCACCCCACCATTAATCTATCTCCGCATATAATTTACGCGCGGAAACAACCTCCGCTTATGATATGTGCCATTGGGCCATATCATAATGAAAGCTATCTCCGCGCGTTTATCAAGCCGGACAGAAAACTTCCGCGGCTGTTTGCAGACGCCGGTACTTGGTTTCGGAACGAAACCTTAGTATCCGCTGCGTCTGCAACCAAGCGAAAGCGTGCCGACGGAAGGGTTCTATCCGGCGGACATCCAAGCAAAAGCGTGCCGACGGAAGGATTCTGTCCGGCGGATGTCCAAGCGAAAGCGTGCCGACGGAAGGGTTCCGTCCGGCGGATGTCCGGCAATCTTTTTTATAATTTGCTCAAATTATCGAATTTCGGCATTTTGGTCTTTTCTTTTTCGATGCGGGCCTTTTCTTTAGGCTCCTCGTTCTTGTAATGGATGTTGTAGACCTTGAGGCCGATGAAAGCAACAAATGCTGCTACAAGCGCTGTGATAAGAGCCTTGACGCCGTTAGGAATTACATTGTAGTTTGCCATGGCTCCGATAAGCTGGATTATGAAGTATGTCACAAAGCTGAAGACATAGAGGCGCTTGCCCTCTTTCTTCTGGTATGCGGCAAAAATAAGTGATGTGACGCCGACATGGAATACCATGAGGGCTATGGCAATCACCGACATATATAAGAAATCGGAAGCACGATAATTGATCATCTCTGTAAGGCTGGTTAAAGTGCTGGTGAATTCATCCTGTGATGTTGCGTTGGAAAGGATTGATTCGAGTCCCATTTTGTTGATTGTATTACATGATACTATTACCATAAGAAGGTCAACCATATAAAGGAAACCCTCGGTAAGCATTATTCCCATGCCGACAGTGTACGCATCAGCGGCTGTATTCATGTTTTTGCCCATAAGCTTCAATGAAAGAAGGCGGCCGAACATCGGCACAAGCGTTGTTGTGAGTGCGATTACGGTTATAAGAACCGGCTTGACATCGACGAAGCTCTTGAGGATTGTACCAAAAAGCAGGTTGGCAACGGTGTTGGATGCAAAATAAAAGAAAATCATATACACGGCCACACCGACGATTATGTCAAAAATACCGCCCTTCTGGCGCTTGCGGATGTAGACAGTGAGAATTATTGCCATTGCGAGAATCGCAACGATTCCGATGATGGCACCCATTATAGTATTACGCGGAACCTGCGCGGACAGATCAAAATCTGTCGGAAGTTCATATTGAAGATCTCTTAAAATATTCATATTAGCCCTTTCATATTATATTACAAGAGGGCTATCAGACATCTGACAGCCCTCCCATGTCGTATTCAATGATAATTTATTTACAACAGATTAAACTCTCTTAACGTGAACTGCCTGAGAGCCCTTGTTTCCGTCAACAACATCGAATTCAACAGCCTGACCTTCTTCGAGAGTCTTATAACCCTCCATGTCAAGACCTGTGTAGTGAACAAATACGTCATTGCCGTTCTCATCAGAAATGAATCCGTATCCCTTCTGATTATTGAACCACTTAACTGTACCGGTCATGGTATTACCTCCAAAAAAATAAAAAATACATCGTGTCAAACGATACCTTTAATCTATCATATCGTTTGTCATAAGTCAAACGAATTTCTGACAAATACACATTAATTACATAATTTTTTCAAATCTTCTACATCAAATTTATATGATGTATTGCAGAAATGACATTTTATCTCGATTGGCTCGTTGTCGGCTATCATGTCCTCGATTTCCTTGCGGTTGATAAGCGCAAGGGCATTTTCAACTCTCTGCCTTGAGCAGTTGCAGTTGAAACCGACAGGCATTGTGTCAAGCATCTCCGGATTAAGACCGTCAAGGATAGTGTTTAAGATATCCTCCGGTGTCTTTCCGCTCTCCAAAAGGCTTGTGACAGAGCTTATCTGCGCCATATTGTGCTCAATCTTGTCGATGGTCTCCTCTGTTGCATCCGGCATTACCTGAATTATGAAACCGCCCGCAACATTTACCGTGTTATCCGGTGTCATAAGGACGCCAAGGCCCACGCTTGACGGAGTCTGCTCGCTTGATGCGTAATAATAAGTGATATCCTCCGCTATTTCTCCGGAAACAAGTTCACAGGTTCCGCTGTACGGCTCCTTCATTCCGATATCTTTTATTACAGTCAATACACCGACACCTATTGCTCCGGCGACATCAAGTTTACCGGCTGAATTGGCCGGAAGCAGGACAACCGGGTTGCCCGGATATCCCTTTACGTTGCCGTGTGAATCAGCCGTTACGAAAAGTGACTTCATAGGGCCGCTGCCCTCCATACGGAGTGTGATCACGTCCTTGTCACCCTTCATCATGCTTCCCATCATCGCACCGGCTGTAAGCAGTCTGCCGAGTGCGGCGGTAACTACCGGACTGGTGTTATGAAGAGAACGGGCTTTTTCCACAGTGTTGCGTGTATATGCCGCAAAAGCTCTTATTGTTCCGCCTGCGGCTATTGCTCTTACCATATAATCTTCCATATATATCAAATCCTTTCCATAATATAATAAACTCTGTTTTCGTTCTCTGCAGGCTCAGCCGTCATTTTCTCGTTGAGATAGTCTTTGACTGTGAAACCGGCATCGGACGCCATCTTGCAGATTTCATCATGCGCAAACGCATATTGGTAATGCTCTTCAACATGACTCTTCCAGAGATTTCCGATGACATGCTTGTAAAAAGTCAGATAATAATAATTAACGCGTTCACTTTCATCATACTCATTTTCCCAAACATACCGGCAGCCGGGAATCTCATCGGTAAATACATTATCGGCGAGCTTGCTGTAAAAATACGGTGTCTTCAAGTCAAAAACAAGTATACCGCCCTTCTTAAGGCTTTTGGCTGCGCATGCAAGCATTTTTGCAAGTGCTTCCGGACCCGCAAGATAATTGATCGAATCGCAGACACTTACTATCGCGCTGTATCTGTCATCATCATAATATTCCATCATATCGGCCGTCTTAAATTCTATCCCCGGATGTCTGCGCTTTGCAATTTTGATCATTGACGGAGACAAATCTATTCCGCTCACTTTATAATCATATTCCGATAACTGTGCCGTGAACATTCCGGTTCCGCATCCGAGTTCGAGAACTTCGCTTCCTGTTTTAACTCCGAAAGAAGCCAAAACATCAGCTATATTACTTGCCCATTTCTCATAAGGGATGTCTCTCATAAATTCATCATACCTGCCGGCAAAAAAAGTATAAGCTTCCGTATTCATCATAATTCTCCTAATTATCATAACCTACCATGACCTCAGGATAACGTGACTGGATAAGGTCGATTATTCTGTCCGAGGTATGCTGGGTGATGTGATGTATTTTATATATTTTCTTACAATCCGTAACTATGCAAAGCGGAAAATATGCCTTGGCACGACCTTTGGATTTGTGTATTACATTATAATTATATAACCAGACAATATTTTCGAGTGGGATTATTTCTATGTGGAATCTGGATGTGTATATAAGAAAATTCTCTGTCATATATATATTCTTTTCCATAAGGGTCGCGGATGACGCAAATTCTTCACATGCCTGACCGTACAGACCACGCCTGCTGCCATAATGCCGGAGCATAAAAACAGCATGTGAAAGCTGCGGCATCGCAAGTACAAGAATGATCACCGAAAGCTGTATTGCTGACAATGCACACAGTACAAGCAGTGCAACCAGATAAAACGAAGTAAATCCGTGTACATAATGATACTGGCTCACGATAACATGTGAACACAGATCCTCAAAATCGCTTTCGGGGAATCCGAGCTCTCTTGAGATATCAGCTGTAATTCTCCTGAATAAGCTGCCATTCTTAATAAGTCTGGCGCTCATTTCATAATTATGAATGGTGCCGTAATCTTCCGGAAGCTCTTCCGTAGATATCAGGAAGAAATAAAAAACGTCATTATTAATTGTGTAATACACTCTTGCCCTGACGCGTCCATTGGTCCGGTAATCGATCCCGGCATAATACAGTGTATCTGCCGTAAGCTTTACATATCCGGAATGATTCTCATATAAATCCGGAGTATCCGACAATTTCTTAAGTTCGACTGATTTATATCTGCTCTCAAACGGATTGATTATGGCAAAGACAATGCAGGCAGCAATAAGAACAGCCGGGAGAATGACCCTCGGAAAATAACATTTTCTTATTGAAGCTGTCAGATTATTGGTGTTCATATAATTCCTCACTGTCTATAGAAAAAAAGAGACTGCGGCTCGACGATTACTGATCGTTAAAGCAACAGCCCCATTATATTATGCGTTCTTACCGCAGCACTTCTTATATTTCTTGCCGCTGCCACATGGACATGGATCGTTACGGCCTATTTTCTTACCCTTAACAATTGTTGTGGAAAGCTTCTGCTCTTTATAAAGTTCCTTTCTTCTGTCCGCATCGATAAGTGCATCCCACTCAGGAAGCTCATAAAGCCACTCTGCTCTGGCGCCGACCATATTCTTATACAGAAGTTCCATATCATAATCAAGATTAACTTCCGTATTCTCATCCATCGTCTCAATCGGATTAGGATTCTTAAGGCTGTCATTAATTCCGTCAAGGAAGCCGACCATGATCATAAGGTCTACGCTGTACTTCTCTGCGAGTTCCTTAACCGTACCTTTAACAGGCTCATCAGGGGTCTTTAAAATCTGCTCATAAATACCCTTCTCATAGTTAAAATAATTAGCCCAGAATATCTGCTCGGATCTGGCATCTCTTTCCTGCTCGTAGGCACTGTTTCTCCATTGCTCTAATAAAGTCATACCTGGTCTCCTAAAAAATATCAATTAATAGTATGTTCCGCCACTGCGGACCTTAAAAGTATATAACAATTAAACCGGGTAGTCAACCGGCTTATTGCCCGTCATGAACGATATTTTAGAAAAAACTGTTCACATATGGGCTTTTATGTTAAAATTAAAGAAAAATCATGACGAGGTATAATCCATGACAAATAAAATGACTTTTAAACGCGTTGCCGCCATCATAGGAATCGTCCTTCTTGCCGGCATGTACATATCGACACTTGTATTTGCACTGATAGGAAGCGACTTATCCAACCGTCTTCTTATGATATCCCTGATATCAACCATTGCAATCCCTATCGTCATACATTTTATAATTATGTTCTATCGCATCGGACACAGGGATGACGCAGCCGATACTGCCGAATCTGACGATGCCTCTTCTGATGACAGGCCTGAGTAATCGGGCCGTTATCGCATCAGTGCGGCCCACTTTGAATATGGTTCGTTATTCACAGCAGCCTCAAATATATTCTTTCCGTTAAATAAATTAACGGACGAATGTATCTTCCGGGCTGCATTTACAACCTCTTCCCGTTCGGTTTCAGATAATTCGCTATAACAGATATTTCTTGCCAGCATTATTTCCACAACGCAGATAAGCGACTGCTCATTAAGTGACGATGTTTGGGATATTTTATCTGCCTGTTCAATCAGATAATCATACAATGTTCTTGTACAATCTTTGCGTGACAAAAGCAGATCTATTGCATTATTGTCCGAAATGAGCATATTGAATCCATCCTGCCAGTTATCATATGCCTGAAAAGAAGCCAGATACTTATATCCGGCATACAAATCCAGCAATTCTCTGCCCGTGATTCTGTCTGCCACACTCTGCGGTATAAATGATGCCGCTTTAATCTCTGCTGCATCAAGATTTTGGCCTTTAATAACGTATGGATATTCCGGATTACCGTCATCCGTATACCATTCGCCCGGATTTTTGCAGACCAAATCCGGATATTCCTTACAATAAGTCAGGTATTTTCTTGGGCTTGACTTATCATAATCAAGTTCTATCTTATCCGTATAATGTGGCACAACCGTTACATCCTGATGCTCTTTTATCGTAACGCTTTCATGCCTGCCCGCGCAGCCTGTGAATGTGATACAGACAAGCAATAATATAGTAAATTCCCGGATTTTCATTCCCATGCTATTCTTCCATAAAACTCTTCCATTTCGGTGTTACATCATATTTTTTCACAGTTGCCTCAAATGCATTATATCCCGACTCCGAGTAGCACGACCACATGGATGCACATATATTGCAAACATCATTATCAGCTATATATCCGCTGATCTCCTGTGATTTCTTAATGATATTTTGCCGGCCCGCCTTCGTAAGACTTTCATAGAATTCATCGGTTGCCATAGTAACCTCTATGAACTGGATTCCGCTGATCTTCACAAAAGATTTACTGTTAAAGCGCATATCTGCGGCCTGCTTTCTAAAATTCGTGCCTATGTACTCTTCAGGATCTATTGACATATAGAACTCATACAATGTCTGCGCATAATCATCCCTTGAGAGAAATTCTCTGTATGTTGACGAACGCGACAATCCTTCCAGATAGTATGGTTCATAATACATACCGGCATCCGGCTGTATCACTATCGACTTCTCCACTATTGCCGTTTGAAGCAATTCCATGGTAGTCATCTTATCCATGATCTCTTTGGGAATAATCTCGTCAGCAACCTCCTCGGCCGATACCGCTCCTATATTCTTCCAATCCGAACTCATTGCATTGGAGGACGGATTTACGAAATTGCCATTTTTATCCCTATATTCCTCCGGCTTGTGAAAATATGCTTCAAACTGCTTCCTGTCAAGTGCATAATCAGCATAGTAGTACATCACATTAAACTCATCTTCGGTCAGGTCACTCGCATTACTTTCGTGCTCCAATATCCATTCCTTACCGTAGGTTGACATCGGAACATTCCCGTTGACATAATTTTCTATCGTAACACTTTCATGCCTGCCCGCGCAGCCTGTGACAGTAATGCATATCAGCAACAATGCTGCTATTTTCTTTATTTTCATAATATCCACGCTCCTGTCACTTTATATCCTGTCAGTTTATCATCAAGCCCGGTTCCTTTCCTTCCACAGCCGCAAAATAACATTGTAGCCGCCGTAACACCCAATATTCCTCTAATAATTTTCTTACAATCCATAAATTGCCCTCCTGTTAATTTTTATTAAATAACGCTGCTTTGCAGTGATACTTTCTGTATTTTATCTTTTGCGGCTTAACAAAAGCACTGCTAAATTTCCTGTCAGGATTCCCCACAACGGCTTCGATATAATATCGATAACCATGTACTGCTTTATATTTATGCCAAACGGCAGTTTCTCCAATATATCAACCGCCTGTATCGGCGCCTCTGTATTTATGTAATCCGTCACAATTGATGTTATGCCGTATCTGACTGCAATATATACCAGTGAAACGACTGCCATACTGACTGTTATCAAAAGACATTTGTCACGCATTAATTTTCTGCGTCCGTCCGCGGTAGCGGTTATCACCGAATATAACCCTTCCGTCTCACACAACCTGAGCATGACCGCAATCAAAATACCGATAAGTGCAATACATATAAAACCGGGGATTGCAAGGAACAGTCTGTTGTAATATCCGTCATTGAGCAGATAACCTGAGGTGTCTTTTTCATCGTTACAGCGCTTCCACATGTTACTGACAAGTTTCTGGATCCGGTTGCAATAATGGTACTGTTCCCGGTATTCCATATACTCATCCGCGCTTATACTGCCTTTGTTGTATTTATCTTCCATCTCCGTATCTGACATCATTATGCCGTCGACATAAGCATTATATTCTTCAAGTCTTCGCGCGGATTCTTCTGTTATTTTCCCGCCGTATTCACTGTACAACAGTTCCTTCAGATCGGCATTATCCGCATTTTTAACGCCATATATAACAACGGAATATCCTGCCTCAAACCCGATGAGCATGACCAGTATAATGATAACCAGCTTAATGTTAAATATTTTCTTAAATTCACTTACCATATCTGTCCTCCCTGACGGTCAGTGCAAACATTACAAAGCATAAGATGACCGTTACCATTACCGGTATCAGATATGCGTTGTAATATCCCGTGAACAGGTGTGAAAGCCTCGGCTGTTCAAAATAATATTTTACATCCAGCAAAGCCAGTGGATTTATTCTTTTTTCCATATTATATATCTTGTAAAAAGTCGGCACCGAAACGAGATACCAGTCCGATGAACCGGCCGTTATCTGTTTAGCGTAATTGGTAAGATAAATTATATCACATAATATTCCGATTGCATACACCGCAAAGGCTGAAATTCCCGCAAATACCGATTTGCCGATACATCTTGACAGCAAAACCGTTATACAGGCCATCAAAACATCCGCAAGCGTTGCCATGAGTGTCATATGTACAAACAGTCCGCCGACTGTCATCCCTGAAGCACACATTTCATAGCCGTTTACCATAAAAAGAGGTGCCGCAAGTTCTTTAAATCCGATTCCAAGCATTATCCACTGGACAAAAAGATACCAGACGGCGCTGAATACCGTGACTGCCAATGCCGTGACAGCACCGATTGCAGTTTTTCTCAGATACAGATTAAAATTGCCCTTCGGGGTCAGCATGATAACTTTATCCATTCCGCTCTCGCGTTCAACGCTGCAGCTTGATGCCAGAATTATTATACATATGATTACCGCCACCCATCCAAAATGTGCATTATTTACAAAATAAGTCAGGTAACTGCTGTCCGCAAAAGAGTCATTATTTTCTTCATAATAAGCGTCCACGGCAAAATCGCCCGGATTATTCAATACCGTTTTTATATTGTTATTCCTTGTCGTAACCCTTTCGGCATCCTTGGAGGCTTCGCCGAGAAGTCCGAGGTAATCTGCGTTATTCTTGCCGTACGGAGCTGCGGCATTAGCATAATCCGAATCTATTTCCGTGTTCCCTTCACTGTCGGTGACCATTATCTTGCCGTAAATATCATCATATTCTTTTTTAAGCCGTTCCGCCTGTCCGCTTACCGAATCAAGCGAATTGTAAAAATCCTTCCTTGACGACTTATCCTTGATAAGATATCTTTCATTCCATACAAGAAACGCCGTGCTCAAAAGCACTATTGCGACAGCCACAATCACGGTTCTGCGGGTGAACAGATTTTTCTTTAATTCGTACAAAATATTCATAAGTCAGTCCCCCCTTCTACCACTGTCCCATGTCCTTACCGACCTTCTTAAGGTAGTAACCTTCCAGTCCCGTCATTTCATCGCTGCCGGTCATAGCACAGTATTTTTCCCTTGTAATGCGCTCCTCGATAACGCCCTTTTTCATCAGCAGAACTTCGCTTGCTGTTTCTTCGACGTCCGAAACAATATGCGTCGATAAAAATACAATGGCATCCTGTCCAAGCTTCTGAATATATTTTTTGAATTCGGCACGCTCCTCCAGATCCAGTCCGACAGTTGGTTCATCCAACAGGATAATCTTAGGGCATCCGATAACTGCCTGACAGATTCCAAGTCTCTGTTTCATACCGCCAGAATATGTAGATATTTTCTTATTCCGAACATCATACAGGTTAAATCTCTTAAGCAGTTCGCTTACCTGTTCCTGATCACCCTGACGTTCCTTCATATTCCAGATATAATCAAGAAATTCTTCGCCCGTAAAATTAAGATAATATCCCATATGCTGAGGCAGATATCCGATTAAAGAACGATATGCTTTTAAATCGGCAATTTTATTTCCGTCATGCTTTATGCATCCGTCATCCGGGTGCAAAACTGTTGCAATTATATTTATTAATGTAGTTTTACCGGCTCCGTTCGGGCCAAGCAGACCATACACACCATTGTCAAACCTCTGTGTGACGCTGTTCACGACCGTATTCTGACCGTATTTTTTCGTAATTCCGTCTAATTCCAATAACATGTCAATACCTCCTGTCACTTGATTAATTCCGGATATTCCAGTGCTTTTTCCTCGCCGCCGTTTTTAGATACACAATACCAACTGTATATCTGGTCTTCTTTCACATATTTAACGCGATAAAATATTATATACGGCGATTCGTCTATGACTTGCAGACATCCAGCGTCAACATTCTTTGCAATTTCCATATTTTCTCCGGTGTCTATATCAATTCGCCTGATCGAGCATGTATAATTATCATCAGGCAATTCAGTGTAGTATATATCACCTTTAGATATCACATACTGCATACACTTTATTCCTGTGGTTTTTCTGTCTTCCCCATTCAAGTCAACGCTAAACAACTCATTATTAAGTTCCCATCTGCCCTCCGGGTCATATTCCATACTTCTGACATATATCCGGTTATTATATACCTGTGCAAATGCAACCTTCTCATTCAGAATCTTTTTGAATCCGCTTCCATCAGTCTTCATCCGGTATAACATACTGTCTTCCAATACGAGATATATATTATCGTCCACAATATAAATATCTCCGTACTGCGAATGTTTATCACTTATCTGCTCTTTCGTCTTATCATTCGATATCATGTATATTCCTGTATCCGTCTCTATGAATATATACTCATTGGTCATTCTGAATGTCGATATTTCTTCATTATTCTTATATACCAAATCTGTTTCACCATTTACTGATTTCCATATATTAGTCTTATTATCGCTCGGAATATAGTATATATCTTCGCCTATATTCTGTGCACAGATCATATCTATTCTTGATATGCAGTCAGATTTATTATGTACACATCCCGGCTTGGAGCACGCCATATCAAAAGTCTGCGTGTTTACGTTAAACGCAACATTATACACCTGTCCGTCATTTGCCACTTCTGTGATTATCTTACCAGCCCCACCGTATACCTGTTCCTCGCCGAGTATAAGATTTGCCTGATTATATATACTGTTTTCATCCGAATAACCATTTACGCCATTCACAATATTTATACTCTTACGACAGGTTATCAATATTACCGCCAATACAATTATTACCACACCCGCTCCGATGATAGTCGTTTTTCTTGATGACATTTCAATCTCCTCCATACATATCCTTAGTATTTTTTTCGGTCATTTTATTATTAATTATTACACTTCCCCTCATATTTTCACCTTATAGTCAATTTATAAACTTATAACCACCCCAAGATACAATGGAATATTGGTGGTGTTGTCAATCACAGCGTAAACAAACGGCCTGTCAAGGCGTACATCTGTCCGGTCTCTTGTAACAACATCCACATAAGAAGATGATGCCGCTTTAGTACCTTTTTCATTAACCGTGATTTCTGTTTTATGGATTATTTTCTTTACTGCTGTCCGCGCTGAATCTGACAACATTGTGCTTAAATCGGCTCTGCTGTCATCAAAAATATCCTTAACACCCATTTGTTCAAGCACTTCCTTCATGTCGGTCTCGAAAGATGTCTCAAATTCAGGAATAAAAGCAGTTACCTTTCTCTTGCCTGCATTTTCAACATATTGGGCAAATGTCTTTCCGTCAAGGTTATTTACATATGTCCATATATCTTCCGATTCTTCGGGCAGAAGTGCAACAAAACTGTAATTACCTGCGTACGGCTTAACAAAACCTATTGCATCATCATTTTCATTGTAAATTCCAAGTGGTTCATCCGACTGCATAAGTTTAACTTTACTTGTTTTACCGTCAACATCGGTAAACTGGGCATCTTCGATTATACTGCCTGATTCATACGGAACTTTCCATACCGCATCAAAGGCAACAGCATTTACAAGATACATGATATCATCTTCGCTGATTTCATCGACCATGTGATCTATAATTCCGTCAGTAGAATTATTTACCCATTTGTTAATGTCATCTACGGTTGTACTGTCAAATACCGTACTGAATATCCGGGCACCGGCGAGATTACTGTTGTCTTATGTTCTGTCACACTCTGTTTAAGAAGTTCAAATGCAAAATTCTGTGCGCCTTCTATATTCGCCTTATAATTATCAATATTACTTCCTACATCACTCCCGCTTACCGTCGTTTTACTGTCAGTCAGTTCTTTGGACTTTAACTTGTAACCCGTCTTTCCACATCCGATTGCAGATGCCGCAATCATAAATGCTCCCAATGCCAATGCTGTTGTTTTGATAAGTTGTCTTTTCATAAAAATACCTCCTTTGTATATTTTGTCCCTTCATATAATAAGACACTTTTTTTTCAAAAACCCTACACTTTTTTTAATTTTTTTCAAAATAAGCTTTCATTCACCCATATAATTGTCATTTATCTTATCAATAATTTATAGTATTCTGCCACACTGTGCTTAAGAAGTTCAAATTCCGACTTCTGTGTGCTTTCTATATAATGTCCTTATCTATTCTTATAATCTCCTCCCTCCTCTCATAACATGGGGCGGATAAACCGCCCCCCGCTGTTATGTCCTTAAGCTTCCTTTGATGACTCTTCTTTCAGACATTCAGGCAGTTCAACCTCGCCGAATAAACTGAAACAGCTCCTTCCGCTAAGTTCGGTCTCTGTGACCGCTACAAATACCTTACTAAGGATTTCTCCTAATGTGCTCATCTTACAAACCTCCTTCTGATTAAAACCACCAATGCACCGATCAGTTGAAAATAAAAGACATACAATAATGCCAATATGTAATCCGGTGCGGCTATTATAATGATAATATAACTGACTGCCGAAAACACGGTTGCGGCCAATTTCTGTACCAGGCGCCATTTAACGGTACGTTTCGGCCTGTTAGGTGACTGTACCGGGGCAATTATAATCACGAAGATTATATATACCGCGAATGCAATGCCGGAAATTATTCCGCTTATATGCATATACGGGACCGCCCATACACCGGCTCCGAAGAAGAGTAAAGACATGCCAAGACATCCAAGATACGTCTTTGCATGAAATCCTCCCATGAAACTCCTCGTAAACAAAAGTAACGCAAACAATATTACAAACTTAACTGCATTCCCGGTTACCGTAAAAAGGATTACCAGTATCGCCAGTTTACTGAGTTCCGCAATAGTAATTTCTATTGCATAAGTTACCTTCGCTTTCTGTTTCGGAGACCTCTGCTTATCTTTCGATATTCTGCTTTCCAGCCACACTGCGAGCTCATGAATTCTACAATCAATCATGCTTTTTATATACAATTTCAACACAAATTTTTCAATAGATTTGGCTCAAAACGACCTGAACTGCAAGTATAACGACCTGAACTGCAATTTTTGACTGTTTTGTTTGACCGTTTTATCCAAATATTGTATAATTTATGCGAGGTGTTTTTATGATTAATATACTTATTGTCGAAGATAATATATTACAATTAAATGCTCTTAAGTGCATTATAGAGAATACAGAAATAGGACAGCCGATATGTCCGTATACAGCTTCGGGATATGACGAAGCGGTTGAGATTATTTCTTCGGTGCATTTTGATGTATTTTTTCTGGATATCCTTTTCTCTGAAGATGAGAATGTTCCTTGTGGCATAGACCTTGGCAATTACATAAGAACCCTTGACCGGTACCGTTATACTCCGATTGTGTATATTACATCTATTCCGGGTCAGATCAATAATGCGGTTAATGATATACACTGTTATAATTATCTTATCAAGCCTTATAAGCGTGAAGACGTTGAGAAACTTCTGAAGTCCGTAACCGATTCACCCATGATCTCGGCTGCACCTTTAAGAATTATTGATGTTAATTCGGTTTCACATAACGTTGTTGTTGAGAATATTATTATGTTATCCGTGTCCAGCCATACGCTTACCATACACTGTGATGACATCGATTTAGCAACGAGGCAGTTTAATATTGACTCGGTTCTTGCGTTGCTTCCGTCCTATTTTATACGGGTTCATCGTAAGTATATCGTGAACAGGCACCGGATTGATAATTATGACCGTACTTTGGGTTTTATCCATATTGACGGTGAAACCATTCCCATCGGCCGTACTTATAAAACAGAATTTGAGAAGAGGTATAACTTGACATGACTGATGCACTTATTTACTTTACATATACTATCATTGAATATTTCATTTTCTGGTATACAGCTTCAGTATTAATACATAAGAAGCCGCACATTACACCGCGCATTATACCCGGTGTGCTTTTGGTTGTATGTATGAGCATATATTCAGTTTTTATAAATAACCAATTCGTATCGATTCTTCTTTTTATCCCCTTACAGGTAATAACACTCGCTTATTCCCAGAATATGCGTCTGAGCGAATTTATCTGGCTGTACGTAGTCGAATATATAATAATCACTTTCTGTGAGGTCCCCGTTGCCTTCGGACTGTCGTTTTTCAGGCTGGATGCCGGAATCAACAGTCTTCTCGGCAGCATATTTACGTTTGCAATAATTGTAATCATATGCCGTTTTACACCTATAACCAAGCTTTACAGCCTTTATGATAATTCTTCCGTCAAGGTCAAAATAATCATATCAGATACATCACTGATTGCCATTCTGACGGCATTGTATTTCAGGGTATCACCGGATAATTTCATTGACAATATGATCATCCTTGCCGTATGTATTCTTATTATACTTTTTGTCAATATAGAGATTGCCATGACTCAATATGATCTTGCTTCCAAGCAGAAGCAGCTTGAAGCTTACAGACATTATCTGCCAATCGTTGAGGATCTTATCAAAGAAGTCCGTATGAGACAGCACGATTATGACAATACTATCCAGGCCATAACATCCCTTACCATTACATGCAGCACATACGACGAACTTTCGGCGGCGATCAATGATTTTACCGACCATATAAACGAGTCCAATATTCCGTCGAATCTGCTCAAGCTTAATTTCAAGCTGGCTGCGGGATTTATTTTTTCCAAATGTAATGAGGCACTTTCGGCAGGAAAGAAACTTACCGTAAAGATTGATAATTACATACTCAATACTTCGGTAGTAGAATATGACCTGATCGAAATGCTTGGAATTCTCATAGATAATGCAATAGAAGCAACGCCTGAGCACGGTGAAGCCTTTATCGAACTCAGCAACCGCGGTGAGAAGTCAGTGTTTACGGTTATGAATCCTTCTCCTATAATAAGTGATACCGCCATAAAGAAGATTTTTACCGATGGGTTCTCTACCAAGAAGCGCAATGACGGAAGGCCGCACGGAATAGGTCTTTCAAGACTTTCCGGAATGGTGCGCACATACAAAGGAAGCATAGATGCTTCCAACCGTGATATTGACGGAACCAATTATATATGTTTTTGCCTGATTGTTTAATCCGGTATGCTTCTTCTTACACATAACGCTCCCCATCCGGTTCTCTCTGACGGAACCGGAACAGAGCTTAACGGCACAGCTCCGCGTATGAGCTGTGCTTTTATTTTGGCTCCGTACATATAAGGATCCCTGCCTTTTACAATCCCCCACTGCATAAGCAGCGCAGCGGCTCCCGTCACGAACGGTGCCGCCATGGATGTACCGCTTTGGGCGGAATATCCCCCTCCGGGTGCAGGTGACATAATATTCACTCCTGGTGCCACTATATCCGGTTTCACCGTGCGTACCACTCTGGTATACCCGCGTCCCGAAAAATCAGCATACGAACCTGTACGGCTATTGTATGCTCCGACGGTTATCACATTATACGAGGTCGATGGTATCGTTAAAGTCACATCAGGACTGCTTTTCGTAAATCCTGTATCCCTGCTCACAAAATTCCCGGCCGGAAGCCACATATGATATACGCCGTCACGCACATCCAGTGCTTCTACTTCTATGTTCCAGATCCCGCTTGCAATATAATCCGCGCCTATCATCTGGATAAAAATTTCCTGATTGACACTGTATGGCGATGGCTGGCCGAAATATACATATATTTCCGTACTGCCCGCCCTGTAAACCGTAATAACATCATCACCCTGCATCGGTCCGTACTTCCGTCCGTCAGGTGCCGTAAGCGTTATCCTGTATATGTCCGCATAATTTTTCCATATCTGGATATCGATTGACGGCTCGTAACGCCCTATAACAAGTTCCGTAGCGATAACCGGCGCCGCTGCTTTGGCAAAATCCTGCATAACATGTATTTTTCTGACGGCTTCGTTGCCGCTTCCCGCTACTATCACACATTGCCATATATCAGCCACGGTATTGATATAAGTTTCCAGTAACGAAGTACCGTCATGCGCTCCGTAATTATTTCCGAAACTCATATTAATGGCAACAGGCATTGAAAGACTTGCCGCTTTTCTTATGACATAATCCAATGCTTCCATAAGTCTGGCGCTGCTGAAATATAAATCATTGCCAAGTTTTACAATAAGAAGTCTTGACTTATATGCCACTCCTCTGTATCTTCCGTCCGATGCCCTGCCGTTTCCTGCGGCTATTCCCGCAACATGTGTTCCATGTCCGCTTACATCTTCCACAGGAACCCTCGATAAATCACCGTCTATCGCTGCATTTATATCATCCTCGCTATACACACGCCCGGTATTCTCATCGTATAATTCTATTATTCTTGTTTTTCCGTCGTCCGTCATAAAATCCGGATGTCTGTAATCCACAGAACTGTCTATTATGGCCGTAATCACCCCGCTGCCGTCAAGTACACTGTCCGTATATTGAAAATCAAGACAGGATACACTCGTGGAATTATCAAGTTCAAAAAACAATTTCTTTGGTTTTTCGATATATATAACTTCCCGGAGTGTGGCAAATTCATCTATCCTGTCCTGCCTTATCTTTACGAGTGCATATCCTCCGAGCAGAATTTTAAGGCTGGATGCAATATCATTTGCGGCAGCCTCAATATTCCCGTTATACTTAACGATAAGTTCCCATTCATTGTCCGTCATGTTATATCCGGTATTAAGATCCTGTGTTCTTTCACGTTCATTTTCCGGTATATTTATCGCAAGGTTCAGCTGGTTTTCTATTTTCTGATCCATACAATATTATATTATGACAGCATGATCAAGATGTACGGAATATATATAACATCCTCCACATTCTCTTCCGGTTATGCGCGAAAGCGCTTCACTGTACAATGCAAGCTGCCTGCCGTAACGCTCTGTCAGGACAAAATCAGATGACACACGGTCGGTTTTATAATCCACGATATATACTTTATCATCTTCAAAGAAAAACGCATCTATTATACCCTGAATAAGAACCTTTTCGTCTTCCGGATATGATGGGTCAATCTCGGACGAACTGACTTCCATCGTAAACGGCTGTTCTCGATATAATTTATTATCATCAAAAGCTTTTTTCATACGTTTACCGAGGTCCGTATCAAGAAAACGGATATATTTGCGCAGATTAACAAGTCCTGCATATTCCTCACTTATCCTTCCGTCTTCAATCCATCCTTTAAGCTGCGCGCGTATGGCATCGGTGTCCTGCGCATGGTCATAATCAAGCAGTTCAAATACCTTATGATAAGCATTTCCTCTTGATATTCCGTCATTCTCCGTCTTCTCTATGAATTCCGGAACCGGTTTGATTTTCTCAGGCGGCGTAATCTGTGCTTCAAGAAGTTCACTTTCTTCCATAGCCTTATGCTTAAGTTCCGATACAGAGTATTTGGCTCTGAGTGAATATACATTATTATGCGGATATACATAATCAAGTGCTTTGCACATCATCTCGTAATCTTTACCATCATTTTCTATATCCGATAGTCCCGTCATCATTCTCTTGATCTCAACAGAACGGTCGACTAATGCAGCTACAGCCGTATGTGACAGTTCATCCTGCCCGATTACATGCACAGCAAATCTTCCCATGCTTCCCGGATTGATTGCCGGAGGCATAATGATATCAAGATAACTTCTGTTCTCCATTATGTAATTAATCCCCATTCTTCCGGAGGATGCGCAGCGCTTCCACACTTGCTCCCTCTTATCATAGGACGTTACACCGAGAACAATCAGTTTGTCCACAGCCCTTGTCATTGCAACATAGAGGATTCTCAATTCTTCTCCGATGTCGTCTGCCTTCATTCTGCGCGAGAGCATACGCCTGTATGTTGTATCACATTTAACACGATATTTCAAATCAACATCAGCAATACCTATTCCGAATTCACTATCGTATATAATATCATCTTTAGTGTCATCGAGATTATATTCTTTGGCGCCGTTACCGAGAATGACAACCGGAAATTCCAGTCCCTTGCTCTTATGGATACTCATTATCCTCACGACATCATCCTCCTCGGACTCGGCCTGGGCTTCTCCGTAATCCACTTCATATTTGCGCAGTCTTTCTATATATCTTAAGAAATTAAACAGTCCGGAGTAACTTGTTTTTTCAAATTCCCTTGCTTTCTGCACAAGCATTTCCAAATTGGCCTTACGGAGCTTTCCTCCTGTCATGGTTCCGGCATATTCATAATATCCGCTATTATATATAATATCAGATATCAGCTCGTTTATTGTGACAACACGGCTCATCTTTCTGTAATGTTCTATAAGACTAAGAAGATTTCTGCATTTAATTGCCGTACCATCTTCACGTTTGGCATACCCGATTATACAGTCATACAGCTGTGTCCTGCGTTTTCTGCCTTTTATAACGGCAAGTTCTTCCGCCGTGAACGTTGCAAAGAAAGAACGCATCACTCCCGCAAGCGGTATTTCCTGTCTCGGATTATCTATTACACGCAGCAGATCAAGCACTTTGCTCACTTCATATGAATCAAAATATCCTGTCGTCTTGGCATACACGCACGGAATATTATGTGCATTAAGCGCCGCGGCATATCCCGGCGCATCCTTCTTATCACTTCTTAACAGAATTACAATATCCCTGAAACTAAGATCACTGTTTTCCGACATCAGGCGCTCTACCACACTTACAGCCATATTGTAATATATGTCAGACGTCTCAACTCCTTCAAATTCACCCTTATCAGCGATATATATATCAGTCGTATCATCCGCTTCGCCTTCTGCGTTAAGTCCGTAATTGAGTGCCGCATCCTTGCTGTATCCGATTCCGCCTATTTCTTCCTTCATCGCCATGTAAAAAACATCGTTTACCGAATTAATTACATTCTCACGACTTCGGAAATTCCTATGAAGTTCCATGCACACATGGCTGCCTTCTTTGCCGTAACTGTGATATTTTTCGATAAAAAGTCCCGGATTGGCCATCCTGAATTTATAAATACTCTGCTTGACATCGCCAACCATAAACATATCGGGATTTCCGAAACGTTCTCTCGACACGGCCTTCAATATAAGTTCCTGGACAAGATTGCTGTCCTGATATTCATCAATATATATTTCATTATATTGCGATGCCAGTTCGTCCGCTATTTCCGTATATTCATATCCTTCATCCGTGCGTTTTACCAATATGTCAAGTGCATAGTGCTCTATATCCGGAAAATCCACTATATTGGAAGCTGTCTTGGCTCTCTGATATGCATCCGTAAATTCCGATGTGAGTGATGTTATGGTCCTTACATAATGGCTGCATTGCGCCATATCGGCATATTGTCCGTGAACATCCGTAAGATAATTATCTTTAAGCGCAGCAATTCTTTTCTTGATACCATCTCTTATATTCTTAACATATGCCCTTGCATCCTCGGATGTATTTTTATCTGCGGGCAGTCTTGAATATTTAATATCAAGTGCCGTTTCCAGTGCTTCAAGCGTATTACATTCTTTCGCATCTTCAAGGCGGTTTCTCTCCTCCTCAATAACCGGGCCGTATTTATTCGGACCTCCGGGCTGGCTGCATTCATCAAGTATCTCTTCATATTCCTGTACACACTCAGTCAGAGATGCTTTGATATAATCAATCGTGTCCTTCACAACCGGAAGATTTTCATATTCATCTTCATCTGTCAGATAATCACTGAGGCATTTATCGATCCATTCCGACGGCCATGGATTACTTTGCGCAAACCTGTGCAGTCCAAGTATAATATCATATATTCTGTCTAATTTTTTGCCCCCGGCAAATGCCTCAACAAAGTCCTCAAATTCCCTGTCATTATCCGCAAAATGTTTTTCTATAATATCCGACATCACATCTGCGCGTATAAGGTTAAGCTCGCCTTCATCCGCTATTCTGAATGACGGATCTATCCCTATTGCATTATAATAATTTCTGACAATATATGAACAGAAACTGTCTATCGTACATATACGCGCACTGTCCACAAGCGATATCTGTCTGATCAGATATCTGTTGTCAGGGTCTGCCGAAAGCTCCTTCTCAAACGCCCTTGAAAGCCTTGTTTTCATTTCCTCGGCCGCCGCCTTGGTAAATGTAACGACAACAATATCATCTATTCCCGTATGTTCTTTCTCATCGAGCACTTTCTTGATAATTCTCTCGATCAGGACAGCTGTTTTACCCGAACCGGCAGCTGCACTGACCAGAAGATTACCGCCTCTGAAATCAATTACATCATGTTGTTCTTTCGTCCACTTCATCAGTCTTCCTCCCTGTATCCGAACTGCTGCCACATATCTTCTTTACCGGAAATTTTCGGAATCTGTCTGGCATTCGGCATGTCGCTTCCCATATGACATATTCCGCCGTACGGACAATAATCGCACTCACCTTCGTAAGGCTCCGCCTTTACATTGCCTTCCTGAATTTCATGTTCAAGTCCGGCAAGCTTCTTTGCCGCATAATCGGCAAGACACCTTAACTGTCCGTCGGTGAATACATTTTTGCCGAGCGCAAGCTTCCCGTAGCGCTTGGACGCAGGCGTGCATAACGATTTACCTTCATCCCAGTCATCCATTAAATACACGCTTTCGACACTTACAACACCGCCCGGGCGCATACTCTCAAGCAATGCTTTCTCATAATGTCCCGCGCTTTGGTCACGGTCTCCCGCAATTATGGGGTTATCGATATGATTATAAAAGGCCCCTGCCGCAATAATCTGCTTATCCGGGTACTTGCCGGCAGCTTTCTTAAGCATCGCGTCCAGATATAACATAAGCTGCAGTTTCAGTCCCACATACAATTTATCCGCAGAAAATTCGTTCTTACCCGACTTATAATCTATGACTTTTACATGAATCTTATCATTTTCTTCCGCAATATCCACTCGGTCTATTTTACCTTTAATAAGGACGTCCCCTTCTTTCTGGTAAAAATTTTCCTCGAATTCAACCGGCTTGAATATTCCCGCCTTGAGCTGTCTGCCCAATGCCCACACAGTCCTTGCCGTCATATCTATAATCCGCTTTTTCATATATGCATTTGTGCTGTTGTCGGAAAAATACGACTGTGAAAAATCAACCGACGCATCCATGACCGCAGTCTCTGCCACCCGGTAAATCTCTTCATCGGTAAGATCCGCGAAAGTTCTTCCTTCACTCTTAAGTCTTACAGATATAATTTCTATCGCACGATGGAACACGACTCCCATATCCGCCGCATTGAGTTCATACATACGTCGTTCTTCAAGTTCGAGACCATATCCGGCAAAATGTTCAAATGCGCATCCGGCAAATTTCTCTATTCTCGAAATGCTTCCCGTCTTAAGTTCCGCATAAAGTTCTTCGGATGCCTTGCGCGTCAGGCTGTCCGGTTCTTCTTCTGCCGCAAAAACTTCAATAAGCCTGTCCACCTCTTTCTTATACGGTTCATGTGTCATATAGTACATGAGCATATCGGTCGAATCCGTTATCATATGTCTTCCGGCATCCGCACTTGTGATATGTGCCATGGCCGATTTGACATTCTCTGCTTTCACTCCCGGATACATTGACTCAACCATTGTATACACTCTCGAAGCCCTGCATTCTTTACCGGCATTATCAAATCTGTGGCTCATCAGATATAATCCGCATTCCGGTTCCGTCATATTAAGATAAAGATAGAAGTTCTGTATAAAAATTCTTTCCCTTGGTGTGGGGGACAATTCTATTTTATTATCGCCGAGCACCTTGCGTTCATTATCTGATAATACGCCTTTTGATGCGGAAAGTTTCGGTATAACACCCTCATTAACTCCCAGTATATAGAGCATCTTCACATGCTCAAGCCTCGTTCTTTCTATGTCTCCAAGTGTCACGCAGTCCACCGACGGCGGTATTATTCCAACCTTAATCTCTTCAAAACCCGCATCGAGTATCTGCGCCAGGTCCGATACGGATATTTTCTCATCTCCCATAAGCGCATACATCTGGTCGAGCAGTCCCATCACACCTGCATACACCTGTCTGTATCCATCCGCCTTTGCTCTCATATACATATCGTTTCCGGCCGTTTCTTCCATGTCCGCAGCAAAATTTTCCATTTTGTCGTAAAGATTTTCCTGCTCCATAAAATCATATATGGCACGCACATAATTGCCCGCCGCTGCTTCTTTATCGGAAAAAGCATCGTATAATATTTTAATTTTGTCCACAAGCATCTTACGCACGGCATTTACCGTAGTCATATTTTTCTCTTTGCCCGGATATTTACGCACAAAGTTCCCGTTCCACGCCTTATATCCCCTGATTCCGTAGGCGATAACGTAATTTTCCGTTATATCGACATCATCTTTTGCAATATCGCACAGTCCGTTCTTAAGAAATCTGAATACGCTTTCATATGAATAATTACTTGCAATAATCTCAATCGCCGAGCGCACGTATTCCACCATGGGATTTCCCATAATATTTCTCTTGGCATCGACAAAAAAAGGTACCCCGCTCTCCGTAAAAATCCTGACGGCATCATCAGCATACATTTCCATATCGCCTACGACTACCGCTATGTCCCTGAACCTCAGACCTTTCTCCCTGACTTGCTTAAGTATATCCGATGCCGTGCACACCAGCTCATCCGCCGGATTATCAGGCCTTGCAAATCGTATGTCTTCCGTCGGCTTATCGAATTTCTTACCATTATATCTGAATATATTGCGTTCAAGAAACTTCAGTGCATCCGACTTGGCAAACCTGAATTTATCATAGTCAGCTTCTATCCTCGCATATTCTGTCTCCGCGCCGCATTCCTGTGCAATCCCTACAGCTTTGGATATCATTGTCTTGCTCATCGCAAACAGATCTTCATCTCCATATATTACATTATACGGTTCATCATCCGGCAATGTAACTGTTATCGTGACCTGCCTTGCCACCTTCATAATCTTTTCTATTATCTTATATTGCACAGGCGTAAATCCGGTAAATCCGTCAAATACCACATCCGCCCCCTTAAAAAATCCGGAACGTTCCATCACCGCAAGCATTGCTTCCGGCCTGTCTTCGACGGTTGTATACCTGCCGTTTATATATTCTTCAAACGCTTTATAAATGCGTGAAATATCTATTAACTTCTGTTTCAGTCTGTCCCCCGCTTCTATTTTTCCGGCAATCTCTTCGAGTCCGTCCGGTCTCACGCCATACTGCTTAAGTTCCGAAACCATCGATTTCACTTCGCTTACAAAGCCTTGATTTCTGCCCGGTTTAATGATCTTAAGCTCATCTTTCACCGAATCCATTGTCTTACGTATAACAAGATTCTTACCGGTATCGTCTATACTCTTGGCCGGTGATATTCCCAGCTCATCAAAAATCCTGTAGCACATCCGGCCAAATGTGAGCACATCAATATTAAACATTCCTCCGTTCGGATGCATACGCACCAGATCTTTCTGAGCCTGCATTGATGACTGCTCCGGCACAACCACTATGTATTTGCGGTTCGCATCTTCATAATTCTCAACCGCGTCTTTAATTATCGTATCATATAATTTATATGTCTTGCCATATCCTGAAGCGCCCATCAGAAGTTTAAGTTTCATCATCTTCCTCCATCATGCCCATATGTCAAAAAAAAGTAATATTTCCCTTCACCGCCTAATATTCTGTATTAATCAGATATGGGAGTTTTCCATGAGTTCCAAAACCAAAATACTTGTCGTAAAATTAAAAGAAATCATTTACACAGTTCTCTTTGTCGTTCTGGGAATAATTTTAATTGTCCTGCTTTTTATTTTAATAACAGGCAAGTCCCATAAAAAGGACACGTCACCCGTCTCGGTCACAACTTATTCGCCCGGCGTCTACACTTCCTCCATTGTCCTCGCGTCCAACCCGGTCGACATTGAAGTGGTCGTCGATGACACCCAGATCAAATCCATAAATCTCGTAAACCCATCCGAGTCTGTCGAGACTATGTACCCGCTCATCTCATCCTCCTTAAGTGACATTGCCTCCCAGGTAATTAAGAATAATTCAACTGAAAATATTACATATTCCCAGGATGCACGTTACACATCCATCGTCCTGATCGGCGCCATTAACGATGCCCTTGAAAAAGCAAAAAGATAAAATGCGCCCTTGGCATAAGTCTCCGTCGACACCCACTGCCCTTGGCATAAGTCTCCGTCGGCACGCTTTCGCTTGGTTGCACGCGCAACGGCTGCTAAAATCCGTCTCCGACGGATTAAGCACCGGCGTGTGCAAACAGCCGCGGAGGACTTATGCCTGCGGGCTTAACGATGGACCCGGGTGGTACTTATTCGCAGGCGGTACACGGGGGATATAATTCACGCGGCGTTACGTTTCCGCACGGTCGCGGGTATTTCCGCGGGATTTTTCCCCCTGTACCCGCGCGGGGGCGATTTTCCGCACGGCCGCGGGTATGTAATAAGGATTCCACCACGCCTTCGGCGCGGTCCCCCTTGTTACGCTTTCGCGCGGTTTTCTTTTCATATTATACCACCTTGTTTTTTCTTTAACAATATTCTATAATAACAGCAGTTTATTATTGATTTTGCTGGAGGTTATGATGAGAGACGGTTTTGTTAAATGTGCGGCGATGATTCCTTCGATCAAGGTTGCAGATTGCGCGAATAATGAGGCAGAGATTATTAAGTTAATGGATGAAGCTGCTGCATCGGGAGCGAAAGTTGTTGTTTTTCCGGAATTATGTATCACAGGTTACACATGCGGCGATTTGTTTTTGCAGGACAGCCTTCTTAACGGCGCACTGGCAAGTCTTATACAGATTGCGAAACACTCTGAAGGGCTCGATATGATTGCTTTTGTCGGACTTCCGTTTATGTATGGCAATAAGCTTTATAATGTGGCTGCAGCGGTATGCGGCGGCAGAATTATGGGAATTACGCCGAAGACACACTTGCCTAATTACTCGGAATTTTATGAGGTAAGGCATTTTAATCCGGCGCCGGAGGATGTGTCCATGATCAAAATCGCCGGACTGGATTACGAAATTCCGTTTGGAAGCCACATTCTGTACAGATGCATTACGATGCCTCAGCTTGTTATTGCCGCTGAGATTTGCGAAGATGTATGGGTAAGCAATCCGCCTTCAATTTCACATACGCTTGCAGGTGCTACAATGATCGTTAACTGCTCGGCAAGCGACGAGACGACCGGAAAGGACATATACCGCAGGGAACTCATCTCCGGGCAGTCGGCAAGACTTGTGTGCGCATATGTGTATTGCAATGCGGGTGACGGTGAATCGACACAGGACCTTGTGTTCGGCGGGCAGAGCATCATCGCCGAGAACGGAAACGTACTTGCCGAGTCAAGGCGTTTTATCAATGAATCGGTATATGCCGATGCGGACCTTGGAAGAATCACAAGCGAACGCAGAAGAATGACCACTTTTTATCATGATACGGAACTTGAAAATGAATATGTGAATGTTGATTTCAAATTAAATGCTACAGAATGTAAGATAATGAGGAAATATAACATAACGCCTTTCGTACCGTCTGATAAATCCGACAGGGACCGAAGATGTGAGGAAATCCTTACGATTCAGGCAATGGGGCTTAAGAAAAGGCTTGCACATACGGGTGCGCGCAATGCCGTGATCGGAATTTCGGGCGGACTCGATTCTACACTTGCATTGCTTGTAACGGTTAAAGCTTTTGATATGCTTTCGATACCGCGGGCAGATATAACCGCAGTCACGATGCCATGTTTCGGAACGACCGACAGAACTTACAATAACGCCTGCCGGCTTGTGCACAGCCTTGGAGCATCGTTAAAAGAAGTAAATATCAAGGAAGCTGTCAATATACATTTCCGGGACATAAATCATGATCCGGATGTTCATGATGTAACATATGAGAATTGTCAGGCAAGGGAAAGAACACAGGTACTTATGGATATTGCCAACCAGAGCGGCGGTATGGTAATAGGAACCGGCGATATGTCGGAGCTGGCACTTGGATGGGCCACATATAACGGAGATCATATGTCGATGTACGGTGTTAACTGTTCGATTCCGAAGACGCTGGTCCGACATCTTGTAAGATATTACGCCGATACGTGCGATGATGAATCGCTCTCGGCCGTTTTGCTTGATGTACTTGACACTCCTGTGAGCCCGGAGCTTCTGCCGCCTGTGGACGGTGTTATTGCACAGAAAACCGAGGATATCGTAGGACCATATGAACTGCATGACTTTTTTATGTATTATATATTAAGATTTGGATATACACCTTCTAAAATTTACAGGATCGCATGTAATGCCTTTGTAAATTTTTACGATAAAGATACTATCCTCAAATGGCTTAAGATTTTTTACAGAAGGTTTTTTGCACAGCAATTCAAGCGCTCATGTCTGCCGGACGGACCTAAGGTCGGTTCTGTTGCCGTGTCACCGAGGGGCGATTTAAGGATGCCAAGCGATGCATCTGCTGCAATCTGGCTTAAAGAACTCGACAGTCTGGACAATAAATAAAATAACTCCGGAAACACGATTTGTAATATACCGGTCTGCCAGAACAGACGATTTATTGACGGTATGTCGTGTTTCCGGAGTTTTTATATTATCTGATAATATCGTCAACCATTGTAGCTGCGTCATCCACTAAAGTTTCTGCTTTATCAGCAGCATCCTCAATGATTCCGTTTCCGTTACTTCCGTTTCCGGATGTCTGTGTCTGATTGTTTGTATGTCCGTTTGTCTCCTTTGTGGCAGAAGTTGTCTGCTGTTGCTGCTTGGTTGATTCTGCACCAGTTGTCTGTTGACTGCTCCCGTTGGAATCGTCATTGCCGCACCCCACAACGCCTACGGCGCACATTGCCATTATCACACATAGTAATATAGTTTTTATCTTTTTCATAATAATGCTCCTTTTTTTGATTTTGTGATTAGTATTGGCATAACAGGGCAAAAAAATACTCCGATTTTATTTTTTATAAAATCAGAGTATTATTTATTATAATATCAAATTAACCGATTACTTCTTTCATGGTATATAATCCGGCAGGTTTACCGGCAAGGAACTTGGCAGCTTCAATAGCGCCCTTGGCAAATACCGACTTTGAATATGCCGTATGTTTAAACTCGATTACCTCGTCTTCACCGGCAAAAATAACTTCATGCTCACCGACGATCGTTCCGCCCCTGACAGCACTTATTCCGATCTCATTCTTCGGGCGCATGGCGCGGTCCCCGCTCCTGTCATACTTGTAAGAATACGGCTCTGCAAGGCTCTCATTGATGGCATCGGCAAGTGCGATAGCCGTTCCGCTGGGCGCATCAAGCTTAAAATGATGATGTTTCTCAACTATTTCAATATCAAATCCCGCATCGGCAAGAAGCGGTGCAACTGATTTAAGTACCTTGAACAATGTATTGATTCCGAGTGACATATTGGCTGAACGGAGTACCGGTGTCACTTTGGAAACCTCAGACACTCTCGCAATCTGTTCATCGCTCAGTCCGGTTGTGCAAAGCACAAGAGGCATATGCGTGGTTTCACAATAATCAAGAAGGCCGTCAATTGCTTTGGCTGAAGCGAAATCTATAATAACATCCGCTTCGACGTCGCAGTCATTAAGATTGGAAAATACCGGATATGAATTATGTCCGTCGTCAAATACATCTATACCGGCAACAATTTCAATATTATCATCAGCAGCGGCAAGACCTGTTATTACCTGTCCCATTTTACCGTTGCATCCGTGCATTATAGCTCTGACCATTTTCAACACCTCTGTTATCTTATAATATTCCGTAATTCTTCATTGCATTCTTAAGAGTCTCAAGATTCTTAGGATCCATAGGTGAAAGAGGCATTCTCAACGGACCTACTTCCATTCCCATAAGGTTCATGGCATGCTTAACAGGAATCGGGTTAACCTCACAGAAAAGTGCCTTTATAAGCTCTATTGCCTCAAGCTGTTTGCGGCATGCACTCTTAACATCGCCGGCAAGATAATCTGCTGCAATTTCATGTGCCTGTCTAGGTGCCACATTTGAAAGTACTGAGATAACGCCCTTGCCGCCAAGTGACATGATAGGAACGATCTGATCGTCATTACCTGAATACAGATCAATTCTTCCGTCCATTATGCTCATAAGCATCGCTACCTGTGAAAGATCTCCGGATGCTTCTTTAATTCCGACTACATTGGAAGCTTCCTTGCATATAGCCGCAACTGTCTCCGGCTTAATGTTACATCCTGTTCTGCTCGGAACATTATAAAGAATTATAGGGAGCTTAACCGAATCAGCCACAGCCTTAAAATGACCTACAAGGCCTGCCTGTGTCGCCTTATTGTAATACGGTGTAACGCAAAGAAGTGCATCTGCTCCGACATTCTGTGCTTCCTGTGAAAGCTCTATTGCGGAACTTGTACAGTTGGAACCTGTTCCCGCAATTACCGGGATTCTGTGCTTAACCTGGTCGACACAGAACTTAATGACATCAATGTGTTCCTCATTGGAAAGTGTCGCAGCCTCACCAGTTGTACCGCAGATAATGATACTGTCTGTCTGATTGGCTATCTGATTCTCAATTACTTGTGCAAGCTTCTCGTAATTAACGCTTCCATCCTCATGCATAGGTGTAATAAGTGCAACACCTGCTCCTGTAAATACTGACATAATTATCCTCCTGAAATATCATATACATTATGTATTTTACGCAAAAACAGAGCCAGCAGGACGCCGGCTCATAAAGTCATACTCTTATTAAAAAGATACTTTAGTAGCTCTCCATCCTGTGATGACAGTAATATGACTCTTAATCATATTCCCAGCGCACACAGCCTCAGGATCTGTGCCGCTTCGGCACTGCTGCCTTTCATTCATGCTCATCTATGCCTGACATATCACATAAATTACTAATATACAGTGCGACCTCTACTTAATGTTTCTGTTCTTGTTATTACTGACAGTTTAACATTCATGACGATAATAGTCAATATGTTTTATTCAATCGTCAATAAATTCAATCTTGCTTACCGAAACTTCATAAGCAACTCTTTTTTCACTCTCCTCATCATTGATGCGCTTGGTATACTCACGGCTCTGTATCCGGCCGTTAATCTGTATATGTGCACCTACTTCAAAGCCCGCCGCAAAACGTGCGTTTCTCCCCCAGGCTATACATGGAATGTAATCTGATTTACCGTATGGTCTGTTGACTGCGATAAGAATATCGGCGATCTCCCTTCCAAGCGGAGTCTTGCGGTAAATCGGCGGCTTGCATATGTACCCGTCAAGGAAAATCTGATTCGTACTCGTCTCCTCGTCATAATCCTCGATAAACTGAAGCTCCCTGACAAAAATAGAAAGCACAAGCCTGTTCTTGGTCTCCTCATGTCTGTTGTACGAACGGAACTGTCCCTGGGCTTCTATCATCGTGCCTCTTAAATCCTCCGTCACATCAACTAATCTCTCCGAAACCATAAGCGGAATTACATCCACACTGTTACTTAAGCGGTTTACGGAAATATCGACCGTGTAAAAGCCCTCTCCGTATACCTCGTGGCTGAACTGAAATTCAGAAACCACCTCGCCTATAATTGTAACTTTGTTGTTTTCAATAACCTTATCAACCATTCTTCTGTTTCTCCCTTCTGTTTATTCCGCGGCATTTTATATGCCTGCGTTCGTTGCTTGATAACTTTATCAATATATAATATGCGCCATATTTCGATTTTAGCACAAAAATATTGTAAAATCAAAAATTTGTGATAAAATATTATGGTTGCATATGTCTATTTATATTATCGGAGGTTTTATATGATTACTAAACGTGAAGATGTGAGAAATATTGCTATTATTGCACATGTTGATCACGGTAAGACGACACTCGTAGATGAATTGTTAAAACAAAGCGGTACTTTCAGGGAGAATCAGGAAGTTGCCGAGCGTGTCATGGACTCAAATGATATCGAGCGTGAACGAGGCATCACCATTCTTTCAAAGAACACTGCCGTTCATTATAAAAATACCAAAATAAACATTATCGACACCCCGGGCCATGCTGATTTTGGCGGTGAAGTTGAGCGTGTACTTAAGATGGTTAACGGCGTTATCCTTGTGGTAGATGCTTACGAAGGTGTTATGCCGCAGACCAAATTCGTTCTGCAGAAGGCTCTCGACTTAGACCTTGACCTTATTGTATGTGTTAACAAAATAGACCGTCCGGAGGCAAGACCGGATGAAGTTGTAGATGAGATTCTCGAGCTTTTACTTGAACTTGATGCCAACGACAAGCAGCTTGACTGCCCGTTTATATTTGCTTCCGCAAGGGGCGGATATGCCAAATACAAAATGGAAGATGAATCAGATAACATGGTTCCTCTTTTTGAAACAATAATCAACAGCATTCCTGCACCTGAAGGAGACCCTGAAGCTCCTCTGCAGGTTCTTATAAGCACAATCGATTACAATGATTATGTAGGACGTATCGGTGTCGGTAAAGTTGATAACGGAGTTATCAAAGTCAACCAGGAAGGTATGATCGTCAATCACCATGACCCTGACAAGCGTCAGCGTGTCAAGGTTACCAAACTTTATGAATTTGACGGACTCAACAAAGTTGAGGTCAACGAGGCCAACATCGGTTCAATTGTTGCGATTTCAGGTATTACGGATATTAAGATCGGTGATACAATCTGCTCCGTTGATAACCCGCAGGCCATTCCTTTCCAGAAGATTTCCGAGCCGACCATTACCATGAATTTTATGGTAAATGACTCTCCTCTTGCCGGTCAGGAAGGTAAATTCGTAACATCAAGACATCTCCGTGACAGACTTATGCGTGAACTTAATACAGATGTCAGCCTTCGTGTAGAAGAAACAGACAACATGGACAGTTTCAAAGTATCCGGACGTGGTGAACTCCACCTTTCGGTTCTGATTGAGAATATGCGCCGTGAGGGATATGAATTTGCTGTCAGCAAGGCTGAGGTTATTTATAAGACGGATGAGCGTGGCAAGAAGCTTGAACCTATGGAAATTGCCTATATTGATGTCCCGGATGACTGCTCCGGTACCGTAATCCAGAAATTAAGCATGCGTAAGGGTGAGCTTAACGGCATGGCTCCGCTTAACGGCGGAACAACCCGTCTTGAGTTCTCAATTCCTTCAAGAGGACTTATCGGTTACACCAATGAATTCCTTACCGATACCAAGGGCAGCGGTGTAATTAATACTATTTTTGACGGATACGGACCATATAAGGGTGACATCCAGTATCGTAAGCAGGGTTCACTTATCGCATTTGAGAACGGTGAAGCCATAACATACGGACTGTTCAATGCCCAGGAACGTGGTACACTTTTTATCGGACCGGGTGCCAAGGTTTATGCCGGTATGATTGTCGGTCAGACAGGACGTTCGGAAGATATTGAAGTTAATGTATGCAAGACCAAACATCTTACCAATACACGTTCATCGAGCGCTGATGACGCACTCAGACTTGTTCCGCCAAAAATCATGAGCCTTGAGCAGTCACTTGAATTTATCGATTCGGATGAGCTTCTTGAAGTTACGCCTAAGAATTTAAGAATCCGTAAGAAAATTCTCGATTCAACAGCACGTTACAGAGCCAAGAAAAACGGTCAGTAGAATATACGACAAAGCAGCTATGAGTAAATCATAGCTGCTTTGTTATTATCTCAGAAATTAAAATCTATCTCAATTCCTTTAAGATCCTCATTGATAAGATTGTTATCTTTGATAATTTTATTAATCTGTTTCTGAGCCTCTTCTACGTGGTCAACACTCTTTTTCTTAATGTTGCTTTCCAATTCAAGAGTATCTGTTTTATTCACGCCGTCAAGAACCTCCTCCTGTGAGTCTTTCGCATCACGGATGGCCTCAGTCTGTTGTTCGGCTTCCTCCTTGCGTTCTTTCACCTTGTCGATAAGTTCTTTCTGTTCCTCTTCTTTCTTTTGGGACTCTTCGGATTTATCCTGCTCTTCTTCAAGCTTATCATCGACATGTTCTTTGCTTTCCTCAACAAGCATTCCGATGATATCCTTGCTTGCCGCTGCCATAATGTCATCTGCCGCGGCAGTCGCTTTTATCATATCGCGTGACTTAAGTCTCTCTATTTCAGAATCGGTAATCGCCATTGTATCGCCAGCCGAACTGTTTTCTTTTTCTTCTATCTTACGCGATATCTGACATGACGTTAAATTAAGTTTCAGAACTTCTTTCTGATAATCCGTCAGCGGCATATTCTGCAACTCTTTCAACCGGTCTATCTCCTCTTTGGTAAAAGAATCATTCGCCACTCCGACCGTATTATTCTGATACTTTTCAAGCAGCTCAAGATCTTTATATTCCTCTGATTCGGGATCGATTCCGTATTTTTCCCTTATCGCATCCTTCTCTGTGGATATATAATCAAGCTTTCCGGAAAGATCTTTAATGTCTTCCTGATTCTGCTTGATGTGTTCTTTCAGTTCGTTAATTCCTTTTATCGAATCCTTGTCCTTATCCCACGCGTCACTTATCAGCTTCATCGCCTGAGCTCCGGCCGATTTACGTTTAGCGGCAATTTTCATATCCGTCTCGGAAATTTTCCTTGCATTGCCGACAGCAAAAGAATCCGTTCTTTCCTGATCGAATTCCGTAACGCTGCGGTTAACGTTAATTGATATTGACATACTGTTTTCTCCGTTCTATACCGAATAATCGAATTTCTGTCCTATCTGTTTCTCCGATTCGGTCTGCACTGTATCGCTCATATACATCTGAGAGAGGTCTTTAATCTTCTGAAACAGTTCCTCCATGGATGATGCCGTTACCGTAACGGTATCCGC
The DNA here is from genome assembly GCA_945928575.1 of uncultured Butyrivibrio sp. Lineage (GTDB taxonomy): Bacteria > Bacillota > Clostridia > Lachnospirales > Lachnospiraceae > Eshraghiella. Next base: position 45,224 of record CAMENP010000012.1, read on the forward strand.
ATCCTTTGATTTCTCAAGCCGTTCCTTTTCTTCTTTCTTAGCGTCTTTGCGTGCTTTTTCCTTCTTCTCGGCTTTCTTCTCCTGTGCTTTCCTCTCTATGCGCTCTTTCTGTGCTGTGGTCGATTTCTCAAGAACTGCAAAATATGTTGCGGTTCCGTTGTCATTAACCTGCATTCCGTATGTCTTTACGGACATTCCCGATGATGCTATACCGCTTCCCATCTGTGACATCCGGCTCGATGCATTGGCTATAAGGCTTTCGTATTTTCTGCGGTAACTCTCATCTTCTGCCATACGCTCAATCTTATCTTCATCGATAAGCACGACCATCCTTCCAGCCTGTGCGTAACTGCCCGCCTGCGCCTTTGCCTGTTCTTTCATGTCCTCACTTACCAGTATGAAGTCCATGTTACTGAACTTGGATTTAAGTGAATCATAGTACTTGGCTGCCTTGTCACTCAGCTTTACGTCTCCGATAGTGCGTCCGCTTACTTTCTTACCGGAATCCGTTTTCTTCGTATCGGTTGTGTTCTGGTATGCCGACACATTCTCTGCAACATTCGATATATTGCTCATAATAATTCCTCCTTGAACTTCATGGCGAAATCCGTTTCGCCTGATATATAATGTATCGGACGATACCATGTCATATATTAGTCACTTTTACACAAAGAACCGGCATCATTAAGACGCCGGCCCTTTTGGTGATATATGGTATGATTATCTTTCGGCAGTTCTGCGTTTTCTCATAACTGCCACGCATGTTGCAGCACTTACTGCAAGCGCGATGATCAATACTCTCGGTATATTGCTGTCTCCTGTATTAACAGGTCCTTCCGGATTGGATGGGTCTGTCGGATTGGATGGATCCGACGGATTAGGTGTAACCGATTCTTTTAACAGTGTCGCTTTCTCAATGACATATATAACTCCGTCATAGGTAGCTTCACCATCGCTGACATAGCAGTCCGTAATGAAATCAATTGTGAATTCATCTCCTGCTACAGGAATATACAGACTTACCTTTCCGTCCACAACGGTTCCGAGCCACTGGTTTCCTTTGACTCCGCCGGTAATTTCATTAATCTTGTCTCCGTCGATATCTTTGTCCCATGTTACTCCGCTGCCGCCCCACATATAGTAGTGGACGCCATCTTTATCTGTAACTCTTACGATGTTGCCGCACCAGTTATTCCATATATCCTTAGCGCTGTCTGGAATTGTAATATCTACCTTAACTCCCTTGGCACCTGCCGATGACGGAAAGTCCTTATCGGTAATTGTTGCGCTCGGTGTCTTACCGTCAATTGCCTTGCATTCTATTCCAAGTGTTATCTCCGGTTTATCCTCATCAATCGCAGGAATTGGTTCTGTCTTCTGCTTATGACATTCTGTACACTCATATGTTATGATGCCTTCAACGCCTACCTTGGCATCTACTCTTGAAACCTCTACATAATCGTGTTCTCTCTTAATCTCATATTCCACACTTAATCCGTTATCCGTAAGTGCTGTAATCGTTGTATCCGCGTTCTTTAATATTTGAACTTCTACGGATGCATATCCGTTCTCATCAACGCTCACTGCCTTTGTAGGAACACGGAGGATTGATTCGTCTCCGGATACAAATGTAACTACATTCTCAGTCTCTGCCGGTGTGACTTTAACTTTTAACTCAAAGCTGTCCACACTGCTGTCAGGACAGATATTCATTACAGTATCGCCAACTGCTTCGATTTTCTCGGCCGGGTGCTCAATTCCGGTTGTCGGTGTCTTGAATTTCATACCGGAAAGTGTGAATGTGATTTCAATAACCTTGTGAGCTGTATTAGTCGTAAATGACGCAACATGATCCGATGATTTAACTTCATCCACTGCCGAACCGTCCCATGCATTGACAGGATTACCGCTGTCAAATACACCGTTCTTAACTGCTTCCTTAGCAGATGCAAGGCTGTTAAGTGTAAGTGTCTGACCGTCGAGTACGACCTTGTCGATAGTGATGTTGCAACTGTCAAGCGGAGATGCCTTTGCGCTTCCGTTATCTACATTCTGATCTTTAATATAGATAGCGGTAAGTTTATCAAGATTGGTAATTCCAGCTTTAACTGCTGCATCTGACAAATCGGTATTGCAGTCGAACTTCACCGTATACTGTCCGTCTTCCAATTCTTTAACAACTGTTCCTGTCTCTGCGCTCCAGTATTTGTGTGTGGAGTCGTTATAGAGAACCTTAAGTCCGAGTGAAATCTCATCAGTATCAAGTGCATCCTTAACAGTAATCTGTACCTTCTTAACCGCACCGCTCTCGGATTTGATTATGATGTATGTGGTACCGATTCCTGTTGCAACAACCTTACCATGGCTGTTTACCGTTGCTACGGACGGATTGGAGGATGTATATGTAAGTCTCTCTCCGTTGCTTGCCTTGGCATTCAATGTTGTGTTCTTGTCAAGTACGATGGTCTCCGTATCATTGTCCGTCGTTATTGTAACTTTCTCGTCAGATTCAACCGGAAGTACATTTATCTGGAACGTCATCTTAACTGAACCGCTCTGTGAATATGCATGTACTGTTGTGCTTCCCACTCCTTTGGCATGGATCTGTCCGTTAAAGACTGTAACAACACTGTCATCATCCGTTGACCAGAGAAGAACATCGTTTGTCTTTTCCGGAAGTGTCTTTACGTCAATTGTGGCTTTCTGGCCTGCCCGGTATGTGTATGTATTCGAACTTGCAATTAATGTAGTCATTTCTACAACTTCAGGATCTTCTGTTATATCCGTAAAGTCATATTTAAGGTTCTTTGATGATGCATCAAGGTATGTACCTCTCATCATCGCATCGATAATATCTTTGAATATAGGTTTACATTCTTTTCTGTTCCAATATGAGAAAAGTCCTTTCTCATACGGGTCCTGACCGTAGCCCTGATCCCATACTACAGGAACAACGCCTGCCACCTTACATGCTCTGTTGGCAATTTCACAGAACCAGGCACGGGCAACATCATTGTAACCTGTTGCGGTTCCGGACTGCGGATAAATTCTGTTACCGTATTCTCCGAGATACATAGGAACATCTGAACTGAACTTCTTCTGCATTGCACTTAATCTGTCCCAAAGTCCCTTGATATCATTGTATCCCCATGTCGTGTTGGTTGATGCAACATATACATGTGCTGCGAACATGATTCTGTTAGTGCTGTTATAAGTATCTTCCGGAAGTGTAAATTCCGCATTGCTTCCGTTGTTGGCATAATGTGCAACAGCGGCAAGCCATCTGTGTGTATTGTTTGAACCGGTTGAACGAACCGTGTTCACGAATAACTGGTTGAAATTGACAATAATAGGTGTATCATATGCTACCGCATTGCTTCCATTCTTGTCTGTTGCCGAACATGATATCTCGTTCATCGACTCAAATATAAGATGCTCGTCATAATCTTTAAATTTCTCTGCAATCTGTCTCCAGACGGCCTCGTATTTCTCCATTACGGAATCGATATCGTCCGCTGCAACCCTGAGCCATCCGGTCTGTTCTGCGCCATCATGATGTATATTGATGATTGCATACATATCCTGCTCTACGCAGTAATCAACTATATCCTGAACTCTGTTAAGCCATGTCTCATTGATGGCATAACCGTTCTTATCATCTATCATATTGCCCCAGGTTACAGGGATTCTTACCGTATTGAATCCTGCATCATGAAGTGCCTTGATATATTCCTTAGTTGTAACCGCCGACTGCCATGATGTCTCGCTCGGAGTGAAACCGCTGTGGCCGTCCATCGTGTTACCGAGGTTGATACCTGCTCCCATTGCTTTTACGGTATCCTGTGCCGAAAGTACTGTAAACGGCAGTGCGTTGGAATCATCTGTCTTAGTATTGAATATAAGCTTGGCTTTGACATTCTCCAATTTATCTCTTGCGCTCTTAAGGCTCGCTGTTGTAGCCGATGCATTATTATATTCCTTGGTGGCCGTCGCAACAGCGCTCTGAAGTGCATCCCAAGACTCCTTGGTATACCTGGATGAATCCATCTTGGCAATATAGTCAAGAGAAAGCTTTAAGTTAGCCTTACGCATCTCTACAGTCTGCTGCCATACATCCGTAATCTTGGTGTTGTCCTCAAGTGAAGTGGACTCGCATTTAGGTACCGTAAATCCATTCTTAAGGGTAACGTTTCCGTCACTGTCGTAGCTTACGCTTACGCTCTGTCCATTATTAAATACTATACCAAGCACCTTGGCCTCGGTATTGGTTGTCTTGATTGAAACTCTTAACGATAAATCCGAAACACTTGTAATCTTACTCTTGGAAATTGAGTTGTCCGGGAATTTATAATTAGCTGTTCCCGCACTTCCCTTACCGTCGTTCTTACCGGTATTCTGAATCCAGTATAAGCTTGATGTCTGCTTCGTACATTTGGATGCGATAAGGTATTTGTTGGAACCTCCGCCCGATCCGCCTGTTCTGGCCGTAATCCATGAGTACTCATCTGCCTTGGTGATATTAACATAGAATGTGGCCTTCTTGTTACCGTTAATAAGGGCCTGTGCATCAATTCCCGCCGCAACAAGGTCATCACCGGTTATATTAAGAATTACCTTGTCTGCTGCAAGCTGATGGTCATCCTCATCATCCGCAGGTGCCTGTGAATTCTCAACCATATACTTGACCGAAGTAACCGTTGCATCTACATCCGATGAAAAGAAACAGATATTGATTCCCTTAAGTGACTTGCCTGTAGAAAGCGAAGCCTTAATCTTATCAATTTCTACATATGCGGTATATGCATCTCCGTTCTAATTCCATCGCCCATGGTAAGGAAGTTATCATTCCATCCGCCCCATGATGAATCAAACGGCTGGATATTAAATATCTTGGTATCATCGGTCACATCTCCCGTAACCGTGTAATCGATTCTGAAATATTTACCCGCCAATGCTTTACTGTCCTGCACAGAACATACCAGTCCGTTATATTTACCGTCTGAACCTGTACGGCCGCTGTCCGTGCTGGATAACTTTCCCGTAGAATCAAGCTTAATGCCTGTCTCCGTAAATTCTCCCACCGGTGCCTGACCCGCGCTTGCGCTGAAGCTTCCGAGTCCCGGAACCAAAGTGGTTACTACCATGGCTATAACCAGTATGCCGGCCAGCCATTTCTTTCCACTCTTCATAAACACTACCTCCTGAATAGAATTACCCGCTCCTATACTCCAAGAGTACCATATTATATGTGCAATTTCAACAAGTATTTTTTAAATGCTAATATTTGTTTTGTGTACTTTATACTAAATATTTGCACATTTCAAGGCAAAAAGTGCACAAAATAGATAATATCATCATATTTTTGTGCACTTTAGTCATATTTTTTATTAAATTTTGCGAAATCAGAGATTTTCGTTTTTCAGTGTTTCAACCGGATTATCATTGCGGATTTTGCTCATCGAATAAATCATTGTGGCAAAAACCACCAGGAATACACTTCCCACCGCTATGATCACACTCTTCCACGGAATCTGCACTCCGATATCCACGCCGAAACCTATCGAACGCGCCATAAGCAGATTAATTACAAGCGATACCGGAAGTCCAAGCGCAACGCCCTTGACTCCGTAGAGAATGCACTCATAATTCATCATACGGTAAAATCCTTTTTTTGTCATTCCGACTGATTTCAACATAGCAAACTCTCGCCTTCTGAGTGCCACGTTTGTCGATATCGTATTAAACACATTTGCAAGTGATATAAGTGATATCAGCACAATAAATCCCATTGAGAAAACTTTGACAACCATTGTCATGGCTTTGGTTACCGCTACCGATTCCGAATAATCGTTTGCCCTGTAGCTTGCAAGCCCTTCCGAATCAAGCAGATCACACATTTTCTCATATGACAGCTTATGATTATCAGATTTTATATAATAATTCAACTGATAAGCTTCATCGGGAATTATTTTATCATATGCGCTGAAAGGATACATCACTACCGGATATGACACGCCGTCCTGTACAATACCCATAGGTGTCTCATCAGCAGATGCCCCTATGTTAAGCTTTATCGTACTTTCCCCATTGTCCGCAGTAAGGCTTAATTTATCAGTGTTAAACAGCTCCGTCTTATAGTACTTTTTAGAGTATATAGTAATTTCATTGTATATAACACCGACCGGCTCATCCGTATTCATATAAGTGTCCTCGTCAAGATTCATCTTCTTAAGGTAATTTCTGTAATCCGAATCTTCGACAAAAGCCAGCCTGAGACTCCAGCGGTCCATGCTGTCGTCCGTGATATCGAGCACTTTCTGCGTTAAAAGTGACTTATCAACATCAAAAGAGTACTCGTCAAGATTATATATATATGTTACATCCGTTACGTCCTGCACACTCTTAAGAAGCTCTTCAATACTGTCTTTATCCAGGTCTTTTCGGTTAAGAAGATCGCGGGTAACATAATATGAAATATCGTAATTATATGTTGTATTTGCTACGTCCACACCTTTCATGAGGTAATTGCAGAATCCCGATGCGGATATAAAAAGCACAATGCTCATAAAAAGTGACAAAACCGTCGCCCTGTATTTCTTGCGGTTTCTCTTGAAGTTCTTGGATGCAAGCATTCCTTCAAATCCGAATAATCTGTATGTCAGTTTCGATGTTTTTATCTTATTCTTTCTGATATTGACATCATTGGTCTGTCTTATGGCCTCAATTGCAGGCTTACGCGCCGCCCTTACCGCCGGTATATTTGCAGATATCATAACCGTCACCAGACATACCACTGCCGCTATGACAAGTGCCTGCCATGTAATATGCAGTCCGAATGTTACATCCACACCATTTACCAACATCATTCCGAAGAATTTACCTGTACACTTAAATGTTATAAACATTCCGAGTATTCCGGCTCCTATTCCTACCGGGATTCCGATGATACTTAAAAGCATTCCTTCGTACATTACGCTGTGGCGCATCTGTCTTTTCGTAGCTCCGACTGATTTAAGGATACCGAACTGTCTGGTTCTTTCACTGACCGATATCGAAAATGCATTGTATATAAGTGATATGGATCCGAACATTATAAGTGCCATAAGAATTCCCGCAAATGAATATAACACGCTGTTAAATGCCATATTTGATGATACACCGGAAAATCTTAAATAGTCCGAATTGTACACGGTGCTTTCTCCATCCGGATTCAGTCTTTGTGCAGTTGTATATATCGTTCCCGCTTTTTTCGTCTTATAAAAGACATCATAAACGGCAGCATCGCTGCCGTCACCAACAGTGAGAGCAGTGTAACCGGGAGCGGAGTACGGTTCGAATGCCGGTCTTTCGTAGAATCCGACAATTGTATATTCTCTTGTCCCGGTATTAATAAGCTTCTCTTCATCGCCCTTTTCATCTCCTTCTTCATATGCATAATAGCTGTTCTGCTGCGATAAAACACTTCCGCCATAACTTCTCTGTCCGACATCAAGTGTAATTTTATCTCCTATGTTATAATCCTTGTTTCCGCCGTTGGTAATAAGATGTTTCGGCAGGATAATCTCGCCGGAATTCTGCGGCAGTTTTCCTTCTATCATGTTAACCGCTACAATATCCGTAAAATTTTCACTCATTCCTCCGATATAGAGATATGGTTTATATTCGTTATTGCTTTTTATATCGGCATATCCAATCATCTCAAGCGTTTCAACGCGGCTTACATCGCTATCCGATCTAATTTCCGACAACTTTGAATTGTCCGCCATGTTGTATCTGGCATACCACGATCCGTCCGTCTGTTCACAGCATTTCTTCATATAATTCTGCATACTTGTGATACTCGTCGTCACTGCCGTGAACATTGCTGCCGAAAGCACAATTCCTATAATTGTCACAAATGTCCTCATCCGGTTGCGTCCAAGTGCTTTTCGTGTGACCTTGTTAAGAATGTTCATCGTCTGATCACCTCATCCCTGGTGATATGTCCGTCTTCTATGGCAATGATCCTGTCCGCCTGAAGCGCGATATTCTCATCATGTGTGATAACTATAAGAGTCTGATCATACTTTCTGTTGGAAAGTTTCAGAAGGTCGACTATTTCCTGACTGTTTTTGGAATCCAGATTTCCGGTAGGTTCATCCGCAAGCACAACCGCCGGTGAATTCATAAGCGCTCTTCCGATTGATACCCTCTGCTGCTGTCCGCCTGAAAGCTGGTTTGGAAGATGTTTCTCGCGTCCTTTTAATTTAAGAATATCAAGAAGTTCCTCAAGACGTTCTTTATTGACTTTACGTCCGTCAAGCAATACCGGAAGAGTGATATTCTCCGTAACATCAAGAACCGGTATAAGGTTGTAGAACTGATATATCAGACCTACCTGTCTTCTTCTGAATACCGCCAGCTGTTCTTCATTCTGTGCATACACATCCTGACCATCCATATAAACTTTGCCGCTTGTCGGGACGTCTACACCGCCGAGAATATGAAGAAGTGTGGATTTTCCGGAACCGGATGGTCCGATTATTGCCACAAACTGCCCCTTTTCTACTCCGAATGATACATTATCCAAAGCTTTTACCTGATTGTCGCCTTTACCGTATACTTTGGATAAATTCTCAACTTTTAATATTTCCATCCTGCTATCTCCTTTTGCCCATATTTAAAAATACTTCTGTAACTCGTTTACAATAGGCATTGTATCATCACAGGATGACTGCCCCGTGACTTAATTATTACAAAAATGTCACTTTGATGTTATACCGTCGATTTGTAGAATTTGATTTCAAAAGAAGCTCCGCCGTTCCTGTTATTATATGCACGTATGGTTCCTCCATGTCCCGTAACGATCATCCTTGCAAGTGCAAGTCCTATTCCGAAACTTTGAGATGAAGAATTGCGTCCTTTATAGAATCGCTTAAATATATTCGGAATGTCTTCCGCCGCAATACCGCCTCCTGTGTCGGATATTATTATTGCCGTGTATACCGCATTTTCCTCCACATGCGTATTGATGCTGCCTCCGTCCGGCGTATGTTCCATACAATTCTTAAATATGTTTCCGACCGCTTCATTCATCCACGGCATGTCGCACTCCAGCCGGGCATCAACATCCCCGTCCACAGTGAATTTTTGATTTCTGATATCCATAAGTACGGAAACAGGCTCCCATGCTTTATGTATAATTTCAGATATTTTCTCTTTCTTTTTGTCAAAAACAACATATCCGGCATCAAGTCTGGAAATCTTTAACAATGTATTAATAAGCCAGTCTATTCTCTCAAGCAGTCCGGAAAGTTCCTTGGTATAACGGAGTCTGTCCTCATCAGGCAATCCCGGTTCCGACAAGAGTTCCGTTATTATATTTATGGATGTAAGAGGCGTACGTATCTGATGTGATATATCTGCAATGGAATCCGCAAGATATTTTTTATCCTGCGCCAAATGATCCGCCTGTTCCCTGAGCCGCACGGTCATTTTATAAATTTCACTGTAGAGGATTCCGAGTTCCCCCTCATTGAACCTTGCAAGGTCGAATCGGGAACAGTCATAAAGTATTCTGTCTATTTCCATGCTCAGGTCAGCAATTTTACGGTATCTTGATGCCGTAGTCCCAAAATGTATTCCCGTATACAAAACGCCTGCCGCGGCCACGGCGATTCCGCATTTAAGATCAAATGCGAAAGCCGTTCCCGTTACAAGCGTCATAATTGCAACCCATATTATTATATTTTTTCTGATTTCGGGATTTTTCATAATACCCATATCAATCTCCTGCTTTATATCCCATGCCGCGGATAGTCTTTATTATCTGCGGATTCTGTGGATCGTCTTCTATTTTGTCACGCAGACGCTTTATATAGACTGTCAGTGTGTTGTCATTCACATATTCGCCAGCTATATCCCAGATTTCCTCGAGAAGTTTGTTTCTCGAGAGTACCGCACCCATATTGTTGAAAAAAATAAGTAAAAGCCTGTATTCAAGTGCCGACAAATATAAATCTTTTCCGTCTTTGAGCGCTATTCCTTTTACAGTGTCAATTGTGATACCGTTGTATGTTATTGTCTGTGCACTGTTTCTGCGTCTCAGCGCATTCTTCATACGCGATACCAGTTCACGCGGTCTGAACGGCTTAGCCACATAATCATCCGCACCGGCATCAAAGCCGGCAACAACGCTGTATTCATCACCGGATGCCGTTAAGAATATAACCGGTATATCACTTTCCGATTTTATTCTGTGGCATACAACAAAACCATTTCCGTCAGCCAGCGATACATCTAACAGAACAAGGTCATATGTCTTACAATCAAGCATTTCAAATGCTTTCTTCTGACCGTCGGCACAATCGGCATCGAATCCTTCTTTAGCAAGGAATGTCTGCAAATTGGCCGTTATATCGGCGTCGTCTTCAACAAGAAGAATTTTATTCATTGATATTATTCCTTTTACGTCTTATAACCAAAACTATCGCTACGATAACACCGGCAAGAAGTATTGAGACCGCCGTGATCAGAAGACCTTTCGGGAATGTTTTGCTTTTTATCGCATCATTCGTATGCGCAGCGCTTTCCGTCTCCGTTTCGGTTTCTGTCTCTGTCACTGTCTCTGTTTCTGTCTCGGTTTCCGCTTCTGTCTCTGTTTCTGTCTCTGCAACCGTTGTTTCTTCTTCTGTCTGCAAAACGGTTGTTTCTTCAACAGGTGCCGGATCGGTTGCGGGCGCTTCGGTCTGTACCGGGGTTGTGTTTGTCTGTGATGTCTGCCCGTTATCGTTGGTGATGGTTATTCCAGTATTAACTCCGTTATAAACAGCCGGATATACCAATATGTCTTTGTTGGTTCCTGTCACTTTATAATTATTGAGCGAATAACTTCCGGCTGCACCTGTTCCGTATATCCTTAAATTACACGAAAGACCGGAATACGATACCGGAATATCATATGCCCCGTTACCACTGTTATTAATTCCGCCGAATGTATATCCGGAGGAAAGCTGGGTTGCACTTCCGTCAGAGTATATGGCTTTGACCATGACTGTGCTCTGATTATATGAAGCGACATCCGAAGCATTGCAGAATGTCGGATTAATTCCCGCTGCTATGGCCTTAAGCCCTGCTGCCGGCACTTTGACCGTAACGCTTCCGGCGCTTCCGGTTATAACCGCTTCCCCGGCTCCGACTGCCGTAATAACGCCATCACTGCTTACGTATGCCACGGATGTGTCAGATGACGAATAACTGCCTGCGGTACATCCCGTCATATTGGCGCTGTAGGTACGCTCAAGAGTGATGCTGCTTCCTGCCGTCACGCCTCTTTTGGTAAGTCCGTAATATCCGGCAATCGCTGTCGCATCTGCCGCTCCGCATCTTCTCTGGTTATCTTCACTGTGTATAAAATTGGCATCGGATGGATTGCTTAAGTAGCAATGTTCTATAATTATGCCGGGAATATTGCACTTAACAGCTTCATCAAGCATTGTATAGTAATCGCGGGAAGAATCCTTGGTCGATGTTCTGGTCTGATATCCCCCGTTGGCAAGTCCCAATGCACTTACATGTGATGCAACACTTGTACACAGATTTTTGATTGAATCTTTATATGCGGAATTAACCGTTCCGTATACCTGCACGCCATTGGCGGATGAGTTGCTTCCGCTGTTATTATGAACAGACACAAACAGATCAGCGCCGAGCTGCTGTCCCATACGTCCTCTTGCTGCGTTGGAATTCCATTCAGCCGAGCCTCTTGTAAGGTATACCCTGACTCCGTTATATGTCTGAAGTTCGGCCTTTAAAGCTGTTGCTATGTTCCAGTTCAGTGTTGCCTCATTATCGTATGATGATGTGGCTCCGCCGTCATTACCGCCGTGTCCGGGATCAACTATGATAACTATATTCCCGGCTCCGTCCTTTGCCTGCGTTCCGGTCAGGGATGCAGCCAGTGCAGCAACGGATACTGCCGCTCCAATGAATATTTTGTTCCAAAGTTTCAATTTTAATATCTCCTTCTTCTGCCTCTGTGTCTGCGTCTTCTACGGTTACGTCTGTTGTTTTCTATAATGAAAAATACTATACCGATTATTACCACAACAAGAAGCACTGCAATGTATTTGATAAATTTCTTATAATCCGTATTCTTTGACGATGTGTCAGATTTCACATCGGTCTCCGCCTGTGTATCGGATGAAGCCTTTGTCTCAGAGACCGTCGTTGCTTCTTCGGTCGGTGCCGGTGTCGTTACTTCCGGTGTATATCCCTCACTCATACATATTCTTAACGAACCTGTCAGATCCTGATATTTAACCTCAACATCCTGTATTCCGACAACCGTGCTGTCAACTTTTCCTACGCTGTCCGGTTTAACTTTAACGGATGTTCCGTCGCTGTACGAAACGAATGCCATTACATCCGATGAATTGAATCCTGCAAGTTCCTGCGGTGTCGAATAGAATGTAGGATCTATTCCTCCCGTAAGGGCAACCGGTTCTTCAGCCGGTACAACCACTGTGCAGTAACCGCTTGTTCCATCGGAAAGTTTATATACAAGGTTGGTTGTTCCTGTTCCGGTCATTACCGCAACTCCGTTTTCATCAACGGATGCCACATTTTTATCAATTGAGTACCATGAAATTCCATTGGTATCTCCCGATGGAACAGAAAGAGTAAGTCCATATCCCTTCTGAAGAGTGACAGAAGTCTTACTGTCAGCTTCAGCAGTCCTTGGCTTTAAATTGTAATATGTTACCACTGCTTTAGCATCAGCCTGTCCCATTTTAACTGCCATTTCTTCATTAACGGTACCATCGGTATTGCAAAGCAGCGCTTCATCCGAAGGGTTGCTTAAGAAACAATGCTCAACTATTATTGACGGGATTCCTGCACGGACGCCTTCGGCAATAAGTGTATAATAGTCTTCATAATCAAAACCCGTTGATGTACGCGTCTGTACTCCGCCGTTCTTAAGTCCGAGCGATGAGAGATTTTCCGTTATCAGACTGCACATATCGTTGGTGACTTCGCTGTAATAAGTGTTGAGCGAACGATATGCGATGCATCCCGAATTCGTTGCCGAACCGCTGTTGTTGTGGATACTGATAAGGAAATCAGCTTTCAATGCGGATGCTATCATCGCTCTTCCTGTATTGGTCATCCATTCATCCGAAGAACGTGTAAGATATACTTTCACTCCGTCGTATTTACATAACTCCTCACGCATCGCCTTTGCAATCGCAAGGTTACAATCCTTCTCATATGTTCCCGTAGTGGTTGCAATGGAACCCGGATCATCCTCACCATGTCCCGGATCTATCACTATTACCACATCTCCGTCAGCATCTTTGGCTGACGCCTTGTTTACCATAAATGGCAGTGTTAATGCCGCACTGATGCATATAGCGGCCGCCATTATTATTTTCTTCATCTTAGTGTTCCTCCATATTTATAAATGCCTGTATAAGAATCGTTTAAAGAATCCCATATTGCCTTTCATGCGCTTTCTTATTGATGTTATCACACATACGGCCTGATTTCTGTCATCCGCCGTTATCTTCTCATTCGAGAATGTGACTTTATCATATAATTCCGCCATACGTTCTGCCTCCGATGCTGCCACAAAAGGACACTTTCCGGCAACAATGCGGGCAAACTCCGTCTGCGTCATTGAGTCTGCACATTTAAATCCAAAGTGTTTTACAATGTTAATATATTCTCTGTAAATCATCTTAACACTCTGAGGGTAAAGCGATTCATCAGTGCCATTATACATTCTATCTCTGATTATTGCCATCTTTTTATTATGTATTACACTGATAAATATTACCAACGCTGACACAACCGCTGCTATGGCAGCAAGAATTATCACTCTTTCGGCTGTCCGGGAAAGTTTGAATTTCTTACCATCCGCACGGCTGTTATTGTAAGTTCTGTTTTCTTCAGACGGTTTGGTATTTCTTTCAGCAGGCGAGGTTGTCTCTTCTGCCGTGGTCTGTGACTCTCCCTGATCCGCAGTAGTTTCTTCAGGCGTCGTATTTTCGGGTTCTGTTGTCTCAGGTTCGTTTGCCGGAGCATTATAATTTCCCGGTGTCACATCAAAATCCACCCATCCTATTCCGTCAACATAATACTGCACCCACGCATGTGCTGCAGAATCAGCCACGGATATTTGGACATTATCTTTAGCTTCTGAGATTATGTCTCCTGTATATGCATTATATTCCGTATATGATGTTCTTCCGGATGTTTTATATCCGCCGGATGTGGCAAATGAATATCCTTCAACATATCTTGCAGGAACTCCCGCGCTTCTCAACATCATAACCGCCGCTGTTGCAAAATATGTACAATATCCTTTGTGTGTCTTATCTATAAAATATTCCACGAAATCTTCACCCTCAGGCAATGCCCCCGGGCTGACAGTGTATGTGCAGTTATCAGCCAGATATTTTCTTACCGCACATGCAAGTGCATATCTGTCGGCGGAACTTTCGATGCTGTATCCACCCCAGTCTCCACGGAATTTATTCTGCATTGCTTCCGTGGTATTAACATCAAGATACCTGCCATAAACCATATTGCGGTAGGTTTTTTCAGCTTCCATTATCGAGTCATAGTCGGAATCCTCCTGCATATCCGATGAACCGATGCCACTATCGAGTCCGGAATATGCGCTCTCATTTATATGGATAAAGCTCGTATAAAAAGGGTACTCTGCAATACCATATCCCTCTACCGACGTCATTGAAAGACTCATTCCGAGTGCAGGGTGCGACGGGATAAATATATACCCTGTTTCACCGGCTGTATATTCAATATTTATTCCTGTTTCATATGCTTTAATTTGTCTGTTTCTTGCAAGCAGGTTTAATGTCTGGTAGGAAAGATTTCTCATAGAGCCTGCCGACTCCGTATTTTCTTCATTCCAGTCAGGCTCAGCCCACCTGTCCCCTTTATAATCGGCTCCTATATATCCTCTGATATATATTTTATCCTGTACATCCGGCATCTCAACTTTAAGGACTTCTTTACCTGAAAATTCCAGTTTGTCAACATGTCCCAGTTCACCGGCACCTATCTCGCTGTTGCCTCCGGATGCGATTCCGATTCCCGCTCCCGGAATATTTCCGTCCCACGGAAGAAGTTCTCCCACAAAATCTATGATTTTGTTAATTGTAAGCTCTCCGTTTTGAAACTGGTTATACACTTCTTCCCCACGGGAATACACATCATTAAAATACTGCGGTTTCTCGTAATCTTTTTTCGGGTTCACCACCGATATGATCATTGTTACGGCAATTATTGCTGCCGCACATATAATACATGCTGTCTGTACCCAGAAATACTGGATTTTATCTTTTGACTTTCCCCATGATGCCAATATCATAATAAGTAATGACACACTGTATGCAATACCGATGACAATTCCCGCAACGCCTGCCTTGTCCATTATGGCAGCAAGCACGGTAAAAGCAAGTGATATCATCATAGGTATGACCGCCATACGTTTATGCGTAAAACAGAATGCATACAATGCCCCGATCAGACACAGTGCCATATTGACCGCCAGATCCGGATTGGCTTCTTTCATTAATTTCAATGTCATTTCTATAAAATACATCTCTGTATCAAAGAAAGCCGCCATATCATTTATAACAGCATCTATAAACTCTGCCGTACCGCCCATAACAGCTTCTCTGGCTATCCAGAATACAATACCGCCGGCCGCGATTATTCCAAGCCATGCGATCCACTGGCGTCTGACAAACACGAACAGCGCCGACATCACAAGTGAGATCACAACAATCCATATAACTCCCGATGCCATCTCTATTGTCACATAACGGTCAAACTGCAGAAAAAGTACCATGAGAAGGTTCAAAAGTCCTATGAAAGTCAGTATTGATGTAGAGATAAAAAGTTTGATTTTATTATCTGTCTGATTCATAAACGCCCTCCCTCTGCATAACAAATTTTACCGGAACACGGGCCGCGTCTTCATTGCGTGGTATTGTATAATATACTATATTATTTTCACTCAGCAGTGCCATATTTTTTACCGCATCCGCACTGTATACCGGCGACACATAGAATATACGCCTTCTGTCATTCGGATTATGTGCATAGAAATTAAGGGCACATGAATTTTCGTTATCATACGGCCTGATTGTATAAATCTGCGCAAACATTCCGTTAATGTCATTATCCGTCTCTATCCTGATGCTGTTAAATCCATCCTTCATATAACATGCATTGAAGCCGAAACCTCTGGCGGTAAGTGCATTCACGAGGCTGTAAAGCATATCATACATCTCGTCCATTGCTCGCCTGTTTTGACGTTTTGGCAATCCTGTGTTAAAAATGTCAATTATGACCGTATCGTTGTCCGTCAGTGCAAGACCGTAATCTTTCACCATAAGTTCCGATTTCTTGGAGCTTAACTTCCAATGAATATTGCGTATTTTATCACCGCCCGCATATTCACGGATCGCAAATATTTCAGTAGGGTCATTGCCGGCCTTCACGGTTGAATACAATGCATCCTCACCCTCTCCAACGGATGCCGACACCCTGTCAAGTTCATGGCTGTCCGGGATCTGCGGAAGCACAACAACGGTTAAATTTCTGTTTAATTTCTTCCTGACACGAAAAATACGCAGGAAATCATAGACATAAACACCGGCCATGCGGACACCGAGAATCTCGCAGTGAGGACATTTTATCTCAAACTGCCTCACTACGGACTGTCTCGGCGGACACATGGCTGTAATTCTGTGTTTTACTGATTTACTGCGTTTTTTTCCTTTATTTATATCGGTAACTGTCAGTTTAACCTTGCACGAGGTAAGCACAAACGGAGATTTATTGGTTATATTTATTCCTATTACACATTTTTCACCGCGGTATGCCACCGCATTATCCTGTGTGAATACAGCATTTATTCCGCATCTCAGCACTATAACGGTAATAAGTGATACCACCGATGTAACAATAAATACCGCATCAATGATAAAAGCAATATATGTATCAATAAATATATTTCCGGCATATGCTGCCGCTGCTAAAATCAGATAAATCAAAATATGCAGAAACATGTGTTACTACCTCATTGTTCTCGGGACCGGTACTGTACGGAAAATGTTATCAATGACTTCATCGATTGTCACCGAAGAGATTTTGGCCCTCGGATTCAATATTATCCTGTGTCCGGCCACATCTTTAAACACACTCCGGACATCTTCCGGTGTAACGTATGTTCTTCCCGATATATACGCTTTCGCTTTGGACATTCCCGCAAGGGCTATGGTTCCTCTTGGACTCACTCCAAGCTCTATAAGCGGATTCTGTCTTGTTGCAGAACTGAGCATTGTTATATATTCGATTATTGCATCATCCATATGCAGATTATCCGTTTTCTCCTGCATCGCAACAATATCTCCGGCATCCACCACCTGCTTTACATCATTAAGCGGGTTAGCACCCTGCCTGTCCTTAAGAATAGCAATTTCACTTGCCGGATCCGGATATCCCATTGACAGCTTGATCATAAAACGGTCAAGCTGTGATTCCGGCAGCATCTGCGTTCCTGCCGAACCGACCGGATTCTGCGTTGCTATTACCGTAAACGGTTTCGGAAGTGTCCTCGTAACACCGTCAACAGTAACCTGGCCTTCTTCCATTGCCTCAAGGAGCGCGGACTGTGTCTTTGATGATGTTCTGTTAATTTCATCCGCAAGGAACAGATTACACATTACAGCGCCCTCCCTGAATTCAAATTCCTGGGTTTTGGCGTTGTACATTGAAAATCCTATTACATCTGACGGAAGTACATCGGTAGTAAACTGCATTCTGTTCTGTTTAAGTGCCATGGACTTAGAGAATGCAAGAGCAAGTGTTGTCTTTCCCACACCCGGTATATCTTCCATAAGTATATGTCCTTTTGCAAGAATTGCCATCATAACCTTCTCTATGATTTCATTCTTGCCTTTTACCGCTTTTCTGACTTCCTGCATTACTGCAAGTGCTTTTTCGTAACTCATGTTAACCCTCCTGGTACTATGTCATTAATCTTCCACGTTGGATTTAATGTCTGCTATAAGCCATTTACCGTCAATATTGACAAAATAATATGTCTGGTCATTATGCTCCGTTCTCGTATCTCCCGTAGCCGTAAGATACATTGACTTATCAAAAATAACCCTGCATGAAAAACATACATCGCTGTACGGTATATAATCTTCCACTGACACATTATTAAATTCAGGTGTATTATGCCTGCTGTACATCCACATATCACCCTGTCTGTACTGTTCCGCAAGGTCTATATAATAAGATCCCTGTGGGAAATATATCTGAAGGCATGCAGTGCTTTCTCCGCATCCCTCAAGGTCACGCGAGAAGAAATTGGAGTATGCCTTGGCTGCTGTGATAACATAATCCGATAACTCAGCCGGAATCTGCGTTGTAACATATCCTATATTAATATTCGAATAATCCGTATAAGAAGAAGTATCAATACTGTTTCCCGACGCATCCGTAACCTGGATTTCAGGATTATTGACAAGGCCCTTGACTTCATAAGTGACCGTCTTCGGAACCTCAACATATTCAGCAACATATTCCATGCCTTCCATGTTAACAGGATCTCCTACCTGTTCATCGCTTCCGAGTTCAACACCGTTTATCGTGACTTTATAAATTGCCGGTACCGTTATTTTTACATTTACCGCACCGTTGTTTGCGTCTGCGCTTACGGATGCTACTTTCCAGTCGGAAATGGAAAGTATGCCCATTATCTTACGCTCATTGTCAGCCGTCAGAACAGCCTCACATACCGGATCTTTATCATCCATGATTTCATATACCATCTTATATGTCGAAGATGATTTAACTTTGTAAGTAAGTTCCTTGCCTTTAACCTCATCGGCAAATGTATCCGGAAGACCTGCCTCAGGTTCAAATTTGCTGCCGCCATCAGTCTTTACGGATGATACATCACCGGATTCAAGGTTCTTGATGAGGTCTTCGACCACATATGCCGGCTGTGCCTTCTCATATTTTTTCATCGTGTTCCATACATATATTATGAGCACCATGACCAATACGAGAAGAACTCCCATATATATGCCGTATCCAAGCCAGAATCTGCTTTTTTTCTTAATTTTGACTTTCTTGTCTGTCATTATGCCCTCCTATTTAACAACAAAAGCTGTCGGCAGTTTCCATGAAGATGTTGAATAATACAATGTAACACTTGTCATCTCATACTGGCCGTTATAATACATTGATGAAGAACTTCCGCCATCAAGGTTAGCTGCATTAACTGCACCGTATTCCTGCATAACGCTTATGAGGTCGGCTGCCGTCGCTCCTATATGGCCTTCATGTCCTCTTCCGTCTGTTACAAAAAGAACTACCGCACCGTCTTTACGCTGACCTATTACGGTTCTCGGATTCGCACCGCTTCCGTTACCGTTAACCGGTGTCGCTTCTCCGTTAATGATCAGCTTGGTAAAATGGTTCGTGTCTCCGTCATCTATATCCTTAAAACTTACCGCATCGCGTATGTTATTTTCTTTGACAAGACTCTCGACCTGCTCTGATGACATATCTCCGATATCTTTTATTACAAGGATATTGTCCGTGTTAAAACCTACCATGACATCGCCCGGCTGCGGGATATTATACTGGATTTCTCCGTTGCATACGACAAGTCCTTTTGGTTTGCCGCCCCAGTTTCCATCCGAAAAATATTCGCCGCCGTTAATTCCGGCAATTGCTCCGGCATTGTTTACCAACGTGTCCAGTGTATCACCGGACTTGCTCTTATTATCGTCCGACCAAGGGTAAATCGTAGCCACACTCAGTTTGGAAGGATCCTTAATGATCATGACCTTACCCATATATGAACGTCCCGTTATATTCTCAATTCTGATGCCATTCTCATCGAATTCCTCGGCATCGCCGTTATTATCATCCGGCTTATTATCATCATTATTCTTATTATCAATATCAATAAGCGACGTATCGACATCATTATCCAGATGTCCCATTGAATTATTGCCGGTTATCTGAAGTATTTCATCCTTGCTGAAATACCATCCCGCAAGGAATTTCATAGCACCGGTTTCAAGAACGGTTCCTACAAAAAGGTCCCTCGCCGCTGTCGACGGGCCGTGGCAGAATACCCACATTGCGGAATATAATGCAGCAAATATCATAACTATTGTAGATATGAAAACCGTAAAGACACGGCCGATTACTCTGAATACTTTTTTTGATTTTTTGACTTCAGCCATTAATTCTCCTCCCTGGTGTTCTTCTTTGCTCCCTTGAACACCCATCGTCTCTGTATCTGAAAGCTGAGCAGAAACAATAATATGTCAACTGCTATTTTAATTAATGATGTCACTACATCCCTGGTTCTCAATGCATATGAAATCAGGTTGACAAGCCCGTAGGAAACTCCCGCCTGACATATGCACAGCGCATAATACTTAGGCATGGACCGGCTTACCGGCTCATCGGACTCAAATACTGCCTTTCTGTTAAACATATAATTGAACAGGGAGGACACAATTCTTGCTCCGGCTGTTGCTATGAGAATTTTGAGCCAGTGCTCAAGCCTGTCACCTATTATCAGTTCCAATGCAAGAAAAAGCACATAATCTATTACAAATGACATTATCGAACTGAATACAAATTTCAGGATAACCATATATATTTTAACCGAATCCCTTATCGGGTGGAAATGCGTCGTTGCATTGTCTTCGATATATACGGTTTCTATGGTGACTTCGCTGAAAGGCACGCCATGTTTATTCATCTCAAGCAGGACCTGCGTTTCATACTCAAAGCGCTCGCCTTTAATGTCAGCCATAAACTTAAGATATTGTGCCGGAATCGCCCGGAGTCCCGTCTGCGTATCACTTATTCTGATCCCGCACGCGAATCTGAAAACAAACCGTGTTATATTATTACCTATTTTGCTCTTGGGCGGAACATTGCTTCCCGAAAAATCACGACATCCGAGTATGACCTCGCCCCGCTCTGCCATAGCTTCACAACATGCCTTAATATCCTGCGGGCGGTGCTGGTTATCACCATCCACGGTAACTACTCCGTCTATCTCTTTTCTGTTGGCAATACAATATTCAAATGCTGTCTTCAAGGCACGTCCCTTGCCACGATTTACATCGTGGCGCAACACGGTTACCTGCGGAAGCGCTTCAGCCTCTTTAAAAGGTTCAAGATGGGCGTCATCGCTTCCGTCATTGACAATTATGATATCATCGAAACCCTCTTTTACAAGTCCGTTAACGACCAGCATAAGCTTTTCGTCCGGATTAAGCGAAGGTAAAATAACACTTATCTGCACTTTGTCTCTCCTGTGATCATTTCGCAAGATGCGCAAGCCTTTCCTTAACCTGCTGCATCATAAGCGTATATTTCTCAAGTTTGTCTTTCTCTTCCTGAATCTTGGCCGCAGGAGCTTTCGATACGAACTTCTCATTGCCAAGCATTCCGTTTACACGCTTAAGTTCGCCTTCAAGGCGCTTTTCTTCTGACTTAAGTCTCTCTATTTCTTTCTCAATATCTACAAGTTCGGCAAAAGGAATATACAATGATGCCTTAGGTATAAGTACCGCAACCGCATCATCATCTATACCGTTCTTATCGGACTGTATTGCCACATCCGATGCGTATGCAAGCGTGGTAAAGAATACTTTACCCTTTGCAAATATATCAGCAACCGCATCATCCTGTGTTACCACATAGACTTTGGCTTTACGGCTTGGCGGTACATTCATTCCGGTACGGGTATTACGGATTCCTCTTACTGCTTCTTTGATCGTCTCTACCGCTTTCTCTTCATCCTTGAAGTTCCACTCATCCTTGAATACCGGCCATGAAGATATCATTATTGATTCCTCATCCGAAAGATTGCAGAAAATCTCTTCGGTAATGAACGGCATGTAAGGGTGAAGAAGCTTAAGCGAATTTATAAGGACAGTCTTAAGCGTCCATAATGCTGCTGCCTTGGTGTCATCCTCATCATTGTAAAGACGCGGCTTAACCATCTCTATATACCAGTCGCAGAACTCTTCCCAGATGAAATCATATATCTTGGATACCGCAACACCGAGGTCATAATTCTCCATGTTCTCGGTTACTTCGGCCGCAAGTGTATTAACCTTGGAAAGTATCCACTTATCGGCATCCGTAAGCTTATCAAGTGATACATCTTTAACTTCTGCTTTATCAAGGTTCATCATAATGAATCTCGATGCATTCCATACTTTATTGGCAAAATTACGGCTTGACTCAACTCTTTCCCAGTAGAATCTCATATCGTTGCCCGGTGCATTTCCGGTTACAAGTGTAAGTCTTAATGCATCTGCGCCGTACTTGTCTATTACTTCAAGAGGATCTATTCCGTTACCGAGCGACTTACTCATCTTACGGCCCTGCGAGTCTCTTACAAGTCCGTGAATAAGCACTGTATTAAACGGAGCTTTACCCGTGTGTTCAATTCCCGAGAACATCATTCTTATTACCCAGAAAAGGATGATATCATATCCGGTAACAAGTGTGCTTGTCGGATAGAAATATTCAAAATCCTCTGTCTTATCCGGCCATCCGAGTGTTGAGAAAGGCCAGAGTGCAGATGAGAACCATGTATCAAGTGTATCCGGATCCTGACGCATCGGCTTGCCGCACTTCGGACATACCGGAGCGGCATCCTTGGTTACAACTGTTTCATTACAGTCGTCACAATAGAATGCAGGGATTCTGTGACCCCACCAGAGCTGTCTTGATATACACCAGTCTTTGATGTTCTCAAGCCAGTGATAATATGTCTTGTCAAAATGTTCCGGTACAAATTTCGTCTCACCGGATTTAACTGCTTCAATCGCAGGCTTTGCAAGATCTTCCATCTTAACGAACCACTGAAGTGATACTCTTGGCTCTACGGTCGTATGGCATCTGTAACATGTGCCTACATTATGGCTGTAATCTTCTATCTCTACAAGTGCGCCTTCGGCCTTAAGGTCTTCCACTATGGCTTTTCTTGCCTCATATCTGTCCATTCCGGCATACTTAGGGTAATCGTCAACGATCTTTGCATCATCCGTAAGTACATTGATCACCGCAAGATTATGTCTTAAACCAACCTCAAAATCGTTAGGGTCATGCGCAGGTGTAATTTTAACAACACCCGTACCGAATTCCATATCAACATAGCTGTCTGCAATTATCGGTATTTCCCTGTGAACTATAGGAAGAATTACTGTCTTACCTACATAATCCTTATATCTGTCATCATCAGGATTAACTGCTACGGCAGTATCTCCGAGCATTGTCTCAGGTCTTGTGGTAGCCATCTCGATATATCCGCTGCCGTCGGAAAGCGGATAACGCAGATGCCAGAAATGTCCTGCCTGCTCCTCATACTCAACCTCAGCATCCGAGAGGGATGTATGGCAGCAAGGGCACCAGTTGATAATTCTCTTGCCTCTGTATATAAGTCCTTTGTTATAGAGGTTTACGAATACCTCTTTAACTGCTTTGGAACATCCCTCGTCCATTGTGAAACGCTCTCTGTCCCAATCCGCCGATGAGCCCATTTTCTTAAGCTGGCTTACTATTCTTCCGCCGTATTCTTTCTTCCAGTCCCAGACTCTTTCCAGGAATTTCTCTCTGCCGAGCGACTCCTTTGTCAGTCCTTCTTTGGCGATGGCTTCAACAACCTTAACCTCGGTTGCTATTGATGCATGGTCGGTTCCCGGAACCCACAAAGCCTCATATCCCTGCATCCTCTTAAATCTGATGAGAATGTCCTGAAGAGTATTGTCGAGTGCATGTCCCATGTGGAGCTGTCCCGTAATGTTTGGAGGCGGCATAACAATTGTAAACGGTTTCTTAGATCTGTCAGGCTCTGCATGGAAATATTTATGCTCAAGCCATTTCTCATAAATGCGTCCTTCTATCTCGGAAGGATTGTAATTTTTGTCAAGTTCCTTACTCATAAAACTTTCTGTTCCTTTCTATCTGTATAAAATATTAATCATAGGAATCAACTATATCCATAATTTTGTCCGCACTCTCGGGATGCTTCCTGACTATGTCCATCACGGACGTCTTGGCGCTTTCGATGCGGCCCATGTTGTAATCTATTCTGTCACGCAGTTTCTGCCTGTCGGAATTAATTTTATTGCGCACAGCCTTCATCTCATCCGGATTGATCAATGCGTCCAACTGCGTGCTCCATATTCCCGCATCATGCAGGTTAAGTTCAGCCAGAAGTGCGGCCATCCTGTGCGATGCTTCATCAAGTTCTTTTTCCGAGTCGCGGTATTTTTCTTCTTTATGTCGTTCCTCAAGATAAGCTTCATAATTGCGGCCCAGCTCATAGGAGTTCCTGACCCGGTATTTATCGTAACGGTATTCAATACTGTTAATCGAATTGACGTATTTTATCTTAGTCTTATTAAGAAGTGTAATCGCTCTTGACAGCTTCTTCTCAGCCAGTTTTTCTCTGTATGTGCACCGTCTGAACATAAAAAACACCAACAGCACATACACCGCCACAAGGGCAAGTACTATCATATACAACATCGTGCCGTTCTCACCGTTAAGCTGGCCCGATGCAAAAAATACAATAAATACACCGATAATTCCAAGCAATGATACTATTGAAATATTGCGGATGTTTACACGGCGCATCCCGGCATTCTCTATCTCTTCCTTAAGGCTCATTTTCTCTGCCTCAAGCACCCGCATGTCATGCTTGACGGCATTACAGTATTTCTCATCATTCTGCAGGTTACTTAATGCCTGCGGGAACTCACTGTCATACCTCTCAAATATTTCATAGCGGTTCCCGGAAAGTTTCGGAGGTTCCTTGCGGTATCTGCTTCTCGAACTTCTGAGACGTATTATCTTAAGAGCAGTGTCCTTAAGTTCACTAAGATACTTATCATCCTGCGATTCTATTACCTGGATATCCATCAGATGAGCGCCGGCATCCTGATACTCTTCCTTGAGCTCATTAATATAATTGGATGATTCGGTCATAAGTTCGCACTGTGTCCTGACATACTGAAGCCTGGAAATCTCGTCAAAGTCCCTGTCCTTACGGTCATTATCCTTACGGCGGTCAAATTCAGCCTCTATGTCAAGTTCCGGATCGAGATATATGTATTCTTCTTTCTTCTTGCGTTTTTTCAAAAAATTAAACATAAAGCTTTATCCTTTGCTTAATATTACATCTGCTATCTCGCTGCAGATATATAATTGCGGTACTCAAATTTCCAATTATCTATTATATCATTAACAGCGGCATTGTATTCATCCGCCTGTCCGTTATCCCTTAATTCAAACGCTTTCTTAACGGCTTCATATCCGGCTTCATCCGGGGCATGGTCCATGATTGTCTCAATCTCCCTGTAAGCAGCGTAACTCTGTTCATCCTCCGAATCTGCTGGGCGCTTTCTGCCGGAAAGGTACTCAGCGGCAAACGATGCCTTTAATGACTCGTCATTATTATTAAGCGCATATGCCCTTTTGAAACATTGCACCGCATCACCGAATTCAAACATTCCCGCATACGCCACTCCCATATTATGCCATACATTTCCGTAAAAATCATCAGAAAGATTAATATCTTTCTGTCCGTATACAATTATTTCATAATTATGCACTGCATTACTGTATCTTTTATTGGAAAGGAAATTATCGGCACGAAGTTTCAGTCTCTCCGATGCGTTCTGCGTATCAAGGCTCTCTATGGTTCCGGCAAGCGCGTCAATCTCTTCTTCCGAATAATAGTCAACATATCTGAGCACCGTCATGACAAGTTCCGACAGCCCGGCATTCTCAGTTATAAGAAACTCAAGCTGCTCTGCCAGTTCTTTTTCCTCAAGTTCTTCTGATATATAATCAGTCAGTCCCTCGTCAAAAAGATCTGTTCCGATGAGATATATGTTATTGTATATGTAATAGCACAATTCTTCAAGAGAATATATGTTGACACCCATATTGCTTATATAATACGGTCTTTTTGCATATTTGGTCCTGCATAAAATAAGTCCTGCCATTTTACCCATCTCCGGTTACAATAATAATTCTTCGTTGATAACTCTTCCGCTGCTCTTATAGAATTCGCCAAATCCTTTGTCTTTGACCATCATATGGCATCTTGAATCACTTGTAAATGAGAATGAAATCGTGATTCTTGTTGCCTTATCCGGTCTTACCGGCAGATCTGCGAATGAAATCTTAATGAGCTGTTTTTCCCTCGCATCTATCGGCGAAAGGAACAATTCGGCTTCCTCTGCCCCGTCAAGTATAAAATCATACGAGCAGTCCGCGCCGAACCAGTTTATTCCCGGTCTTACCAGCCTGAAAATCTTGTCACGGCCACGGTCCGAAATCCTGATCTCGATTCCGGTTGTTATACGTTCTTTACATGCAATGATAATATCCCTGTCGAGCGGGTAATCGGCTGCAACCGCCTGATAACATGCGCCCTTGCAATACAGGTTGTCGCCTGCAAACACACGTCTTCTGTCGCATATATATCCAATGAACGACGGCGTGTTGAATTCACCCGCAAATGCCTCGCCGGTAAGATATACCGTTGATATATTATGATGTTCAAAAAGCTTTGCCGCCGTTTCCTTAAGTCTGGAATCGAGATATTCCGCCGAGGCTTTATTGCGCCTCATAGCATCCGTGACCTCATCCGACATATCATCGGTATGAACCATTATTATCCTGCTGCCACGCTCGTTTACCGTGTACATGCGCTTCACAATGAGTCCTTTATTACCATATTCAAAGAGGAAAACATCATTTTTCCACAACTCGTTTTTCTGGCTTACAGCATAATATATAAAGCTTTCATCACGTCCCGCAAATTCAACCGCATCATCTGAATATCCTATGCTGTTAAGCGCTTTCAAAAGCACATTGAGCACCGATATATTGTAATTTTCAAGCGTTATGCATACCCTGTCAGCCGTATCGCTTCCGCCGGCAAGCTTTGCAGCCTGTATAAGATAATCGAGATATCCGGCTATCAGTCTGACCGGCATCACCGACACTTTATCAACTGTTACCGGATTCTTATCCACGGCCTTTTTAAGAAGTCCGTCAACCGCAATAACTTCTCCGAGATTAGCACCATGGATTGCCTCATCTCCGGCAAACCACTCATCTTTGCCTATCGTCTTTCCGACAACCGTAGGAACCCTGCACTCGGTACTATCCGTTCCGAAATCGACCGACACCGGCTCTGCGTCTATGCAATTGTAATAACTTACCTGCGAATATTCCTCACCAAGGTCTATTCCGACGTAAAATTTTTTCTCTCTGGTATCCATCTGTCCTCCCGGCTCCTAGAGCGGTTTAAATAATTGCGGTATAATACATTCATTCACCGCATATGTGTGAATGAGTTTCTTTAGTGTTTCGTTATCATGTTCCTTACGGCTTGCTATTATGTCATTAATAGCTTCATACCTGCCTCTGGAGCTGTACGGATTAATTCCGTTGTTGGCGATACGTGCCGTTTCGGTATTGCTTTCTCCGTCTTCTTTTTCTTCGGATATATAGTAATTTATGCTTTCTCCGTTAAAAAGCACAAAACTCTTGACAAAAATTCCTTCGTACACATTATTCATCTCTTCAGAAACATAACTCTTGTGTTTCTTGTCATCCTCATATACATAATGGATGACCACTTTGTGAGAAGGATCGGTACGGTATTCAACCATCGTTTTATCAACGATGTCGCACGGAAGTTTCACGAATCCGGCCAACTGCCTGTAGAACGGGAACACATACGATCTGCGTACGAGCTCCGTGAGCAGCTCCTCTGTGAGTTCTTTCTGGAATTCGGTCAAAGTCTGTTTGGTTGAATAATGTTTCAGCAATGCAAGGCTGCAAACCGTTGCAAGCGCCTGCCCGTTCTCCATTACCGTCTCGATTGTATCAAATACTTTTTCCGAAACAACTTCCTGTTTAACAAAATACATATATGAAAAATATGAAAGGTATGCTTCCACAATTCTTCTGTCAGGTCCTTTGGCGTAATAATCTTCAAAAATATCATGGACAAGTTCATTATTGCTGTGTGTGAACATTATCTGCGCAACTATTCTCTCTTCAAGTTCATACGCATCAACGCCCATCTTTATCGCGCTTTTCCACAAATCAACCATTTTATCCGATGTTCCGTTATAATATTTGACAAGGTATGTCACCAGCACTTCATCATAATTGCCTGCGGCATAGCAGAGGCTGCTTATATATGCCAGATCATCCTCATATTCGTAATTGACGGCTTCTATAAGTCTTGAGCACATCCTCATAAGCCTCTTCGGGGCAATATGCATTGCGGAATGTTTCCTTACCAGTTCAAAAGCTTCCTTGTCATGTCCCTGTACGATATAAATTTCGGCAACTTTAACAATATCGTCCTCCGAAAGTCCGTTCATATCAACATTGGCAATAAACTTATTAAATCCGTCTTCATCATATCCGTCATAGAAATATTCGATGACGGATGAAATTATCCCCGCCCTGAATAATCTGTTTATCTCCGGCAGTTTCGATAATTCTATAAGACTCTCCACGACCGCAAGATTTTTCTTTTCACGGCGTAAATATTTTTCACAGGATGACAGCTGTATATGAACCAGTCCCGGTTCCACCGCAAGGCACTTCCTGATTATTGCATCATCATCAAAAAGTTTCGTCACCGTATGGCTTATTTCGCTTCCGTATCTGTTATGATCGCCGGCAGCAAAGAGAACCGATGCCTGTTCCGTATACATCCTTACATATGCCTCGCCCTGTATAAGCGGGTATTCTTTCTCGCTGTTGCTTTCTTTATGGCGTACAATGACACCGCGCATCTTCGGATTCATGCATTTTACCCTGTATGTATAATACACTTCCGAAACTGCCTGCGCATTCTCTTCGTTGACCATATCCGGGGTAAAAATATTGCGGTATATATATGCCAGATGTGAATTCACATGTCCCATCGCGATCTGTTTCTGTGCAAATATCTGCATCTGAGGCAGATAACTGCGGTATACCTGTATATTGTCCGACTTATTATGTATGATATTGGCAAAAAGATATGCTTTATATCTGTAATCAAGGTTATTGTTATATCCGAAATACATGAGCAGAAGTTTCGGCATAACACTCATATCATCCTGTCTTCTGGACATAATATAATATTCAAAAAGCTGGGTCACTTTAAGTTCATTATCAATCGCCTTGCGGTAATAATGCAGATATTTTTCTCCTACGGCCGCCATGCGCACAAGTATTTTACACAATGCCTCCAGAACGACCTCGTCATCTTCGTTATCCTTATACAAAGCTTCAAGAAGCGCTATATTACCTGCGCTTGTGATTTTTACATCAAGTAACATTTCAGATATTACATCTTTAAGTTTATCGGATATAATCCCGTTCCTCGCGCCAAAAAGAAGGACATTGGTCTCAAATGAATTGAGCACGCGCAGAAGTTCAGGATGTTCATTCAATATATTGCACGCTTCGATATACATCGCCGGGCTCGTGCATCCCCTGTTGAACTGTTCTTTAATCCTGAGAAGCTTAAGGCTCTTATTCTGTTCAAGTTCCTGGTCCATAAAAAGAAGGACCCACAATATACGCCAGTCTTCATTGGCTTTGTAACATTCCCTGACTATTGCGGCAGCTTTTTTGGAATATGCCCTGTCCCTGTTATACAGTGTATTAATATATATAAAATAGCAGTAAAGCGGATATCCCGCTTCTGTTCTTGTGTCTATCTCATCCTTTACATTCTCAATAAGTTCCTTGGCAGCATCATCACGGTGTCCGGATATATATATCTGCGCAAGTGCCAGTCTGTAGAAAGGATTGGTATCGTCTTTCTCCCTTATCGTCTCAAGTATGATCTGGGTTTCCCTCATCCAGTCCGATATGTTGATCTTGTGGGTCCTGAACCTGATATATAATGTCATTAACTCGATATCCAGTCTTCCTATGCTGCGTCCGAGTTCTTTATTATGTCCGGATGTATTCTTTATAACCTTGACATTAAATACAACTCTCCGGTTAATTGTCTCAAATACTATTTCGCCGTAATTAATTCCGGGATGCAGCCTGTCCGCATCTATTATATATGCCAGTTCATATCTTCCTCCGGCAAAAAGTTCCGACTCTATGACTGTTCTGTCAAGTCTGATAAAAGGACTCGATGTATACACGCTCACATCCATATGTCCCCATGTGTCACGTTCCACCGTTATAACGTCTTTGTAATTACCGGAAAGGTCCGTAAATTCGGCAGATGTCCCGGAAAGGGTTATGTTTATTGAGCTTTTCTTGCGGATGGAGATAAGAAATTCCTCCAGCGCGACACTCGTATCCGCACTCTTGATAAGGCTTTCATATATACATCTGAGTGCCATATCATTTCCGATATATACATCTT
This sequence comes from uncultured Butyrivibrio sp., assembly GCA_945928575.1. Classification (GTDB taxonomy): domain Bacteria; phylum Bacillota; class Clostridia; order Lachnospirales; family Lachnospiraceae; genus Eshraghiella. The sequence continues at coordinate 75,720 of CAMENP010000012.1, forward strand.
CAAAATCCGCATTTTCAAAAAGCTTAAGCGCTTCAAGCGGATTGGATTCCGCAAGATCGGCAAACTGTGAGAGGTTCCTTACAACGCCGACCGAGCTGTCGTGTGAGCCTGCTTCCACCCTGAACGTATACGGTATGCTGCATTCGCCGCCGTTACTGACGATATTAAAAACACCTTCTATGGAATCGCCGTTAACCGCGTCGTCGCAATTAACCATATATTCAACAGATATATGGCTTCCGTAGAAAGTATTTTCTTTGAGTTTAACCTTGTCATTATCAGTATATATGATACCTTTGATGTCGCGGCCGGACACAGATCCGAATTCTATCGTCCCGGTATGTTCCCTGTTACGATCTATGATAACATTTATTAAGCTGTCCTTAACACTGATTATCTCAGGCTCATACTCAAATACGCCTCTGGCATATCTGTTAATCTGGTCCTTCATTGGCTCTCCATTCAACTTAAATTTATACGAATATATTATACACAAATCGATGTCGGACCGCAACAATTTATTGCGTTCCGGACAGTGTCCTCATTGTGTTTTATTCAGCTTCTTTTTTGATCCTGGCCATATGCTCGTCTATTTTCCGTTCATATCCGTTACCGCACGAATGGTAGAACGTCGTTTTGCATACTTCATCCGGCAGATATTGCTGTTTCACATAATTATTCGGATAGTCATGCGCATATTTATAATCAATTCCGCGTCCAAGCTTCGCTGCCGCCTGATAGTGTGCATCTTTCAGATACGGCGGTACATTATCGGTTCCGTGTACTTTAATATAATTAAGTGCCTCGTCTATTCCCACTACCGCTGCGTTACTCTTAGGTGCCGTCGCCACATATGTGCACGCGTTGGCAAGAATTATCTGTGACTCCGGCATTCCGATTCTCTCGACTGCCAGAAAAGCCGATACCGCAACCTGCAAAGCCTGCGGGTCCGCGTTTCCGACATCTTCGCTGGCACATATTACTATCCTGCGGGCTATAAACTTCGGATCCTCCCCGGCGTATATCATTCTCGCCAGATAATATAATGCGGCATCAGGGTCCGAACCGCGCATGCTTTTAATAAACGCAGATATCGTGTCGTAATGGTTATCGCCTTTCTTATCATACTTGATAACCTTTTTCTGTATGCATTCGGACGCAACATCGAGTGTGATATGAATATGCCCGTCATCGCCTACCGGCGTTGACATTACGCCCAGCTCAACGGCATTAAGCGCCTGCCTGGCATCACCGTTAGCCATGTCCGCAAGAAATTCAACGGCATCATCATCGATCACGGCATTATAACTTCCCATTCCCTTCTCGTTATCATAAACCGCCTTGCGGATGAGGCTCTCTATATCACTTTGTTCAAGCGGTTTCAGTTCAAATACGATCGAACGTGATATCAAAGCGCTGTTCACCTCAAAATAAGGATTTTCTGTAGTCGCTCCGATCAGAATTATCGTTCCGTCCTCCACAAAAGGCAGGAGATAATCCTGCTGTCCTTTATTGAAGCGGTGTATCTCATCAACAAAAAGGATTGTTTTACGGCCCATGCCTGCCATGCGGTCCTTTGCTTTTGCAACGACATCTTCCATGTCTTTCTTTCCGGCAACGGTAGCGTTAATCTGGCAGAACTGTGCGCTGGTCGTATTTGCGATAACCTTTGCAAGTGTGGTCTTGCCGGTTCCGGGAGGTCCGTAGAATATAACCGAGCTTAATTTATCGGCTTTGATTGCTCTGTATAACAATTTATCCTTGGCAATAATATGTTTCTGTCCCACTACCTCATCAAGTGTCTCCGGTCGCATTCTTGATGCCAGCGGCGATTCTTTCTGCATATTATCTTCTCTCATATAATCAAATAAATCCATATGTACTGTTCGCCTCCATATGGATTTATATTATCATATTCTGTTCTTTTTGTCATTCAATTAATAAATCGTCAAGTGTCACGAACCTGTATCCTCTCGTCTTAAGTCTGTCTATGACTTCAAGGGCTGCCGTAACCGAGGTATCATAAATATCATGAAAAAGAATAATATCCCCGTCATGCGTCTGCTCCATTACCCTCGAAACCGATACCGAGACATTATCAGTACACCAGTCCTTGGGATCCACACTCCAGAATACGGGTGTCATATCTATTTTATAATACATTTTTTCATCCCACGCACCACACGGCGGTCTTATATACTTAACTTTTTCACCGGTAATTTTCTCTATTGCCGCATTTGTCTTCGATATTTCCGTAAGTGCCGCATTTTCCGATAATTTGTTAAGTTCCACATGTGTAAATGTGTGGTTTCCTATAATGTGTCCCTCATCATACATCCTGCGAATGATATCCTCATTGCCTTCTATATTCTCCCCCACCACAAAAAAGGCGGCCAATACATTTCTTTCCTTAAGTCCGTCAAGTAATTCCGGTGTCGTGCTGCTTCTCGGTCCGTCATCAAATGTTATGGCCACTATTTTTTCATAGCAATTATTCCCCGACACAAATTCCACCCCGTCGTCTTCCCCTCTCTCTGCCGCAGCCACAACCGCCATACACATAAGTCCGGCAGTTATTACCGCCGCAAGCCTTTTTCCCCACATACAAAAAATACCCGCATACATATCAATTGCGTTCAATTAATATATATGCAGGCATATTTTACTTATGACGATATACGATTTCCTTGATTTCTTCTTCGTCTTCTTCGCTCAATGTATCTACTTCGATATCATCTTCTTCTATCACCGCTTCACTTTCTTCGGCTTCAAGCGCTTCCCTCCCGGTCAGCTTGTTGAATTTTGAATTCAGGATCAAATGTGATATGTAACATATCACGCCGAATCCGCAGAACAGATAATGAAGAACTTCGCCTGTCTTGCTTATGTTGATTATGCAGACGTAAAATCCCATATACGCCGCGGCGTCAAGTATCGATGATATCATGTAAAGTTTAAGTACTTTATCTGATACTCCGGATAATTTTCCGCTCATCACCGGTCCTATGTAATCGGCAACGGCCACCGCCGCCACTATCCATATTCCGAGAACTATCTTAAAATGCAGTGCGTCGTTGTTGCCCAGTATACACTGGACAATCACATACACGACCGCAGCAATCATCATGCCATATACAATTATATCCACCGGATTCGAACCGGCCTTCTTATCATTACCAGCCATACTATTCCTTTCTGCTCCCCGGCCATCAGATAATCATTTTACAACAGGCCGGGAGATTTTTCAATATGGGACTTCCCCGCGCGGCTTTTTGTAGATTTTCCCGCGCGGCTCTTCGGTTTCGTCTGCCTATGACGCTTCTCCGCGCGGCTTTTTGTAGATTTTCCCGCGCGGCCCGGCACTATTCTCTGCCTATGGGCCTTCTCCGCGCGGCTTTTTGTAGATTTTCCCGCGCGGTTTCACGGTTTCGTCTGCCTATG
>CAMENP010000013.1 GCA_945928575.1 uncultured Butyrivibrio sp.
GCTTGACCAAAGTCAGGTAGAAGAGGAAAAGTTATTAACAGAGTAAGTCTTGATATGAAATATCGTTTTTAGTGTGTGGTTTTGAAGGAACAATAACAATATGGCCCGATGGCTCAGTTGGTTAGAGCGCCGCCCTGTCACGGCGGAAGTCGTGGGTTCGAGTCCCATTCGGGTCGCTTATTGGGATCTTAGCTCAGCTGGGAGAGCATCTGCCTTACAAGCAGAGGGTCACAGGTTCGAGCCCTGTAGGTCCCATTTTTTAGAACTTACGCCGAGAGGCTTGTATATGCCGACATGGCTCAATTGGCAGAGCAGCTGATTTGTAATCAGCAGGTTATCGGTTCAAGTCCGATTGTCGGCTCTTATGGATGGATTCCCGAGTGGCCAAAGGGGGCAGACTGTAAATCTGTTGCGGAACGCTTCGGTGGTTCGAATCCACCTCCATCCACTTCATAATTTATATTATGATATTACACAGGATAAAGTAAAATATTGACGCGGGGTGGAGCAGTCTGGAAGCTCGTCGGGCTCATAACCCGAAGGTCATAGGTTCAAATCCTGTCCCCGCTACTACAAGTTAATACTTGTCAAATGCCCAGATAGCTCAGTCGGTAGAGCAGAGGACTGAAAATCCTCGTGTCACTGGTTCGATTCCGGTTCTGGGCACTTTTATTACCTTAAATACCTAAAGTATTTAGGGTATTTTTTTGTTATAAAGTAAGTTATCCACAATTAAGAGTGATTTTCCACTTGCGTAACGGGATATTTGTGATATTATAAATACAAATTGATGCAAGGAGGTAATAATTGTGAAAGAGACATTGTATGATCTTAAGAATAGAAGAAGCTGCAGGAAATATCTGCCGGAGCAGATTAAGGATAACGAGCTGAATGAGATACTTGAAGCCGGAACATATGCGCCGACGGGAATGGGTAAGCAATCACCGTATATAGTGGTTGTTCAGGAGCCGGAGCTTGTTAAGAAATTGTCAAAGATGAATGCGGCAGTCGCTGGAATGGACGGAGATCCGTTTTACGGAGCACCGACAGTCCTGATTGTTTTTGCAGATAAGGAGAGGCCGACATATCTGTATGACGGAGTGCTGGTTATGGGTAACCTTCTTAATGCGGCACAGGCGGTAGGTGTGGATTCATGTTATATCTTCAGGGCGAAAGAAGTATTTGAAAGTGCGGAAGGTAAGGAACTCATGAAGAAATGGGGATTGCCGGAGACATGTGAAGGTATAGGAAATTGCATCCTTGGTTACAGGGATGAAGGCGGAGTCAAAGAAGCCGCACCGAGGAAAGATAATTATATTATCAGAGCATAAAACAAAATATTTAAGCGTAAAGGAGCGCCACTTCGCAATGAAGCGGCGCTTTTTTGATTTGAGAATGGAGGAGTGGCTATGCTTGAAGCTAATCAGTGGATACTTTTAAATGCGTTGACATATAAAATACATAGAATGAAGGATTTTGACGAAATGAGATTATATCTTATACAACAGTTAAGATATATGATAGATTTTGATGCTGCGTCATTCTATATCTCCAATCCGGCCAAACCGAGGGAACTGATAAGGCCGGTAGGGTATAATTTTTCGATGGAAAACATGGAAAGCTACATAAACGGGCTGAAAAAGATAGATTATTCCGAGGGAATGATGTATACGGGAAAAAACATTGCCTACAGAGAGTCAGACATTTTAAAGGATGAGATCAGGGTGACGACGGAGTATTATAAACAGGTTTATGATGCCAATAATTTTCATTTTTCGCTGCATCTGAACATCTGCTTTGAGGAGCAGTTTATGGGCGTGGTGTCTTTTTTCAGGGTAAAGGGAAAGCCCGATTTTGAATATGATGATATTTTTGTTCTGGATATGATAAAGGACCATCTTGCATTCAGGGTTTATGATGAGTACTGCCGGATGAGCAATGGGATTATGAGCGTCAAAGAATGTGCAGAAAAATACAACTTAAGCGCCAGAGAAGAGGAAGTCCTGGAGGCATTAATGTCGGCAAAAGCGCTTGATGAGATTGCGGATGAACTGGATATTGCGGTTAATACGCTGAAAAAACACATTAACAGCATCTATGCGAAAACAGGTTTTTTAAGTAGAATGGAATTACATGACCGGGTAATAATATAGAACCGGAGTTCTAATAAAGTCGAAAACAGAGAAAAATATAGGCACAGAATATTATTGAAGTTCTAAAAAGTGGGTGTTAGTATACAATCCAAGAAATGCAAAGGAGCAGAAGTTTTCCAACGAAAATGCGGAAAACGGAAGCTCCTTTTTTCGTACATATAACCAAGGAGGAAAATGCCATGAGAAAGATGCTTATATCGGAAAATGTTTTTGACGGAGAAAAATATATAGGCGCAGCCGGGATTGTGGTTGAGGACGGCCGGATCACCGGGGTGGTTCCGCATGATACGGATAGCACCGGAATGGAAATCATGGATTTTGGCAAAGTATTACTGATGCCGGGATTTATCGATGCACATACGCATTTTTTCTCAGGCGCCGAATCGATGAGCCGGTACATGTGTACGAAAGTAAGAGATGCGAAGTCGGAAAAAGAATGTGTGGAGATTATGAAGGATTTTGCAAAGGCAAATCCTGAACTCGAAATCCTTAGGGGAGAGGGATGGTTCATAGGAAACTGGACGGACAGGACAATGCCGGACAAAAGAAGCCTTGATGAAGCATTCCCGGACAAGCCGGTATATATGAGATGTGCGGACGGGCACAGCTATTGGATCAATTCGGCGGCACTTAAACAGTGCGGAATTGATGAGAATACAAGACCGGCGAGCGGATATGTCGGAAAGTTTGAAAGCGGTGAGCCAAACGGGATGTTGATAGAACCTGAGGCCTACAAACCGGCGGATGACATATATTACAATTTTACCGGAGAAGAGCAGCAGGAAATATATGAGAATTTTTTCAGAATAATGGCAGGCTACGGAATTACAGGACTCGGAGAAATGTTTGCGGAGGATTACACAAAGCAGACGAAAGCCAGATACGAGTTGATGAAAAAAATGGACGTGGAAGGTAAGGTCAAGGCAAGAATTTATATTTACACCAAGCTTTTTGATTATACGAATTTTCAAAAGGCAAAGGAGTGGCAGAAGGAATTTAACACGGAGAATGTGAGAATCGGCGGAGTTAAAGGTTTTGTGGACGGGGTAGCAGAGAACTATACGGCACTGATGTTAAAGCCGTACAGCGACAGACCTGAGACGAGCGGTGATGCAGTTCCGCTAAGAACTTATGAAGAGATTGAAAAATCGGTAAGAGCGGCCAATGAAGCCGGACTTCAGGTAAGGCTGCACTGCATAGGAGACGGGGCGGTGAGAATGGCGCTTGATATTTACGAGGAAGCAGGCTGTATGGACTGCAACACGATAGAACATATTGAGAGTATAGACCCGGAGGACATCAAGCGATTTAAGCAGATAGGAGTCATCCCCTCCATGCAGCCGGAGCATCTGGTGCTTGATAATAATAACAAAATAATAAGAATCGGAGAAGACAGAGTGCGGTACGAATGGCCGCTTAAGACAATGTACGAAGCGACGGAAAGACTTGCGATAGGAACGGATTTTCCGGTGGTCGGAATAGACCCGTTCAGGACGATATATTCGGCGGTCACAAGATGTGACCATGAAGGAAAGCCGACAGGCTGCAACCCGGATGAGAAACTTACGATGGAGCAGGTGCTTACCGGTTATACCAAGAATGCGGCGGCCGCTTATAACAGTAAGACAACAGGAATGTTGAAAGCTGGGATGTCGGCAGACATTATAGCGATAGACAGAAATCTTTTTGATATAGAACCGGAGGAAATTCTTAAAAGCAAAGTAATTTTTACAATGTTTGAAGGAAAGCAGATTTACTAAAGGAGGACAAAGCAATGAGATGTAAAACACTTTATGAAAATGGCAGAATTTACACCATGGACGAGGAAACGCCTTATGCTGAATGTGTGGCCGTTGATGAAGGCAGGATTGTCGCAATCGGATGCGGCAAAGCACCGCAGACCATAGAGGCATGCAGGGTGGTTGACCTGGAAGGAATGACAATGTTACCGGGACTTTTTGACAGCCATATGCACGGAACACCGACCGGCGCATCACTCAGTGATGTTGACCTTACCAACGCGGCGAGCATTAAGGATGTACTTGATCTGATTGAAGAGGCGGCAGCAGCTAAAAATGATGATTCGTGGATAACATGCTCATGCCTGGACTCTTCAAAACTTATTGAAAAAAGAGCACCGCTTTGTACGGAAATAGATGCAGTATCAGGAAAACATCCGGTATACATAAAAAATATGACATTGCATGGATGTACGATAAATACTAAGGCGATGGATTTAATCAAAGTACCGGATAATCTTAAAGGGATAGTGACAGATGATAATGGCGAACGCACCGGTGAATTTTCATCAGATGACAGTGCTAACTATATAGCAAATACCATTAATGACATGACGCCGGATTCACAAGTAAGAAAATATATAAGGGACTGTGCCGACTGGTGCGCATCAAAGGGATGCACGACCATTTCCGGACTTGATGGCGGACTTTTTGATAAGACAGACAGGGATTTCTACATGTGGATGAATATGGAAAAAGACCTGCCGATACATGTGGAACATTTTTTCCAGACATTGAATGTGGAACATGCCAGGGCACTCGGACTTCCGAGAGTTGGCGGATGTATATGTCTTGACGGGGCAGGTTTTGAAGGAACGATGGCTACACGGGAACCATATAATGACGGCCCGTTCCCAACCGGCGTCCTTTATTACACAGATGAAGAAATCTACAATTTTATGTGGAATGCCAATAAACATGGCATGCAATTTGGAATACATGCTCTCGGTGACAGAGCAATTGACCAGTATCTGAGATGTTATGAGAGAGTTTACAAGGAACTCGGACTTGAAGGAAATCCGCTTCATAACAGAATTGAGCATTTTACGATGGTTCACCCGGAACACATTGAGAAGGCAGTCAAAATGGGACTGATACTTTCAATGCAGCCGAGGTTTACATATAAATGGGATAATCCGGCAACGGAGGAAGGACATGCATATGAGTCCATGATGCCGCGTGAACTTGTGGACTGGATAGAACCATACACAAAAATACTTGAAGCAGGCGGAACAATTGCAGGAGGTTCGGACAGCCCGGTTACACCGGTAGATCCGGTATTCGGTATTTACGCACTTTGTAATATGCCTAATGAGACCAAGAGAGTGTCTGTTACCGATGCAATTAAAGCATTCACAATTAACGGTGCAATCGCTAACTTCAAAGAGGATGAAAAGGGTTCAATTACAGTTGGCAAAAATGCAGATTTTACGGTGCTTGACAGGGATCCGTATGAGGAACCGGAAGCAATCTGTGATTTCAAAGTAATGAAGACAATTGTATGCGACAGACTTGTGTACAGCGGAAAGGAGAAATGACTATGAGAAAAAGAATTTTAGCAGTAATACTTTGTGCGGTGATGATTTTATCAATGACAGCATGCGGTAAATCAGGTGGAACGAGCAATGGAGGATCATCTTCATACAAAGATGAAATACACATTGCATATAATGCCGAACCGGAGACCTTTGACCCGGTACACGGAACAGCAATGGCAACAAGGACAATTACGAAAAACATCTATGAGGGACTCCTCGAAATGGATGCGGATTATAACGTAAAATGTCAGCTTGCAGAGAAATACGAGACAAATGATGATGCGACTGAATATACATTTTATCTCAGAAAAGGAGTTAAATTCCATAACGGCAAAGAGATGACGGCGGATGATGTAGTTGCATCACTTAACTATTATGCTGATTTTAAATCGTCGGTAACTTATTTTGCAACGGGATCGAGATTTGAAAAGGTAGATGATTATACCGTTAAAATCAAATTTGATGAACCTAGCGCAATGTTTCCATATTATCTGGTCAACCAGACCGGATTTGCGGCAATCATGCCTAAGGAAGTAATAGATTCGGCTACCGAGGCAGGTGTAACGGAATTTATCGGAACGGGTCCATATAAATATGACAGTTATGTATCAGGTGAATATTTTAAACTTGTAAAATATGATGATTATGTAGGACCTGGCTATGAATGTAACGGAGGAGATGCCGGAGACAGAATAGCAGAGACAAAGACAGTTTATTTTGATTTTGTAACAGATCCAATGACAAGACTCGCAGGTGTTAACACCGGTGAATATGATATTGCAACAAACATTTCATATGACAACCTTGCAGAGGTCGATGCATACGGACTCCAGAAATATGCGGATTGGTCTATGAACGGATGTCTTTTCATGAATCAGAGCCATGGCATCTTTATGGACGAGAATTTGAGAAAGGCTGTAAGACTTGTGATAGATCCTGAAGAAATGATGGCAGCGGCAATCCCTGACAGCACATTCTACAGTATTACAGGAAGTTTTGCAGGTAAAAATATGCCGGCCTGGTATGTTGAGGATGCAGAACAGTACATCGGAATCAAAGATGTTGATGCAGCCAAGAAACTTGTAGAAGATTCAGACTATGACGGCTCGACAGTTAAGCTTATAACCACAAGTGCTTACCCTGATATGGTAGCAATGACGATGGTTCTCCAGCAGGAACTTAAAAGCATCGGACTTAATGTTGAAGTAGAGACCTATGACTGGGCAACAACACTTCAGAAACTTTGGAATTATGAACCGGTTAATGAGAATTATGACATATATATTATGTGTTATCCATATGAAGCAGCACCGACATCTTCATCAATTCTTACTTTAATATATTCTATCGCATATGCGGATTTGAATCTTATAAGTGAGCCGATGGCAAAGATGGAATCCACGACGGATGAAAATGAGAGATTTGAGTGCTGGAAAGAAATCCAGGATATCTTATACAAAAACGAAATGGTTATAAAGTTCTATGATGAAGCATCTGTAACGATTTCGACAACAAAAGTAGAGAATCTTAATAACTTTTCAGGCCCACTCTGCTGGGGCGTAAAGGCAGCAGAGTAATATATAATAACTCCCCCAGGCGTTACGCGTGCTGCGGCGGATATGTGAGGTGATTTTATGGCAAAGTATATGGGAAAAAGATTCCTGTTTACAATATTAACACTTATATTGGTAACAATTTTCCTGTTTCTTCTGACTCACGTTTCGGGTGCCGATCCTGCCAAGATCATGCTTGGTACAAACGCAACGCCTGAGGCAGTTGAAGCAATGAGAGCCAAGTTGGGATTAGACAGACCGTGGTATGTGCAGTATTTCAGCTGGATAAGCGATTTACTGCACGGAGACCTCGGAACCTCTTATTACAGGGACGAGAAAGTTTCGGATCTGTTGGTAAAATACTTTAAACCGACACTTGCACTTGCGATTTATTCGGAGCTGATAGCTATAATTATCGGCGTTCCGATGGGAATTATGCAGGCGAAGAACAAGGGCAAGGCGTCAAGTGTTATAATATCAACTATTACACTTATCGGACTTTCGATTCCGGGATTTTTACTTGGATTGTTTTTGATGTTTTTCTTTAGTGTCAAGATTAAAATTTTCCCGGTATCGGGATATAAGGCAATCACCGAAGGATTCGGAGAGCATATTAAATCACTGGTGCTGCCGTCACTGGCACTGGGACTTTCGCAGGCGGCTCTTATCACGAGAACCACGAATTCGGCAATGCTTGAAGTGCTCAATTCCGAATATATCAAAACGGCGAGGGCCAAGGGTGTTAATGAGAAAACAATTCTCTGGAAACACGCATTAAGGAATGCAATGATACCGATCATAACCGTCTGCGGTCAGAGTTTTGCGGTACTTTTTGGCGGAGCGGTTGTAATTGAAACTATTTTTAACATATCCGGACTCGGAACACTTGTATACAATTCCATCAGTAACCGTGATTATTCCATCATTCAGGGCGCGGTTCTTGTGATCGCACTTGTGTATGTGGTAATCAACCTGTTGGTGGATGTGCTGTACGGAATTGAAGACCCGCGTATCCGTGTCGGCGGTAAGAAGTAACGAGGAGGCATTGCGATGAAAAATAAGATTACAAAGGAACACAGTCATAAATATCTTGTATTCAAGAAACTCTGTTCCAATAAATTATTGCTTATATTTGGAATATTGACAATTGTAATTGTCATTGCAGGAATCCTTGCACCGGTAGTGTCACCGTACAGTCCGTATGATATGCAGACATCATTAAGGCTTAAAGCGCCGAGCGCAGCTCACTGGTTCGGAACAGATACATACGGAAGGGACGTTCTCACAAGAATTCTTTACGGAATCAGGATGTCACTTGTGGTCGGTATTCTTACAGCTGTTATATCTACAGTAATAGGAATTATATTGGGACTGCTCGCAGGATATTTTAATTTTCTTGACACGATAATTATGAGAATAAGCGAAGCAATGTCCACAATTCCGGTATTTCTCATGGCGATAACGCTTATGACGATACTCGGTATCAGCACCAAAAACGTAATAATCAGCATGTCAATAGTATACATTCCGCTTGTGGTTACCGTAACGCGAGGCGTTGCACTGCAGGTACGCGAGCAGACATATATAGAGGCAATAAGAAGCATCGGAGCAAAGTGGCCGAGAATACTTTTCCGCCACATGATGCCGAATGTTTTATCACCTGTCATTGTGCAGGCAACATATATTTTCGCAAGTTCAATGCTTGTCGAGGCGGCGCTTAGTTTCCTCTCCTGCGGTATTCCGCTTCCGGCGCCAAGCCTTGGTAATATTCTCAGTGAGGCGAGAACAGTCATTTTTTCATCATGGTGGCTGGTAACATTTCCGGGAATCTGCCTCATCATAGTGATTCTCGGTATCAATATTTTAGGCGATGCGTTAAGAGATCTTATGGATCCGCTGTCTAATTAATCGGAGGTGAAAATTATGTCACTTTTGGAAGTAAAAAATCTTAAGACGAGTTTTAAAACACTCCGGGGAATGGTAACGGCAATTGACGGTGTAAGTTTTAACGTCGACAAAGACGAGATGGTTGCCATAATCGGAGAAAGCGGATGCGGTAAGAGTGTTACATCACAGTCAATAATGAGACTTTATCCGGAGACGGATCAGTCGGTTGAATACGAAGGTGAAGTGCTTTTTAACGGCGAGGACATTCTTCACATACCGTTTAAAGAGATGGCAAAGCACCGCGGAAATGATATTGCGATGATTTTTCAGGACGCGTTAGCGTCACTTAATCCTGTTTTTACAGTGGGCGACCAGATTATAGAGGCGCTCAGAATACATAAGAAAATAACTAAAAAAGAGGCCAGAGAAGAGGCAATAAAACTGCTTGAGCAGACCGGAATACCTGATGCGGCCAAAAGAGTCGATGCATATCCGCATGAGCTTTCTGGTGGCATGAGACAGCGTGCGATGATTGCACTCGCACTTTCATGCAGACCGCAGATACTTATAGCGGACGAACCGACAACAGCGCTGGATGTAACAATCCAGGCACAGATAATGGAGATGATCGTCAATCTCAACAAAGAATACGGAATGGGAATAATCCTTATCACTCATGACCTTGGTGTGGTCGCGCAGCATTGCAAGAGAGCCATGGTAATGTATCTCGGGCAGATTGTCGAGGAGGGTGATGTGGAGACAATGTTCAAGCATCCTATGCACCCATACACGAAAGGTCTTATAAAGTCGGTTCCGACCACGAAAACAGATAAGGACAAACCGTTATACACGATTAACGGTGTCGTACCGAAACTCAGTGAAGCCGGAGACGGATGCCGTTTCTGCGACAGATGTGAGCACGCGACAGAGCGGTGTTTCCATGAGTGCCCTTCACTTAAGGCTGCCGGTGAAGAAGGACATAACGTGCGGTGTTTTCTGTACGAATAAACTGACGGAGGACTTATATTATGGAAGATACTATTTTTTCTGTTAAAAATTTAACAAAGGAATTTTATTCCGGCCGTAAGAAAATCATAAAAGCCGTCAATAATGTCAGTTTTGAACTTCGCGAGAAGGAAACATACAGTCTTGTCGGCGAATCAGGATGCGGCAAAAGTACAACCGGAAGGGCGGCATTAAGACTTATAGAGCCGACTTCAGGTGAGATAATGTACCACGGCAGGGATGCCATGAAGTTCAAGGGCAAGGAAATGCTTGATTTCAGACGCAGGATGCAGATGGTTTTCCAGGATCCGTATTCATCTCTGAATCCGCGTATGACAATTGATAAGATCGTTGAGGAGCCGCTTATAATACATAAGCTCGGCAACAAGGCGGAGCGTGAGGCGAAAGTGGCCGAAATCCTGTCAAAAGTCGGAATCAGGCGCGATCAGTTCAAGCGTTATCCTCATGAATTTTCCGGTGGCCAGAAGCAGAGGATAAGCATGGCGAGAGCGCTTATTCTCAATCCCGAAATCATCGTGTGCGATGAGCCGGTATCGGCACTTGATGTTTCCATTCAGGCGCAGGTGCTCAACCTTCTTAAGAAATTACAGGATGATTATAATGTATCATATCTTTTTATATCCCACGATATGAGTGTCGTTAAATATATCTCGGACCGCATAGGTGTAATGTATCTGGGAAATATCGTGGAGGAGGCGGACGCGGAGGATTTGTTTGCCAATCCGCTTCACCCTTATACACAGGCACTTCTCTCCGCGGTTCCGGAAGCGGACCCGGATATCCGTAAAGAAAGAATTACGCTTCACGGCGAAATCCCTTCACCGCTCAATGTGCCGAGCGGATGTCCGTTCAGGACAAGATGCCGGTATGCGACCGAGGAATGTGCCATGAGCAAGCCGGAATTAAGAACAGTGGACGGCAGCCACCGCGTTGCCTGTCATAATTATAATAAGTAAGGAGTGAGCAAGCATGGAAAATTATGTAATTACAATTTCACGACAGTTCGGAAGCCTTGGACGTCCGATTGCCAAGAAAATGTCAGAGCTTCTGGGAATCGGTTATTATGACCGGTACATACTCGGAAAAGCCGCGGCACAGCTGGAGACCTCGTCGGAGGAGATAAAGGGAATCGAGGAGACCGCACCGAAGCTTTCCAACATGAGATTCCCGTTCAGGGCCGGTCATAAGGAGATGCAGGATTCGATTTTTGAAGCTGAGAAAAAAATAATTCTCGACCTTGCGGAGCGTGAATCGTGCATAATCGTAGGAAGATGTTCCGATTATATCCTGAGAAATTTCAAGAACCACATCAGTATCTACATATATGCTCCGTATTATGACCGTCTGAGAAACTGTGTCGATACCCTTAACATGAATCCTGACGAGGCTAAGCGTATCATTGATGAGACAGACGCGGCCCGTGAGGCGTTCAACCAGCATTATGCAAAGTGCTCGGCGGTGGAAATCAGCATGAAGGATGTGCTTATAGACAGCAGTACGCTCGGACTGGAGGGAACAGCGGAGCTGTTAGTGGATATGGTAAAGCGCAGATTTGGATGAGAAATAAAGGAATAAGAATTGAGCAGGTTTTGCGGCGTACGCTGTGAGACCTGTTTTTTTGCTTAACCGATGTATTTCACAACCGGTTGCCAAATGTCCGTCCGTGCAATATAATAGTAATACATTGGAATTATGGCGGAGGACTGTGCAATGAAAGATTTTTCTAAGGACGAATGGGGATTGGTGTTAGCCGGAGGCGGCGGCAAGGGAGCGTATCAGGCCGGTGCTTTTAAGGCATTGTGGGAATACGGAATACAGGATTACATCACGGCGGTTTCGGGCGCGAGCGTCGGGGCGCTGAATGCGGTTCTTTTTGCCAATAAGGACATCAAGGCAGCCGAGGCGGCATGGGAGAGCGTCGCACCGGGGCAGTTTCTTGCAATCGAGCCATCGATGATTGACGGTAAGGAAGGTCTGGTTTCGAGGGAAGGTCTTCTTAAGATGATAGATGATTACGTCAATCTGGAGCAGGTCAGAACCGGTGATGTAACGGTTTATGCCGCGGCCACGGAATATGATGAGAACGGCGCGGGACGGGGCAGTATCAGGTATTTTGAGCTGAACAACAGACCGCAGGAGGAGATTAAGGATATCCTTCTGGCTTCGTCCGCACTGCCTTTTATATACACGCCGGTACAGATAGGTGACAGAAAATACAGGGATGGTGGGCTTACGGACAATCTGCCGATAGAGCCGCTTTATGATAAGGGCATAAGGCATTTTATAGTTATAGGATTGTCAATGGACAGAAAGATTGATTATGACAGATACCCGGATGCAGAATTTGTATATATTAAACCGTCGGCCGCAATAGGGGATTTCTGGGACGGAACGCTCGATTTCACATCCCGCGGTGCGAAAGTCAGAATGGATCTGGGATATGCCGATGCGAAAAGAGTCCTTGAGTACAGCGATAAGGATATGAGTGACGAGGGAGTGCGCGGCGCTTACAGAATAACGGAGCAGAGCGATTATGACAGGATTATTTTTGAATACCGGAAAGAAAATATAGAGAATCAGGTTAATGATGATATGGATAAAATAAATTCACTCATCAACCGTTTTATGTAGAGGTGCGCGGATGGGAACACTTACGGACAGACTGAAAGCGTATGCGCAGTCGGACATGTACCCGTTGCACATGCCGGGGCACAAGAGAAATCTCACATGGAATATCAATCCGTATGATTATGATATTACGGAGATAGATGGATTTGATGATCTGCATGAGCCCGTCGGAATCCTCAAAAACCTGACGGAGCGTGTAAACAGACTTTATAAAGCGCGGGAATCTTTTATTCTGGTAAACGGAAGTACATCGGGAATAATGGCAGCGGTGTCGGCAGCGGTAAGGCCGGGTGAGAGAATCCTGATTGCCAGAAACTCACATAAATCAGCATATAATGCTATTTTTGTAAGGCAGATACGCGCGGAATATATTTATCCCCACACGGATGGAGCGGGGATTGCAGGTGAGATAATGCCTGATGATATAGAGCAAAAATACCGCGAATTTCCGGATATTAAGGCTGTTTTTATCACTTCGCCGACTTATGAAGGTGTAGTATCGGATATCAGAAAAATAGCGGATATTGTACATTCGCACGGCGGAGTGCTGATAGTTGACTGTGCGCACGGTGCACATTTCGGAATCGGAGATAAATTCCCGTCAAATCCTGTAACAGAGGGCGCGGATATTGTTATAATGAGTCTGCACAAGACGCTCCCGGCTTTTACGCAGACGGCGGTTCTGTGTGTTGGAAGCGGCCGGGTCGACAGCCGTGTTATCAAGAAATACACAGATATATATGTGAGTACAAGCCCTTCCTATCTGCTGACCGCGTCGGTTGAACGGTGCATGGATATCATGGAAAGCGATGGTGTGGACCTTCACTCATATCACTATGAAAGAATGGCGGCATTTCGTGAGAAATGCAGGAGTTTTAAACACCTGCGTCTGTTTGAAAGCGCCGGATATGATATAGAAAAAGTGGTCGTATGTACGGATAATTCCGACATAAACGGAAATACACTTATGCAGGTTCTAAGGGAAAAATATCATCTTGAGGCTGAGATGGCATCTGCGGAATACGTCATCGCAATGACAAGCTGCATGGATACCGATGAAGGAATCGACAGATTGTATAATGCATTGTCAGAGATGGATAATAAAATACACAGTGCGCACAAGGATAAAAATATCAGTTTCGGGTGGCCGGTCAAGGTGCATGAGCCATGGGAGATTGACGGATGTGTTACGCGGACGGTGCCGGCAGAGGATGCCGTGGGCAGAATCTGCGCGGAATATGTGTATATCTACCCGCCGGGGGTGCCGTGGATTGTTCCGGGCGAGACAATAAGTGATGACATTTTAAGAGAGATTAAAGAATATGCCGGACGCGGTTTTGAGATACGCGGAATCACGACGGACGGCATGATACCGGTAACGGATAATTGAGACAGGAGATTCAGATGGCACAAATTTTTGTAATTATGGGAAAAAGTTCATCGGGAAAAGATACGATTTTTTCAAAACTGGTGGGTCAGGCGGATTGCGGACTTAGGACGGTCACGATGTACACGACGAGACCGATGAGAGACGGCGAAGCGGATGGCAGGGAATATTTTTTTACCGATGAAGAACACTGTGCGCAGTATGAGAAGCAGGGCCGCATAGTGGAACTTCGTGCGTATAATACGGTTTACGGTGTGTGGAAATATTTTACCGTGGATGACGGACAGATAGACATGAAGTCTGATGAATCGTATATAATAATCGGAACGCTGGAGGCTTACGATAAAATAAGAAATTACTACGGTAAAGACAGGGTTCATCCGATATATATAGAAGTAGATGCGAAAACGCGCATACACAGGGCGCTTGCGAGGGAGGATTCGCAGAAGAATCCGAAATACGCGGAGATGTGCAGAAGATTTCTTGCGGATGAAGACGATTTCTCCGATGAAAAAATAGCGGCGCTCGGAATAGATACGAGATTTGAGAATGACGATCTGGATATGTGTATTGATAAAATACGTGCATATATTGCGGATGCGATAAACTAGCAATTTAGATTCAGGTATGATATAATTATGTGGCAAAGGAGGGATTTTTAAATGGCCATAAAGGTTAAAGATATTACAGGCGCGGCGCCTATTGAAATTAAGAGTACGCCCAAGGAATCGGACGGGTCGTTTAAGTTCATGCTTGTCAGCAATATCGAAGAGAAGGATTTGCAGAATAAGCTGGGGTCCCTTATGGACGAGATCACGGCACAGGGTGAAAGAATCGCAAAGCATATGGATGTCACCGATATGAAGAAATACCGTTCGCTCGTCAAGGAATTCATGAATGAGGTAGTTACCCATTCCCATGAATTTTCAAGAGAGAATTTTCTTGACAGAAGAGGCAGACACAGGGTTTACGGCATAGTAAGGCTGGTGGACAAGAACCTTGATGACCTTGCCAAAGAGCTTGTCAAGGACGAGAAGGACAATCTTACGATCCTTAATAAAGTAGGCGAGATTCAGGGACTGCTTTTAGATATAGTGGCGTAGTGCCGGAACAAGGGAGGACACAGCGATGTCAGCGTATGATAGAATTATAGGACATGAGAATATAATTACACAGCTTAAGAACGCGATAACCAACAATAAAGTCAATCATGCATATATATTTGACGGTGATGACGGTTCGGGCAAAAGAATGGTTGCCAAGGCATTCGCCGAAGCACTTTTATGTGAGAAAGGCGGACCGGAAGGCTGTGGAGAATGTCATTTCTGTAAACAGACGGAATCCGGCAATAATCCCGATCTTATATGGGTCGGCCATGAGAAACCGGGCAGCATCGGTGTTGATGATGTGCGGACAGGACTTGTGGAAGATATACAGATTAAGCCTTACAACGGCAGATATAAGGTGTATATTATCGATGAAGCCGAGAAAATGACGGTTCAGGCGCAGAATGCGATCCTTAAGACGATTGAGGAACCTCCGGCATACAGTGTTATCATTTTTCTTACGAATAATGATGAGATTTTTCTGCCGACAATTATATCAAGATGTATTATTTTCAAGTTCAGACCGTTAAGGGACAGCGTTGTGGCAGACTATCTCATGCGTGAGTATAAGGTTCCGGAATATGAAGCAAGAATGTGTGCTTCATACGCGCAGGGAAGAATTGGCCGTGCGGTTTCGCTTGCAACGTCGGACGATTTTGTTAAGATAAGGGACGAAGCCCTTAAATTAGTCAAAAACATACACACATACAGTAATCCGGACGTTCTTGATGCGGTTAAACGTGCCGGAGAATATAAGGAAAACATAAAGGATTATATTGATGTTATTGAGATGTGGTTTAGGGATGTCCTGCTTTTTAAGGTGACCAAGGATGCCAATAATCTGGTGTTTATGGATGACATCAATTATATAAGAAAGCAGGCGAGCAAGAGTTCCTATGAAGGAATAGAGAGTATCCTGCGCGGATGCGAGACAGCGAAGCAGAGACTTGATGCCAATGTTAATTTCGACCTGGCAATTGAGCTTATGCTGTTAAATATTAAGGAGAATTGACATGATTAAAGTTATAGGCGTGAGATTCAGACAGGCCGGAAAAGTATATTTTTTCGATCCGATGAATATGAAAATAGAAAAGGGACAGCATGTTATCGTAGAGACGGCAAGAGGCGTTGAATACGGAAATGTTGTTCTCGGAATAAGAGAAGTTGAAGACGATAAAGTGGTGCTTCCGCTTAAACCGGTCATCCGTATCGCTACGGCCGATGATGATAAGAAGGAAGAGGCCAACCGTAAGAAGGAGAAAGAGGCATATAAGATATGTCTTGAGAAAATAGCCAAGCATAAGCTTGAGATGAAGCTTATAGATGTTGAGTATACATTTGATAACAATAAAGTTCTTTTTTACTTTACAGCGGACGGAAGAATAGATTTCCGTGAACTGGTAAAAGATCTGGCAGCGGTATTCAGAACCAGGATCGAACTCCGTCAGATCGGTGTGCGTGATGAGACCAAAATACGTGGCGGAATCGGAATATGCGGCAGAGTTTTGTGCTGTCAGTCGTATCTGTCGGAATTTATACCGGTGTCGATTAAGATGGCCAAGGAGCAGAACCTCTCGCTTAATCCGGCCAAGATATCCGGAATGTGCGGCAGACTGATGTGCTGTCTTAAGAACGAACAGGAGACATATGAGTATCTTAACAGCAGGCTTCCGGACGTAGGCGATAAAGTGTCCACCAAGGACGGAATGACCGGAGAAGTATACAGCGTTAATGTCCTCAGACAGAAAATCAAAATTATTGTCACATTGGAGAACGGCGAGAAAGATATCAAAGAATATAAAGTTGATGATATTAAGTTCAAGCCTAAGAAGCGTCGTAACAACAGTTACAAGGAAGATATGGCGGATGCCGAGATCCGTGCGCTTGAGGAACTTGAACGTAAGGAAGGAAAATCCAAGTTAGATGACAATTAAGCTGAATCAGGGCGAACGACTTGATGATTTGCAAAGAAACGGATACAGGATAATACAGAACACAGATATTTTCTGCTTTGGAATGGATGCGGTTTTATTAAGTGCTTTTGCCGCGGTGCGGCAGGGCGAGAAAGTTCTTGATCTCGGATGTGGAAACGGGATTATACCGATTCTGATGAAAGCGCGTAATAATCAGATTGACGGTCTGCATTTTACGGGACTTGAGATACAGGATATTAATGTTGATATGGCCCGCAGAAGTGTGGAACTGAACGGGATTGAAGCAGATGTCGATATTGTGCATGGCGATATAAAGGAAGCTTCCCGACTGTTTGGTGGGGCTTCTTTTGATGTTGTCACGACTAACCCGCCATATATGAATGAGAATCACGGGCTTAAGAATCCTGAGAGCCATAAGGCGATTGCACGTCATGAGATATTATGTACGTTAGAAGATGTTATAAGGGAAGCTTCTAAAGTCCTGAAACCATTGGGCCGTTTTTACATGGTACACAGGCCGCACCGTCTTACGGAGATAATAATGCTTATGAAACAATACCGGATAGAACCTAAACGTATGCGCATGGTTCATCCGTACGCGGATAAGGATGCCAACATGGTGCTTATAGAGGGAATCCGTGGAGGACGGCCGATGCTCAAGGCGGAAAGCCCGTTGATCGTATACTCATCGCCCGGCGTTTATACGGACGAATTACTTAATGTATATAACTCGTAGACCGGAGGTTTGATTTTGGATACTAAAAATAAAGAAACCGGAGAGCTTTATCTGTGTGCAACACCGATAGGCAATCTTGAAGATATGCCGATGCGTGCGGTCAGAATTATGAAAGAAGCAGATCTGATTGCGGCGGAGGATACACGAAACAGCATAAAGCTTATAAATCATTTTGAGATTGATACACCTATGACAAGCTATCATGAATATAATAAAGTCGATAAAGCTAAAGTTCTTGTGGATAAAATGCTTGCCGGACAGACGGTAGCGTTGATAACCGATGCCGGAACACCGGGAATATCGGATCCGGGTGAAGAACTTGTAAGGCAGGCGGTACAGGCAGGAATCAATGTCACGTCGATTCCCGGACCGGCGGCATGTATCAATGCGCTGATCATTTCGGGGCTTCCGACGAGAAGATTTGTTTTTGAGGCTTTTCTTCCGTCCGATAAAAAGGAACGTGCCGCAGTTCTTGAGGAGCTTTCGCATGAGACACGCACTATGATCATATATGAGGCACCGCACAGGCTGTGCAGAACACTTGCGGAACTTGCGGAAATTCTCGGAGGCGACAGACAGATTGCAGTGTGCAAGGAACTTACCAAGCGCCATGAGACGGTGTATCGTTCAGACATCAATGGTGCCGTCGATTATTATAATGCAAATGAACCGCGCGGGGAATATGTACTCGTAATTGCGGGGCTTAACCGGGAAGATATTATCCGTGATAAACAGGATGCTTGGAAGGAAATGCCGCTAGAGGAGCATCTTAAGCATTATGAGTCACAAGGGATAGAAAGGCGGGAAGCAATCAAGCTTGTGGCGAAGGACAGAGGGGTTCCAAAAAGAGAAATCTATAACATGACATTAAATTTTCCTAAAGAAAATTAATAATTAATAAATTGCGCTGCCGCTATTGACTTTAAGATGCGGCAGCGTTATTTTATTTTTACATTCGAATTTGCAACGGCGGTTTCACCGCATTCTTTTTTTCAATTATCAGTACAGTTCGAATCAGCAACCCAGATAATATTATTGTGACAAGGAAGGTGATTAATAATTACATCAGAACAAAACAGACAGAAAGATATTTCCGCAGACATGTTGGAGAAAGTGGTAAAGGCATCGGGAGATGAATGTGTTACAGGCTATGTAAGGTTCAGACGTATCAGGAAGTGTGAGGGATACGGCAAGGCAAAGAAGAGAGCAGCAAGACATTTATCGAAGATTAAGGGCGGAAGATTACTTGACGGCGGATATTATGCTGCAGTTGTGAGATTCAGGCTTGTGGTTTACCTGATTCCTTTGCTGGCATTGTTGGTCGCAGGGATCATGCTCGTCCGCAGACAGTCGGATGTCAGGGCGATGGAAGTACGTCAGGCCGAGACTGCCGTAATAGAACCCGATGGGACGATTCCCGACATGAATATGGAGAGTATGTATGCAGGACTGTATATAAGTGTCCCCGGTTTTTCGGATATGACCTGGGATGATGGCGGGCATGGCATGACTGTGTACAATCCGGAGAAAAATGAATGTGTTATGAGATACATTATCGAGGCTTCCGGAAAGAAAATAGCCGAGAGTAAAGAGCTTATGCCGGGAGAGGGTGAAGAACTCGATTTTATGGAGCGGCTTGAGACGGGAATTTACGAGCTGGACATCATTGCGATGTCACACTCGGTTTACGATAATACACCATTTAATTCCGTGTATCAGCAGATTACATTAACAGTTTATTAGGAGGAACAATATGATAAAGAGAATTTTAACAGGAGTACTTGCATTAGTGCTTATTATGTCGGTCAGCGAGGCAGCATACGCGGCCAATATCACGACGGATGGGGGAACGGCATCAGTGCCGGTAACTTATACCGTTGATAATTCGGCTTTTGAAATTACGATTCCGGCGGTGATAAGGCCGTCCGATAAAGAGACGTCTTTTAAGGTAGGGGCGGAATTGGTAAACATACGTCCGGATGAATACATAGAAGTAAGTATTTCATCAGGCTGTGACAGCCGGTCAATGGTAATTATGAAGAGGCAGAATGTACCGGCAGGGAAACCGGTATCCACACTTGAGACTCAGTTTTGTGCCGGAGGTAATCCTATAGGCGGTAACGGATATATCGTCGGACATTTTGAAGACGGAAGCAATATAGTCAACAGCATAGGAGACATAAGCATGAGTGCGGTGAATGCCAACGAGAAGACAGAGGCGGGAGATTATCTTGCCACAATTGAGTTTAAGGTGGATTTGAAGAAAAAATGATAAAGAAAATAATACAAATTATTGCCGCGGCCGCACTGGTGATTTTGATGCCGGTGCAGGCTGCTGCGGCAGCTTATTGGAGTGGCAGCAGTGTATATCATCCGGATAAGCAGGGAGTAAGCTGGGGAGTCACATCGGACAGGATTACCAAAATCACTTCTCCCGGTCGTGTATACAGCGTATCGGATATAGACGGATATTCTGCTTACATGTCCGATGAGGAAGAGCGCATCGGTAATTCAATAGAAGACAGTTTTTACTGGTATAATCAGTCAAGACTGGCATATGTCAAACTTTTTAAGGTCAAAGCCGGCAGTGAGGTTTCATTTGTGTTCAGTAATGAATTTTATGTGTATTGCGCAGAATTTGACCAGACATTTCATATGATTGAGGACGGTGACTGGATGGCAACCGGAGATAAATGCAAACTCAGCTCAAAGACGGCATGGATCATGGTTGTGTTCAGACAGGTTAACGGTGATACTTCACTGGGAGGAGGTGTGGATACCAAAGTGGATGCAGTATCGATTAAGAATTCAGAGGCGGCATATGTTGTGTTTGAACCGTTTAAATATAATTTTAAACTTAACGGCGGCAGGCTAAACGGCGGTGCAGCAGATTACTCAAAACAGAGACTTGGCGTTAATTCAATATTATTGGACACACCGTCACGCGCAGGGTATAAATTTGCCGGATGGAAAGCGGACAGCGGTAAAATATACCGCAATTATCTTCCGGCAGAATATGACAAGGGTATTTTTAAAGATACAACATTTACAGCACAATGGACGGAAATAAAGGCGGCGGATGTCAGCCTTGATAAAGAGTATGCGATAATGGAGCAGAATTGTGGCGATACATTGAAACTTACGGCGAAGATTTCTCCTTCAGATACACTGGATAAGCAGATAACATGGTCGTCATCGAATCCGGAAACGGCATCGGTTGACGAGAATGGACTGGTAACTGCCGGGATAACGGGTGAGGCGGTGATAACAGCGGCGGCCGGGAATGCAAAAGCGGAGTGTCATATATATGTTATGGGGTTTGAGGTGAGTGTTCCGGCAAGCTGTGAGATTAATAAGAAATATCCGATTAAGGTAAATGTATATAACAATGGCAAGGATGGGATGACGGGACGCAAGAGAGTCATCGTCGATACGGAACAGAATGTTTCTGTCAGCCGTGTGGGAGATGAAACGGTTAAATATAATGTATCGGCCGAGGTGAGTAAGACGGGAAACGGCAATTTTCTGAAACTTGCCGAGGGCTCATACCTGGCGGATACCACGGACTCAGCAACAATATATTATCGCCTGGTTCCGGATAACGATATTAACCGGCCAGGCGACTATAAAGGCAATGTTAATTTCAGTGTTCTTATTGATTAAGCGAAAAGCAGGGCAAGCGATACAACAAGCTGTACGATCGAAAATCTGAACACGACCTGTGTATCTGACCAGCCTTTGCTTTTACGCATATGGTCATGGATAGGTGTTCTTGTATTTGCGAGAATCTTAATCTTAAGGAAACGTAACAGGAACACCTTGACAAGACCCAGACCGCCATCAACAATAAGTACGATTGCGGCAGGAATGAATAAGAAAGGACTTCCTGTCTTAAGTATGGCGATGGCCATAAAAAATCCTATGGCTCGTGAACCGGCATCTCCCATAAGAAGACGGCTCGGTGAAGCATTGAACCACAGATATCCGAGAAGACATACGGCAAAGAGAAGTATCATATGTTTGACAGAAGCATCGATTCCCTTGATCTGGCAGATTCCGTAGATTGTCATCATTGATATAATGGAAAGTGTTCCGCAAAGTCCGTCAACGCCGTCGGAACAGTTGGTTACATTAATGCTGGCCCATATAAGAACAACGGCGAGTATTATGAAAGGAACCGTAGGCATAGTGAAACTTATCGCGTCGGAATAGAATAACTGGATATGTGTTCCGTTATAATTAACATATGTTATCGCACAAATTACCGCGAGGACAAGATCAATGATCGCTTTCTTGTATTCGCCCCATGGTGAATCGGCGCGGTCATCAAGATATCCGCTTAACATCGAAGCGACCACGAGAATGAGGTATATAAGCATCTCATTGGAGTAAGGTATGAACAGGAAAGAACATACTGCAAATACCAGTACAAATATAATGCCGGCACCTCTTGGCTTACCTTCGGATTTCTTACCGTTAATGGCAAATGCGCGGCCCTGATCTCTTGGAAGGATATTCTTACAAAGACTGATGATAACGCATGTTGCGGTAAATGCAATTATAATGCTGATAAAAGTAATTTCGTTTATGTAGGATGAGTCGATTAATTTGAATAACATAAATAAATGACCTTTCTGAGTTGATTGAGGTTTGGAAACCTCTATCGAGATTATAGCACATCATGGTGGAAATATGCAAAAAAATATGGTATAATTTACACATTAAATTTGGTATGCGGTTTCGGCATATCAATCAGGAGGTATTATGGCGAAAGACAGAGTTTTTATAACGGAAGGAGACCGTTATCTGTTTGGTATGGGTACTCATTATGAGATATATGAGAAGCTTGGAGCGCATAAAGCCTGCGCCGAGGATGGAACGAAAGGAATATATTTTGCGGTATGGGCACCGAATGCCAAAGAGGTGTATGTAGTAGGAAGTTTTAATGACTGGAATGAGAACGGTTACTGTATGCAGAGACTCGGAAGTTCCGGAATATACGAGCTGTTTACGGACAAGGCAGGAATTGGCGACCAATATAAGTTCCTTATCATCACACAGGACGGCAGAAGGCTTTACAAGGCGGATCCTTACGCCAATTACGCACAGGTCAGACCGGAGACGGCATCAATAGTTACGGATCTGAACGGATATGTATGGAAAGACGATAAATGGAGAAACAGCCATACAAGCCATGAGGCATGGAAGGAACCGATGGCTATATATGAAGTACATCCGGGTTCATGGAATAAGAAAGATGAAGGAACAGAGGATGGTTTTCTTAATTACAGGGAACTTGCACATGAACTCGCGGAATATGTAAAGCATATGGGTTATACGCATATCGAGCTGATGGGAATAGCGGAATATCCTTTTGACGGTTCATGGGGATACCAGGTAACCGGATATTATGCTCCGACGTCCAGATACGGTACTCCGGAGGACTTTATGTATTTCGTGGATTATATGCACCGCAAGGGAATAGGGGTAATCCTTGACTGGGTACCGGCACATTTCCCTAAAGACGCGCACGGCCTTGCTCTTTTTGACGGAACATGTGCCTATGAATATGCGGATTCGAGAAAGGGCGAGCATCCTGACTGGGGCACGAAGGTATTTGATTATGGCAAACATGAGGTGTCGAATTTCCTTATAGCCAATGCACTTTTCTGGGTAGAGAAATTCCATGTGGATGGATTAAGGGTTGATGCGGTGGCATCAATGCTCTATCTTGATTACGGAAGAGAGAACGGCAACTGGGTCCCGAATAAATACGGCGGCAACGGTAATCTGGAGGCAATGGAATTCTTCAGGCATCTTAACAGTATAATGGCGATCCGTAATCCGGGAGCCGTTACTATTGCGGAAGAATCGACGGCATGGCCGGGAATAACGGCAGGTCCTGACAGAGGCGGATTGGGATTTACATTTAAGTGGAATATGGGATGGATGCATGATTTCCTTGAATACATGAAGCTGGATCCTTTATTCCGTAAGAATAATCACAATAAGCTGACATTCGGAATGACATATGCACACAGCGAGAATTACATACTTGTGCTCTCACATGATGAGGTTGTACATCTCAAATGTTCTATGATTAACAAGATGCCGGGATTGTACGATGATAAATTTGCGAATCTTAAAGTCGGATATACATATATGATGGGACATCCGGGTAAAAAGCTTCTGTTCATGGGACAGGATTTTGCGCAGTTAGCAGAGTGGAGCGAGAAAAAATCGCTTGACTGGCATCTTCTTAATGAGCCGCAGCATAAGGCTATGCAGGAATATGTCAGGGCATTGCTCGGAATATACGGAAGATATAAGGCGTGCAGTGAGCTTGACCAGTATCCGGAGGGATTTGAATGGATTAACCCTAATGATGCTGACAGGAGTATATACAGTTTCGTAAGGAAATCACCGAGCGGAAGGGACAGCCTGCTGTTCGTATGTAATTTTACACCGGTGGAGAGAGCCGACTACAGAGTAGGAGTGCCTTGCCGCGGAAGATATATGCTTTTATTGAATGAAAAGTGTGAATCAGGTGCAATATACGATGCGGTGAAGTCTGAATGTGACGGCCGGGAATACTCAATCGGATTCAAATTACCGGCATACGGAACGGCTATAATTAAATTTAACATGAAGAAGTAATGTAAAGCGGTAATTAAGCCGAAATATACCTGTGTATGGAGATGGTTCTGTACACAGGTATTTTTTATCGGACATTGGGAGAATGATATGAGAATAGATGGCGTATCTACTAATCAATATAATACGGATTCGGTTAAAGAAGGCGGAGGTAAGTCAATGCAGGCATCATCTATAGCAGATATAATTGCATTCGGAAGCAGTATGGACGGCATTCTTAAGAAAGACAACCATAAGAGTTCACTGCTTGACGGTACGGACGGTTCATCCGAGGCAGTTAAGCAGCAGGCGCAGGCATTAAGAACCGGTCTGAAGGCTATATTCAATAAGATGGATACCGGAAAAGCGACGTCTCTGGACGAAGATGGAATTGATATATACGATACTGAATCGGATAAGATAGTTACGGTTGTCGAACAGATCCAGATAAAACTGGCAATGTACTGTGATGATTTCCAAACGGGAATGAGTATAGATGCCGTTGATATCAAGCAGGTGCTTGGTGCCGGTGCTGCGATGTATAAGATTGCTGAAGTACTGCAGTCAAAAGGAATAACGCCAACCAAACAGAATGTTTCGGATGCATATAACGCATTTGAGATGGCGTCGGACATCAGTAAACCGGACAGCCGGACCAAGGCATATCTCCTGCAGAATAACATGAAATTTACAATCAATAATACATATGTAGCCGAAAATGCGGGATATATCTGCAAAGAAGGTGTAATATCGGATAGTGAATGGGAGCAGCTTGTGCCGCAGGTTGGCAGAATAATAGAAGACGCCGGATATGAAGCGGATGACGATATGTTAGGCCGGTGCCGTTGGATGCTTGATAATGACATTGAGGTCAATAAGGAAAATCTGGACAAGTTAGCAATACTTGATAATATGCAGGATGAAATGACACCGGATAAGCTTATCGACCATATTGCGGCAGCCATGATAGAAGGAATCAAGGCAAAAGATGCCCTTATAAGCGGCGAAAACCAGCCATGGGAGAATGCTGCGGAGGCGGTAAATACAGTTAAGAATATGACAGCCGGAAATATAATGGCACTTGTGCACGGCGACAGGAGTTATACCCTCGTTTCATTGAAATCAACGGAAGCAGAGGGCAATGAAGAGAAAATTGTATCAGGTGACAGAAAATATCTTAAATCTTATCGTGAACTTATGGAAATAAGATTGATGATGACGATCGAGGCAGCCCATACCATGGAGAAAAACGGAATATCTGTAAATACGACGGATATTTCAGAACTTGTTGAGAGGCTGAGAGAATATGAGACAGCCGGTCTGAATTCGGGATTGAAACCGGGTGAACAGGCCGTTACCGTGTCGGAGACGATACAGATAAATGCGGCAATGTTAGAGATAGAGAATCTTAAGAATGCACCGGCAGCGGTTATCGGCAGTGTTACACAATCCGACGAAGTACCGTCTGTAAGAAACATGTCGTATCATGCTATTACGGTAACTGCAAAGCTTCAGGCTGCAGGGGAAGCATATGAAGCTCTGAGCACAGAAGTGAGATCGGATCTTGGGGACAGCGTATCCAAGGCAGTTAAGGCGAGTGCTTCGGATCTTTTGTCGGATATGGGATATGAAGATAACGAAGAAGGCCGCAGGGCTGTAAGAATCCTTGCATACAATGAGATGGATATTACGCCGGAGAACGTTGACAAAATAAAGAACATCGATCATTCGGTAAATGAATTGTTCCGCAATATGAAACCGGGCAAAGTGCTGCAAATGATACGCGATGGAGTGAATCCGCTGGAAACGGATGTTACAGAACTTAATGATTATTTTATTAATGACCTCACGGACAGCCGTAAAATAGAAAAATACAGCGAGTTTCTGTGCAGACTTGAACGTCAGGGCGGAATAGATGCTGCGGAACGAGAGAAATTTATAGGAATTTACAGCCTGATAAATACATTTGAAAAAGACGGAATGAATGCGTTGGGAGCTCTTGTTAATCAGGGTCTGGAACTTAATATGGGAAATATTCTCACTGCATATATGACACGCAGGAATAGCGACATCGATTACCGTGTTTCGGATGATACTGAGCGTGTGGAAGTAAAAGACAAAGTAACATATTACAAAAATCTTTTCGGCAGCATCAAAGGAAATATAAAACCATCGGCGCTCGAGCAAATGAAGGACAGCATCGACTTAATGTCGGTTGAACAGTTTGTAAAAGATGCGGTAAATGATGTGGCCGAAAGCGAGGATCCTGTATATACGGAATATATGAAGATGGCAGAAGATGCAGCGGATATGGATGAGCGGGTTCTGAAATTTATTACCGATAATGAAATCCCGGCTACATATAACAATATTTTTGCTGCCAATACATTAATTACGGCCGGACAGACACTTTATAAGGAATATTCGGACCGCACCGAACGCGATTTAAGTGAAGTGGAGCAGGAGATTTTTAATGCAATCGGCAATAAGGAAGATGCGGCGAAGGAGTTTGACAGACTGGCCCGGGAAAGTATGGAAACCGTTATTGAAGCCGTAGGACAAAATAACAGCCATATTGATATGGAAACGATGAGAAACTGGGGCAATGGCATGAAACTTCTGGGAACGCTTGCGCACAGAAATGATTATCATATTCCTTATCAAAACGGCGAAGACGTGGGAATCATTAACCTTAAAATATACGAGAACGGGGATGATTCGGGAATTTTTACAATAAAGTTTCATCAGCCGGATAACGGTGAAATAACAATCGAAGGAAGAATGGACAAGGACAATCTGGTGGCACAGATTATGTGTTCGGATGAAAATGATGTAGAGAATCTTGAAGACCGGAAAAACGATATAATCGGCAGACTTAATTCAGCCGGAATCGACAATGCCAGAATTTACGTGAACAAAGCAGATGTGCAGCCGCAAGGACGCAGCAGGGTGCTTGAGAAGGTGCCGACACAGCAGATATTCCGTGCTGCAAGAATTTTTATCGACGTAATTGCTAAGTAAAAGGCATAAACTGCCGATATAGAAAACAGATAAGTTTTGAACAGAAAGAAAGCGGTGACGTAATGAGAATAAATTGTAATATTTCAGCTCTTATAGCGAATAATTCACTTACCAAGGGTCAGACGGCTCTGGATAAATCAATAGAAAGACTCTCATCGGGTCTCAGAATCAACCACGCCAAGGATGATGCGGCCGGAATGGCAATAGCCAAGAAGATGCATACGCAGATTAAAGCGGTAGGACAGGCAAGCAATAACTCTTCCGACGGAATATATGTAGTGCAGACGGCAGAGGGTGCACTCGGCGAAGTAGAGAATATGCTTCAGAGAGCAAGAGAACTTGCGGTTCAGGCTGCGGACGGTTCATACGGTGATGATGACAGAGAGGCTATCCAGAAGGAAATAGACCAGATACTTAACGAAGTCGACAGAATTTCAACCGACACGGAATATAATACTATGCCGCTTCTTGACGGAACATTGAGTAGAAGATGTTACAGTGATGTTGATGATGTGTCTGTAATATCCACCACTAACAAGGTTGCGGCAGGAGATTACAAAATAAATGTCACATCACCTGCAACAAGGGCAACGGCCACGATCAACAGATTTGCTGGAACCGTAACGGCAGATCAGGCAGGAAGCGTTAATATTAACGGAGCTGATATTGCCATTAATGCCGGTGATACATTTGATGATATTTATGATAAAATCATTGCCGGATGTAATGTCGTTAACGTGGATGTAGATAACTCATCGGGCAATATAGATCTTACAAACAAAGCATACGGTGAGAAGAATGAGCTTACGGTTAAATTCGATAACGATAAGGTGGCAGCTCTTTTCGGAATGGCAAAGGAGACGACAACAGCCGGAACAGACTGCGAAGCATCCCTTGGAGATGGTTTTGCGGGAACGGCGTCATTGAGAACCGATGGTAAAGTAATTACGATCAAAGATGTCAATAATTTTGAAATGAAAGTGGAAGTGCCGGGAGATAGCACTTTTAATAACGGTAATGTTAAGGTTACAGATATCGGAATTATGCGTATACAGGCCGGTGCTAACGAAGGCGAACAGATAGAAATAGATATTCCGAGAACAGATACACGCACACTTGAGATAAATGATATCAATGTAAGTACGGCAAAAGGTGCGGGAATCGCACTTGACAAGTTAGACAAGGCGATTTCACAGGTATCGGCAGTACGTTCCAAACTCGGTGCATACCAGAACCGCCTTGAATCAACAGTTTCAAGCCTTGACGAATATAATGTCAATATTACATCTGCTCTTTCGGGAATTGAAGACTGCGACATGGCAGATGAGATGACAGAGTATACGGCGCAGAGTGTTATAGCTCAGGCGGCAACATCGGTACTTGCACAGGCTAATGAACGTCCGCAGACAATTTTACAGCTCTTACAGTAAACGGAGGAATGTTAATTGACAGGCGAAGAACGTAAGGAATACGGAATGAAGGTTACACAGGCAGGCGGAAGCGGACTCGTGGTTCTTACATATGATATTATTGTAAAATATCTTGATGACGCAATGTCGGCATTGAATGATAACGATGAGGCTGAATACCGCAGAAGTTTAAGGCTTGCCAGAGCACTTTTGGCAGAATTGACCGGTGCACTTGATATGCAATATGAAATATCAAAGAAACTGATGTCACTTTATATTTTTATGAATAAAGCTATTGTCAGGGCAGATATTACCAAGGATATTACGGAACTTATCCGGATAAAGGAAATGCTTTTCAAATTAAGGGAAGCATTCGCCAAGGTCTGTGAGGAATGTCCGCAGGAGCCGGTGATGGATAATGTTGAGACAGTGTATACCGGATATACTTATTCCAAGACAGCGATGAACGAAGAAATATATTCTAATACCAACAGAGGGTTTACAGTGTAGACCCTCTGTTTATTATTTCACATTTGATAGTAAGATTGGCCTCTCTGGCCCGTTCTAACAGAAATTTATATCTTTTTTGTGCCGAATTTACCTGATATATGCATGAATCAATCAAATCCGGATCTGTAACATTTTCAAAAGACGAATATGCAGCAGCGAGGGCATTTTTGGTCTGCTCCAGTTCGGAAATCAGGTATTTTTCTTCATAAGTCATACAGGGCTTATTTTTTTTCATATTTCACTAATCCTTTCCATGATGTGAAAGTATTGTCAAAACACTATAAATATATTCAGAAATTACCCAATTTATGTAAAAAATATGTCATTTTTTACTTTTTTTAAAAAAAGTTAAAAAGCTATTGACGGGGCCGAAAAAATGCGCTATCTTAGGCACTACACAAATCAACTTTGTGGTTCTGAATTCAGGATAATCTTTTTTCAAAACATTCGGAATTATCCCTTAAGCAATAACCGGGTGGGAGGTGATGCTTATAATTAATTATTTTGTAGGAATGATTGTCGGCAGTGCACTCGTATATGATCTGTTCTACCGTAAAATACCGAATTACCTGATATTAACAGGTTACGCAGGTCTTGGTCCATATATGTACATAAGGTTTGGAATCGATGGAATCATACAGTCGGCTGCCGCGGTCTGTGTGGTTGGTGTGGCATTGATTATCGTATATGTCCTTGGCGGACTCGGAGCCGGGGATGTGAAACTTATATGTCTTATATGTGGTTTTCTCGGACTCAAACAGGCTGCTGTATATACGATATTGGTACTCTGTATAGGTGCATTTATCGGCCTTATTAAGAAGTGTATGAGGTTTGCGAATATGGCAGGAGGGAGAGCGGAACGGACTTTAACCGGTGTTACGAAGATCAGATTCGGCATTCCGATAACAGCAGGATATTTTATCATTCTTATTTCAAAAGGAGGAATTATTTGAGAGAAAAAATATGTTGTTTTCTCGATAGCGATGAGCAGTATGTGATCATGCTGACGGAATATATTAATTCACATCATGCCTTAATGTACAGGGCAATGGCATTTACATCCGGACAGGCGCTGTTGGAAGCAATGGACGGGTATGACATTGAACTGATGGTCATCGCCGATGACATGGCGGGGGAAGCATTTATGGAAAATGTGAAATATAAATCGCTTATTATATTGTCAGATAATACAGGTGATGGGTGTGTTGACAGATATCAGCCTGCTGATGACATTATCAGGGATCTGGTTGCGCATATGAGTGGTTATGAGACGATTATCAGGAAAGATACGGACAGGACAGTTATTGTGAGTGTTTATTCTCCCGCAACCAAATGTTTTAAAACAACTTCGGCTATTGCTGCGGCGATAGAGTGCGGAAGAAAGGGGCATACTCTGTTTGTCAGTCTTGAACAGTTTTCCGGGCTTGGAAATATATTTAAAGATGATCGCGGCGGTCTGTCGGAAGCTATATATAATTACCGGGCCGGAGGTGAGAATGCATACGGAAGAATTCTGTCCTGCGTTTCGAGCACATCGGGGTTTGATTATCTTGCTCCGGTTAATTGCGCGGATGATATTGCTGATGCAGATGACACCGAGATAACGAAGCTTATGGCATTGTTATCGGAAAAGGGCAACTATAAGTATATCGTTGCAGACGTAGGCTGCGTATTCAACAAGCCGTGGAAGTTACTTGAGAACAGCGATGTGATCATTGTGCCGGAGCCGCTTGATTATATGGGTGGACGTAAACTGGCAGACTTTGAAAAATATCTTATGATGAGCGGCAGAAACGGAGTGGCGGACCGCCTGGTAAAGGTAAAGATGCCTTATATCGACAGTATAGCCGGTTATGAGATAAGTATGGAAAATGCATCCATTGATGAGATACAGAAGACAATAGGGAGGTGTCTGAATGGACAATCAGCTGATACGTATTAAAGATACGGTAATGGCGAGGATAGATCCCGGAAGGGATGTACCGGAAGAGGAAATCCGCCAGATAATAGATAATGTTCTGAGAGATTATTCCAGTGAATATATGCTTCCGGCCGAGAAGAAGTTAGAGTACAGAAAGATTCTGTTCAATGACATCAAACGTCTTGACATTTTACAGGAAATTATTGATGACGACAGTGTTACGGAAATAATGGTCAATGGCTGGAACAAGATCTTTATCGAACAGGACGGTGTAATAAGAAAATGGGACAAGAAATTTGATGAGCCGAAGAGACTTAATGACATTGTGCAGCGGATAGCGGCATCAGCCAATAAGATAGTTAATGAGTCGGTTCCGATTGCGGATACCAAGCTTGCCGATGGTTCAAGGGTCAATATTGTAATGAATCCCGTTGCAATAGACGGGCCGATCATTACTATTCGTAAGTTCTATAATACGCCGTTGTCAATGGAGAAGATGATAGAAATAGGTTCCGTATCAGAAGAGGCAGCCGGATTTCTCGCATCGCTTGTAAAGGCACGATATAACATTTTCATAAGCGGCGGAACGGGGTCCGGTAAAACAACATTTCTTAATGCACTGTCTTCGTACATACCTGGCGGAGAGAGAGTCATTACAATAGAGGACTCCGCCGAACTGAAGCTTATGAATATAGATAACCTTGTGCGTCTGGAGGCGCGGAATGCCAATGTTGAAGGAAGGAATGTGGTTACCATAAGAGACCTTATAAAATCAGCTTTAAGGATGCGTCCGGACAGAATTATCGTTGGCGAAGTCCGGGGAAGCGAGGCACTGGATATGCTTCAGGCTATGCAGACCGGACATGACGGCTCGTTGTCTACGGGACATGCCAATAATCCCGAGGATATGCTGCTCAGACTTGAGACAATGGTCCTTATGGGAATGGAAATACCGGTTGCTGCGATAAGGGCACAGATATCTTCGGCAATAGATATAATCGTGCATCTCGGACGCCTGAGAGATAAGTCACGCAGGGTGTTGAGCATAAGCGAAGTTATGGGGATATCTGATGGCAACATTGTGCTAAACAAAATATTTGAGTTTAAAGAAGAAGGTGTTGATGATAAGAACAAAATTATCGGAGAACTTAAGCCTACGGGAAATATTTTTACAAACACGAAGAAACTCGAGATGGCGGGGCTGGGTAATGAGAGCTTTGGCTGAATATGCGTTGATCATGCCTGCAATAGGGTACCTTTTCTATGATAAGCCTGCAGCCGGCCTTATTATGACTCCATACATACCTGTTTACATCAGACAGAGATGCCGTGATTTTGAGCGCAGGCGTAAGGAGAAAACAGCAGCATCATTCAAGGATGGCATGCAGATTATATCCACGGAACTGTCAGCAGGTTATTCTCTGGAGAATGCATTCAGAGAATCACTTGGAGAAATTGAGATGCTTTATGGTCAGAGTTCGGAAATCTATAAAAGTTTTGCGGAGATCGCGGCACGTATTAATATAAATACCAATATTGAGGATGCGTTTGCGGACTTTGCCGGGAAAGCTAAGGTTGAAGAAATAGACAGTTTTGCCCAGGTTCTTACCTATGCAAAGCGGAACGGCGGTAACCTTGTAGATATAATCCGCAATACCACGGACACGATATCGGATAAAATCGAAGTCAAAAGAGAAATAAACGCGATAACAAGTTCGAAAAGGCTCGAGCAGAATATCATGAATCTGGTTCCGATAGGAATAATTCTGTATATGAGACTGACTTCGGCGGAAATGTTTAATAAACTTTACGGAAATACAATAGGAATATTTATCATGACAATATGTCTGGTCATATATTTCGCGGCAAGGACGCTGGCATCCCGTATTGCTGATATTAAGGTATAGGTGGTAATTATGAAAAAGAGAAAGAAACAGGTAATATTTCTTGCTGTGGCAGCAGTTTTAGTGATTCCGGCTGTGATATATAACATATCATCATCCGGGGACAAAGAAATAACCCAATTTGAAAGACCGGGATACGGGCAAGAAAAAGATGTACATGAGGTAGATGCAGTTATTGGTGAAAGCCGTTACAGTATTGAAGTGGAAATTCCGGCCAGAGAAATACCGGACAATGAATTGCAGCAGGCGTTTGACAAGGCATATGAATATTTACTTCAGAATCTTAAAGGCGATAATGAGTCATTGGATAATATCACCGGTAACCTGAATTTTGTGCAGGAAGTGCCGGAATATGGAATGTCTGTAGAATATTACACCAGTGATTATAAACTGGTAAACTGTTTTGGCGAGGTAAATACAACAGATGCTGTAAAAAGCGGAAGCCCGGTTAAGGTTCAGATTGAAATTTCATATGGAGATATTTCACAGATGTACGAAACGGATGTCATATTATATCCGGCAGAGGAAAGTGTGTCCGATATGATCAGCAATGATGTGTCCGCAGATATTGCCGGGCAGGATAAAGGGTCACAATCGATTAAACTCCCGGAGACTGTGGGCGGAAGCAGGATAAAATTCTATGAGCCGAAAACAGGAAGCGGTTCGCTGATTATTTTTGCGGCAATTCTCATTGGAGCAGTCATATATTACATAAAGAAAATACGACCGGCACAATTTGATAAGGCAAAAGAAAATCAGATGGATATGGATTATTCGGAGATCGTTGCGCAGTTGTCACTGCTTATAGGAGCCGGTATGAGCGGAGCAGGAGCATTTGCAAGGATTGCATCAGACTATACCGAAGCCAGAAAGCAGAATAAGAAAGACATCAGGTACGCATATGAAGAAATGGTTACGGCAAGTAACAGAATATCTATGGGAGTGTCGGAGAGTGACGCATACGCAGCATTTGGACGTGCATGCAGAACACATGCTTACATTAAATTAGGCAATCTCATGTCACAAAATGTCAGGAAAGGAGGTGAGTACTTTATGCAGATGCTGCGTGAGGAGGTGGGAGAAGCGTTCGCACAGAGAAAAGCATTGGCACGTAAGCGGGGAGAGGAGGCGGGCACCAAACTGTTGCTGCCAATGATAATGATGTTGGGTATTGTACTGATTATTATAGTTGTACCGGCATTCATGTCATTTTAACAACGGATAAGGAGGTGAAAGCTTATGAAATCATTAAGCAATTTTTGGGAAGATGAAGATGGTATGGGCGTTGTCGAGGTGATACTCATCATCGTGGTCCTTATCAGTCTGGTTCTCATATTCAAGAAACAGCTTACAGCAATCGTTAAAACAATTTTCGCAAAAATCACAAGTAACGCATCCTCGATTTAATTTCGGGAGGCAGAAGGAGGAAAACAGTTTGAGAAAATATAAAGGAAGTGTGTCACTATTTACAGCAATGATTTTTCTGATGGTAGTTTCAGTGATTACCACTACTATAATGGCTGCGCGGGTAAGAGGAGCAATGGCGGTCGTGGGTTGTGCCGCATCTGCTTCGCTTGATTCTGTGTTCGCCGCATATGATTCCGGACTGTTTTCCGAATTTGGAGTTCTTTTACTTGAGGCTGAAGACGGAGAAGAGGAGCTGGCATCGCAAATTCAGAATTATATATTATACAATACCAACACGCACAAAGACCTGTTATTCAGCGGAACAACGGATTTATTTGGAATAAAAAACAGCAGTGTTTCAGTAACGGATATGACAACTCCAACGGATTACGGAGGCTTATTGTGGCAGGAAATGGTTGTGGAATATGAAAAATATGCCAAACCAATAAATCTGGCTGCGGACTATCTGGGAATTAAAGACAAGGAAGAAGAGGCAACGGAGGTTGACAGTATCTGCAACGATCTTAAGGACTGCACTGTCGGTGTTCTTAAGATAGCCAAAGATACAAGGAGTCTTGTGAGTGACATAGACGGAGTGGAATGCAAAGATAAAGGAATTGATTTTACCCATCTTAACGGTATGGATAAATTTTATAAACAATTCTGCCCGGGTACGGTCACGGGCAGCGTGTTGCAGATTAAAGACAGTAATGTATTCGGTGCGGTAAGCAATAAAACAACCGATGTTATGGAATTAGCCCAAAAGGCGTTGAAAGCAGCTGATTCTGACCGGAAGGATATTGCGGTTACATATCTTGACAGGATTAAAAAACTGGCGTCAGGGACACTTGACATCGGAGACGGAATACTTATTAAGACGAAAATTATTTCTGAACTGGAAACTTCAATAGATGAAGCGGCAGATATAATATCATCCAGATTAGCCGATGCTGAATCCATAGAAGAAGAGGTATGTGCCGGACTTGAAGAAGAACTGGAAAATCTTAGAGACAGTAAAGAAGCGATAAGTGAGCAGATATGTGATGTAGATAAAATGACAAATGTACTTGAATCCAACAGTATTGTTTTGTCAGACATAATAAAATACATCAATAAATTTGAAATCTCTAAATCAAAGGCGGAACAGACGCAGTTGTTGAATGACATAATTAATTCATTAGGTGATTTCCGGCTGGATGGAATGACATTCAATTATGACAATATGAAAGAATCGGATGCACATATGGATATATTGGATTCTTTATCGAAGTTCATGGATGAAGGGGTTCTGGCATTTATTCTTCCAAAGGATGCATCTCTTTCAAATGGTGTGGTGAATATCAAAGATGATGCAGCATCAAATATATGCGATTATTCATTGGATGATAATCATGCAGTTTTGAGCAGTGCCGGAACGCAGGTCGCCAAAGATGTTATATATACGGAATATGTCATGGATAAATTTAACCATTATACATATAAAGACGACGCGACAGCCGGCAATCATACACTTGGATACGAAGCAGAGTATATCCTGTATGGGAACCGGGCAGACTCACAGAATCTGTCGGCAGCGGTTATGAATATTGCCGCAATACGAAGCGGATTTAATATGTTGTACCTTCTTACGGACAGCGAGAAGAAGGAAGAGGCATATACGGCCGCGTTACTAATTGCCGGAGCGAGTGCATTGGAACCCTTAATACGGCTTGTGCAGTACACCTTGTTGTATTTATGGGCATATGCAGAAGGAATAGCCGATGTCAGAACCTTACTTGCAGATGGGAAAGTTCCGGTTATGAAGACGGCAGAAGACTGGAAACTCAGTCTTGACAGTCTTATGGAATATAATCTCGATGTGGAAGATGCAGACAATGATAAGGGTATGACATATGATGATTTTATCCGTTTTCTAATATGCATGCAGGATGATGGAGAACGCGCGGCCAGGACTATGGATCTGGTGGAGGTAGAGATGATGAAATCAGATGAAAATTTCCGGTTTAAGAATATGGCATACGGACTTGAGGCAAATGTGAGTTATTCTTTATCCGGAATAAATAAAAATTACAGTTATAAAACCGGATACTCATATTGAGCCGGTACAGAAAGGCGGTGTAAGATGCTCTTTTTTTCCGGATTTAAATTAAATAAACCAAGACAGAAAGATTATCCAAGATACCTGATTCCCCCAGACGGTAGCTTATCCCGGGAAAGAAGAGCGCCTTATGCCGCCTTCAGGGCGAGGGCTTCACTTACCGTTGAAGCCTCGCTTGCACTTCCTTTTTTTATAGCAGCCATAGTGGTTTTTCTATTTGTGCTTCAGGTCATACAATTGCAGCTTCATATACAGAAGGCTTTATACAACCAGACTATGAAAGCGTCAGGATATGCCTATTATCTTACGGTTGCGGATATGTCATATAAAGCGGAACAGGTTCTGGAGGAAGAATATATCAAATATTCGGTAATCAAAGAACTGGGAAAGGATTATCTGGATGGTTCGTGTATTGAGCGCGGAAGTAAAGGTTTTACCCTAAATATGTCGGGTAATCCGGGTGAGGGCTTGATAGATGTTGCGATGCAGTATAAAGTACAAATTCCGTTTGATATTCTTGGAGTAGGAAAACTTAAACTTGTGTCAAGAATAAGATGCCACACATGGATTGGAAATGTGGATGGTAAGAATGAAGATGACAGTGCAAAAGCGTATGTTACGGCAAATGGGACAGTTTATCATACACACAGGGATTGTACATATATAACTTCTGATGTTGACAGCTGTGCGGCTTCTGCGATAGACGGATTACGTAACAGTGGCGGAGCCAAGTATTATGCCTGCAGGTCATGCTGCAGGGAAGGAACTTCCGGGCTGATCAAAGTGTATTATACTAAATATGGAACCAGATACCATTCATCGGCGACGTGCAGCAACCTTCATTCAAATGTTTATGTCATGAAACTGGAAGATGCCAAGTCAAAATACAGGCAATGCTCCAAATGCGCAGGGAGGTGATTTGATGGTAAGCATACTTGTGATGATAATGTTGGGAATCGAAACGGTGGCGGACATCAGGAACCGAAGCGTTTCGGCGGTCAGACTGATAGTATTTGCCGTGGCTGCAGTGGCGGTGAACATTATTTTCTATTATCAATCCATATGGTCGATGATAGGAGGAATGGCGGTGGGAGCGGTGTTGTTTTTGTACGCATTGCTTACATCGGAAAGCATAGGATACGGGGACTGCCTGATATTTGTTTGTGCAGGTGCATACATAGGGTTTGTGAACAATCTGGAGTTGCTGTTTTTCTCTCTTCTGGCTGTGGCAGTGGCGGGCGGAATATACGCACTGGCGGCACATAAAACCATAAAGGCCAGGATACCGTTTGTACCATGCATAATGGCGGTGTATTTTATCATGTTAATTATTAAGGCAGTTAAAGGAGATGTTATTATATGAGATTAAGAGCCAATATGACCATTGAAGCATCATACATTTTCCCTTTTATAGGAATACTTGTAGCGGCTTTTATTATGCTTGATTTCAAGTTGTATGACGGGATATTGAACGATTCGGTAAAGATTCTGGGCGGTTTGAGATATCATGCTGCAGAAAATTTTTATTATGATTGCGCAGAGGACAAAATTGATTATGTTGAAAAAAACTCTTCTCCGGTGCTTTCGGGCAGTAAGGCTTTTTTGGCAGCCCAGAAAATTAAAATAAGCAAAGTACTGAATGAGGCGTATGGCAATGAACGTCTTAGCATCAACGACAGTATGTCCGGAACGGATTTTACGGCGGTTATTAAATCTGTTGATAATGCCGGGCTGGTACGGGCCGGAGGAAGAGCGGTACAGATTATAGGAGGCAGGAATGGAGATTGATTATATCAGAGAATCCGGAGTCTGTTATTTGAGAATTGTTTCGGAAAATGATCCGTTGATAAGAAACAGAATGAGGATGATAACTTTAAACAGAATGGAAGGAATGGCAGATGTAACGTGCAGGAATGTCAATAACAGGGAACAATACCTTTATAACATTTCCTCGACAATGCCATTGACACAGTACTTTGAAAAGACAGAAATGAAGAAAGAGGATGTACTCAGACTTGCAGAAGGAATAAAACATGGTGTGCACACACTTGAGAGATATCTGCTTGATGTTAACGGGTTGATATTGAAACCGGAATATGTATTTTATGATTCTTCTAAAACGGAATACCGGTTCTGTTATTATGCTGGTAATAAAGTCGGTACGGAGAAGGGCATGAAAGAGCTGTTTGAATATGTTATAGGGCATGTCTGCCATAGCGATGCAAAAGCTGTTACACTGGCTTATGGCATATATAAACGCATATGTATAGGAAATGTTGATATTGACCATCTGGCGGATACAGAAGAATCAGAAGAGGTTAAGAAACCGGAGGTAGTGGAAGAATATGTTCCGATGGATGATTTTATACCGGAAAGAGCAAAAGAGGAACATGAAGAGAAAGACACTGTAAAAATATATTGCATTTACGGAGCGGGCGCAATATTGGCACTTATTTTTATATATAGTCTTGCGGGAATCTTTATTAAAGGAGTCAGAATACAAGGAATCAGCGCGGCAGTATATATTCTTATATGCGTTGCAGCGGGCATCAGCATATACATGGGTTATAAATGGTATGAGAAAAATAAAGATTTGCTGGT
This sequence comes from uncultured Butyrivibrio sp., assembly GCA_945928575.1. Taxonomy (GTDB): domain Bacteria; phylum Bacillota; class Clostridia; order Lachnospirales; family Lachnospiraceae; genus Eshraghiella. Next base: position 39,252 of record CAMENP010000013.1, read on the forward strand.
AAAGACCGTTACAAGTGTGAGCAGCAAACCGTATCAAAAGAAAAATGTAAGAATTATTGTACCGGAGAGTGCGCCGGAAAGCAGTGAAGAGATGTATACCGTTGTATTAAACGGCCGGGAGGCAAAATCCCCAAATGTTCACTGCCTGAAATGGGTGGATTCCAAAGGCGCGCACTCGTATGAGATAAGGCAGGATGCATGTGTGATCGGAAGCGCGGCGGATCGCGCAGACTGTTGTATTTTACTGCCGGGGGTCAGCAGGGTTCACGCCCGTATTACAAAAGAAGGTGATACATTCTATATAAAAGACATGAATTCAACCAACGGGACAATGGTTAATGACAGAGAACTGGGATGTTTTGAGCTATGTGAGATATCAAGCGGAGATAATATATTAATCGGGGGTGCAGAGTGTGTATTTGTTTGACTTAACCGTAAATAAATGTTAATCTACAATTAGATTTATTTGCGGAGGCCGGTTCAATATGAACATGGAAATGTTTATAGATAAATTGAAAAATAAAGGTTGTGAACCGGTACAGTCCGGTACGGCCGGAGTGTATACATTCAGGCACAAAGCCGGAAATTACATAGTAGGTGTAATACGGTGCACGGGTATGGATGTTATTCCGGGATACAAACTTGAATCCCTGCGCGGTAATCTTTCCGTTGTATACGGCACCGAGAATGTTCTTTTTGTAATATTTACGGATGATCCGTACCGGGTAAATCAGTCCATAGAGACAGATTCCGGACATTGGATATATAATTGCACGGAAGAACAGCTGGTTATATATGAGAATCAACCCGGAACGTTTTTTGGTGTAGAGAAATTATTTGAACCGGAAAGAAGACACCCGAAACAGAATTATGTGCTCACTGTTAATAATTTTATAATCCTTGTGAACGTGATTGTGTTTATTGTGATGGCGGTAAAAGGCGATACACAGAATACATATTATCTGTATAAATGTGGAGGAATAACGCCCGAAAGCCTGTTTGAAGATCATCAGATATATCGATTGTTTACGAGTATGTTTATGCACTCGGGAATATCGCATCTTGTCAATAATATGATTGTGTTGTATTTTATAGGAGGAACTCTTGAGAGGTACGTTGGCAGAGTAAGATATCTGATAATCTATCTGTTAAGCGGGCTGCTCGGGGGCTTGATATCACAGATTTATTACATGGCTATGTCCGAGAATGTAATATGTGTAGGTGCGTCCGGAGCGATATTCGGAGCGGTAGGTGCTATGCTGACCGTTGTGGTTGTTAATCACGGAAAGGTCGAGAACTTTACATTGCCGCGGCTTATAATATACGTTGTTCTCAGTATTTATCTGGGATTTACATCTCCGGGTGTAAGCTTGAGTGCTCATCTTGGCGGACTTGCTATAGGATTTTTCACAGCATTGCTTTTATATAGAAAGAGAGGATCTTATTCATGAAAATAAACATTTATTATGGCGGAAGAGGCGTTATAGATGACCCGACGGTTGCTGTTATTAACAGGATAACATCGGTGTTGGAAGAACTCAGGGTTAAAGTTGAACGTTTTAATCTATATGAACAGAAAAATGGAATAATGTCATTGCCGCAGTCACTTAAAGAAGCAGATGCAATAATACTTGCATCGACAGTTGAATGGTTTGGCATAGGAGGATACATGCATACGTTTCTGGATGCATGCTGGCTGTACGGAGATAAGAATAAGATTGCAGGTACGTACATGTTTCCGATTGTGATGTCTAAGGCGTATGGTGAGCGCGAAGGAATGTTAGAACTTACCAATGCATGGGAAATGCTTGGAGGAAAGGCTTGTAACGGTTTGTGCGCCTATGTGGAAGATACTTCGGACTTTGAATTGAATTCGGGATATATGGAACTTGTAGAGAAAAAGGCTGAAGAAATGTACAGAGCAGTATCGCAGAAGTTTGTGACGATGCCGACCAGCAATAAAGCAATAAAACAGAACATAGTAAGCGATACGATAAGCCTGACTCCGCAGGAATCGGAACAGCTTTCCAAATATGCAGCAGATGATACATATGTGAAGAAGCAGAAAGAGGATATAGAAGAGCTTGCAGGTCTGTTCCGCGGAATGCTTGAAGAAGAGGAAAAAGGCGGCGATGAGCATTACATTAAAGCGTTTAGGGAGCATTATGTTCCACAGGGCAATTTCGCAGCCACGTATCTTATTAAGATAGATAATAAAGAAGATTCACTTATAATAGAGATTGATTCGGGAAGACTTAATTGTTATTTCGGACAGGCAGAGCAGGCAGATGTAATAGGCCGTATGTCAGCAGCGGTACTTGATGATATACTTGAAGGCCGTAAGACATTCCAGAGAGCCTTTATGTCCGGTGATATGACCGCCAAAGGCAATTTTAAGACCCTCAGAATGCTTGATGAGAACTTTGTGTTCGTGTAATTCAGCCGATTAACGGAAGCCTCAGAGTAAAACTGCTTCCGGAGTGCCCTTCGGATTCGCTGTAACTGAGTTCTCCGGAATGATGTAACAGAATTTGAAATGAAGTTGCAAGAGACAGCCCGATGTGATTGGTCTTGTCCGAGTTAAAAGGTTCGAACAGTCTGGCACGGATATCGGACGATAATCCACCGAGAAAGTCCGTGATGCTCAGATACATATCGGTTTTATCCGTATATGTAGATATTTCTATCTCGGCATGTCTGTTAATATCAAGAATATTGCGGACAAGTGCGAGGATGACATAGTTGATTTTATCAACATCGATGGATATGCGGCCATCATCCGCATGATAATTTTGAATCAGCTGACCGGGTTTTGCAGATGTTTTGGAACATATAAGATTATCTATACCCGAAATATATGAGATAATGCTTAAATCGGCCGTCTGCAAATTGCCCGCATAACGGAACTCACCTATGGATCGCATGGCCTCAATCAGGTTACGGATATCACCACCGAGTATGTTCCAGCGTTCATCACCGGTTAATTCGGGATGCTTAAGTGCGAGCAGCTGGTAATCCCCATATATTAATGATATGATATTGCTGATATCGTGACAGCCGTTTCTTAAGTCATTGTGCATTCCGGCAGATATTTTCTGAAAATGATTATGTATGTCCGGATGGTTTGCAGCAAGTGCTTCCATAAACTGTTTATCTTCAATATTGTACATAATTACAACCCTCCTGTGTTATGATATAAGGGTACCATATAATATAGTAACATTCAATTCGTTAATGCCAACAAAATAAACATAAAAAGGAGAAATTTCGACATGGTAAAAGATGATTGTATTTTTTGCAAACTTGCAAACGGAATAATACCGACCAATACGGTATTTGAGGATGATGACTTCAGAGTCATCATGGATGTGGCTCCGGCGGCAATGGGACATGCGCTTGTAATTCCTAAAGCACATTATGATAACGCGCTTAACGCAGAACCGGGTGTGCTTGGCAGAGCAATGGAAGTTGCGGCGGATGTTGCCAGAGGTGTTAAGAAGGCAACAGGATGTGATGGCGTAAACATACTCCAGAATAATGGCGAGGCAGCAGGCCAGACGGTATTTCACCTTCACATACATGTGATACCGAGATTTAATGATGATAAAGTAAATTTCTCATATGAATCTTTAAGTCCGGCAGCAGAAGATGTTGCAGCAATGGCAAAGAAGATTGCAGATAATCTTTAATTCAAAAGAACCGGCCGCTATGCGACCGGTTCTGATATTCTTAAATTCTGTTGGATTAGCCCATTACAACTTCTACATTGTATTCTTTCTTTCCTTCAACATAAGGAATTACGCAGCCGTCAACGGCAACACCGTCAACAACAAGTGACTTAATTCCCTTCTCAACTCCTGAAGGATTCTTTACGGAGATGTTATATGTGCCTTCACGGAACTTTCTTGTAAGTGTGAAATCACCAAAGCCCTTAGGAACACAAGGATTAACCTGAAGTCCTTTGTGAGTAGGTGCAACACCGAGAATGTACTGTGAAATATTAACAAAAGTCCATGCTGCTGTACCGGTTAACCAACTGTTCTTGGCTTCGCCGAAGAACTTGGCATCTGCACCGGCAACCATCTGTGAATATACATATGGCTCAGTTCTGTGAACTTCACTGAATTCTTCACAATATGCAGGACATGTCTTCTGGTAAATCTCAAATGCTCTGTCACCACGGCCGAGAACTGTTTCAGCGCATGATACCCATGGGTTATTATGGCAGAAGATACCGGCATTCTCTTTGTATCCAGGTGGGTAAGAGGTAACTTCACCAAGCTCAACGTGATACTTGGTATAAGCCGGCTGAAGGATCATGACGCCATACTTTGTATCAAGTTTTTCTTTAACTGAGTCGAGAGCCTTCTTTGCGAGACCTTCTTTTACACCGATTCCTGCAAGTACGCAGAAGCCCTGAGGCTCGATGAAAATCTGACCCTCTTCGCATTCTTTGGAACCGACTTTATGGCTGTATGCATCATATGCACGAACAAACCAGTCACCGTCCCAGCCATCTTTGAGAACTGCGGCATACATTTTATCAACCTCTTCGAGAGCACGCTTAGCTTCAGCGCTGTCTCCGAGAAGTTCACATAATTCAGCATACTCTTTGCCGTACTTAACGAACATTCCGGCAATAAATACAGATTCTGCAACAGGACCTTCAGAAGGACCGAATGTCTGGAATGATTCGCCCGGATGCTCTGAGAAGCAGTTAAGGTTGAGGCAGTCATTCCAATCGGCACGGCCGATAAGAGGAAGATCATGAGGTCCTTTGTGGTTAACAATATAATCAAATGAACGCTTAAGATGTGTCATAAGCGGTTTAGCCTTGGAGTCGTCATTATCGAAAGGAACCATCTCGTTAAGGATTGAGATATCTCCGCTTTCTTTGATATATGCACTTGTACCTGCAATGAGCCAGAGCGGGTCATCGTTAAATCCGCTTCCGATATCGGAGTTACCCTTCTTGGTAAGCGGCTGATACTGATGGTAAGCACTTCCGTCTTCAAACTGGGTAGATGCAATATCGATGATTCTCTGCCTTGCACGCTCAGGAATAAGATGAACGAATCCGAGAAGATCCTGGCATGAATCTCTGAATCCCATTCCACGGCCGATACCTGATTCATAATAAGAAGCGGAACGGCTCATGTTAAATGTTACCATACACTGATACTGGTTCCAGATATTAACCATACGGTTAACTCTGTCATTGGATGAATGAACAGTGTATTTGGAAAGAAGATTATCCCAATATGCATTGAGCTCGGCAAATGCCTTGTCAACATCGGCATCTGTCTGATATTTGGAAAGAAGAGCCTTGGCAGGCTTCTTGTTAACTACGTTAGGAGCTTCCCATTTGTCATCAACCGGGTTCTCTATGTATGCAAGAACGAAGATGAATGACTTGCTCTCGCCAGGATTAAGCTTAACGTTAAGCTGATGGCTCGCGATCGGAGACCAGCCGCTTGCCATTGAATTCGTACATGCGCCGTTGGTAACTGCGTCAGGAGTATCGGCACCGTTGTAAAGACCGATAAAACTGTCTCTTGCGGTATCGAATCCGTCAATCGGTGCATTAACCGAGTAAATAGCGTAATGGTTACGTCTCTCACGGTACTCGGTCTTGTGATAGATCGTAGAACCTTCAACTTCAACTTCACCGGTACTTAAGTTACGCTGGAAGTTACGTGAGTCATCATCCGCATTCCAGAGGCACCATTCAACATATGAAAATACCTGGAAATCCTTAACTTCAGAAGATTTATTGGTAAGTACGAGTCTGGTAACCTCACAGTTATCGTTCATAGGAACGAATGCAAGAACAGAAGCCTCGATGCCGTTCTTTGAAGATGTGAACTTACTGTAACCCATTCCGTGACGGCATTCATAAGAATCAAGATCGGTCTTGGTAGGCTTCCAGCCCGGATTCCAGATGGTGCTTCCGTCTTTAATATAGAAATATTTGCCGTTGATGTCGTTAGGTACATCATTATAACGGTAACGTGTAAGACGAAGCAGCTTGGCATCCTTGTAGAATGTGTATCCGCCGCAGGTGTTGGACATAAGAGTGAAGAACTCTTTGGAACCAAGGTAGTTAATCCATGGCAAAGGGGTCTTCGGCGTGGTGATGACATATTCCTTATTGGAATCGTCAAAAAAACCATACTTCATAAAAATTGTTCCTCCTAAAATAAAATATCCCGTTCTCAGGGCAACCGAAATCGTTTTCGGTAATTAACCTTACAAAACAATTACATTATAGCAAAAGCATGGCCGAAATACAAGGTATTTGTACACTGATATATGTAAATAATGAAAAATTGATGAAAAAAGGCGGTTAGTATTGCTTTTTACATAAATATGTTATATGATTTAGCTACGAAAACGATTTAGTAAATGGAGATACACTATGGCAAATACCTTTCATGCAGATAATCCGCTTAACAGATTTCTTTATAAATTCGGAACAATGATACTTATTAATATATATTTTCTGCTGTGCTGCCTGCCTGTAATTACGATAGGCGCATCATTTACGGCAGCAAATACTGTGTGCTATAAGATGCATGAAGAACCGGATGTCAAAGTTACATCAACTTTTTTCAAAACATTCGGCAGGAATTTCATCGATTCAACGCTCGTGTGGATAATACTCGCGGGAATAATGTCATTTGCGGTGTTTATATTTATTAAGAATGCGCAGACCGGCGGCACGGCGGCGGTAGTGATATGCGCCGTGTGCGTGATTGTTGTTATAATTGCAATGTCGGGCGCAAGCTTTATTTTTATGATAATAGGAAGATATGATAATCCGATACAGACACAGATTGCAAACGCATATAAGATTGGAATTTCACATCTTTCATGGTGCATAATAATATGGCTTATGTGGGGCGTGCCGATAGCTGTATTTGCTTCATTTCCGGTTCTTCTGCAATATCTGGGATGGATATGGCTGATTGTCGGAATGGCGCTTTTGATATATGCAACAACGGGAATATACCGGAAGATTTTCAGGAAGATAGAGACTAAGGAATGATTTAGGGAATGGAGAGCATATGATATCAATCAAAGACGTGGCAGCGGCATGCGGAGTGTCGATTTCCACGGTAAGTAAGGCGCTTAACGACCATAAGGATGTAAGCCAGAGCAAAAAAGAATATATCAGACAGAAAGCGAAGGAGATGGGGTATTCTCCGAATTCGTCCGCGAGGGCACTTAAGACAAACAGAAGCCATAATATCGGCGTATTGTTTGTTGATGGTGCACAGAGCGGCCTTACGCACGACTATTTTGCGAGTGTGTTAGACAGTGTAAAGTCAACGGCAGAAAGCAGAGGGTATGATCTTACATTCATCATTTCCGACAAGGGCGGGTCACGCAAGATGACATATCTTGAACACAGCAGATACCGTGGGGTTGACGGCGTCGTAATTGCGTGCGTTAATTTCGTGGAGCCTGAGGTTGTGGAACTTATGCAGAGCAGCATACCTACGGTCACGATAGATTATACTTTTAATAAGACCATTGCTGTGTTGTCCAACAATATGGACGGAATGTCCGCGCTGACACAGTATGCGGTCGATATGGGACATCGCAGGATAGCGTACCTGTACGGAGAGGACTCGGTGGTTACATCGAACCGTATGTCGGGATTTTACATTACTATGGAGAAAAACGGAATCAAACCGCGTGATGAGTATATTATGGAGGTTAAGTACCGCAACATCGAAACGGCAGAGAAAGCGACCAGAAAGCTCCTCAGCCTTAAAGAACCCCCGACATGCATATTCTATCCTGATGATTATGCGGCATTTGGCGGAATTAATGTTATCCGCGAAATGGGACTCAGAATACCGGAGGACATATCGATTGCCGGATATGACGGAATCCCTATATCGCGGATGATAGAACCGAGGCTGACTACCATTATACAGGATACCAAACAGATCGGCAAAAGGGCGGCGGAGAAACTGATCAGCCTGATTGAGAAGCCGAGAACAACTATAATAGATCAGGTTGTTATAGATGCCACACTTTGTCCCGGAGAGACAATTAAGAAAATAAACTGATAAAAATCACAAGGCTGACATAAAAGCCTTGTGATTTTTGCTTATAATGTGTATAAGAGAAAAAGTTTTCGTGAAAAATGCGTGATATTCCGTATAAAAACTCTACGAAAATTACGAAAACGATTTCGAAAACAAAAACGCGCAAAGCCTTATAAACAGGGCACTTTCGCGCTTCTCCGCGAATTATATATGCCTCGTTTTCGTAAATATTAGACATAATTTACAAAAAAATGAAAAAAATGGTTGCAATTATAGACAAAGTGGTGTATTATCAAAATACGAAAACGATTTAGTGGTTCTGAATCGTTCGAAGAAAAGAGCAAAGTTTGATGCCATAAGGCATCGGAATGGAGGAGCAATGAGAAAATTTAAAAAAGCTATGGCTTTAACATTAGTAACAGCTATGGCAGCAGCATCATTCGTTGGATGTAGCAAGAGCTCAAGCTCAAGTTCAGCAGCAGCTAACAACAACACAACGAAAGAAGCAGTAACAGACGCTGACGGCAAAGAAGTTTCCATGAGAGACCAGATCGCAGCAAAGAAGTATGACAATGAAGGAAAGGTACTTAACATCTACGTATGGAATGATGAGTTCATCAGCCGTGTTGCAGATCACTTCCCGGGATATGAGAAGGTTGATGCAACAACAGGTAAGATTGGTGATGTAGAAGTTAAGTTCACAAAGGTTGATAACCAGGATAACAAATATCAGACCAACCTTGACCAGACTCTTCAGGACAACGGAAAGAATCAGGAGAACGCAGATGCTGATAAGAAGATCGATATCTTCCTTGTAGAAGCTGACTACGCACTCAAATATGTAAACAGCAGTTACACAATGAAACTTGCTGACCTCGGAATCACAGATGCAGATCTTCCTAACCAGTATCAGTATACTAAGGATGCTGTAACAGATTCAGAAGGAAACCTTAAAGGTATTTCATGGCAGGGCTGCCCAGGACTTCTTATCTACAGAAGAGACGTTGCTAAGGACGTTCTCGGAACAGATGATCCTACAGAAGTTCAGAAGTCAGTTGCAGACTGGGATACATTCGCAGAGACAGCTAAGAAGATGGCTGATAAGAACTACCTTATGACATCTTCAGTAAACGATACATACCGTGTATTCTCTAACAACGTATCATCTAAGTGGGTTGATGAGAACAACGTAATCAACGTAGACGCTAACATCAAGAAATGGGTTGATGTTTCTAAGGCAATGGTAGACGCTAAGGAAACAGGTACATACGCACTTTGGTCAGATGACTGGGCTAAGGGATTCTACAAAGACGGTAACGTATTCTGCTACTTTGGACCGGCTTGGTTAATCGACTTCTCAATGCATTGCGATGAAGAAGGCAGTGTTGGTTATGACGGCGGATGGGCTGTTACAGAAGGACCACAGGGCTTCTTCTGGGGCGGTACATGGATCTGCGCAGCAGCAGGTACAGATAACCAGGAACTTGTTAAAGACCTTATGCTTTGCCTCACAACAGATGAAGAGACAATGACTCAGATTGTTGAGAAGGATCATGATTTCGTTAACAACTCAAAGGTTATGGAAGCTAAGGCTACTGACGATAAGTTCGGTGACAAGTATCTTTCAAACCAGAACCCGGTTGGACTTTTCTGCAACGGAATCAAGACTGTAAGCCTTGCTAACATCTCAGGTTACGATCAGGGATGTAACGAAGAGTTCCAGAACGCTATGAAGGATTACTTCGATGGCAACTACAAGACATATGAAGAAGCACTCGATGCATTCTATGACAAAGTTATTGTTAAGTATCCGGAACTTAAGAAACCAGAATAAATAATAAGCTTGACTTTATGACATGCCTGCTCTTATGGGCAGGCATGTTTTTTACAAAAATACCGTACACATTGATAGTAAATTTATAAAAAAAAATAAGAAATTAGGAGTGAGGATATGGCACAGAATCAAGCGAGTGTTGCTCCTATGGGAAAGGGCAAGAAAAGCAAGGTAGTCCGCTACAACAGATGGGGATACATATTTTTAATCCCGTTTATTGCAGTCTTTCTTGTGTTCAACCTGATTCCGTTGATAAGCACATTTTACAACAGTTTCTTTGAAAATTATATGGCCCAGCTTAATCACGTTGGCCCTAACTTTGTAGGTTTCCAGAACTACAAAACACTTTTTGCAGACGGTAAGATCTGGCAGTATGCAGGAAATACCGCAATTATGTGGGTAATGGGATTTATTCCACAGATTATCGTATCACTTCTCCTTGCACAGTGGTTCTCGGACACGAGACTTAAGCTTAAGGGAAGTACATTCTTCAAGACAGTAATTTATATGCCTAACCTGATAATGGCATCGGCATTTTCGTTATTGTTCTTCGCATTATTCTCAGACGGTGGTCCTATTAATGACCTTCTGATGAAGATGCACATATTAGATGAACCGTTCAAGTTCTTCTCCAGCAAATGGGCGACGAGAAGTCTTGTAGCAGCCATGAACTTCCTTATGTGGTTCGGTAACACAACGATTCTTCTTATGGCAGGTATCATGGGAATTGACGTATCGCTTTACGAAGCGGCTGAAGTTGACGGTGCTAATTCATGGCAGAGATTTACCAGAATTACACTCCCTCTTTTGAAACCAATTCTTATATATGTAATGATTACCTCATTGATCGGTGGTATCCAGATGTTCGATGTACCTCAGATTTTGACAAACGGAACCGGTAATCCGACCGACTCAACTATGACGTTGATTATGTATTTGAACAAACACTTGTACAGCAAGAACTACGGTATGGGCGGTGCTATTTCGGTAGTACTCTTCTTACTGACAGGCGCATTAAGCCTTCTTGTTTACAATATCATGTATAGAAAGAAAGATAAGGAGGCATAAGGATATGAGCGAACCGATTGGTGAAATTAAAAAAAGCACGTCAACACATGCAAGACGTGTAATAGCTTATATAGTATTGATAATTCTTTCGATTTTGTGCCTCTTTTGGTTCTATATACTTCTGATTTACTCAACCAGAAGCAACGGTGAGATACAGAAGGGAATAACATTTATTCCGAGTACGCATTTCGTAGAGAATTTTAAGAACCTTGTAAACAGCTCACAGCCTGTATTCCAGGGCTTGAGAAACAGTTTGATCATCGCATGTTCATCAGCATTGCTTTCAACATATTTTTCAACATTGACAGCATATGCAATCCATGTATACGATTTCAAACTTAAGAAATTCATCTTCACATTCATTCTTATGATAATGATGGTTCCTACACAGGTAACCGTACTTGGATTCATACAGTTAATGACTAAGATGAATTTAATTAATAACTTTATACCGCTTATCGTACCTACGATAGCAGCGCCGGTAACCTTCTATTACCTTAAACAGTACATGGAAAGTGCACTTCCGTTAGCCCTTATAGAGGCAGCGAGAATTGATGGCTCCGGTGAAATAAGAACATTTAACACGATAGCACTTCCGCTTATGAAACCGGCAATTGCGGTTCAGGCAATCTTTACTTTCGTAAGCAGCTGGAATAACTACTTTATCCCAACATTCATACTTAAGAAAGAGAAGATGAAGACAATACCTATCATTATTGCACAGCTCCGTTCATCGGACTACCTGAAGTTTGATATGGGTCAGGTTTATATGATGATTACGCTTTCAATTTTCCCTGTAATTATCGTATATCTCATCCTTTCAAAGCATATCGTTTCAGGTATTGCAATGGGTTCGGTTAAAGGTTAATGATTTAACGGTGTACATAAGCCGGTCGTCCCGTAAGGGACGGCCGGTTTCTTTTTTTATGCTGGTAAAAAAAGGCCGGATGTGTTACAATAAATTCAAATCGTTTTTTATGGACAGGAGCGAATCATGAAAAGTATTTTTGGCAAAATCAAAGGACCGCTGAAGATATATCTGCGCTGGCCGGTGTATGGCGCAGTCTTTTTTGCTGTGGTTAACGCCATAATGTATTTCATTGACCTGCGTGCGGCGGTTGTATTTTCGGTGGCATTATTTATATATCTGGTGTTTTTGGTTATATTTATGATAACGAAACACAATTTTTTTACCAAAAACATTATAGAATTTGCGTCCGGTTATGCACAGATGCAGAAGCGGATGATGGACGATCTGATGGTGCCTTACGGGCTGCTTGATGAGAGTGGACATATTATATGGCTTAATAATGCTTTTACGGAGATTGTCAGCAAGGAAGATTATCATAAGAGTCTTGCAACGATTTTTCCGGAAGTGGGTGAACTTGATTTTGCGGCGGGCCTTGATAAGCTGAATGAAGTCAGCCTTAAGTTTGGAGACAGGGATTACAGACTCGTTATAGAGACCGTTGATATGAGCGGCATTGATATGGACGCCGGAATGGTGGATGCCGATGAGAATACCGGAATTTATGCGATGTATCTTTTCGATGAGACAGAGATCAATGAGTGCCGTAAGGAACTGCATGATGAGAGATGCGTTGTAGGACTTATATATATCGATAATTATGACGAAGCCCTTGAGAGCATCGACGAGGTGCGCCGTTCACTGTTAATAGCGTTGGTTGACCGTAAGATTAATAAATATGTCTCGGGCGGCAACGGAATTGTTAAGAAGCTTGAGAAGGACAAGTATCTGGTTGTATTCAGGTACAGATTCTTAGAGCAGTTGAGAGAAGACAGATTTTCCGTACTTGAGGAAGTTAAGTCTGTTAATATAGGTAATGAGATGTCAGTTACGCTCAGTATCGGTATCGGAGCCATGAACGGAACATATCTTAAGAATTATGACATGGCAAGGGCTGCCATAGATCTTGCACTTGGACGAGGCGGCGACCAGGCGGTCGTACGTGAAGGCAATAAGGTAACTTATTACGGCGGCAAGACTAATTCCGTTGAGAAGAATACGAGAGTTAAGGCCAGAGTCAAGGCGCATGCCCTCAGGGAACTCCTTGAAGGAACGGACAATGTGCTTATCATGGGACATAAGATAAGCGACGTCGATGCGGTCGGCGGAGCAGTCGGTATATATGCTGCGGCGAGAGCTTTCGATAAGAAGGCCAATATTGTACTTAATGAGATTACGACATCATTAAGACCGATAGTTGATCTGTATAAGAACAGCTCGGATTATGATAAGGATTTATTCGTTAACAGCGAGGAAGCACTTACCAAAGTTACGGCCAATACGCTGCTTGTGGTAGTGGATGTAAACAGAAAGAGTTATACGGAATGTCCTGAATTGATCGGAAAATGTAAGACGACTGTCGTACTTGACCATCATCGTCAGGGCAGCGAGCCGATAGAGAACGCAACATTGTCATATATAGAACCGTATGCTTCATCCACCTGTGAGATGGTGGCGGAAATTCTTCAATATATCTGCGACAATGTCAAGATAAAGCCGATAGAGGCAGACACAATATACGCAGGCATCGTAATAGATACCAACAGCTTCAGCAACAAAGCCGGAGCCAGAACCTTTGAAGCGGCAGCATTTATAAGGCGTAACGGAGCCGATATCATAAGAGTCCGTAAGCTCTTAAGAAGTGATATGACGGAATATAAGGCTAAGGCAGAGGCGGTAAGGCACGCCGAGGTATACCGGGACTGCTTTGCGATATCGATATGTCCGAGCGCCGGTTTGCAGAGTCCGACTATTGTCGGCGCGCAGGCAGCGAATGAACTTTTGAATATTTCGGGAATTAAGGCATCAATAGTATTTACACTTTATAACGATGAGATATACATCAGTGCAAGGTCAATTGACGAGGTTAATGTCCAGCTTATTATGGAACGCCTTGGAGGCGGAGGCCATATGACAATCGCCGGAGCACAGCTTAAAGGAATGGACCTTGATGAGGCGATAGACCTTGTTAAGAAGACACTTGATGAGATGATACAGGAGGGCGCAATCTAATGAAAGTTATTTTATTACAGGATGTAAAAGCACTTGGCAAGAAAGGACAGACCGTGGATGTCAGCGACGGATATGCACGTAATTTTATATTGCCAAAGAAACTCGGTGTTGAAGCCAATGCAGAGAATATGAACAATCTTAAGCTGCAGAAGGCACATGATGATAAAGTTGCCAAAGAACAGCTGGAAGCTGCTAAGGAACTCGCGGCTAAACTGGAGACGCTTAAAGTGGAAGTTTCTATTAAGTCCGGTAAAGACGGAAGAACATTCGGTTCTATTTCGTCCAAGGAAATTGCTACAGAACTTAAGGCACAGCACGGTATTGAGATTGATAAGAAGAAAATCGTGCTCGATGAACCTATAAGATGCGTGGGAACGTCAATCGTATCGGTAAGACTTCACCGCGATGTAACAGCGAAACTTAATGTACATGTCAGTGAGGCATAAAGAAGATGGATGAAGTGCTCATTAAGCGCATTTTGCCACATAGTGATGAAGCTGAACAGGCGGTAATAGCATCCATGCTTATGGATAAAGATGCGGTGGTTACGGCAGTTGATATGCTTGAGAAGGATGATTTCTACTCGAGCAGATATGGAATACTCTTTGAAGCCATGGCACAATTGTCCAAGGAGGGTAAACCGGCAGATCTGGTACAGGTTCAGGACAGAGTCCGCCAGAACGGGGCTCCGCCTGAAGTATCGGGAATGGAATTTTTAAGAGAGGTACTCTCGTCGGTGCCTACATCAGCGAACATAAGGCATTATGCTGAGATTGTCAAAAACAAATCGATTCTGCGCAGACTTATCAAAACAGCGCAGACAATAGAAAATGAATGTTATGAGAGCAAAGATAATATAGAAAATATTCTTTACAATGCAGAGAAGAATATTACAGGTGTGACACAGAGCGGAAGCAGTGAAGAAATACAGCCGATAAGTGAAGTTGTAATTGAAGCACTTGACAGAATGCAGGCGGCGGCGAATGCGGGCGGTAAGATAACCGGTATAGCGACCGGATTTACAGATCTGGATTATAAGATGGCCGGCTTGCAGAATTCTGACCTTGTTCTCGTTGCAGCCAGACCTTCTATGGGTAAGACCGCATTTGTACTCAATATTGCCCAATATGTATCGGTAAAGCATGATACAACAACTGCGATATTCAGTCTGGAAATGTCAAAGCTCCAGCTTGTTAACCGTATCATTTCGATGGAATCCAAAGTTGATTCCAAGAATATAAGAACCGGTAATCTTTCTCCGGCAGAATGGTCTAATATAGCAGAGGGAGCATCCAACGTCGGAATGTCTCATATTATAATAGAAGACACACCGGGCATTTCGGTTGCAGAACTCAGAAGCAAGTGCAGAAAGTTTAAGCGCGATAATAATCTCGGGCTTATAATCATCGACTATATACAGCTTATGTCCGGCGGCGGAAAGAGCGAATCGAGACAGCAGGAAGTATCCGAGATATCGAGAGCACTCAAAGGGGTTGCAAGAGAGCTGAACGTCCCGGTTATAGCGCTGTCACAGTTAAGCCGAAGCGTTGAAGCAAGACCGGATAAAAGGCCTATGCTTTCAGATCTGCGAGAATCCGGAGCTATAGAGCAGGATGCCGATGTTGTTATGTTCATATATAGGGAAGATTACTATAAGAAAGATACGGACAGGCCGGGCGTTGCCGAGATAATAATTGCCAAGCAGAGAAACGGCCCTACAGGAACCGTTGAACTGGGCTGGATTGCCGATCTTACCAAGTTCGTTAATCTTGAACAGAATAACAGGCGTAATGAAGACTTTTAATAAAAATAATTATACCGTGGATGATGTTAATGTCGTCTGCGGTATTTTTTTGACGGAATAAGTCATGCGATTTATATCAGCAGAGAGTTGGCACAATGTTATAATTAGTGCGACCAAAGTGATAAAGGGGCGATAATTAATGGAAGAAAAAAGATACATAATTTCCGAGACATCGGCAAAAACAGGACTTGAAGCGCATGTGCTTCGTTACTGGGAAGAAGAATTGGGATTGGTTATTCCGCGCAATGAGCTCGGACACCGGTATTATACGGACGAGCATATTGCTCTTTTCTGCAAAATAAAAGCCATGAAGGATAAGGGATACCAGCTTAAGGCGATTAAGGCTGAACTTGCGGGAGAAGGAATCTCGTGCGACAAAGCTGAGATCGGGGAAATAAAGCAGGCAGGGACACCAGCGGCGGTGGACAAAATGGAGCAGTTCAAGGCGATAATAGGCAGTATTGTGACGGAATCGCTGCGCGAAAATAATGTAATACTGCAGGACGAACTGTCATATAAAGTCAGCGATAAAGTTATTAAGGAGATGGATTATCTGCTCAGGATGAAAGAAGATGCGGAAGAGGAGCGTTATAAAAGGCTTGATGAGACAATAAGAAATTGTCAGAAAAGCAACAAGGAAGCTGCCGCGGGAAGCGAGGAAAGGGGGAGACGTAAGAAAAGAAAACATTTCGGCCTGTGAGGGCTGTGTACATAGAAAAACCGCCGGCGTGCAATATGCGCCGGCGGTTTAGTGTTACTTTAAATTATTCTGCTGAAATAGCGCCTACAGGACAAGCAGCTTCACATGCTCCGCATGAAAGGCAAGCGTCCTTGTCGATTTCATAATGTGCATCGCCCTGAGAGATTGCTCCTGCAGGACATCCGCCTGCGCATGTACCACAGCTGATGCAGCTATCTGAAATAACATATGCCATAATAAATTACCTCCTAAAGTATTAAGTATAGAATATCTTGATTATATACCAGAATTGTCAATAAGACAAGAGTTAAAACTTAGAAAAAAATTTTATTTTTCTCATTAAAGACGTGAAAGTGCTTGAATGTATTTTGGACATATTATATAATCATAATGTCTTGTAAAAAGGGGAATACTTTCACAGGACATATTCATTACAGGAGGAAATTTAACATGGCAAAGATTTCAAAAGATATGATTATTCATGATATTCTTCAGGTAGACCCGAACCTTGCCGGAGTTCTTATGGCATCGGGAATGCATTGTATAGGATGCCCTGCTTCACAGGGAGAATCACTTGAGGAGGCAGCTATGGTCCACGGATTGAACCCGGACGAGCTTGAGGCTAACCTCAATGAATATCTTGCGACTAAAGAAGCAGCTAACTAGGATTTGGTACTCTCCCGGGAACAGTTATGCAACCGGGAGAGTTATTATTTTAAAATATGTATAAGAAATTTTTTATAGGAACACGCGAAGTCGGAGTCGAGGCGGACGGCCGCGGCGAACTGGGAACGTTTGCATGGACCGTGGCATCCGGAATAGTATATTCGCTGCAGTCCCTTCTGTTTCTGATAGTTATCACACATATGCTTGATGATGAGGCAGCCGGAATATATAATGCCGGAATGGTCGTTGCGCAGATGATGCTTACGGTCGGTAAATATTCGGTCCGTAATTATCAGGTGTCGGATGTGCGAGAACAGTATTCTTTTGCCGATTATTTTACATTCAGGCTTATCACATGTATGGCAGCCATGATCGTTATGTTTATCTGGATTGCCATCAAGGGATACACAGGCGGAATAGCAATTGTTGCAGCCAGCCTTACGGTATATAAGATGGCGGAATGTCTGTCGGATGTATTTGAAGGATTATATCAGCAGAAGTTCAGATTTGATGTCAGCGGCAAGAGCCAGTTTGTCAAAGATCTGACAATGATAATAGTATATATAGGAATGCTTGTGATTACCCGTGATGTTGTAATATCATCGGTTGTGCTTGCGGTTGTATCGATACTTCTTATTGTGGTAATTGATTTTCCGCTTACCAAGTATTTTGGCAAGCTGGGAGTCCACTTTAATATGAAGGCCATAAAGGGACTTACGATAGCATGTTTTGCACTTTTTGTCAGTTCATTTTTGTGTGCGTATATTCACAGCGCACCGAAGCTTGCTATAGAGCAGTATTTCGGCCGCGGAAGCAAATACGTTGATTTCAGTGCACTTTTTATGCCGACGTTTGTGGTCGACCTGCTTGCGGGATTTACCATGCGGATGTGGATCACGAAGATGGCTGTCTGCCATGACCAGGGTGATACGAAAACGCTCAATAAGCTCATAATAAAGCAGATGGGCGTGATTGCATTTATTACGGTTGTCAGTATGCTTGTGATGTATTTTGCGGGAGGCTGGGCATTATCTTTGCTGTATGGCAGGGATCTGTACGGCTATGAATGGAGCAATGCACTTCTGATGCTTGCAGGCGGAATGGTTGCTGTATATACACTTTTTGAGAATGTAATCATCATATACAGACATCAGCATTTCAGCATTGTGATTAATATAGTGTCTGCTGTCTCAACGGTGATAATCATGCCACTGTTTACCAGACACGGAGGAGTGCTTGGTGCCACGTTGGCGTACCTTGCAGCCAATACGGTCCGTGCAATCGGATATATTGTGTGTGCGTTATATTATATGAACAAAGACAAGAAAAATAATCAGAAAATCCCTGCCCGGAATTAATACAGACAATTCCCGAGCAGGGATTTTATTACATAACGATAAATACGACGAAGTATGCGGCATAGCACAAAAGCATTATTATGCCGCCGAGTCTGGTTAGCTTCCGGCGTTTGAAGACACATAAGAAGAGCAGAAGCATAACAAACATTGCCATGATGTTATCTACGATAAAATCGTTAACATATGCGATAGGCGTTATAACAGCCGTTATACCGAGTACGAATAATATATTGAAGATATTGCTTCCGACAATATTGCCGATGGCGATATCTGCGTTATGCTTGTATGAAGCGACGACCGAGGTGACAAGCTCCGGAAGAGATGTTCCGAAAGCAACTATCGTAAGACCGATAAGTCTTTCGCTCATTCCGAAATATTTGGCAATGGAAGTGGCGGCGTTGACAGTAAGCTGGCTTCCTCCGACAATTCCGGCACCGCCAAGGATTATGAATAAGATCATTTTCCAGACGGGCATTTTCTTGATAACAGTCTCTTCAATGGCATCAGGCTGGCTCTTTGAAATTTTCACCAGGTATACCATGAACACAGCCATAAAAAGAAGAAAAATTATTCCGTCAACGCGGTTAAGTTCGTTGCCCCAGAGGCCGAGGCCGAGCAAAAGTCCGGTGATAACAAAAACAAAAGGTATTTCATATTTCAATGTGTTTTTCTGAATCGAAAGCGGTGCAATAACGGATGCGATACCTAAGATAAGCAGCACATTCATTATATTGCTTCCGAGGACATTGCTTATGGAGAGGTCGGGACTGCCCTTGATTCCGGCTGTTATGCTGACGGCAGCCTCCGGAGCACTGGTTCCGAAAGCAACAATTGTGAGGCCGATTACAATCTGCGGAATACCTATTTTATCCGCGAGTGAGGACGAACCGTCCACGAAAATATCCGCTCCCTTCATAAGGAGCACAAATCCTACGACAAGAAGCAGGAAACTGACCGGTAATGGCATAATTAACATATCCTTTCTTAAAAAAGTTTTATTCCGAAATGCTCAAGGAGAATCTTTATGCCGAGCAGAATAAGAATGACACCGCCGGCAAATTCAGCCTTGTTCTTATAGCGGGCACCGAAGACATTGCCGACTTTGACGCCGCATACTGATATTATAAATGTGCACAGTCCGATAATCAATACTGCAATAATTGTATTAATCAGTTCGCCGGCATTTATTATAGTAACCGGGACGCAGGCAAACGTAATACCGACGGCAAGTGCGTCTATACTTGTAGCGACTGCCATCACAAACATAGTCTTAAAACCGAAAGTTGCGGTTGTCTCTTCTTTCTCCTCCTTGGAAAAAGCTTCACGAATCATATTGACACCTATAAGGGTAAGAAGTGCAAATGCAATCCATGGTGTAATATTGGTAATAAGACCGACAAAACGTGAGCCGAGAAGATAACCGATCATAGGCATAAGCGCCTGAAATCCGCCAAACCATGCGCCGACAATGAGCATATGGCTTGCTTTGAGCTGTTTTGTTGCGAGCCCCTTGCAGATGGATACGGCAAATGCATCCATGGACAAGCCGACAGCCAACAACAAAAGTGTTGCTAAATCCATAGTAAATTCCTTTCTCGTATAAGTAAATAAAGTAATAAAAAAAGACGCACGCGCAACAAAAAAGCGCATGAGTCTCATCAATTAAGGCAAACCACGGGAAATCCCGAGAATGTTGACTTGCCGCGTGTGGTATATAAGATTCCGGGCATAGAATCTTGTCACGCCGACTACTCCCTCACGGAGTTATTGATATTTTATTTCATTACATCGGTTGTGTCAAGCATTATTTGGGGTAAAATATAAATGAGACAGCCGCGTACGCTGTCTCATTATAATATAAAAATAAAAAAGAGGGGGAGATCAATGAAAAAGATTCTATGATAAAATCGGTCTGTGACCGAAAACCATATAGCTCTTTAACAATTCATAGTATAGACACCCATTATGGATAAAAAATGGATAAATTATGAACAAATTGAAACAAGTTCATAAATTATGTGTTAATAAACTCCCGTTTAGCACTCTTCAGCTATCTTATAAAGCAGTTTCTCTGTATCATCCCATCCAAGGCAAGGATCCGTGATGGATTTACCGTAAACCATATCAGAGCAGATCTTCTGATTGCCTTCTTCAAGGTAACTTTCGATCATTACACCTTTGACAAGTTTGTGGAAATCAGAATTATAACGGCGGCTGTGAAGAACCTCGCTTGTAATTCTTATCTGTTCCTTGAACTTCTTGTTGGAGTTAGAGTGGTTGGCATCGATGATCGCAGCCGGGTTCTTGAGATTCTTAGCCATATACTGTTCATAAAGTCTCTCAAGATCTTCATAATGGTAATTCGGAATACAGATTCCGTATTTGTTGACGCCGCCTCGTAAGATAACGTGTGCGAGGTCATTGCCCGTCGTGTTGACGCTGTAACCACGGTAGATGAACTCATGTGAGCTCTGTGCGGCAACTACGGAATTAAGCATTACACCAAAGTCACCGCTGGTAGGATTCTTCATTCCGATTGGAATGTCCATACCGCTGGCTGTGAGTCTGTGCTGCTGATCCTCAACGGAACGTGCACCGATCGCTTCATATGAGAGTACGTCGTCAAGGTAACTTCTGTTCTCCGGGTAAAGCATTTCATCGGCACATGTAAGACCGCTTACGTCAATAGCATCGATATGCATTTTCCTGATAGAAGCTATTCCTGCGTAAAGATCCGGATCTTTGTTAGGGTCAGGCTGATGCAGCATTCCCTTGTATCCTTCTCCGGTTGTACGAGGCTTGTTGGTGTAAATTCTTGGGATGATGAGAAGACGATCCTTAGTCTTTTCATTAACCTTTGCAAGTCTGCTTACATATTCGCAGACAGCATCTTCACGGTCTGCGGAACATGGTCCTATAATAACGATAAATTTATCAGATACACCCGTGAAAACATCGCGGATTTCCTTGTCACGTTCTTTTTTAAGTGCGCTCAAAGCGGCACTCATAGGTATTTCCTGTTTTAAAACTTCCGGGTCCGGAAGTTTCTTAAAAAATTTCATTGCCATAATTATGTTCCTCTTCCTGATTCTGTATTTGACATTCGCTAGTGTAGCACTTTAAACCGCTAAAGTCAACTGTTTTTTCCTTTTTAATTAAGAAATTTTATAAAAAATAAAGAAATTTGACATATATTATTCATACGGTAAAATTATAATACATATTAATCATAAAATAAAGCAGGAGATGCATGACATGGGAAAGATAATCGGAATTGATCTCGGAACGACAAACAGCTGTGTTGCGGTAATAGAGGGCGGACAGCCGACAGTTATAGTGAATTCGGAAGGAGCACGCACAACACCATCCGTAGTTGCTTTTTCAAAGAAGGGTGAGAGACTTGTGGGAGAGCCGGCTAAGCGGCAGGCCGTAACCAATGCGGACCGTACAATATCATCGATCAAGCGTCAGATGGGAACGGATTACAGGGTTTCAATAGACCGCAAGAAATATACACCGCAGGAGATATCGGCTTTTATACTTATGAAGCTTAAGAAAGATGCGGAGAATTACCTTGGAGAGCGCGTGACGGAGGCGGTCATAACGGTACCGGCATATTTCAGCGATGCACAGCGTCAGGCTACCAAGGATGCCGGAAGGATTGCCGGACTTAAGGTTGAGCGTATCATTAATGAACCTACAGCCGCAGCGCTTGCGTATGGACTTGATAACGGAGAACCTCAGAAAATCCTTGTATATGATCTTGGTGGAGGAACATTTGATGTTTCGGTCATAGAGATAGGGGACAAGGTTATCGAAGTTCTGGCTACTTCCGGAGATAATCACCTTGGCGGAGATGATTTCGATGACAGACTTGTGTCATATCTTGTGAGTGAATTTAAGCGTACCGAGGGCGTGGACATAAGTAAGGATAAGATGGCAATGCAGAGAGTGAGGGAAGAAGCTGAGAAAGCCAAGAAAGAACTTTCATCTGCGGCAACGACCAATGTCAACCTTCCTTTCATTGTGACGACCAAATCCGGTGCAAAGCATATGGATATTACCGTCACAAGGGCTAAGTTTGAGGAATTGACAGCCGACCTTGTTGACCGCACAGCAGGTCCTGTTATGACGGCTCTTTCAGATGCGGGAATCAATAAGAGTGAACTTAATAAAGTGCTTCTGGTCGGAGGATCCACGAGAATCCCGGCAGTTCAGGAGAAAGTGCGTATGCTGACGGGACTTGAACCGAGCAAAAATATGAACCCTGACGAATGCGTTGCGCTCGGCGCGTCAATACAGGGCGGTAAGCTTTCCGGCGATTCGGCAGCGGCATCGGAGCTTCTGCTTCTGGATGTAACACCGCTTACACTTTCGATAGAGACGGTCGGAGGTGTTGCGACCAGACTTATTGAACGCAATTCGACTATTCCATGCCGCAAGAGCCAGGTATTCTCAACGGCCATGAATTTCCAGACATCGGTTGAGATTAAAGTCCTTCAGGGAGAGAGACAGTTTGCAAGGGACAATAAACTTCTCGGAACTTTCAGACTTAACGGAATCAGACGTGCACCGGCCGGCGTGCCGCAGATAGAGGTAACTTTTGACATCGATGCAAACGGTATTGTTAATGTGTCGGCAAGGGATCTTGAGACAGGAAGAGAACAGGGAATTACAATTACCACAAGCTCCAATCTTTCGGAAGCGGAGATTGAGAGAGCGATGCGGGAAGCTGCGGAGTACGAGGAAAGCGACGGAACGAGAATGGAAGCTTTTGAGGCGATTAACGATGCCAGGGCGGCCATAGATGATGCGCAGATCAAGCTTAGGGAAAACCGCAAGACAATTGATAAAAATACCAAACAGCAGGTTAAGGCGGATGTGGATTATGTGTCCAGACTTATCAGAAAAGCCACACCGGAAAAGATGTCTGAGGCAGATATATCTGAACTTAAGTCAGCAATTGACAGACTCAAAAATTCAATTTCGATGATTTAATATTGCCATTGACGGAACATACCTGTTACGGTTATAATTATAGTATAATTAAGCGGAGGATGATAAATACAGCCCTTCGCTTATTATTTATTTCAGGAGGCCGACAGCTATGGACATGAAAGAGATTCTGGCAAAATGTGACCACACACTTCTTAAACAGACAGCCAGATGGAGTGAGATTAAGAAATTATGTGATGAGGGTATAGATAACGGATGCGCGTCAGTGTGTATCCCGCCGTCTTATGTAAGGGATGTGGCAGATTATATCAGGGATAAGGAGACCAAGCTTAAGATTTGTACCGTCATAGGTTTCCCGAACGGTTATAATACTACGAAGATCAAGGTTATGGAGACCGAGGATGCCATCCTTAACGGAGCGGATGAGATAGATATGGTGATTAATCTCGGTTGGGTCAAAGACCGCAGATACGATGATATAGTGGAGGAAATTAAGGCTGTCAAGGAAGCATGCCACGGAAGAATATTGAAGGTTATTGTTGAGACATGTCTCCTTTCACAGGAAGAGAAGATTCAGATGTGCAAAGTCGTGACAAAGTCAGGCGCTGATTATATCAAGACATCAACGGGATTTTCCACAGAAGGTGCCACACCTCAGGATATAGCACTTTTTAAGGCTAATGTCGGCAAAGACGTAAAGATTAAAGCGGCAGGAGGAATTTCATCACTTGAGGATGCAGACCTTATGTTAAAGCTTGGTGCATCAAGGCTCGGAACCAGCCGTATAGTTGCACTGTTTAAGAAATTGAAATCGGAGAAGCCGGAATAGAAACATAATGCCCGCCTTATGGCGGGCATTATGTTTCTACAATTCTTTCAGAACTTCAGGGTCAAATCTGTATTTTCTGTAATTCTTACCCTTAATATATAACTTGAGTTTATTCTTATGGGCTGCCAGGTAAGCATTCGGATTATCATATATATCGTTTAATACATAATCGTGTTTGCGCCTGCCGTGGAAATCCTCGTAGTGGCAATATAATACGAAAGGATGCCTGCCGTCCTCATCCGTGACGGATGTCTCGTAAACAACCCTGTCCACATCAACATAGATGTATTTGCCACCTTCCACAATCATATCCACATCGCCCATGACATTGTGACGTATGATCAATCCGGCAAGTCCCGCAAGGAAAAATACGGCACCGGATATCGTAAAAATAAGAGCAATCTGAGAGCTTATGGCATAATTGATCGGAGTTTCGTAATCTTCTTTATCGAGGTATACGGTTATGTGGTCTCCGACGGAAGGTGTGTTGAAAGCATAGAGCTCTTTATTTTTAAATTCAATTCCGTCATAAGTGTAATCCACAAGCACTGAATCACCGACACTTGTAACCACGGCATCGGTTTTAAGATGCGTGCGTTTGCCGTTAGCAACCCCTATGTGACAGAAAGTGGCAATTCCGAGTCCGATAATTCCAACCATAAGGCAGAATATGAAAGAACCCTTGGGTATGATCCTTGCCTTCTCTTTCTGAATGTTATTGTCCCGGGTATTGGTATCCATAATAATAAATCTCCTGTTCCGACAACCTCACGGAAGTCTTATTGTAATATAATGCAAGATGCGCGTTCTTCCAGTCGGCGGCATCCGTGGTGATATCTGTATGATATATCGGCGACGGGTAATACAGAAGCTGCGGAAGTATCGCGTTCGGGTCATCCGAGGAAGCAAGATACCCGGCACGCGTCGTAAGTGCCGAATCGTAATATTCGGCCTCGCCGTCTATAACGGAATAAACAGCATCCAGGCTCAGAGGAAGTCCGCTGAAATATGCCGAGCCGTCATCAGCCTCTTCAACACTTATAAGTCCGGCACATCCCGCGGTGAACATGATAACCGAAATGCCGAAAACGGCGGTAAATCTGCGCGGAATTTCACAGACAGAGGATAATCCCCTGACAAACGCAGTGTTCCCAAAACGTTCATGAACCCAGCCCATCAGATATATAAGTGATATTGTCATAAAACCGTAATAAGCAAAATAAATAATATTCATCATGCGATATGGCATATGAATTCCCTGCGCATAGAAAACCGGTGTGCCCTGTGCGCAATATACACAATAGAAGAATATGATCGCAGCGGCCGGAAAGCGGAATTTAAGACCGCTTGAAACGGCAATACGGTAAAAAACGGGAAGCAGTGCTATCCACATAACGGCAACAGGAAAAGTGGTTGAATCCGCGATATTATATGCTCCGTATGCAAAGGAGTAAATCAATGCTTTGAGAACGCCGGGACCGGCGCCGACTGAAGCCTGACGTATGGCGTTGCCCGGAGCCATAACGCTGATTCCCAATGCCGCAAGCGAAAAGGCGGTAATAACAGCAAGAACTATAAAAGACTTATCCTTGTGCTTTATCTGCCATGCCGTAAGCAGTACCAGGATTATCGAGGTAAAAAGCGCCGTCGCATAATTGCCGCCTCCGATTATGAAAGCCAGAGGAATCGATAATACGGAACAAATTATGCGGGCTGCGCGGTTCTCTGATTTGATAATGGTAATCACCGATGTGAACAAAAATAGCATCAGTGAAAAGAAAAATGTATAATAAATAGCACCGTTATACCAGTAAAACGAATCAGACGGTTTGTAAGTAAACTGTAATGCGGCAAATGTTAACGTAGTGCCGACAGCAACTGAAGCTGTCCGTCCGGCTTTAAACCAGCGGCGCAGAAGTGTATATATAAATAAAAACATTGATGCAACAAAAGCCGTGATGAGAATGACGGGTGCAATTACATAATATTGTTCCCCGAAAATCCCCGGCTGCAGGCGCATAAGAAATATGGCGGCAAAATTGCCCTGCCAGTCGTTATATGTATCTTTCATTAAATCATAAGACTGTGAAATTACCGCACCTGCCGAATGTGTATTCTGCCATACTGCCGATGTCTCGACGCCGTAATAATAGTCATCGACACTTGGGTGAGCGTACCGTCCGACATAGTAAACAGGAATCAGCGACAGAAGCAGAACTGCTGTTAAAATAATGTTAATCGTTTTTTTCTTCATAATAAATTAATAATATCATTGAACAACTTGAATTGCAATTAAGAAAGTAATGTGATAATCTTAAATTATTATAAAGAATTCAGGCGGGGCGTTACATGAATAAAAAATTATATCTTGTTATACCATGTTACAACGAAGAAGAAGTTCTTCCGGACACGGCGGCCAAGTTAAAAAATAAAATGAACGACATGATCGCAAGAGGCGTGATATCACCGGAGAGCAGGATCATAATGGTTAATGACGGCTCAATGGACCTTACATGGAGGATAATAGAGAAGCTTCATGAGGAGGACAGTCTTTTTGGCGGCATAAATCTTACACGCAACAGGGGACATCAGAATGCGTTGCTTGGCGGATTGATGACCGTTAAGGATGATGCGGATATGACGATCAGTCTCGACGCGGATCTCCAGGATGATATAGAGGTCCTTGAGACGATGGTCATGAAATATTACGATGGATATGATGTTGTATATGGGGTCAGGAACGACAGGAAGAAAGATTCTTTTTTCAAAAGATTTACCGCACAGACTTTTTACAAGATAACGAAAAATCTCGGCGGCGAACTGATATATAACCATGCGGATTTCAGGCTGATGAGCCGCAGGGCACTCGAGGGACTGGCACAGTTTAGGGAGGTTAATTTGTTCTTAAGGGGAATTGTTCCGTTGATCGGCTATCCGTCTGCAATAGTTGAATATGAACGTAAGGAAAGACTTGCCGGTAAGAGCAAATATCCTTTGAGCAAGATGATGAGCCTTGCGATTGAAGGAATAACTTCACTGAGTGTGAAGCCGATAAGAATAGTGACTTTTCTCGGAATAGCTGTTTTCATAGGAAGCATAATCATGCTTATTTATGTACTGGTAAGTTATTTTAGCGGCCATGTGGTTGCCGGTTGGTCAAGCATTCTTGTTTCGGTATGGGTGCTTGGAGGAATCCTGCTTATCGCCATGGGCATAGTAGGCGAATATATAGGCAAAATATATCTGGAGACCAAGAGCAGGCCGCGTTATATAATCGAGCAATATCTTAATGACACCGGCTTCAGAACTGAGCCTGGACAGGAGTCGTCGAAGCAGTAATAGGAACAATAAGGCAGTTCATCTCATTGATAAGAGTATCCAATATTGAAGGCAGTGCGGCAACGGTTTCATCGTGGCCGCTTCCGTCATGCATAAGCACGACACTGACGTCTTTGTTCGTGACACCGTTAATGACATTCTGATATACCTTATCGCGTGTGATATTGCCGCTTCCGTCGCCGGAGCTTACGTTCCAGTCATAGTAAGTCATGCCGAGTGATTCGATATAAGGAATGTAATCGCTTTTCATCCTTGAATCGGCAAAGCTTGTGGCGGATCCTCCCGGGAAACGCCAGAACTGCGGCGCACGTCCGGTAAGTTCGGTAACATAGTTGTACATATGGTCGGCATCGGCCTTGAATGCGTCAAATGATTCATAGATATTGGCGCGTGAGTGTGTAAATGAATGTATTCCGAGTGTGTGCCCCCGCGATATGATATCATTATATTCTGTGCGGGCAAAGTCTTCCGACGGGGAATAACTGCCTACGACGAAGAAAGTAGCTTTAACGTTATACTTATCAAGCGTGTCAAGCACGGTCGGAGTAAGCGTTCCCGAACCGTCATCGAATGTAAGATACACTATCTTGCGCCCGGAGGCCTGAGCTTCGGTTACAAGAGCACTGTAATAAGCATCACGCTCAGCTTCACTGTCCGCAACAGTGGTCGGTTCCGGCTCTGCAGCGGTTGTTTCCGGTACATTGGCAGAGGATTCTGTTTCGGAAGCGGTGGAAACGGCTGTGCTCACGGTTTCTGCGGATGACTGCGTGGCAGCATCGGTTTTATTATATGTTCTGCTTTGGTTCAGCAGTACTGTCAATGTTGCGATAAGCAGTATGAGAACCACGGACAGAATTATTATGATTGAAATTTGTTTTTTATTATCTGTTCTGTTCATGGTTCAATAATATAATTGAATCCGGGCAGTGTCAAATGAAAATATTTAAATAGCAAAGAGGTAAAATTATGGACAAATCAAGAATGGACAAGCAGTATGATTTTTTGCGCGAAATAGATAAGGAAAAAAGTATTTTCCGCCAGACATATTTAGCTGACGGCAGCCGCAAGGAAAACGATGCGGAACATTCGTGGCATCTTGCGATGATGGCGATGCTTATGAGTGAGTATGCTAACGAACCGGTTGACAGACTTCATGTAATGGAAATGGTGCTGATTCATGATCTTATTGAGATTGATGCCGGTGATACATACGCATATGATACGGCCGGCAATAAGACCAAAAGGGAGCGTGAACTTAAAGCGGCTGACAGGCTTTTTAACATTCTGCCAAAGGATCAGGCTGACAGATTGCGCGGACTGTGGGATGAATTTGAAGAAAATACAACACCCGAAGCAAGATTCGCCAACAGCCTTGACAAGATGCAGCCTTTAATGTTAAACGATGCCTCGGGCGGTAAGAGCTGGACGGAACACGACGTGCATAACTCCCAGGTTTACAAACGCAATGAGCGGACGCACGAAGGTTCCGAAGCTATGTGGAAGTATTCAGATGAGCATTTTATTAAGCCTAACATAGGCAAAAATCTCAAATAATACAATCAAGACTCGTTGACCATCTTGCCGGTTATGTGTTCCGGTGTAAGGCACAGACAGAGAACGGATGGAGCGGAATGTGTTAACTCGCGGTCAATGTATTCCTTGCTGTCGGTAAATTTGTGGCAGAGATTGGTACACGCGTTAATAGTAACGGCGTCATCTGTTACCGGCTTTATGCGGCCGAATACTATGACGCTTCTTATATTAAGCGCCCATTCGCCTTCATTGCGGTATCCTTCGTCATACACGCAGAAAGAAACTTTGTCACAAGCCTTGATCGCATCTATTTTGTGGCCTTCTTTGGCGCCGTGGAAATAAATACAGCCGTTTGACTCATCATACCAGTAATCGATCGGCACACCGTACGGATAACCGTCATCTCCGATTACGGAAAGAACGCCACGCACTTCTTTTTTCAGAATATCAATGCACTCCGGCAATTCAAGTTCCTGTTTGTATCTTCTCATTTTACGAAACATATTGGGACCTCCTGTTGTGTGATATGTTAATATTGTATTAAATTCTATCACAATATTATTAGATTTCAACATAAAAAAATGTTAAAATCGCTTATATTTATTAAGATATGTGAGGAAATTATGAAAGAAAATTATACAAAGACAATTTATGCGTGTTTTATAGGATACATCATTCAGGCGGTGGTAAACAGTTTCGTGCCGCTTCTGTTCGTGACCTTCCGGAAGACTTACGACATACCGTTATCACAAATTACACTTCTGATAACGGTTAATTTCGTTGTCCAGCTGTTAATCGACTTATTATCCGCCGGGTTTGTGGACAAAATAGGATACAGGGCGTCCATGATAATCGCTCATATTTTTGCGGCAGCAGGTCTTGGGATGTTGACATTCATGCCGGATATCTGTTCAAATTCGTTCGCCGGACTTCTGGCTTCGGTAATAGTGTATGCGGTAGGCGGCGGCCTTTTAGAGGTTCTGGTGAGCCCGGTTGTTGAGGCCTGTCCGACTGACAATAAAGAGAAAACAATGAGCCTTTTGCACTCGTTTTACTGCTGGGGCTGTACTGGCGTGGTTCTTTTGTCCACGGTGTTTTTTGCGATTTTCGGAATCCGTAACTGGAAAATAATGACACTCATCTGGATGCTGCTTCCGATAGCCAATATGATATTGTTTACGCGTGTTCCGATTTACAGTCTTCAGGAGGATGGCGTCAAGGGTATGTCGCTTGGCGAGCTTTTTAAGGAAAAAATCTTCTGGATGCTGATGATAATGATGTTGTGTGCCGGCGCATCCGAGCAGGCGGTAAGCCAGTGGGCATCGACTTTTGCGGAGCAGGGACTTGGAATTACCAAGACGGTCGGTGACCTTGTCGGCCCAATGATGTTCTCAATCCTTATGGGTACTTCAAGACTTCTTTACGGAAAATTCGGTGACAGGATGAATCTTGACCGGTTTATGAAGTTAAGCTGTGCGTTGTGCGTGGCGGCTTATCTTTGCATATCGCTTGTGCCTAACCCGGTCGTGCAGCTGATCGGGTGCGGAATATGCGGTTTTTCGGTCGGAATCATGTGGCCGGGAACTTTCAGCCGTGCTTCGGCATCGCTTAAACGCGGTGGCACAGCACTTTTTGCGATGTTGGCGCTTGCGGGCGACATGGGATGCTCCGGCGGCCCGACACTTGTGGGAATGATATCGAGCGCGGCAGGCGGTAATATGCAGACCGGTATCCTCGCCGGAGTGATATTCCCGGTGGTACTGCTCGCCGGACTGGTATTCGGGGGAAAGAAGCGTATAAGAACGAAATAGTGAATGATTGATTGTACTGTAAGTGGTTGTGTGATATGATAAAAAGAGAATTGGTAAGGAGGGATGGAGATTGAAGGCGGATGAAAAAATTAAAAATACCAATGAACTGGAGTTCGCTGTATTTTGTATTGAAAATGTAGCGGCAAAACTGGGTGTGGATGCAGAACGTGTCTATCAGGCATTTACTGAACAAAGTGATATTTTGAACGGTTACATTGTACCGGAATATGAAGTGCTGCATACCCAGAGCCGGGAATATATTGTTGATGACCTTCTTGATGTGATGGAAGAAAGGGGTGTGGAAGTATGATTCTTTATCATGGTTCTTTCTTAGAGATTGTAAAGCCGGATTTATTTCATTCCCGCCCCAATGTAGATTTTGGGCGTGGCTTCTATGTCACGCCGCTGCATGAACAGGCGGCGAAGTGGTGCGGCAAGTTCAAACATCGTGGAAAAGACTCGACGGATTACGACCTTGTTATAGGCGGTGTTGCTAATGATAAGGTGTTCAATACTGTGGAGCTGTTCTTTGACGGACTGATTGATAAAACGGAAGCGCTCAACCGCCTGCGTTATGAAAAGCCGAACCTGCAGATATGTTTCCGTACAGAGAAAGCATTGTCTCTGTTGCATTTTGAAGGGAGTGAAACACTATGACATCGAACCCGATTTTGCTTCAGAAAAAATATAGCCGTGTTATTGAGTACTTTGCCAAACAGCAGGGACTTTCATTGGATGCGGCATTGGATTTCTTTTATCATTCCCAGGTTTATCAACTGATTCGTGACGGCGTTTCCGATATGCATTGCATGAGTGACTTGTATCTTGCGGAGGAATTAAGACAGGAGTATGCAGAGAAAATGATGAAATTATAAAG
This sequence comes from uncultured Butyrivibrio sp., assembly GCA_945928575.1. Classification (GTDB taxonomy): domain Bacteria; phylum Bacillota; class Clostridia; order Lachnospirales; family Lachnospiraceae; genus Eshraghiella. Next base: position 71,127 of record CAMENP010000013.1, read on the forward strand.
GGTTGACTATGCCAGCCCATTGTGCTACCATTTTGTCATAAATAAAAATACCGTCTTACGGAAACACTGTGAAGGAAAGAGTAGGTATGGAAGGACATCTACAGAGAACTGCCGGTTGCTGAGAGGCAGGGTGGAGGACATATCGAACATGGCTCCGGAGTGGCGCACCGAACAGCATGGCTGCAAGGCTGCGACAGGAACGCCTGTTATAGCGAAAATGTATCGGGAAATACACCTGTACATTGTGAGGTCCGTTCTGCGAGGAACGGATGAAGAGAAGTGGTACCACGGATTAAGATTATAACCCGTCTTCTGAAGATAATGATAGAAGACGGGATTTTTTTATCAGGAGGAATATTTAAGATGAGCAAGAAACCGTATTACATTACAACAGCGATTGCCTATACATCGGGCAAACCGCACATCGGAAACACATATGAAATCGTGCTTGCCGACAGTATTGCAAGGTACAAGAGACTGCAGGGATATGATGTAAGATTCCAGACAGGAACCGATGAACATGGACAGAAAATAGAACTCAAGGCAGCGGAAGCGGGAATCACACCGAAGGAATTCGTTGACAATGTTGCCGGAGAAATTAAGAGAATATGGGATCTGATGAATACATCCTACGATAAATTCATCAGGACAACGGATGAGTACCATGAGAAACAGGTGCAGAAGATTTTTAAGAAACTTTACGACAAGGGCGATATTTACAAAGGACATTATGAAGGAATGTACTGTACGCCGTGCGAATCATTCTGGACGGAATCCCAGCTTGTGGACGGCAAATGTCCGGACTGCGGAAGAGAAGTCAAGCCGGCCAGAGAGGAAGCATATTTCTTCAGAATGAGCAAATATGCCGACAGACTTATCGATTATATTAACGAGCACCCGGAATTTATACAGCCAGTATCGCGTAAGAACGAGATGATGAACAACTTCCTGCTTCCGGGACTTCAGGATCTTTGCGTATCAAGAACTTCATTCAAGTGGGGAATACCGGTGGATTTTGATGATAAGCATGTCGTATATGTATGGCTTGATGCGCTGACCAACTACATCACGGGTCTTGGCTATGATGCGGACGGCAACAGTGATGAATTATATGCCAAATACTGGCCGGCAGACCTTCATCTTATCGGAAAAGATATCATTCGTTTCCATACGATTTACTGGCCGATTTTCCTTATGGCACTTGACCTTCCGCTTCCGAAACAGGTATTCGGACATCCGTGGCTTTTGCAGGGCGACGGCAAGATGAGCAAGTCCAAAGGAAACGTTATATATGCTGATGACCTCGTTGATTTCTTCGGAGTTGATGCGGTAAGATTTTTCGTGCTTCATGAGATGCCGTTTGAGAATGACGGTGTAATTACCTGGGAGCTCATGGTTGAGAGACTCAATTCAGAACTTGCCAACACACTCGGTAACCTTGTAAACAGAACGATTTCGATGTCCAATAAATATTTTGGCGGAGTTGTTGAGAACAAGGGTGTGGCAGAAGCTGTTGATGACGACCTTAAAAATACAATTCTTGATGAAGTCAAAAAAGTTGATGCGAAGATGAATGACCTTCGTGTGGCTGACGCGATTACCGAGATTTTTAACATCTTTAAGAGATGCAATAAATATATCGACGAGACAATGCCGTGGGCGCTTGCCAAGGATGAGACCAAAAAGGACAGACTTGCGACCGTGCTTTACAATCTTGTTGAAGGAATTTCGATAGGAGCAGAGCTTCTTTTCCCATTTATGCCTGAGACATCACAGAAGATCAAGGCACAGCTTAATGCGCCGGACAGAGAATATGAGCAGCTCGGCGAATTCGGATTGTACCCGAACGGCGGCAAAGTGGTCGAGAAACCTGAAATTCTTTTTGCAAGACTTGACCTTAACGAGGTTATGGAAAAAGTTGAAGCAAAGAAATCGGCTGCCAAGGAAGAACCGGCCGGAGGACCGGGCGTTGACGTGGATAAAAAACCGGAAATTACGATTGATGATTTCGATAAGGTACAGCTTCGCGTCGGAGAAATCATCAAATGTGAGGCAGTTCCTAAGTCAAAGAAGCTTCTTTGCTCACAGGTTAAGATGGGCAGTGAGGTAAGACAGATCGTATCGGGAATCAGCCAGTATTATAAACCGGAAGAGATGGTAGGCAAGAAAGTTATCGTAGTTGCTAACCTTAAACCGGCTAAGCTTGCGGGAGTTCTTTCGGAGGGAATGCTTCTGTGCGCAGAGAATGAGAAGGGCGAATATGTTCTTCTTGCGCCGGAAAGTGATGTGCCGAACGGCGTAGAGGTCGGCTGATGAGTGTGATTTTTGAAACACACGCCCATTATGAAGATGAGGCGTTTGACGAGGACAGGGATGAGCTTATCAAATCCCTGCCCGAAGCCGGAATAGGCTGTGTGGTAAATGTCGGTTCGAGCATCGCGACATGCCATAAGACGGTTGAGCTTATTAAGCATTATGATTATATGTACGGCGCGCTGGGAATCCATCCGAGTGAGATACACGAAGTTACCGATGATGACATGAAGTGGATCGAAACGGAGGCGAAGACGAATCCGAAGATTGTCTCGGTCGGAGAAATAGGGCTTGATTATCATTACGGCAAAGATGACAAAGAAATGCAGAAGGATTTTTTTGAAAAACAGCTTGATATGGCTGTCAGACTGGACAAACCGGTGATAATCCATTCAAGGGAAGCGGCGAAAGATACCTATGACATAATGCGTGAGCAAGATGCCGGAAAGGCCGGTGGCGTGGTTCATTGTTTTTCTTATCATAAGGAAGAAGCGGCGAAGTATCTGGATATGGGATTTTATATCGGGATAGGCGGCGCGGCTACTTTTAAAAATAATGAGAAAACGCGCGAAGTCATAGCATACACGCCGATTGACAGGATTCTTCTGGAGACGGACTGTCCTTATATGGCGCCGGTGCCTCACCGCGGAACCAGAAATTCATCGCTTAATCTGCCGCTTGTGGCTGAATGCATTGCACAGGTTAAGGGAATAACATATGACACAGTAGTGGAAACAACCTATGAAAACGCAAGGAGAATGTACAGAATATGAGCAAATTTTATCTCGGAAACCCGACAAATACCCTTGCGGTAATTAACAGATACGAGTTCGCATTTCAGAAGAAATTCGGACAGAATTTTCTCATCGACCAGGGTATTGTGGAAAAAATAGTTCGTGAAGCCGGAGTTACGAAGGATGATTTTGTGCTTGAAATCGGCCCCGGAATCGGAACAATGACGCAGATTCTCTGCGAGAATGCGAGAGAGGTGGCAGCGGTTGAAATAGACCGTAAGCTTATACCGATTCTTAACGACACGCTTTCGGAATACGACAATGTTACGATTATCAATGATGATATCCTCAAAGTCGATATAAACAAACTTGCCGAAGAAAAAAACGGCGGCCGTCCGATTAAGGTCGTAGCTAACCTGCCATATTATATTACAACTCCTATCATCATGGGACTTTTTGAAAGCCATGTGCCGCTTGATTCGATTACGATTATGGTGCAGAAGGAAGTGGCTGACCGCATGCAGACCGGGCCGGGAAGCAAGGACTACGGCGCGCTTTCACTGGCGGTACAGTTCTATGCAAAACCGGAAATAGTTGTAAATGTTCCGCCGGAATGTTTTATGCCGAGGCCGAATGTCGGTTCGGCGGTTATAAGGCTTAAGAGACATGAGACGAGACCGGTTGATGTTAAGGACGAGAAACTGATGTTTCGGATAATCAGGGCATCGTTTAACCAGAGACGCAAAACTCTCGCAAACGGGTTGAACAATTCGCCGGAAATCGGATACACGAAGGAACAGATCGCCACTGCGATCGAGGAGCTCGGACGCGGTGCATCCATAAGAGGCGAAGCGCTTACGCTTGAGGAATTTGCAAGACTTTCCAATATTTTCAGCGCGATGTCAAAATAATTAAAAAACAAGAATATTTCAAACACTCCCTCAATATATTTTACAGAATGGTGTGGCAAAGTCTGCGTCATGTAAGATAAGGAAGGGAGTGTTTTTGTAATGGAATACAACAGGATGGTGGCATACATATATTCGTATAATGATGGACAGAAGTGTAAGAATACCGGCTTTGCCAAGATCGAGGTCAGACAGGACATACTTAAATTGCAGATAAATATGAAAGGCGCCTATTCTGATAATAATTGTGAGTGGAATGTCAATCTTTTTTACCGGAAAAACAGCTCAATAATCGGTGTCACATTGGGAAATATGGTAATCCGGAATGGTATCGGAGAATTCAGGTATGCCGGAAATGCATTAAATATAGAAAACAGCGGTATATCATTTGATAGTATAAAAGGCCTGTATATCGAAAAAAAATCAGAAGAAACCGACCGGCGGAAGATGTATGCCAGTGAGTGGGATGACCTTGGTTTTGATCCTGCGGGAATACTTGCGAAAGACTGGTCGAAAGCAGAAGGAGAAATAATGATTGAATTTGCCGGAGAAGGACAGAGTGTGGCACCGGCAGAAGAGCCTGTTTTGCAGGCGGCGGAGGCAGAGAGCCGTCCGGTAACGGAAACAGTTCCCGGCACGGAATACAGTGATGAGGAAATACAGAAGGCGGTCTGCAGTGATGAGTGGTACGAGAAATTGGCCAAGGAGAAAACTCATGTTTTTCTTTTTGCGGACGATGAGCTGTATGACATAATAGAGATCACGCCGGATGACATAGAGCGCCTCCCGGATACCAACTGGGGGCTTAAAAACAACAGTTTCCTTAATCACGGTTATTTTCAGTTCAGACATCTGATCCTGGGAAAAATTTACGGCGGGGAGCCGCAGAGATATTTTATCGGGGTTCCGGGTATTTTTGCCAGACGCGACCGCAATACGGCAGCGATGTTCGGGTTCAATCATTTCAAATTCAGCATGAGAAGTGATGTGCAGTTAAGCCAGTTCGGTTACTGGTACAGACAATTGGACTGTTAAGAAAAAGCGGAAGAAGCTTTAGTGTTTCTTCCGCATTTCTTTGAAAAAATCCTGTAGCATGGTCCGACATTCATCCACAAGGATACCGGACGTAAGCTCTGCTTTGTGGTTAAACCCGTCCATCTGCAGGAGGTTGATAACTGAGCCGGCACATCCGGCTTTGGGATTCATTGCGCCGACCACAACCCGCGGAATCCTCGCCTGAACAATCGCTCCGGCACACATCGGACAAGGCTCCAGTGTGATATACATGGTGCAGTCTTCCAGCCGCCAGTCACCGATTATTTTGGCGGCTTTGCGGATGGCGATTATTTCGGCATGAGCAAGCGTGCTTTTATCGGTATTGCGTCTGTTATAACCGCGTGCTATGATTTTGCTATCATATACGATAACACATCCTATCGGGACTTCATCTATTTTCGCGGCTTTGCGTGCCTGTTTAATCGCTTCGCGCATATATTTTTCATCAGTTGTCATATCAAATACCTCGCATGTCTATTAACGAATAATGCCTGTGGTCACGGTAACGACCGCGCATATAAATAAGCGACCGGGACAGGCCTTCGTACTCAAAACCAAGTCTGGTCAGCAGGCTCATTGAACGGAAATTGTCGGGCAGGGTGTAAGCGTCGATGCGGTGCAGATTTCCGTCGGTAAAAATAGCTTCAATAAGCCTTGAAATAGCTTCGATGGCATATCCGTTATGCCAGAACTGCGGCAGCAGCTTATATCCTATTGTGCAGGAGTTGTAGACCCCGCGCTGGATGTTGGAGAATGAAGCGGTTCCGATAATGGTGTCAGGGGAACCCTTAAGTTTCCAGAAATAGCGCATATATGTGCCGTGCATGAAAGCGCTGTATTCGGCGTCAAGACATGCACTCTGGTAATCGAGAGTGTAAAAATTAGGATTTTTGTCTGCTTCGACAGCCTCAAAGGTCTGCCGTCCTTCCGAGTAAAAATTAAGAACCGGAACGGTGGCTGTGTTATCAAGAACCTGTAAAATTAGCCGCTTTGTCTCATATATGGTACGCATTGCCGGCACCTCTTCCAATCAAAATATGTAAATATTTTACCATCAGAGCGGGAAAACTTCAATTAAGAATATAAGATTGAAAAACAGCTAAAATATTATCTATTTATGCTCAAAAACCTTGATTTTGGATAATATTTTAGCTATAATTGATTATATCAAGAACAGGTGGGAATGATATCCGATGAAAAAATATATCTGGGAAACTCCGGAAGAAATTAATCTTAATGTTGCGAAAAGAGTGCGGAATATAAGACGCAGGAAGCGCATTTCGCAGAAAGAACTCAGTGAGAGGTCGGGAGTAAGCTATGGTTCGATCAAACGTTTTGAAAGCACCGGCAATATAAGTTTTATATCGCTGACCAGACTGGCGGTGGCACTTGACGCGGCGGACGATATAAGAAATATGTTTACCGATGTTCCGTATGCGTCGATAGAGGAGGTAATCAATGAGCGAGGATAATTATAATTGAGGACATCCGTGAGCGCGTAACGACTGAATTGGCAGAGTTTATGTAGGCAGATTTTATTGGCGCAAAAAGTAAATATCTCATTGACTTAAAGTGTAGCATGTGATATGTTTAAATTAGCTTTTGAATCCGAAGGGATGTATAGAATTAAAAGGGTATATCAGCTTGATATACGAATATAACAATGAATCCCTCCGCATTTAATGCAGAGGGATTTTGTTATGGCGACGAGAAAAATACACGCATTTATGCGGTGTATTTGACGACCGCTAATCAGAGCGAGATTCGCAGAGCGTATCTCGTCTCTGTGTTGTATGGAAAGACATCTTTAAAGAGGAAAGGCGAAGTATATTTAACGACAAG
>CAMENP010000014.1 GCA_945928575.1 uncultured Butyrivibrio sp.
TATGCAAAACAAGCCTTATGAATTGCTAAAGATTTGTTGAGCAGATACTAAATAACTATCCCAGAAAGTTGTTCGGTTGGCGGTCCGCTAATGATATGTTCGACGCAGCACTAAAGGAACTTGGGTTATGATTGTATTTTATTGTATTTTTTGCACTTACTACTTGACTTTACGTCTTTTGTAAAGCTGTTGTAAATTAATATGTCATTGCATAAATGTCATTATTGATGTATAATCAGATACATAAACCAACAGGAGGATATATGCAAAATATGGACTATATACTGACAACCGATAACCTCTGCAAACAGTATAAGCAGGTAAAGGCTGTCGACTCAATCAATCTCCATATCAGGAAAGGAGATATCTACGGTTTTATCGGACGCAACGGCGCCGGCAAGACCACTACCCTCAAGATGCTTTCCGGACTTGCAAAGCCTACATCCGGCGGCTTTACCATATTCGGATGCAATGGAAGTGAGCTGGCATCCAAGGGACTTTTTGCAAAAATAGGCATCCTTATAGAGGAACCGGGATTCTACCCGGATATGTCTGCGTATGACAACCTCAGGATGAAATGCATTCTTATGGGGCATAACGATGCTGCATATGCACATGGACTTCTGGATACCGTAGGGCTTGCCGGAGCCGCCGGACGTAAAGTCAAGACTTTTTCCATGGGTATGAAACAACGTCTCGGAATTGCCATGGCTCTTGTAGGTGACCCTGAGATACTTATTCTCGATGAACCGATTAACGGTCTCGACCCGCAGGGCATTGCCGAAATCCGCAACACTATTTTGAAACTTAACCGCGAGGACGGCAAAACAATAATCATATCAAGCCATATTCTTGAAGAGTTGTCCAAAATAGCAACACATTACGGAATAATCAATTCCGGAAAGCTCATAGCCGAACTTACGCCGGAGGAACTTTCCGGGAAGTGCGAATCCCGTATTGTCATCAAGGTATATGACATGGAATCCGCATGCAACTTGCTGCACAGCATCAATATTCACAAATTCAATATAATCGATGCCAACACCATCCATGTATATGAACACATAGAGGACAGCTGCCAGATCAACATGGCTCTTTGCAAAGCTGATATCTTCGTGTCATCAATATGGGTTGAACAGGCAGGCCTTGAGGAATTTTTCTTCAACATGACAGGAGGTGGCAAGAATGCTTAAAGCGCTCAAAATGGATCTGTACCGTATGGTGCGCACCAAATCGACATATATAATACTTGCGGCAATGATTGCTTCATGCGCCATGATGATATGGAGTTTCTATGTCACATCTACTGCTTTCTCATCTGGAATGATGGGAGAAGCCGGTGTTGATATGGATCTGGCATCACTGATGCCGCAGACTGTTGACGGATATTTTGACTCGTTTTTCCAGGGCAATTTTCTTGTACTTTTTACGGTGATTTTCACAGTGATCTTCTGCGGAGCCGAATACAAACACGGATATATCAAGAACGTTGCTTCAGTTGTATCGAAGCGCACCGGTCTTGTAATTTCCAAACTTATTTGTATTTTCATTGAGATAGTTGTACTCCACGCGCTCACTGCGTTATGCATAATCATCGGATGCCGCGGATTCCTCGGTATTACAGAGATCCACAATGTTTCGGGCGTGGTACTTGAAGTAATCTGGGGCGTTCTTATGAACCTGTCAATGGCTTCGGTTATTATGTTATTATTCACGATTGCAAGGAAAACCACCCTTCCGATGGTTCTCGGAATCATATATGTGTTGATGGGCAGCACCGTGTATTCGCTTGCCGACCTTATCGTGGAGAAATTATTTAAGATTACGGATTTCTCGGTTGCCGAGTATACCAATATGGGCAACATGCTTTCATATGTTAATTCCACGGCATCTCAGTCCACGCTTATCCGCTCGGCAGTTGTTGCCGTTGTATACCTTGTGGTTTCAACCGTTGTATCATGTATACTTATGAATAAAAAAGATGTAAGATAAAAGACAGACCGCCGGCACAATGGACCGGCGGCCTGCTTTTATAATTATTTTTTCTTTCCGAAAAGACCTTTCTTAACATAGTCTTCCTTCTGATATGATGTCATCTCATATCCTGTCGCTGATATAGCCGACTTAAGTTCATCTTCTGCAATATCATCTTCCGAAAGAATGACTGTTTCTTTCTTCGCATGGGAAGAATTCACTTTCTTGACATTGAATTTCTGCCTTATTGTGTCATTGACATGTGCTTCACACATAGAGCACGCCATTCCGTCAACACCCAGAGTATATTTGTACATATATGGTATCCTCCTGTATTTTTCTGACTAAATATTAGCGCCGTATTCCGTTACGGTCAATTTGTTTTTTTCTCAATAAGCATAAAAAGAACCGCATGCCGTTATACTCTTTGCAAGATCGTCACGGTAACAGTCATCGCATGGATTAAGGCTGTTAACGGTCACATACGGCGTATCGTCAGCCGCCGTGGCATGAATGTAACGGCAGTTTCCGATGTAAACCGCCACATGGCCGGCCCAGTATATAAGATCTCCCATTTCAAGCTGCCTGCACATTATCGGTTTTACAGGATATTCCGGATTAATCTGCGCATCGCGATATATTATAATGCCATTAAACATATAACTCATAAACGCAAGCCCGGAACAGTCGATCCCCAATGATGATTTACCGCCCCAGCGGTATTGTACGCCGTAATATGACATTGCTGCCGATACTATACCGCGCCTGACCGTTTTCTCGTCATCAGAGGCCATGGCACGCCTGACAACATATGCGCTTCTTATATATCCTGATGTACCGTCTGCCTGTTTTATAAGGCTCCATCCTTCTTTACATTCTTTCAGGACTTTAACAAACGATCCTTTGATAAGGCTGCCAATACATTCTGCCCTGACATCCGGAGCATCAAGGACATCCACATACGATTCCCTGATAATGTAAAGGCCGCCGGTCCACTCCGTAAATTCTTCCTTGGATAATATGCGGATATCATCCGTTGCTATGTATCCGGTATACCCATACCATGTGACAACATGCATCATATGGTTTTGTCCTGCATTATCCGGCATAACCATCCAGCCCGAAAACACGTCATCGACCGTCTCGGTGCCGTCTTCATTGTATAACCTTGCATATACGGATTTAACAATTGCGTACTTCATGCAGAAAACCTTTTTATTCTATGATATGCCGTTTTACTTAATCTGCTCCATATATGGCTTCATATAATCCATAACTTTCTGTTTAAGAAGCTCCTCTTCCTCATTATCCTTGTCCGGAACGGGAAGCCATGTTATATTTCCCGTAGTATTTACAATAATCCCATCCTCACCGTACTGCCATATCATTCCGCCGTAGACGATTCCCGGTTCGTTCTTATAATATCCGGTCTCATTATCATCCGCCAATAAAAGCCTTATCTGTGACGCTCTTATGGGAATACCGTTATATTCTCCGGCAAAAGAAAGGTCGCACTCCATTTCACTCCAGCTAAGCTCCGGAATCATTTTATTCATGACCGCACGAACCTCGTCCTTATCGAACTCAAATTCATCCGAAACATCCACTCCTGTAAACACTTCCGACAGCCAGTCGGGCAGCACATAACGAGAGTATAAATCCATAATGTCGATATTGCCTCTTCCTCCGGCTCTCACTACAACAGTAAGCATAATGGCACCGGCAATAACCATGCCGATGCCAATCCATGTGCATACTATAATGACAAAAGCGCCGATGACAGCCATGAGAACGGAAGCTGCGATAAGCGCAATACGCCTGTCATCGCTTCGTATCTGTTTTACTATCATGTTCCATGCTCTGTCTTTATCCATAATTCTCCTTGAGGAACTTGAACAGTTCATCCATCTGCTCATCAGTTCCTATCGTTATTCTCAGATAATCATCTATTCTCGGTGCGCCAAAATGTCTTACATAGGTTCCCGCATTTCTTAAATCTTCAAATATCTTCTCTCCCGGTATCGACTTATGTTTTGCAAATATGAAATTCGCTCCGGAAGGCAGGCATTCAAATCCAAGTTCTGCAAGCGTCTTCATTGAACGCTCTCTCGTTGCTATCACTTTACGCGTGATTTCCTGATAATAGGAATCATTCTCAACCGCTATCGTTCCGAGTTCGATGGACGGACGATTAAGTGTATATGAGTTTACTGAATATTTGACATCATTAAGTGCTTTGATAATGCGTTCACTTGCAATCGCAAATCCTATTCTGAGTCCTGCCATTGAACGTGACTTTGAAAATGTCCTGACAACAATAAGATTCTCATATTCGTCAAGAAGCTCAAGCGCCGATTTTCCTGCAAAATCAATATAAGCCTCATCCACAACCACTATTGATTCCTTGTTGTGGTCAAGTATATCCCTGATAAAATCCAGATCCCTGTATATTGATGTCGGGGCATTCGGATTGGCGATCACCACTCCGCCGTTATCCTTGTAATAATCCTCGGCGCGTATCATGAAATTCTCGTCAAGTGCCGGTCTCTCATACGGTATTCTGTACACGTCCGCCCACACACTGTAAAAAGAATACGTTATATCCGGAAAAAGAATCGGTTTGTCCGAGTTAAAAAATGTCATAAATATCATCGAAAGCACGTCATCCGAACCTACACCCGGAAAAATCTGTGTGTTCTTAACTCCGTAAAGTCCGGCAAGTGCGTCAATCAGGCTGCTTGCCGCCGGATCCGGGTAAAGCCTCAAAAGATCCATATTCATCTCCGCCGCTGCCTCACAGACTGCCGGTGCCGGCGGATAAGGGTTTTCGTTAGTGTTTAATTTGATAACATTTGTATTCTTCGGCTGTTCACCCGGAACATACGGTTCAACCGTGCGGATATTTTTTTCCCATTCTCTCATGATTCACCTCTTAGTCTGTAAGTCCGAATTCTTCGGCAAGTTTCTTAAATCCCGGAAGGGAATTTATTATAGTGTCATATGATACACAGTAGGCAATTCTCACAAATCCCGGACATGCAAACGTACTTCCCGGAACGATGAGGATGTTGTATTTCTTTGCCCTCTCGCAGAATTCCCTGTCATCAACAGGAGTCTTTACAAACATATAAAATGCGCCTTCAGGCTTAATGCATTCAAATCCGAGTTCCTTAAGTCCATTATATAATGCTTCCCTGTTGCGGTTATATGCAGCTATATTCTCTGATACATCAACATCAACGCATCTGCCGATAACTTTCTGCATAAGTGACGGTGCATTAACGAATCCGAGGATTCTCGTAGCCACATTACATGCCGTCTTAATCGTTGCCGAATCATCAAGAGCGTCAGGTATTACCAGATATCCGATACGTTCGCCCGGGAGTGAAAGTGACTTACTGTATGAATAACCGACAACCGTGTTATCGTAATACTTCGTAAGGTACGGAACTTCCACACCGTCGTATGCCAGTTCCCTGTACGGCTCATCCGAGAAAAGAATTATTACCCTGTCGTATTCTTTCTGCTTGCGCTCAAGGATCTCTGCCATCTTCTTGATCGTATCCTCGGAATATACAACTCCGGTAGGATTATTCGGTGTGTTTACGATAACCGCCTTGGTCTTAGGCGTTATCAATTTCTCAAATGCCTCAAGGTCCGGCTGGAATGTAGCTGTATCAGGCGGTACTACCACAAGCTTCGCATCCACATTGGCAGCATATGATCTGTATTCGCCGAAATATGGTGCAAATGCAATTATCTCATCGCCGGCATTGACAACCGCCTTAAAAATAACATTGATTCCGCCTGCCGCACCGACTGTCATAATTATATTGGTTTCATTAAAATCCGTTCCGAAACGTCTGTTGAGCAATGAGGCCACAGCGGCTCTTACATCCTCAAATCCGGAATTACTCATATATCCGTGAAGAACCGTAGATTCTTCCTCATCCACAAGTGCCTTGATTGCTTCGTTGACTTCAGCAGGAGCGGGCACATTGGGATTACCGAGGCTGAAATCGTATACATTCTCCGCTCCGTATATTCCCGCAAGGCGCTTGCCTTCCTCAAACATCGCTCTGATAATCGAGCTGTTGTTAACCAAATCTATCATTTTATCAGATATCATATATGCTTCCTCCTGTTGTCTGATTTAAGTTAAGTATATTCCCTGTGGTTTTATAAAACAAGTATTTTATTTTTGTTTTTGCTTAATTCCGCTATATGTGTTAGAATTGTCTCGATTTCAGAAAGATATGAGGATATTATAATGAAAAAAATAATTACAACAATATTATCCGCGCTGGCTCTGTGCGCTGTTTTTACATTATCGGTAAACAAAGCCTCAGCTGCGGAAGCTGTGGAACTCACACCGGAATATACAACATCAAACGGCGCGTCCGTTTATGATATGACGGGCGGTTCCTACGATACAATGTCCACGTTCAATTCGGGCGATACCATAACAATAAGTTCATCCACACCGATCGCACATCTGTATATTGCCTGGAATAACAAAACCGTCTCTCCGTGGACGCTCACGCTTGAAGACGGTTCTGTGCAGAACTGCGGAGCAAACGGTTATCTCCACGAATATGTGAAACTTGATAAGCCGTCAGCCAAGGCAGTCATCAATATCAAAGCGGATGGGATGAAAATATGCAAATTGTATGCTTTCGGCGAGGGTGAGGTTCCTTCATGGGTACAGCAGTGGAATCCTCCATGTGACGAGGCCGATATCCTGCTTGTCTCAACCCACGCGGACGATGAACAGCTTTTCTTCGGCGGAATCATCCCGTATTATGCCGGCGAACTCGGTCTCAAGGTTCAGGTGGCTTATTATACCAACTACTGGAACGGTGCCAACATAAGGGAACACGAGAAACTTGACGGTCTCTGGACAGTCGGTGTGCGCAACATCTCCGTAAACGGTGATTTTGACGATATATATGCCACTTCACTCGAAGCTGCCAAAGAGGTCTACAGCTATAATGACACTGTTGCTTTCATGACGGAACTTATCCGCCGCTTCAAGCCTCTCGTTCTGGTCGGTCAGGATCTTAACGGCGAATACGGACACGGCGGCCACATGATAACCTCAGCCGCGATATGTGATGCGGTGAATGTAAGTGCGGATGCCTCTTCATACCCTGAATCAGCCGATAAATACGGAACTTATGATGTTCCGAAGACTTACCTGCATCTCTATCCCGAGAACCAGATCAATCTCGACTGCCGCAGGACTTTATCCAAATTCGGTGGCAAGACGGTTCTTGAGGTTGCCGCTGACGGCTACCTGCAGCATGTTTCACAACAGTGGTGCTGGTTCTATGTATCGGACGATTACCAGTACAGCTGCGCCAGATTCGGTCTCTACCGCTCAACCGTAGGCGCTGACACCGGCAATGATATTCTTGAAAATGTGGTGACATACGAAGAACAGGAACGCATCAAAGCCGAGGAGGAATCCTCACGTCAGGCAGAATCCGAATCGCAAAGCATCGCACAGTCAATCGCAGAATCGGAAGCGCAAAGTGAGTCCGAATCGGAAAGCGCCGCAATCGCCGCCAATCAGAAGTCCGCTTCACGCACTCGTGCAATAATAACCATAGTAATTGCTGTTGTTGCAATTATTGTGCTGTTGTTGGTATATATTATAGTTAGAAATAATTTAAAGAATTCGAACAAAAGAAAGAAAAGAAAAATCCGTTAATTTCATATACTGTACTCTTTAAGCTTTCGCCTCTTAGCAGCGTAATCCGGACAGTATCGGGAAACTTCATCCCAGAATTCTTTGGAATGATTCATATATTTTCTATGGCAGAGCTCGTGTATTATAATATAATCCATGAGCTCTGCCGGCATATAATAAAGTCTGTAATTAAAATTCAGATTCCCCTTGGAGCTGCAGCTTCCCCATCTGGTCTTCTGGTCTCTAACCGTTATCCTGTTATATGTAACATTAATCAGCCCGGCATAATATGCCGTCCTCTCTGCAAACGCCGCCTTAATCCTGTCAAGTTCTTCGGCATTAATTTCCTCAGGTTTCGGAAAAGTATGTTCCGGTTTCTTATTCTGTTTTGTGATCATTAGATTGTATTTTGTGATAATCCAATTCTCATGCGCCCTTACAAATGCGTCTATCTCCGCTTTATGACTGTATAACGGCGCACGCACGATGACTTCGCCGCCTTCCCTTACTTCAAGCGCCAGTGTGCGGCGGCGGGAACGGATTATTTTAATAGGGATGTCTGTCATAGGGATGCCCTTTCTGCTGCTTTCTCTGCATCTTTTTAACGAAAAAAGCCATCCTCCCGGACAGCTTTTAACTATATCATTCTAATTATCATTCATCTTCGCAAGCTTGGCAGCCTGGTCGGCAGCAATACATGCATCGAGAATTTCCTGGATATCTCCGTCCAGGATTTTATCGAGCTTATAAAGTGTAAGTCCGATTCTATGGTCCGTAACACGACCCTGCGGGAAATTGTAAGTACGGATTTTCTCGGAGCGGTCGCCCGTACCGATCTGGCTTCGTCTGGCGTCAGCCTCCGCATCATGTGCTTTCTGGCACTCAAGGTCATACAGCTTGGCACGCAAGAGCGCGAAAGCTTTTTCCTTGTTCTGGATCTGTGACTTCTCGGTCTGGCTATAAATTACGATACCTGTCGGATAATGTGTAAGACGAACGGCAGAATCGGTTGTGTTAACGCACTGTCCACCGTTACCGGATGCACGCATTACGTCGATACGGATATCCTTCTCATCAATATGAACCTCAACATCCTCTGCTTCCGGCATTACCGCTACGGAAGCCGTCGATGTGTGTATACGTCCGCCCGACTCAGTCTCAGGAACACGCTGTACGCGGTGGACACCGCTCTCGTATTTAAGAACCGAGTAGGCGCCCTGTCCGGTTACCATAAATTCCACTTCTTTCATACCGCCGATACCTGTCTCCTCGGCATTAACAACCTCAACTTTCCATCTTCTGGACTCGGCATAATGCGAATACATTCTGAAAAGCTCAGCCGCAAAAAGAGCAGCCTCATCACCGCCCGCACCGGCGCGGATTTCCACGATAACGTTCTTATCATCATTAGGATCCTTAGGAAGAAGAAGAATCTTAATCTTCTCTTCAAGCTCGGCAACTTTAGCCTTCGCTGAGGAAAGTTCCTCCTTAAGCATATCGCGCATCTCTTCATCGTTCTCTTCATCAAGCATTTCAAGGCTGTCGGCAATATCCTGGTTAGCCTTCTTGTATTGCGTATACGCTTCCACAAGCGGTGTCAGATCGCTCTGCTCTTTCATAAGCTTTCTGAAACGATTCTGGTCCGATGTTACATCCGGACTTGCAAGTTCGGCATTCAGATCCTCGTATTTAATTAAAATGTCTTCAAGATTCTCAAACATTATATCCTCCGTCCGCAGACAACCCTGTCATGACCGGCAAGGTCTTTTATGACTTCGATATCCGCAAATTTATTTTGTTCAAGCAGGCTGCATACATCATCCGCCTGATTATATCCTATTTCCATTATCAGCCGGCCGCCGGCTTTAAGATGCGATGGACTTTCGGCCGCCAGTATCCTGTAGAAAAAAAGCCCGTCCTCATGCCCATCGAGGGCGCCAACCGGCTCGCTTACACGCACTTCCGGTTCAAGTTCTCCTATATCCCGTGTCGGTATATACGGTGGGTTTGATAGTATTATATCATATATGCCATCCACTCCGGTAAACATATCACTTCTGACACAATTGATGTCAACTCCGGCGCTCATTGCATTGTCTGCCGCAACCGAAAGCGCCGCCGCCGATATATCAACGGCATTGACCGTAACATTATCGTAACCGCGTTCCCTGCATTGTCCGGCATAACTTATGGCAATACAGCCCGAGCCTGTGCACATATCAAGCACTTTCATTCCGGAATATGCATATTTAAGAGATTCCTCTACAAGAATCTCCGTGTCAAAACGTGGAATCAGCACATCCGGCGTGACTCTGAATTCATATCCCATGAAATATGCGTGACCTGTTATATATTGCAAAGGTTCTCTTTGCACACGCCTTGCAATCATACTGTCATACAGCTCATGCAGTGCATTATCGCTGCATTCATCGCCGCTTTTCATAAAATAATCCGTGCGGCTTATATTAAATGCCTCGCTCATAAGAATCCAGGCATCATTATCAGCCTCTTCAATCTCAGCTTTCCGAAGCTTCCGTATGGCCTCCTGCAGAATCTGTCTGTACGTCATTATCCTTATCTCCAAAATTCTCTTTGAGATATTCTCTCCAGTCAAAAACAGCCTCGACCGACTTAATTCCTACTTCAATCATGCTGTCATCAGGTTCCTTTGTGGTAAGTCCCTGAAGAAGAAGTCCCGGTTTACTTAATATATCGGTAAACTTATTGTCATGCGTTCCCGCAAATCTCAATATCTCGTATGAAATGCCGGCTATCACAGGTATGAGTACTATTCTCGCAAGCATTCTGAGCACCTTGGAATCAAATCTTACAAACATAAGGACAAGAATCGATATGCACATTACTATGAGCATAAAGCTTGTTCCGCAGCGCTTATGCTCCTTGGAACTCTTCCTGACATTCTCGACATTAAGCTCAAGTCCGTGTTCTATGCAGTTAATGCACTTATGTTCTGCGCCGTGATACATATATACACGCTTTATGTCCTTCATCAATGATATGAGAGAAACATATCCCACAAAAATACCTACTCTTATAAGTCCCTCTATAAGTATAACCAATGACTCGCTTTTAATATATCTGCCGATAAGAAGTGACAGATAATACGGTCCGACCATAAATACACCTACGGCAAGCACAACCGAAATAAGAATTGTGATTACGTTAAATACCGCATCGGATTTCTTCTTCTCCTCTTCGGTCTTCTTAGGTGCATCTTCGTCCTCTTCCATAAAAGATGTCGAATATGTAAGTGTCGACATTCCAAGCACCAGAGAGTCTATAAAGTTAACCATTCCTCTGATAAATGGCAGGCGGAAGAATGCATTCTTGGCTGCTATACCGCCGCACTCATCAGTCTTGACTTCTATTTCACCGTCAGGCTTACGAACCGCGATGGCGTATTTGTTCTTATTTCTCATCATTACGCCTTCTATTACAGCCTGTCCGCCTATTCCGGAATATTTCATAATAATATATCTCCTTATACGCAAAATGGGTTGAGATTAGACAATCTCAACCCTATTACCCGTCCAACTGTTAGTTGTTCTGTGTTACGCCATACTTCTTATTGAACTTGTCAATACGTCCACGAGCTGCAGCAGCCTTCTGCTGACCTGTATAGAACGGATGGCACTTAGAACAGATTTCTACGTGGATATCTTCCTTAGTAGATCCTGTTACGAATTCATTACCACAGTTGCAAACAACCTTTGCCTGATAGTAATCTGGATGGATTCCTTCTTTCATGATTTCACCTCGCTATTATAAAATCCACTATGACATACCATATGGTCTATCGCCATAATAACAATTTTACCAAATTTGCTGCCAGCGCATAATTCGCTTTATCTTAAAACAGCTTTTAAAGTATATCACACTAATCTGTCCAATGCAACCACTTTTTGAATTATTCTGCGTCATTCGACGGAATATTATTAAGAATATCTTCAAGTGAATTGTCAGTGACATATGAATTCACATTGTACAGGAAAAGCACTTCATTAATTCCGCTTCCCTGCACCAGTTCATATATATTGTCATAATAATATCTCGGATCCACAACTATTATGTGATCATAGTACGGCGTAAGCATTGGGATCATGCAATTGGCATATGAATCCTTTATTACAAGAAGATTCTTACCGGTTCCCGCGTTGGTCGTTATGTCAACTTCCGAATAATTG
This sequence comes from uncultured Butyrivibrio sp., assembly GCA_945928575.1. GTDB lineage: Bacteria > Bacillota > Clostridia > Lachnospirales > Lachnospiraceae > Eshraghiella. The sequence continues at coordinate 11,872 of CAMENP010000014.1, forward strand.
CCTCCCATAAATACAAGATACTTATCTTTTTCACTGAGCTTGCTCTCATCAAAAAGCGTGGCCTTTTTTTCTGTTTTTTCAATGTAATTTACGATATATGAGCCTTCACTGTTCTCCGGTACACATATGCTTACATTATCGTAACTGCTGTATATTCCGCAGTTGGAAGCCTGTGTTCCCTGAAAGTCACCTGCAACAGCCATAAAATCATAATGCACCGAATCCGTATTAAGTCCGACCGCCTTGGCATAATCCGTAAATGCAATAAATGCGCCACGCGTGGTCCAATGGTGGTCAGTCTTATAATAAAGCTGCTGTGAAACATTATCCTTTAAATCATCATACACATCGACGAACTTTACTTTATCGGTAAGATTATCCTTTACAAAGTCCATCGTGTCTCTCTGCGTGGATTTGACATTGTACGGAAGCTTCGCTTCATATATGCTCACCGCATTCGGAACAAGCATAAAGTTCACATCGACTTTCTCATCCACATTTGCGGCAAAATTATTGATACTTTTCGTCAGTTCCTCAACTTTCTGCTCATTGAATTCTTCTTCATCGGCTATAAGATAACCGTTTGACGCAATATATACGTCGTTAATCTTACGCTGTCCGAACAGCCTTAATGTGTTGGTTTTTAACGCAATGCAGGCATTTCTTACAGGAAACTGGTCCGTAAGATAAGTTTCAAAATCACTCATAAAACTGCCGTTTTTCAGAGTCTCCACACTTATTTTCGGAAATGTTGCCATATATCTGTTTTCTTTCTCCGAGAATTTGACATCTTTGGACGCCAACATCCACACAGGCATCAGACAGAGAAAAATTATCGTAATAATTCTTGAAGCACTTTTTTTCATAAACGCTCCCTCCTAAAACCTGAAATACAGGAATGGGTTATAACTCTCGCTCACGAGGAATGCTACCGAGAGTATAAACAGTAATATACATGCTATCCATTTTATAGCTGCCGGTTTCTTACCGTTGTCATCGAAACTTACCACTGCAGGCACCATTCCGAGCGCCATAATTATAATATATCCAAACAGATAGAATAACGTATCAGATGTTGCAAAACCATTGGCGCCAAACATTGTTCCGAGGTAATTAACCGCACCGGAGAATGAACTGCTGAAGAAAAATACCCATCCGATAATCACTATAATAAATGTTGTGAGCCAGTTAACCGCTTTCGGCAGTTTCGCGCGAAGCTTATTTAACACAAATTTCTCAAGAATAAGAAGTATGCCATAGTAAAGTCCCCATGCCACGAAATTCCATGCTGCGCCATGCCACAATCCGGTAAGTGACCACACGATCAGAAGGTTGATGATCTGTCTGAATTTACCTTTACGGTTACCTCCGAGAGGTATATACAGGTACTCCTTAAACCATGTACTGAGTGATATATGCCATCTTCTCCAGAACTCTGTAACACTTGTGGACGCATACGGTCTGTCAAAGTTCTTAGGGAATGTAAATCCAAGCATCTTGCCGAGTCCGATTGCCATATTGGAGTATCCTGCAAAATCGTTAAAAATCTGTAATGTGTAAGCAATCGCACCAATCCATGCGACCACTGCGCCACGATCCGTCATTCCGAGGATTTCCGTATGGACGGCACCTATACAGTTGGCAAGAATTACTTTCTGCGCAAGACCTTTTATAAACGTGAGAACACCGTTGGAGAAATCATTTCCGGAGAATCTCCTCACGGTAAGCTGTCTCTCAATATCTTCATAACGCACTATCGGTCCGGCTATAAGCTGCGGAAACATTGTGATATATACTGCAAAAGGCAGTATTTTCTGCTGTGCTTTGCTGTCCTTGCGATATACATCAATAATATATGACATTGCCTGGAATGTATAAAACGATATGCCTACAGGCAGTGCCAGTTCCCTTTTATGAATGGATAATCCTGCTATTGAATTAATCGTATCTACGATCATTCCCGAATATTTGAAATATCCGAGTATCAGAATATTTATTATTATTCCGAATACAAGCGTTGCTTTCGGGTGGCTGCTCTGTTCAATATCTTTTCCGATCAAATAATTGAAAAAAATACTTATAACCATAAGGATTATATAAACCGGTTCACCCCATGCGTAGAAAACAAGGCTTGCTATAAGCAGAATCACGTTCTTCCATGTAATATCTTTACATATATAATACAGAAGGAGCGTTATCGGCAAAAATATAAATAAAAAGTTCAGACTGCTGAAAACCATTTGTGCGCTCCTATTCCGTTATACTTTCCGTAAATGCCTTCTCGATTGAAGCGGCATCGTCCGAAACCACGTATAACACATATTTACCCTTTTGTTCCAATATACTTTCCGACAACAGCTTGTACTGGTCCGCAGCATATGATTTGAACAGTTCCATATTTGTCTCTTTGCGGGTGTTGATTATATCGATTATATTCTCGCCCTGGTCTTCCGACTTAAGGCGTATAACCAGAATTGCCTCACTGTTCATTACCGACTGGTGTCCGTAATATGCAACCCCGTCATAATCATTGGCATTTACGCCAAAAGATTTTTTAAATTCGGTATTTCCGAATTTTTCCATATCTCCCATATCGGTAGATTGTATTATATCATCCATAATCTGTGTGGCATCCACATCCGAATAACTGTTCTGCCTGCTTATAAAAATGACAAACGCCATCAGGCATACCACAACCAGACATTCTTTTACTCTAAGTGACATATCAGTATATACCCATTTCCTTAACCAGATAATTAATCCACTTTACATACAGCGGACGCTGCACATGTATACCATCTTTGGTATATAAATCACCGTTATCCACAAATAACTGTGAATCCTCGCTGTATGCTACTCCAAGTTCCACGCACATCGCACGGATGCGCTCATTATACTTTCCTACCATTTTAAGACGCTTCTGTGCATCCACGGCAGTCTGCTTAACCGGCATAAGTCCGCATACTATTATCTTTGTAGACGGAAGTCCTGCCTTAAGTTTCTTAATATCTGCTGTGTAATTATTTATAAAAGCATCCATAATCTGCCCGTCTTCACTCATCTCATTCAGTCCGTAGTGGAGCACAAGGTATTTAGGATTGTAATTAATTACAGTATCAAGGTTGTTTTCAAGGTGCGGCTTAAGAAATGCACCAACCGTTGCAATTACATTTCCTTTGTTGGCAAGTTCAAAATCCGAAAAGCCCGTCATTATAGAGTCACCGACAAAAAGAGTGTCCTTGAAGACCTCCTTGGTCGAAATTGTTCCGGCCGTCAGTTTATCTACCACGGCAGAAGCCTTGTTGCTGTCGACATCATACGGCAGATAACATGACTGGTTGCTTCCGTAAAAACCTGCAGGCAGACTTCCCTGACTGCCGCTGTTATTATCAGGCTTCGCGGCCGGCCTGGTCTCTGGCTCCTTGGTCGGGGCTTCTGTCTCTTCGGGCTTGGTCTCGGGTGCCTTGGTCGGAGCTTCCGTTTCTTTATCCGTAGGCGTTTCTTCTGTCTGCGGATCTGTGGTCTCCGGTTTAGTTGTCTCCGGATTTCTGAGGTTGTTCTCGACTTTCTTCGAATCCTGGCTTTCCAATGCCACAAGATATGACTCCCCTTCGGATGTATTTGTTTTATTTCCTTTGTTACTGTTCGTAACAACTGTTGTTACTATAAGCAGCGCCAATATCACTGCTGATACTATAAGCGCCGGTATTAATTTAGTCCTGCCCATTGCAGACACCTCTCTCATATTATAATCAAATCATCTAAAGTCCCATTGTTGTCACAATGTTCTTAAGCCAGTATCCGGTATAGAACTCTTTGGTCAGATGAAGTCCGTCACTTCCGAAAACATCCTGATGCTCCATCATATATGCATTATCGCTTAAATATTCCACTCCGATTTCCATGCACATTTCACAAAGTTCAAAATCGTAATCATTAATATATTCAAATCTCTGCTGCGAGCTGAATATCGTATAACATACAGGGAATACTCCGCTGACAATTACCCTTGTATCCGGGCACGCGCTCTTAAGTCGAATCAGCAGTTCTTTGTACTGGTTAATCCTGTTGGTTCTCTCCTCGGCAGATGTCGAAAGCGTATTGATCCCGTAATGGACAATAACCGCATCTTTTCCGGCTGCCTGGGCTATTACACTGTCCATATTATCATTGAAGAAATCATAACTTTCGCCGTTGCGGGCGACGATATAATTCTCAGAAATAATTCCGTTGGTCGCAAGTGCCCTTATCTGCGAATCTCCTGTAAATGACATATTTGAAAAAGCATCGGCAAATGATAACGTACCGTTATTAAGAGCGTCTACCTTCTGCTGCGCTGACGCAACATCAACACTTCTCAAAACATAATTCGGCGGATAAGGCAGATTCCTTATATTGACAGCATTAACATCAACGGATGCTTTCAAACCGTCATATGTAAATTCTATTGTATTGGTTCCTTCTGTAAGTCTGAAGCTGTCATCGAGTACAGCACTCTCGTAATCTGTAACTCTTTCCGTGCTTCCGTCCTCACGTTCAAGTGTAACCTCGAAGCTATCCGGAACCGCCTGTCCTCCGGCATACAGAACATCTCCGAGATACTGTACTTTAAGCGATTTTCCTTTGGAATTATTCTTATCCGGCTTAAGTCCGTCATACGGGTCATTATAATTATATTCCCTTGACGGCGACGCCGCCGGCTTAACGGAAAACAAATCCGAAAAAGCAATAAGCCCTATAGCAACAATACCGCATACAAGCAATGTACCGAGTCCTGCTGCCATAGCTACTTTCATACCGTATCCTTTATTCTTCTTATTAGATGTCTCTGCGTTACTTTTCATTACAAACTCCTATTACTAAACAAGTCTGGTTTTCTTAATATACTGGCAGAATGCCGCATTATTGCTTGTCTTCGAGAATATATCAAGTATTCTCTCAACCGCCTCGTCGGAACGCATTCCGTTAAGTGCTTTACGCATGATCTCAACCGCTTCTCTTTCTTCCCTGCTAAGAAGAAGATCTTCACGTCTGGTTCCCGATTTTGCAATATCTATGGCCGGGAAAATACGCTTTTCCGAAAGCTTACGGTCAAGAACGATCTCCATATTACCGGTTCCTTTGAATTCCTCAAATACAACATCATCCATTTTACTTCCCGTATCAACAAGCGCAGTGGCAAGAATTGTAAGTGAACCGCCCTCACGCATATTACGGGCTGCGCCAAAGAATTTCTTCGGCATATGAAGTGCTGCCGGATCAAGGCCGCCCGAAAGTGTACGTCCGCTCGGCGCAATTACTATATTATAAGCTCTTGTAAGTCTCGTTATACTGTCAAGAAGTATACATACATCCTGTTTATGCTCAACAAGTCTTCTCGCTCTCTCAATTACCATCTCGGATACTCTCTTATGATGTTCCGGAAGTTCATCAAAAGTAGAATAAATTACTTCAACATTATCGCCCTGTATCGATTCCCTTATATCCGTAACTTCCTCCGGACGCTCATCAATAAGCAATATAATAAGATGCATTGACTTATTGCTTGTGGTTATAGATTTGGCAACCTGCTTAAGAAGCGTTGTTTTACCGGCCTTAGGCGGTGACACGATCATACCTCGCTGTCCCTTTCCTATAGGGGATATCAGATCCATTATCCTCATCGCCGTACTGCTTGACGGCTGTTCAAGATGTATTCTCTCGTTAGGGAAAATAGGCGTAAGTTTCTCAAACGGAGTTCTCTTAGGTATATCCGACGGCTTATATCCGTTGACCGACTCCATGTAAAGGAGCGCGCTGAATTTCTCGCCCTGATTCTTAATTCTCTTGGCACCTACAATAATATCGCCGGTCTTAAGTCCGAATCTTCTGATCTGAACCGGTGAAACATAAATATCATTATCTCCCGGGAGATAATTGGCACATCTTATAAATCCGTATCCGTCTGGCATTACCTCAAGTATTCCGTCTGCCTTTGACGTATGGTCAACCATTGCCGGGTCATAATCCTGTCTGTAAGGATCCTCCCCAATACTTGCCATATTGGTTCCGCCGGATGTCTGCTTCGGCTGGCTCTGCGGCTGTGCCGGTGTGCTCTCTTTGGTATTCTCCTGCAAAGCCTGCTCTGCTGTTTTATTATTATCTTCATCGGAAACAGTCTCAAGAATGGCATCGATAAGCTCTTTCTTACGCATTACCGATATATTCTTTATCTGTTTGCTTTTCGCAATATCCCTAAGGGCAGCAAGTGAAAGTGTTTCTAATTTTTCTCTCATACATATCTCCTTCTTAAATGTCCAAATTTCAACTCCGTAGTTATATTCGGACTTCGTTTCGTATTGGGGTTAAAATAGGAATCTAAGACAACCAGATTGGTCAACTGTATAAGTTTCTCAACTTTATGCGTAAATGTTACTCTTTTTTAAGGTACATGTCAATCATAACTTTCCTATTTTCACACTATTTTCAAATTTGCCGTTTACTAAAAAATACAGTCGTGATACAATAAAAATAATCACGGTTTTTTAGGATAAAACCGTACTCTTAGAACGAGATCATATTGAAAGAAGAGGACAATCACAATGACGACCAATGAAAAAGCATTGATGCTTCACGAAGAATGGAACGGAAAGCTTGAAACAGCTTCCAAATGTGCCATCAAAACAAGAGAGGATCTTGCGCTTGCGTATACGCCGGGCGTTGCCGAACCTTGTAAACTTATTGCCGAGGATAAGGAACTTGCATACAAATACACCATTAAAGCCAACACCGTTGCCGTAGTATCGGACGGAAGTGCCGTTCTGGGGCTTGGCAATATCGGACCATATGCAGCCATGCCTGTAATGGAGGGCAAAGCTGTTCTTTTCAAGGAATTCGGTAATGTCAATGCTGTTCCTATCTGCCTTGACACACAGGATACCGAAGAAATCATTAAAACAGTTATCAACATCGCCCCTGCTTTCGGCGGAATCAATCTTGAGGACATCTCAGCCCCAAGATGTTTTGAAATAGAAGAACGTCTCAAAGAGGCCCTTAACATACCTGTATTCCATGATGACCAGCACGGAACCGCTATCGTTGTTCTGGCAGGTATCATCAATGCACTTAAAGTAACCGGAAAGCGTAAAGAAGAATGCCGTGTCATTGTTAACGGTGCAGGTTCAGCCGGCGTTGCAATTACCAAGCTTCTTCTGACATATGGTTTTAGCAATATTATTATGTGTGATAAGTCGGGCATACTTTCCAAGAACTCGCCTGACCTTAACTGGATGCAGAAACAGATGGTAGAAGTTACCAACCTTGGTGGTGAGTCCGGAACTCTCGCAGATGCTCTTAAAGGTGCCGATATCTTCGTCGGAGTGTCCGCTCCCGGAATCGTATCTGAAGAAATGGTTGCATCAATGAACAAAGACGCCATTCTTTTTGCAATGGCAAATCCTGTTCCTGAAATTATGCCTGATCTTGCCAAGGCAGCCGGTGCGAAGGTTGTCGGAACAGGACGCAGTGATTTCCCTAATCAGGTCAATAATGTCGTAGCTTTCCCGGGCATCTTCAAGGGTGCATTAGAGGGACGTGCCACACAGATTACAGAGGAAATGAAGCTTGCCGCTGCTAATGCAATTGCAGGCCTTGTTGCCGATGAGGAACTTAACGAGAACAACATTCTTCCTGAAGCTTTTGACCCGAGAGTTGCCGATGTTGTAAGCCACGCTGTTATGGATCATATCAGATAATATGGAACATCTTCCTTATTACTCTGCCAATATGTATTACAGGGAATTGTTTCACGAGAAAATATACAAAATATCATTGAATGCGGGCCTGTCGTGTCCCAACCGCGATGGGCTTATAGATACGCGCGGATGTATTTTCTGCAGTGCCGGAGGTTCCGGTGATTTTGCGGCCGATCCATCGCTTGATATAAGTTCGCAGCTTAATTCTGCCGTGTCCCAGGTTGCTTCCAAATATACCGGAAACTGTTTTATCGCATATTATCAGGCATACACCAATACATATGCTCCTGTCGGGGTTCTTAAGCATTTGTATGCGCCTGCCGTTAACAGTCCCGACATTGTCGGAATATCAATTGCCACACGGCCCGACTGTCTTAATGACGATGTCATTGCACTTTTAGCGGATATTAACCGTACCAAGCCTGTGTGGGTTGAACTGGGGCTCCAGACGATTGATGATAATGTTGCGGATTACATAAGACGCGGCTACCCTTTAACTGTATATGAATCAGCTGTTTCAAGACTATGTGCAGCGGGTATAAACTTCATCACTCATGTGATAATAGGTCTTCCGGGCATAAGCCATGACGGGCATATTGAATGCGCCCGTTATCTTGGGCGTTTTCACAACCAGGGAATTAAGCTCCAGCTGCTTCATGTTCTTAAGGGAACCGATCTGGCCACAGATTACGAATCCGGCAGATTCAATGTTATGGATCAGGATGAATATGTGCAAACTGTAGTAGATATGATAGAAGTCCTTCCGGATGATATCGTAATACACAGAATTACGGGTGACGGCCCGAAGAACCTTCTCATTGCTCCTATGTGGAGCACTGACAAAAAAAGAGTCCTGAATTCAATCAATAAAGAATTCAGGATCAGAAATACTTATCAGGGAAAGAGGTACCGTGATGGCGGTTGAATCGATTACACTATATAAATTAATAATACTCTATATGCTTGACAGAGTCAGTTTTCCACTCTCCAATAATGCCATAACAGGATTCATATTAGAAACCGGATATACTGATTTTGCAACAATCCAGCAGGTTCTCGGAATCATTCAGGATGATGGTCTCATCAATGTTGAAAGCAGCCGGAGCAATACGAGTTATACGCTCTCCGACAGTGGCCGTGAAATGCTTGAATATTTCGGCAATAAAGTATCTGACGAAATCAAAAAAGAGGTAAATGATTACCTCAGAAGAAATAAATATGAATTAAAGCAGGCTGCCAATGTGATTTCAGAATATTACAGAACCACCACAGGTGATTATGCGGTTCACTGCTGTATTAAAGAAAACAGCTCCAGCATAATCGACCTCACCCTGTCCGTTCCGGACGAGGATGTTGCCGATATTATGTGTACAAACTGGAAAGACAAAAGTCAGGAAATCTATGAATTCGTAATGAAGCATATGATTACATAACAATGTCATCAATAACTTCCCACAGCTTATCAAGACCCTGTTTGGTCTCAGCCGAAAAAGGAATTATCAGTCCGTCAGAAGGCATTCCAAGTCCTTCGCGGACTATTTTTATCTGTTTCTGAATCTGGCTGCGGTTTATTTTATCAAGTTTCGTAGCTATGATAATAGGTGAATATCCCTGATATTCAATCCATTCATACATTATCCTGTCGTTTTCGGACGGTTTATGCCTTATATCTATCAATAAGAACACCTGACGCAGCTGTTTGGATGTCTTAAGATATTTTTCGATCATCTTACCCCATTTCTGCCTGGTTTCAACAGATGTCTTGGCATATCCGTATCCCGGAAGGTCAACACAATAAAATACTTCATTGATATTATAGAAATTAATTGTCTGTGTCTTACCCGGCTGCGATGATGTCTTGGCATATGACTTGCGGTTCATCAATGCATTAATCATGGAAGATTTACCGACATTTGACTTACCGGCGAAAGCCACCTCCGGAAGTGTATTTTCCGGAAGTTTGCTTGTTATACCGCATACAGTTTCGAGATTAACCTTTTTTATTACCATTATTCTTCTCCTCTCAGTGCATATTCCACAACTTCATCCATATTTTTAACAGTATGAATCTTCAGTTTATCCAATACTTCCTTATCCACTTCATACAAATCTTTCCCGTTCTTGTCCGGAATAAGGACCTCCTTGATTCCGATTATGGATGCAGCCAGAAGTTTTTCTTTAAGTCCGCCGATAGGAAGAACCTGACCGTGAAGCGTCACTTCTCCTGTCATAGCTATATTATGGCGCACTTTACGTCCTGTAAGCGCAGATATCATCGCAAGAGTCATGGTTATTCCGGCTGACGGTCCATCCTTAGGCACTGCTCCTTCCGGAACATGAATATGAATATCATTCTTAGCAAAAACTTCAGGGTCAATATTGTATTTATCCGCAATTGAACGAATATATCCAAGCGCAACCTGTGCGGATTCTTTCATAACATCGCCAAGCTTACCGGTAAGTGTGAGTCCGCCCTTGCCTGCCATAAGCACAGCTTCCACGTCAAGTGTCGTTCCTCCTACGCTTGTCCATGCAAGGCCTTTTACAACACCAACCATGTCTTCTGCCTGCATCTCTTCATCGTCATACTTCTCCGGTCCGAGATAATCTTCAAGATTCTTCAATGTTATCTTGTTGGATGTTTTTTCTCCTCCGACCACATACATTGCAGCTTTACGGCAGCATGCACCGATCTGACGTTCAAGTTCTCTTACGCCGGCCTCTCTGGTGTAATTAGTGATAATTTTATGCAAAACATCATCATTAAATGATGCCTGTCTTCTTGTAAGACCATTTTCCTTAAGCTGCTTACCGACAAGATGTTCTTTGGCTATATGGAATTTCTCAACTTCGGTATAACTGTTAAGTTCTATTACTTCCATTCTGTCAAGGAGCGGCCGCGGTATCGCCTGTGTATCGTTAGCTGTTGCTATAAAAAGCACATCCGATAAATCAACCGGTTCCTCTATATAATGGTCCTTAAATGCTGAGTTCTGCTCTCCGTCAAGCACTTCCAGAAGCGCAGATGCCGTATCTCCTCTTGAATCTGTTCCGACTTTATCTATCTCGTCTAACAGCATTAATGGATTACCGACTTTGGCACTCTTGAGGGCCTCTATTATACGTCCTGGCATTGCCCCGATATATGTCTTACGATGGCCTCTTATCTCAGCCTCGTCACGCACACCGCCAAGGCATATTCTTACATATTTACGGTTAAGTGCCTTAGCTATGGATGATGCAATTGATGTCTTACCGGTTCCCGGAGGACCTGCAAGGCATATGATCGGACTGTGATTTCCTCCCTTGAGCGCTCTTACGGCAAGTACCTCGAGAATACGCTTCTTGACCTTATCAAGTCCGTAATGATTGCGGTTCAGGATTTTTTCCGCGCGCACTATATCGTTATTATCTTTGGAGCGCTTATTCCACGGAAGTTCGAGCATGGTTTCAATGTAACCTCTGCTTACGGATGCTTCCGCAGAACTTCCGGAAAGCGTGTTGTAACGGCTGATTTCACGGAAAATCTTATCCTTTATTTCATCAGGAGCATCGAGTTTCTCCGTCATGCTCCTTAAACGGTCAACATCTTCCTCGTAATTATCCTCACCGAGTTCTTCCCTGATTGCCTGGATTTCCTCTCTGAGTATAAAATCTTTCTGATTCTTATCGATTTTACGCCTGATGTCTTCCGACATTTTCTTCTTGATTTCCATGACATTAAGCTCGTTGGAAACCATGCTGCATGCCATCTCATAGCGGTTCCATATATCGTCCTCATCTAAGAATGCCTGTCTCTTAAACTGGTCGGTTGTACATTCTGCAGCAATCTCATATATAATCTCATCGAGTCCTCTTATAGCACTGTTTCGTGATATATTGTCGCCCTGGCTGCGTCCGGAAGCTATATAATAATGATTCATCATCTCTTTAAGAAGTTCCGTACATGCTTCACGCTCATTGGCATCAAGTTCTTCCTCGTCCGTGCCGCATAATTCCACCGTTCCTTCAAGATAATCATCTGTTCCCGTAAAATCAATACACTTTGCGCGCGTTAATCCTTTTACGAGTACCCTTACGAGTCCTCCGGGAAGTTTTACTATCTGCTGTATCTCACAGACGGTACCATAGTCAACGACATCATCCCTGTCCGGTTTAATAATATCCGGTGATTTCTGCGACACAAGGAATATCCTCTGTCCGTTCTTCATCGCATATTCTACACTTTTTATTGATTTTTTCCTGCTGACGTCAAAATGAATGACCATATATGGTAGTATGGTCATTCCTCTAAGTGCAATAATCGGCAAAGTTTCGATTTCTTTTTTCATGCGCTTTCTCCGTTATTTTTCTCAAGTGTATGCGTTACACTCTCTTTCTTTCCCACTTCATCGGTTCTGTATTTCAATTCAGGTGCCGCACCTTCAGTAATTGTCTTCTCTGTTATGATACATTCAGAGATATTATCATCGGACGGAATGCGGTACATGACATCCATCATTGCTTTCTCCATTATAGAACGAAGTCCTCTTGCACCGGTCTTACGCTCCAGACTCTTCTTGGCAATTGCCCTTACAGCCTCATCCGTAACATTAAGTGCCACTTCATCATATTCAAAGAGCTTCTTGTACTGCTTAACCAATGCATTCCTAGGTTTGGTGAGAATGTCAACAAGTGCATTCTCATCAAGCATATCAAGCGCAACCGTAACAGGGATTCGACCCACAAACTCAGGGATAAGACCGAATTTGACAAAATCCTGCGGAAGTGCCTTGGCAAAAAGTTCTCCTATATTCTGCTCATTGCGCTCTTTATCTTTAATATCAGCATTAAAACCTATTGACTTCTGATCCATTCTGGATTCGATTATCTTATCAAGACCGTCAAATGCTCCGCCACAGATAAAAAGAATGTTGGTCGTATCGATCGATATAAGCTCCTGCTGAGGATGCTTTCTGCCGCCCTGAGGAGGTACCGATGCCATCGTTCCTTCAAGTATCTTAAGGAGTGCCTGCTGTACACCCTCACCCGATACATCTCTTGTGATTGACACATTCTCTGATTTACGTGTTATCTTGTCTATTTCATCTATATATATGATACCTTTTTCCGCCTTAGGGATATCATAATCCGCTGCCTGGATAAGTTTGAGGAGAATATTCTCAACATCCTCTCCTACATATCCGGCTTCCGTAAGTGTGGTAGCATCGGCTATCGCAAAAGGTACATTAAGAATCTTCGCAAGTGTCTGTGCGAGGTATGTCTTACCTGAACCGGTAGGTCCCAGCATAAGTATATTGCTCTTCTGAAGCTCAACTCCGTCTTCACTTACCTCGTCATTGCATAAAATTCTCTTATAGTGATTATATACTGAAACGGCAAGCACCTTCTTAGCCTCATCCTGTCCGACAACATACTCATCGAGATGTTCCTTGATCTGGATAGGTTTTAAAAGATTAATGCCGAAATTATCTTCTTCTGAATACTCTGTCTGTGCAGCCTGTTCATCATCGAACTCTTCTGACATGATTTCGTTACAAATATCTATACACTCATCGCAGATATAGACCCCGCCCGGACCTGCGATTAACTTTTTGACCTGCTTCTGGTTCTTTCCGCAAAAAGAACATACACACAAGTCTCCGTCTTTCTTTCCTGCCACAATAATACCTCCTGTGCCCAGTTAAAATTATTTTTTAAAACTTACAGCCCCCGAAAGCATGATCTCTTCCGGGGGCCGGATTATTTATCTTATTCTCTGTTAGATACAACACTGTCGATAAGTCCGTATTCAACCGCTTCAGCCGCTGACATATAATTATCTCTGTCTGTATCACGTTCGATCACATCAAGTGATTTGCCTGTGTTCTCAGCAAGAATTCTGTTGAGCTTATCCTTGGTCTTCAAAATGTGGTCAGCCACGATCTTCATATCGGATGCCTGTCCCTTAGAACCACCGCTTGGCTGGTGAATCATTATCTCCGCATTAGGAAGTGCAAATCTCTTGCCCTTGGTACCGCCCGCAAGAAGGAAAGCTCCCATACTTGCTGCCATTCCGATACAGATTGTTGAAACATCACACTTGATATATTTCATTGTATCGTATATTGCCATGCCGGCCGTTACAGAACCACCCGGACTGTTAATATATAAATTAATGTCCTTATTCGGGTCTTCCGACTCAAGGAAAAGTAACTGTGCAACTATTACGCTTGCCGAAGCATCCGTAACTTCCTCTCCAAGGAAAATAATTCTTTCTTTAAGTAATCTTGAGTAGATATCGTAGGAGCGTTCTCCCCTGCTGGTCTGCTCAATGACATAAGGTACTAAACTCATATTATCTGCCTCCTGCATTATAAATTACGCTGTCGTGCAGTAGATTGATTATTCTGCTGCTGCCTTAGGAGCTGCTTTCTCAACTGCCTTAGACGCAATAAGCTCTGCTGCTTTCTGGATTGCAAGGTCTGACATGATCTGCTCTTTCTCGTTATCTCCGAGGATCTCTTTAACCTTGTCAACTTCCATCTTATACATATCAGCCATTCTCTTTACTTCTTCTTCGAAGTCGTCTTCTGTAGCTGTGATATTCTCAGCCTTAACAACTGCCTCAAGAACAAGGCTGTTCTTAATTCTTGTAACTGCTTCCGGCTTAAGGCTCTCCATGAACTGCTGATGGTTGGAACCCATATACTGAATATACTGTTCGATTGAAAGTCCCTGCATCTGAAGTCTCTGGGCGAACTCGTTAACCATATTGTTAACCTGAAGCTTGATCATGCCTTCCGGAATCTCCATTGATGCATTCTCAACTGCCTTGGCAACTGCTCTTGCTTCTTTCTCTCTCTTAGCTTCTTCTTTCTTCTTCTCTGTAAGGTTCTTCTTGATATCAGCCTTATAATCTGCAAGTGTCTCAAACTCAGAAACATCCTTTGCGAAATCATCATCAAGCTTAGGAAGTTCCTTAACCTTGATAGCCTTAACCGTTACCTTGAATGTAGCCGGCTTGCCTGCAAGCTCTGCTGCCTGGTAATTCTCGGGGAATGTTACGTTAACCTCAACCTCTTTACCGATCTTGGCTCCGATAAGCTGTTCCTCGAAGTTGTCGATAAATGAGTGTGAACCGATTGTAAGAGGATAATCTGTTCCCTTACCGCCTTCAAACGGAACGCCGTCAACAAATCCTTCAAAATCAATGACTGCCTGGTCTTTATCTTTTACGCCTCTGCTTGTAACATCTACAAGTCTTGCATTCTGCTCTCTTACTTTCTCAAGCTCTGCCTTAACATCGTCTGCTGTTACCTTGGTGTCTACTTTCTCGATCTCAACTCCGAGATAATCGCCAAGTGTTACCTCAGGCTTAAGTGCAACTTCTGCTGTGAAAATGAAGCTCTTGCCTTTCTCAATCTGTGTAACATCGATTTCCGGCTGTGATACGATATCAAGCTTGCTTTCTTCAGCTGCCTTTGAATATTCCTCAGGAATAAGGATATTGGCTGCATCTTCATAGAAAACTCCTGCTCCGTATACTTTCTCTATTACAGCGCGAGGTACTTTACCTTTTCTGAAACCGTTAACCGCGATTTTGTTTTTATTTTTCTCGTAAGCTTTCTGAAGAGCTTTCTCGAAATCCTCTGCAGATACCTCGATAGTAAGTTTTGCCATGTTTTTCTCTAAATTTTCTACTGTAAAACTCATTTTAAAAATTTCCTCCTTGCGATGAAAAACCGTGATTTATATATATGTATCCGCCATAGATGTGCAGCGCAGATCCGGCAGACACCACATTAACGGTCATACAGCGGGTATTATAGCACAAAGAGCATCGGAATGTCAACAAATTATAGGGTTTTGTCGGGCTTTTTCGGGCTGTGTCAAAAAACTTGCGGTTTGATGTTTCTTATAGTAGAATTAGTCTGTTATTATTTTAAGGAGATTGTATCATGTCATACATAGAGGTATCACATATCAGCAAAAGTTACGGCAGGAAGAAAATTCTTAACGATATTACATTCACCGCCGACAAAGGAGAATGCATCGGAATCGTCGGAGCCAACGGTTGCGGCAAATCAACGCTTCTTAAGGTTTTGTGCGGAGCGCACAGACCCGACTCGGGCGATATAATTTACGGAGGATTCCACCCTCTTTCACGCAAGTCCGCTTTCAGGAAACTGGTCGGATATGTTCCTCAGGAAAATCCGCTTTTTGACAATCTTACTGTACTTGACAATCTTAAACTATGGTACTGTGACAGCACGCATAGTCTCAAAAACGATATTGATAACGGCATTATTGCCGATTTCGGAATAGATAAATATCTTCATTCCACCGTAAGCACCCTTTCCGGAGGCATGAAGAAGCGGTTAAGCATTGCGTGTTCAATCGCCAAGGATCCTTCCATACTCATTCTCGACGAACCCGGCGCCTCTCTTGACATCGTCTGTAAAGAAGATATCAAAAATTACATGTCAAAATATATTTCCCGCGGCGGGATTATAATAATCGCAAGCCACGAGGAAGGCGAACTTTCCGTATGCAGCCGGATGTTTCTCAT
The DNA here is from genome assembly GCA_945928575.1 of uncultured Butyrivibrio sp. Classification (GTDB taxonomy): domain Bacteria; phylum Bacillota; class Clostridia; order Lachnospirales; family Lachnospiraceae; genus Eshraghiella. The sequence continues at coordinate 28,156 of CAMENP010000014.1, forward strand.
GAATGGCGGTGTACTTTCCGACATTGCGCCGAAAACGCCGCTTTCATCTCTTATGGGGAGGCTTAAATGATAAGAAAACATTTTCTTTTTGCCCTATTCCAGATAAAATCAACATTGCGCATAATACCGAGGCTTTTATTATGCGGAATCGTTTTTCTCGCGGTAATATCGGTAATCGGAATATGCGGAAACAACATGCTTTCCGATGATTCCGGCCGTCAGATGGATGTAAATATAGCTGCCGTTATGCCACCGGACGATTCGGCAGTGTCTGTGGGTTTCCAAGTCATCCAGAATATGGACAGCATCAAGTCCATCTGTCGTTTTATCGCAATGGACAAAGACGCAGCCTACGCTGCCCTGGCAAGAGGCGAGATATCCGCCATCGTGGAGATTCCCGAAGGTTTCGTAGATGATCTGATGTATGGAGTTAACACTCCGGCAACAATCGTGATCCCGGAAAGTGCAGGAATGGAAACTCTTATTTTCAGGTCAATGATGAGTGCAGGCGCCAAATCTCTTGCCACATCCGAAGCAGGCATATATGCGGTGAGCGATTTTCTCGAATATTACGGATATGATGAATATGTAACTCCATCACAGGATGAATTATATGATTTTTATATGAAATACGCTTTTAACCGTATGTATTTTTTCAAAGCCGACAAGGTGTCCGCAACAGGTCAGACTTCGACTGCCGGTTACTACATATGTTCCGGTATCGTACTGATATTAATAATGTGCGGTGCCATTGCGATCGACCGTTTTTCCAACAGGCCGCGCGCGGTCATGGAATCACTGCGTACGGGAGGAATCGGCAATATCTATGTACGCATATGTGAATACGCCGGTGTTGTCATTACTTTCTTCATAATTATGCTGGCAGCACTTTTTATCGTAAATCTGACGCCGGCATCCGTGTATATATCGCTCAATGCACATGTCATTGCAGCTCTTGTTCTGATCACCGCATGTGCAATAAGTTATATAATGTTCCTATGCTGTATCGGTGATGGCGGATTAATAAGCATGTTATGTATTTTCGGTACCGGGATTTTTATGATGTACGCATGCGGGCGTATACTTCCGGAGCCATATCTCCCGGATGCGGTAAACAGTATCGGAAATTATCTTCCGGTAAAAAGCATGTGCGCCCTTATGGAATCGGTTTTCTATGGTACCGGAGCCGGACACGGCATTTTGGTATGTGTTATTTATACTATTATTTTTATAAGCGGTTCACTTATAGCAACTGCAGTTAAAGGGAGGGAACGATAATGCGGAATTTTATTACATGGTTCGGTATCATCGGCAAACATCTTCTTAAGAATCCGCTGATACCCGTATTTATAGTTCTTATTCCGGTAATCTGCGTTGTGAGCACGATATTCCGTAAAAACGATGTCCAAAGCGCATACCGCGCCGGGATATATGTCGACGGAAACGATTATGTATCAAGCGAGTTAGCTGATGCCTTGCTTAAATATGACGGTTCTTACGAGTTCATTGAATATAATGATGTCGATGAATTATATAAGGATGTTAAGAATTCTTATCTGATAAGCGGTTTTATTTTTCCGGACGACTTAAGTATCAAAGCTGCCGATATAAACTGTGAGGACGCAATCCTTGTAATCCAGCAGCCGTCCAATTCCATTCAGGGTTCGATTAACGAAATTGTATATTCCGAGCTTATCGCAATAGAAGGGCGCACAATAATCACAGAACACATTGAATCTCTGGGGCTCTTCAATATGGCTGATACCGAATATACCGACAGGCTTATGGCTTATTACAGCCGCTACCTTGACAGCGATGTTACATTCCATCTGCTCTACAAGACATACGGTATCAACGGAATACAGGAAAGCAACGATTCCATAGGTAAAATCACGTTCCCTGTCCGCGGAATACTTGCCGTACTTGTATTTTTGTCGGCGCTTTACGGTTCCGTTACATATCTGAAAGACATTGAATACGGAAGTTTTGCGGCCGTTGGCGGTTCCAGGAGAATCCTGTGCCGGTTCATTTATCCGCTTATTCCTTCCATACTTTTCGGAATTATGACCTTAATCTCACTTGGGATTTCCGGCAATTCATCCGGCGTATGGATTGAAATCCCGGCTATGCTTATGCTGATCGTGCTGAGCAGTATATTCTCTGCCGTATTTTCATTAATCGTGCGACGCAGCCGTATTTTTACCGCATGCATACCTATGCTGTTACTCGGTTCTCTTATATTCTGCCCGGTATTTATCAACGCCGGCAGCTACATTCCGGCCGCACGATTTGCAGAGAAATTGTTTATGCCTTATTATTATCTTGAATTATTCATGTGATAAAAGCGAAAATCCGATACAAGCCGGGTAATCCCGGTCTATATCGGATTTTCTTTGTCAGTTTAACAACAGGATATGATTATCCGTTATTTAGATGACATCTGCTCTTCCTGCTGCTTGATCATCTTTCTGACCATCTCGCCGCCGATTGAGCCTGCCTGACGTGAAGTCAGATCACCGTTGTAACCCTCTTTTAAAGGTACTCCAAGCTCTGAAGCAACTTCCATCTTAAACTTGTCCATTGCTCCCTTTGCTTCAGGAACGCTCATTTTGTTACTTGAATTTGAATAACTTGCCATGATTGTTCACCTCCATGCGTGATTTAATGTTTCGGTGGGATTCTCTTAACGAAAACCCTATATTTTCTCAACAGCCTTTGCTGTTGTGGTATTATTATGCGCATGGACTTTTTAAATATAATGGCAATTTTTAGTATTGAATTTTACCTTTGATAAGATCCGCATTCGCCTTATCACTCATCACTTCAAGGAGTTCAAGTCCCATATCAACGGTCTTGCCCATTCCCTTGCCTGTAATGACATTACCGTCTCTTACAACACCGGCTCCGGTGCTTTCCGCTCCGTAAAGGTCATCCTCGTATCCCGGAAAACAGGTTGCCTTACGCCCTTTAAGTATATTGTGGTGTCCGAGGATACTTGGTGCCGCACATATCGCAGCAAGTATCTTACCCTCAGCATAATATCTGTCAATCAGTTTCGAGAGTCCCTCGTGGGCCTCAAGATTAGGTGTTCCCGGAACTCCACCCGGAAGAAAGAGTGCATCCCCGTCGTTAAAATCAAGATTTTCAAAAAGTTCATCTGCTTCAACAGGTATCCTGTGTGATGATGTTACCATGCGGTTACCGCTTATCGAAACCGTGCATACATCAACCTTTCCTCTTCTTAAAATATCAATCACTCCAAGTGCCTCAACAGTCTCAAATCCGTCTGCTAAGAAAGCATATAATTTCATAATTTTCATCCTTTCTGTGGTTATTTTACTTCTTATGTGTTATTTTATCCTTATAGGAGGTATTATTCAATGGAAATCGAAAGAAAATTTCTCGTCAAAAAAATTCCGCCCGTTCTCGATAGTTGTAAAAAAAGATATATAGAGCAGGCTTATCTGTGCACTTCACCAACTGTACGGGTGCGACGCGATAATGATGATTATTATCTTACTTATAAAGGCAAAGGATTCATTGTACGTGAGGAATATAATCTTCCTCTTACCAAAGAATCCTATGAGCACCTTCTTTCCAAAGCCGACGGTATTATAATTACCAAAACCAGATATGAGATTCCGGACGGTGACGGTCTTACAATAGAACTTGATATTTTTGAAGGCGAATACAAAGGACTGATACTCGCGGAAGTGGAATTTGCCACCGAAGAAGATGCCGCCTCATACACTCCACCCGGCTGGTTCGGAGAGGATGTAAGTGAACGTGCCGAATTCTGTAACAGTTATCTCAGTGCACATTGCTGTCGAGATATCCCGTTATAAATTCAGACCACGAATATTGTGACATAAATTCGCCGTGATAATTGTTTATAGCATGCACATCTCCGGCCTGGAAATCATAATAATCGCACTTGATATATCTCGGATTTATCGCAATACTGTTAAAATCTTTAATTACAATATCTTCTATGTGATATTTTTTCAAAGAATTGATCATAGAAGATATTACTTTACGTGCATATGATTTCTGTCTTGACTCTCCATCTTCATTTTCAAAAATCACTCCGGCGAGTTCCCCGACAGTACATGACGCCCCGTCACGGCTTACCAGATAAGCCAATGCTTCTTTGGATTTCGCCCTCTCAAATTTCACTGTTTCACCGCCTGATGTAAATACTTCAAAATTACCAAAACATTTCACAACCGCACGCACATCTTTGCCTATATCCGGTTCTGTCACGGGATTGCGCAGATCATCAAGTTCCGCACGCACTTTCTCCGGTGTCACCGGCTTATAAATATATCCGCTTGCATGCATCTGCATGGCCTGTCCCGTATATTCATCATAACCGGTAACAAATATAATATTTACCAACGGAGCAATATTTTTTAATTTACCGGCAAGTTCTATTCCTGTCATTCCGCGCATCTTAATATCAAGAAAAGCCACATCCGGTTTATTATTCTGTACATATTCCATAAGCTCCGATGTCTTTCTGAATGTTGCAAGTTCCGCATCCGGTGCCGTTTTCGTAATAGCATCCGCAAGCATCTCAAGCGCAAGCTGTTCATCATCAATAGCCACAATTCTCATTCTTCCACCACCTTTGGTATTCTTATAGTCACTTTGGTTCCCTCTCCGATCCTGCTGTCGATATCAACCGTTCCGTGACAGCTCACTTCAATCCTGTTACATACATTACGTATTCCTATATGTTCCCTGTCATCGTTGTGCACCGCATTTATATCAAATCCGTGTCCGTCATCTTCAACAACAATAACATATTCCTTCTCGTTCTCAAAAGCAGAAAGTTTCACCGTTCCGCCGTCTTCTTTCTCTCCGGCGCCCCATTTCACGGCATTCTCTATTATCGGCTGCACCGAAAGTGCCGGAACATAGAAATCATCGGTCTTTATATCATATTCTACATTAAGTTCATCGCCGAATCTCAGTTTTTCCAGGTAAAGATATGTCCTTATATGATTAAGTTCTGTTTTGAAAGGAATCAGTTCTTTCTGGTCAATGGCATTCATATTGCTCCGCAGATAATCCGCAAAAGCAAGTGTCGCCTGCTTCGCTGTATCGGGATCGCTGTCGCACAGCCTTGCTATAGCCGTAAGTGAATTGTACAGGAAATGCGGCTTGATCTGAGAACGCATGATTGCAATCCTCGACTCCATCAGCTCCTGTTCCTGTTTGACATATTCCTCGGAGTACGAAAAGAGCATAAGCATAAGCATAAGTATTACAGATGCCGATGTCGTAAGAAGTATAATATATATTCCATAAATAAAAACCTGAACGATCATCGCGATCGACGGAGCTATAATATATATAAGGAATGATATCACTTCTTTGCGTGTGAGATTTTTGTGAAATGTTATAACATAAACCAGATCAAACATCATAAATATGAGTCCGAATATCTGGGCTGCCCAGTAATGTTTCGTTCTGTGGTATATATTATATTCATCTATATAATAATATAAATCCGTAAACTGTGAAATCACAAGCATGATTATTGCAAAAATGCATACACCGGCAAGAATATTGATAATCTTACGTCCTGTGGCCGTATTTCCCACAGTGTCTATTATATAAAGCGACACAAGAAATCCCAGGACATAAGAACCGGCAAACTCACAGAAATTAAACACCGGAATGGCATTCATTGCAAACGAGGACATATTTCCTTTAAAAATAAGCCCGAACATATTGGCTGCAACGGTTACAACGTTCGTCACAAACATCGCAATAAATGTCTTAAAATTATTTCTCAGTATCCTGCGGCATATAAATGTGCTTCCTATGCCTATAAGGCACAACAGGATACTGCATATATCAAGTCCTATATTATACGCATTCGTCAAAAAAAGCCACCGCCTTTCTGTTACGAATTATAACACGGCGGTGGCTTTAAAGTCACTAGAATTATTTATTCAGCTTGCTTTCTCTCAAAATGATATCATGTCTCTTAGGTCCGTTGGAAACCATTGTGATAGGAACACCGATCTCTGCTTCAATTGCCTCAATGTAATCGCGGCACTCCTTAGGAAGCTCGTCGTAATTCCTGATTCCTCTGATATCGCATTTCCAACCCTTGAATTTCTTAAGAACCGGCTTAGCTTTCTCAAGCTTATATGTTACAGGGAAGTCCTTTGTAACTTCTCCGTCTATCTCATATCCGACACACATAGGAATTTCATCAAGATATCCCAGTGCATCCACAACTGTGAGTGCTACTTCTGTTGCACCCTGAAGACGGCATCCGTAACGTGATGCTACTGCATCGAACCATCCCATTCTTCTCGGACGTCCCGTTGTTGCGCCAAATTCTCCGCCGTCACCGCCGCGCTTTCTGAGTTCATCGGCTTCCTCTCCGAAAATCTCGCTTACGAATGCTCCGGCACCTACTGCCGATGAATATGCCTTAACAACCGTAACGATATCTTTAATCTCATATGGCGGTATTCCGGCTCCTATCGCACCGTAAGCAGCAAGTGTGGAAGAAGATGTTACCATCGGATAAATTCCATGATCAGGATCCTTAAGTGTTCCGAGCTGTCCTTCAAGAAGAACTGTCTTTCCTTCCTTAAGTGCATCATGAAGGAAAAGTGAAACGTCAGCTACATAAGGTGTGATCATTTCTCTGTATTCGATCAATGTATTATATATATCATCAGGATTCATTGTCGGCTTATGATAGAGATGTTCAAGAAGAATGTTCTTATATGCTACCACTCTCTCTACCTTCTCTCTGAGTGATGCCTCATCATAAAGTTCACTTACCTGGAAACCGATCTTGGCATATTTGTCTGAGTAAAAAGGTGCTATTCCCGACTTGGTTGAACCAAATGCCTTACCGCCAAGCCTCTCTTCTTCATATGCATCAAAATCCACATGGTATGGCATAAGGATCTGTGCCCTGTCGGATACGAGAATCTTAGGTGCCGGTACTCCTCTGTCCACAATTGATTTAATTTCGTTAACAAGATAAGGAATGTTAAGTGCCACACCGTTGCCAATAATGCTGGTTGTGTGATTATAAAATACACCTGACGGAAGTAAATGTAATGCAAACTTACCATAATCATTAATGATTGTATGACCTGCGTTACTTCCTCCCTGGAATCTTACGATAATGTCTGATTTCTCAGCAAGCATATCTGTTATCTTACCCTTGCCTTCATCGCCCCAGTTGGCTCCAACTATTGCTCTAACCATGCTTTTTCCTCCTGATTGTTGCTTAATGTTGATATTATGTACCGGGTATGTCCCCCGGACACACTCAATTAGTATACACTAAAGAATGTATTATGTAAATCCTTTTTTCCCTTTATAAACAAAAATATGCGGGCGGTCCGCAGACCGTCCGCAATGATAATTATTATATAAGACTATCGGTCAGATTTACATCATTCCGCCCATACCGCCCATTCCTCCGGCCGGCATTGCAGGTGCGTCTTCTTTAATATTGGCTACAACAGACTCTGTTGTAAGAAGTGTTGATGCAACGCTTGTTGCATTCTGAAGGGCACTTCTTGTAACCTTGGCAGGGTCAAGGATTCCGGCCTGAACCATATCGACATACTCTTCATGGAGAGCATCGAAACCTGTTCCGACATTGGATTCTCTTACCTTATTGATGATTACGGCACCTTCAAGTCCTGCATTGTGTGCGATATGATAAAGCGGAGCTTCAAGAGCTTTAAGAATAAGGTTGGCACCTGTCTTCTCATCTCCCGAAAGTGTATCGGCAAGTTTGGCAACTTCCTTGGAAGCGTGAATATAAGCCGATCCACCGCCTGCGATAATGCCTTCTTCAACAGCAGCCTTTGTTGCTGCAAGGGCATCTTCAAGACGAAGCTTATTCTCTTTCATCTCTGTTTCGGTAGCAGCACCTACGCGGATAACTGCAACACCGCCTGAAAGTTTAGCAAGTCTTTCCTGTAATTTTTCTTTATCGAATTCGGATGTTGTCTCTGCCATCTGAGCCTTAATCTGGGCAATTCTTGCTTCGATCTCATCCTTTGAACCTTCGCCGTCAACGATAACCGTATTCTCTTTCTGTACCTTAACGGATTTAGCACGGCCGAGCTGTTCAAACGTAGCATCCTTAAGTTCAAGACCGAGTTCTTCCGAGATGACCTGACCGCCTGTGAGGATAGCAATATCTTTAAGCATCTCTTTACGTCTGTCACCATATCCCGGAGCCTTGACAGCTACTACATTGAATGTACCACGGAGTTTGTTAACAATAAGGGTTGTAAGAGCTTCACCTTCAACATCCTCTGCAATAATGAGGAGTTTGGCACCGTTCTGTACGATCTGTTCAAGTAACGGAAGAATTTCCTGAATGTTGGAAATCTTCTTATCGGTAATAAGGATATATGGATTATCGAGAACTGCTTCCATCTTATCCATATCTGTAGCCATGTAAGCTGAGATATATCCTCTGTCAAACTGCATACCTTCAACTACGTCAAGTTCTGTCTTCATAGTCTTGGATTCTTCAATTGTGATAACGCCATCGTTTGATACTTTTTCCATAGCATCTGCAACGAGCTGTCCCACTTCTTCATCACCTGCTGAAATAGATGCAACCTTTGCAATCTGATCTTTGCCTGTAACTTTGGAGCTCATATTGGCGATTGCTTCAACAGCACAGTCTGTTGCTTTCTTCATACCACGTCTTAAGATAATAGGGTTGGCACCTGCTGCAAGGTTCTTAATTCCTTCATCAACCATTGCCTGTGCAAGAACGGTTGCTGTTGTAGTACCGTCTCCGGCTACATCGTTGGTCTTGGTTGCTACTTCTTTGACAAGCTGTGCACCCATATTCTCGAATGGGTCTTCAAGTTCAATTTCCTTGGCAATTGTAACACCATCATTAGTGATAAGCGGTGCTCCGTATGATTTGTCAAGAACTACGTTTCTTCCTTTTGGTCCGAGTGTTACTCTGACTGTGTCTGCTAATTTATTAACGCCTGCGCCAAGTGCTTCTCTTGCCTCGGCTCCGTATTTAATTTCTTTTGCCATGATTAATTTACCTCCGGATAAAATTTATTATTCGATAACTGCAAGAATCTCATTCTGTCTGACAATAATGTATTCCTCGTCATCAAGTTTAACTTCGGTTCCTGAATATTTGGAGAAAATAACTTTCTGTCCTACTTTAACCTGCATTGTAACTTCTTTGCCATCTATAACTCCGCCCGGGCCTACTGCGATAACTTCTGCCTGCTGCGGTTTCTCTTTAGCCTGACCCGGGATAACGATACCTGACTTAGTCGTCTCCTCAGCCACAAGCTGCTTTAATACTACTCTGTCTCCTAAAGGTGTTAACTTCATAATACTATATCCTCCTTAATCGATTGTTTTCATCTTTTATTAGCACTCATTAGCTTCGAGTGCTAACCATTGACTATATATTAGTCATTTTATTCCAAGTATGCAAATTTTCTGATGATTTATTATGTGGTGTTTTTCTGATATTTTCTCTGTTTTTCTCAATTTTACTACTGTTTTCTCGATTTTTTACCTATTTCATTGATTTTACCGAAATAGAAAAGGTACTGTTGCGCATATCCCCCATACTCTCCATATCTGTCCGAGGCGAACTGCTGAATTGCCTGAACCGGCGTGTTGTCTCCATCAAAATACAGGCTTTCCATTATTCTCTTTATCCATACGTCCACCGGAAAAGCGTTACGTTTTCCCAATGAAAAAAGTGCAACGCAATTGGCAACTTTATCTCCGACCCCTTTTATCTGCTTCAGTTTATCAATGCATGCGGCATAATCCATTCCAAGCAGTTCCATCCCGTTAATTGTTCCGTCTGTGTATTTCGTACAGGCATCGATTATATACGGACTGCGGAATCCCGCCTTGCACTCATATATTCTGTCAACCCCTGCATCAAGGATAGCCTTTGCATCCGGAAAAGCATAATATGTTCCCGGAAGGATGCCATCTTTCTCATCTGTGGTTTCACCCAGTCTGCGTCCGCAATTATATGATATGGCTGCAACTATCTGTTTTATTCTGACAATCTGCTGATTTTGCGATATAATAAAAGATATTAACGTTTCAAAAAAATCCTGGTTAAGTATGCGCACCCCCCACATAGCATCAATCGCCGGCTTAAGCGCATCATCCTTTGCAAGCAGTTTTTCCTTAATTTCCGCATAATCCCTGTCCAAATCAAAATATCCCCGCCATATATTCTCATAGTCCCCGATGCATGTATCATGCAGTGTCAGCACATCACTTTCCTGACTTATATGTAACAGCCTCTGCATTGCGGATATAAGATATTCTTCGTCCCGCAGCTTCGCAAAATGGAAACACTGTCCGCACTCAAGCGTCTGGCTGAGTTTAAAATCCTTCACCCCTGTGATTATCACATTGTTGTCTTCGGTATATATATTCATATTTTCCTCCGGGAATTACTCAATTCCGATAAAAGTTAAATTTTTATAAAGTTGTAATTAGTACTTTTCAATTTTACCATTTAGTATTAAAATAGGAAATAGGTAAAATTTGAAAGGAGTAATATCTTATGAAGAAGTTTTTTAAATTTCTCGGAGCTGTGACAGCTATATGTGCAGGCGTTGCAGGCGGACTTTTCCTTTACAATAAGTATAAGGAACGCCAGAATTCCTTCGACGATGATTTTGATGATGATTATGATGATGACTTTTCCGATGACGAAGACACAGAGGAGCGTTCATATGTAAATATTGATACTCCTGCTGAAGATGATGCAGCGGATAAGAAGGAGAAAGCCGAGGATTAATTCCCCGGCTTTTGCCGTTTCTTACCTATAATTTCCATATCTTTTTAAGTATGCCTAGACCTTTTTTAATATCGGACTCGTCAAGTCTGGCATACCCTAACAGCACGGACGGCATATCGTAATCCGGCCCGTCTATATAATAGTCAGCAAGCGGGTATATCTTAATTTTGCTATCCGCTGCCGTCGACACGAGTTCCCGTCCGCTCATCCCATTATCGATCCTTAATATCATATGTGCTCCGGAATTTTCACCGGAAACAGTGGTATTCTTCCATTCCCTCAGTTCCCCGAGCATAAGATCATGTTTGGATTTATATATTTTGCGCATCCTGTTCAGATGCCTTTCATACCCTCCGTTTCGTATAAATATCTCCACCACTTTCTGATCTATTCTCGATACGGTATTACTGCAGAATTGTTTTATTTTCAGATACCCGGTATATAAATCTTCCGGCAGTACCATATAACTTATCCTGATCGCCGGTGATATTGATTTGGAAAAGGTTCCAATATATATAACCTTTCCCGAATCATCATTACCCTGAAGTGCCGGAATCGGTTTTCCCTTATACCTGAATTCACTGTCATAATCATCTTCGATTATATAACAGTTTTCTGATTTCTTAGCCCACGCCGTCAGTTCAAGCCTTCTTCTTATTCCCATAATGGTTCCCATCGGATACTGGTGTGATGGTGTTACATATGCTATTGTTGCTCCGGATCTTTCAAGTTCATCTATTTTCATCCCGTCTTCATCCATGCTTACCGGAATAATTCTCCGGCCCATGCCGTTGATTAATCTGTATGATTTCATATACGCAGGGTTTTCCATGGCAAAAACTGCGTCCCTGTCCAATATCATATTTATTATCATAAGAAGATTCTCATTGCCCGACCCAAGTATGATATGCGCCGCATCAGCCCTTACTCCGCGGGATTTCATAAGATAGTCCGCCACCACTTCCCTCAGTCCTTCATCCCCCTGTGCATCCCCGCTGTTAAAAAGTTCCCCATTCTCCGGTTCAAAGATCTGTCTGCTGATACGTCTCCATTCCGCATACGGAAATTTGGCAGTCTCAATTCCGTCCGGAGAAAAAACAATATCATATGAACGTGATTTATCGCAATGGCTGCTATATTCAGTACCGGATAACATCTCATCATTAAAATCCCCATCCATCTGCATCACATAATACCCTTTCTGGGGTACCGGCTCAATATAACCTTCAGCAACCAGCTGGTCATATGCCATCAATATCGTACTCCGGCTGAACTGCAGATACTCTGCAAGTGCCCTTGAAGACGGAAGACTGTCCCCGCATTTAAGTCTGCCGTTCTTAATTTCCTCACGTATGTACATGTATATCTGTTCATATGCCGGAACAGTTGAATTATTGTCTATAAATACTGCCAGTTCTTTCATTATTCTTTCCTCTGGTATCATCTATCATTGATTATTTTACTGTTTTAATCATACCATTGTTAATATGATTGTACAAGAAGACTTTTTTTGCTATAATTGCAATATCAGATGCAGGACGTATTTCTGCGGAAACGGAGATATATATGAAAGAGAAATTATACTCAATTCCGGTCAACGACGCATTCAACAGCGACTGTGAATGTCCTATATGTGCTATGTATAAGACGCTTGAAGACGATGCCGTTGATTACACCATGGGGCCAAGTTATATGGAAGATGACACCAGAGCGATGACAGACGAGCTCGGTTTCTGTGACAAACATATACGTATGGTATATCATAAAGATAACAGGCTCGGAATGGCGTGGGTAATGAAAACACATTTCGATAAAACAATAAATGATGTCCGAAAGAATATGCCTTCCGGCCCGGCCAAAATGCTCAAAAAAGGCATCGAGAATTCGCCCGTTATCAAATACCTTGACAAACTTAATAACTCCTGTTTCGTATGCAGCAGGATCAATAATTTCTTTGACCGTTATGTTGACACAGTATTTTTTCTTTGGAAATCAGATGATGAATTTAAAGAACGTTTCAGGAAATGCAAAGGTTTCTGCAATGAACATTATGCTCTCCTTCTTAAGAAATCAGCGGATTATCTTAAAGGCGAAGCTCTTGAAGAATTTGTATCACTTATCAACGAGTTATATATCACCAACCTTGAGCGTGTACGCGATGATGTAGCATGGTTTATCAATAAATTCGATTACAAATATCAGGATGAACCATGGTATAATGCCAAAGATTCGGTAATACGTTCAATGGTCAAAGCAAGTGGTGTAATACTTGATGAATAAAATAAAGGCGCCGTCCCATATTCAATCGGGACAGCGCCTTTATTATATCTGTTTATCTTTTATTCTGCCTGATCAGCAGATGTTGCTTCATCATAATATTCTTTCAGGCTGTCAGGATCTCCGTATACATAAATACTCGTACTGCTTAGCTGCGTTCCGCCGCTGGTTGCCTGGATTACGGCGATTTCATCTCCATCTTCCACCTGATATCCTTCCGCGACAAGCTCGCCCTCGCTGTTAACCGTAGTCGATACACGTTCTCCATTGATCACTATGTGGCTCGCCCACGTGAAGTTCTGTCCTGTTACGACAACGTCATCACCTACATTCTTAACATCATTGATCTTGATGTATTTGTATCCCATTTTCATATTGGTAATGGTATACGGAAGTGTTCCATTGTATGCAACACAGTCTCCATATAAAATATCATATTCAAGCAATTTAAGATCCGAGAGATATTCTGACTGGTCTTCCTGTCTGCGTTTGCTCATGTGATACTGTGAAATAACTCCGCCTTCCATTCCGAGTCTTTCAAATATAACAGATGAAAGCTGGTATGCCTGAATGTCTTCATCAATCTTCTTCATACCGAAATTATTCCATATTACATACGGAGTCTGCATAATGTCTCCGTTGGCAAGATCACTGTCATTAATATTAAATGTAGGAAGATGATCCCCGTAAAATACAATGATCGTATGCTCATCTATCTTGCTTACTTCATCCACAAGTTTGGCAACAAACTGGTCCATCTCATGTACCTGGTTAACATAGTATTCAAACCCGTTAGGATTACCTGTTACATCGTTACCCGTAACTTTAATCTTAAGGTCCATATCCGATGTATCCTCAGGATATTCGCCATGTCCCTGAACCGAAATGCAATATATGAAATCCTTCTCCGGTGAATACTTAAGCATTCCCGTTATCTCATCAACAAGGCAGTCATCTTTGGCCCAGTCCGTCGGGTTCACATCATAATTATAGATGTATTCAAGTGATGTAAACTGGTCGTATCCAAGTCTGCTGAACACTGTATTTCTCTGATAGAAATTACCCTTGTTATCATGAAGCGCATTAATCTTATATCCGTATTTCTTAAGGTCATATCCGACTGATTCACATGCCGTCTTCTGCAATATGGTCTTATAAGGATACTCGCCCGGGCCGAAATCATCAAGATTCATTCCGGTCATGACCTCAAATTCAGTATTGGCTGTTCCGGCTCCGAATGAAGGTACCGAAAAATATCCGCTGGAATATTCTTCTCTCAGTTTACGGAGATTAGGTATCGGATCTTCAGAAAATTCAAGTCCGTTAAGCCACGTCGGATCAAAAAGAGACTCGAGCTGTACATATATTATGTTCGGTGTGTCAACCGGTTCGGTGTGTTTGGTATCATCCGGTACCGGAGTCGTCGGCTCTTCATTTGTCTGGCTCTCCTCCTCTGTCGGATGAACCACTTCGTTAACCTTTGATTCGGAATAACCTCTCGGTTTCTTCACACCACTGCTCAAAAGGGAACTCATAAAGCAATAATTAAATCCGTAATCTCTGTAAGCCTGTCTTAAGTTACCAAAATTAAGTGCAAGCAAGCCTGTTGCATTGCCTATATTAAGGAAAAGCATCAATGCGCCGAATGAAATAGCGGAAATCATACCACACTTAAAGTAATTGATTTTCTCTTTGATCTTGGATGAATGTATACATATGATAACTATAAGTGCAATGACACCCGCAATTGCAATTGCGATCCAGATAAACATGCCAACAGAGAAATATCTGTCAATTATATCCGCAAGATCTTCCAGATTCTTGACATCGGGAGCATTAAACGGCGTTACACGGTTATCACTGACCGCATAATTAATAATTCCGAGTGCTATCCAGACAGCACTTATCAATGTTCCGGCAAATATACGTTTCTTGAAAAAAGCAACAAACGTAAGTGTGAAATATACCATTAAAGTGTTAAAAAGAAACACCAGCGGATTAGTCACCATATGTCTTAATCCCGCCACAAACGACAATCTGTTAAGACACTCGATTACAAGGTTTACCAAAATTGCCAGAAAAGCAAGCCTTATCCAGACAATTCTGAAAAAGCGGTTATGCCATACTTTATCAACCGCTCTGCAGAATTTGCAGGATACAAACTTATCTTTGGCATTGGATAATGCTTTAAAAAGTTTACAATCTTTTATTTTACTCATATCTTCCTCTTTTATCTCATATTCTGTTAATTCGCTTTGCTATTCTTTATTATATCACGGAGATTACGCGCTCTCTCTTTAAGCTTGGCATTGGCTGTTCGTGATACTATAACATTAGTTGCCATCTTGCCGGCAATATCAAACTTGCCGAGCTTTGCGGCAAGGTCTGCCAACAGATAGTCAAATGTTGCCTCGTCCATTCCGCATATCGGAAAATCTTCCTTTGCACGGCTTGTGACAAATCCTTCATATGCACTGGCAATCATTTCCTGCTCATTTTTCTCACAGTCTTTCTTAATGGCGGCTGCATTCGGGGTATTCATATCAAGATTCTCTTTCTTGCCCCTGTAGAGCCATGCTATTTTAAGACATGTATATGCTTTCTCGCTTGCATGCGCCTTCTTAACTATTGCGTTAAGAAGTGCCAGCTTATGTCTCTTAATGGCCTCATCATAGGAATATACCGTACCCGTTTCCGGCGTCGGATGAAACTTTGCGGAAATATTCTCTTTAATAAGCTTCGCCTGTGCGCTTGTCATATATCCAAAAAAGCGGCTCAGAGCCGCATATCCGCAATTCGGGCATACTATCGCATCATATTTGATAGAATCTATCCCCGAATACTTCGGACGGAGATCGGAATCCGATCCAAGAAGTCTCGGCTTACCGGTCTTTACGGTCTTAGACTTAAATTCCTTATCACATACCGGACATTGCATCTTCTTGTCAAAAAGGAAATCTTCCTCGGTCACAACGTGTTTGGCAGCTTCTGCATTGCCCTTCTGGCTGTCCTGTTTCTCTTCATCATATATCTTTACATTGGAGAGTCCGCCAAGTCCCATGGACTCAAGGCCTGAAAACAAATCGCCCATTTAAAAACACCTCCGGTTATTTTAATTTGAAAGAACTCTTAAGGGATACTATTCTGTTAAATACAAGATTATCCTCAGTGGAATCCTTGCAGTCAACGCAGAAATATCCGTTTCTTACGAACTGGAAACTGTCATAAGCCTTGGCACTCTTAAGTGAAGGTTCAAGATAACACTTATCAATTACCTTAAGTGAATCCGGATTAAGATTAAGGCTTCCGTCTTCATTATAAACGCCCTTCTCCTCATCGACGATATTCTCATAAAGTCTTACCTGTGCGGTTATTGCATCAGCCGCGCTTACCCAATGGATCGTTCCTTTTACTTTACGTCCGGTAAATCCCGAACCGCTCTTGGTCTCAGGATCATATGTGCAATGTACTTCCGTAACATTACCGTCGGCATCCTTAACACAGCCTGTACATGTAACAAAATAAGCGTTCATAAGGCGCACTTCATTGCCAGGGAAAAGTCTGTAATATTTCTTCGGCGGCTCTTCCATAAAGTCATCTCTCTCAACATAGAGTTCCCTCGAGAACGGCACCTTTCTGGTTCCGAGTTCCGGATTCTCAAGATTATTATCCACATCAAGCATCTCTGTCTGACCTTCCGGATAATTATCAATGATAAGCTTTATAGGATCAAGAACTGCCATTACACGCGGTTTCTTAAGCTTAAGATCTTCCCTTATGCAATATTCAAGCATGGCATAATCAACAGAACTGTTAGCCTTGGCAACTCCGACAAGATCAACAAACATTCTTATAGACTCCGGTGTAAAACCGCGGCGTCTTAATGCCGCAAGTGATACAAGTCTCGGATCATCCCATCCGTCCACAATTCCTTCTTCAACAAGTTTCTTGATATATCTCTTACCGGTAACAACATTGGTAAGGTAAAGCTTGGCAAATTCTATCTGCTTAGGCGGATTCTCGTATTCAAGTTCACGCACAACCCAGTCATAAAGCGGTCTGTGATCCTCAAATTCCAGTGTACAGATTGAATGTGTAATTCCTTCTGTGGCATCTTCTATCGGATGTGCAAAATCATACATAGGATATATGCACCACGCATCACCCTGTCTGTGATGTGTCTGATGAGCCACACGGTATATTACAGGGTCTCTCATGTTAATATTAGGTGAAGCCATGTCAATCTTGGCACGGAGAACTTTCTCGCCGTCCGCATAAAGTCCGTTCTTCATATTCTCGAAAAGTTCAAGGTTCTCCTCTATGCTTCTGTCACGGTATGGACTGTTCTTACCCGGTTCAGTAAGTGTTCCTCTGTATTCTCTTATCTCTTCTGCGCTGAGGTCACACACATATGCCTTACCCTTCTTGATAAGTTTGATTGCTGCCTCATACATAATCGGGAAATAATCCGATGCAAAGAAAAGCCTGTCTTCAAAATCCGCTCCGAGCCAGTTAACGTCTGCCTTTATCGATTCGACGAATTCATCCTTCTCTTTGGTAGGGTTCGTATCATCAAATCTTAAATTAAACTGTCCGCCGTATTCCTTGGCAAGGCCGTAATTTAAAAGAATCGACTTGGCATGTCCTATATGAAGATAGCCGTTAGGTTCCGGCGGAAATCTTGTCTTGACGGTCTTACAATGTCCTTCAGCCAGGTCCTTATCTATAATCTGTTCAATAAAATTCTTGGATATTACTGCTTCGTTATCCATTTTTCTTCCTCCATGAAGTTCTAGTTATACTTATCATAATAATAACAGAACCACATAAATTTTACAATCCCGCTTTTAATATTTTCAGCATAGCGCTATGACACTATAATACCACTTTGCAAAAAAGTAAATATTTTTAACAGAATTTACACAATTACATAAATTTAAAAAGAGGTTGACATCACCGTTTCATTTACTTATAATTCAACTATACGAAGATAAAAGCCGTGACGGGAACAAGTAATATTGTATCAGAACCTACAGAAAGCAGCCGGTTGATGAGAGGCGCAGGGAATGTATAATATGAATACCTCCCCGAGCTCCGCACCGAAAGTTATCCGGTAGGCTGCGGCGTATGCACACGTTACAGTGCCGGGGTATCGTTGAATAACCGTACCCGATGAGGCAGCGGATGCGAATCCGTTGTAAATAAAGGTGGTAACACGGCATGGTCGTCCTTTTGATTTCACAATAAGTGGGATTGAAAGGATTTTTTATTATATCCAAAGGAGATTTGACAATGGGAATTTATGAAGAACTTCAGGCGAGAGGCCTGATCGCACAGGTAACCGACGAACCGTTGATCCGTGACCTCGTCAATAACGGAAAGGCTGTTTTCTACATCGGATTCGATCCTACCGCAGACAGCCTTCATGTAGGACATTTCATGGCACTCTGTCTTATGAAGAGACTGCAGGAAGCCGGCAATAAGCCAATCGCCCTTATCGGCGGCGGAACAGCCATGATAGGTGACCCGTCAGGACGTAACGATATGCGTTCCATGATGACTAAGGAAACCATTGACCACAATGTTGAATGTTTCAAGAAACAGATGAGCCGTTTTATTGATTTTTCAGACGGAAAAGCCCTTCTTGTAAACAACGCCGACTGGCTTATGGACCTTAACTATATCGATGTCCTCCGTGAAATCGGACCTCATTTTTCGGTCAACAGAATGCTTACGGCCGAATGTTACAAACAGCGTATGGAAAAAGGCTTAAGCTTCCTCGAATTTAACTATATGATTATGCAGAGTTTTGATTTCTACACATTGTTCCAGAAATACGGCTGTAACCTCCAGTTCGGCGGTGATGACCAGTGGAGCAATATGCTCGGAGGAACCGAACTCATCCGCCGTAAACTCGGCAAAGATGCTTCTGCAATGACAATCACTCTTCTTCTCAATTCAGAGGGCAAGAAAATGGGTAAGACACAGAAGGGTGCCGTATGGCTTGACCCTGAGAAAACTTCACCTTATGAATTCTTCCAGTACTGGAGAAATGTGGACGACGCCGATGTTCTTAAGTGCATCAAGATGCTTACATTCCTTCCGCTTGATGAAATTGCCAAAATGGAGACATGGGAAGGCGCGCAGCTCAACGAAGCCAAGGAAATCCTTGCATACGAGCTTACTGCCCTGGTTCATGGCAAAGAAGAGGCCGAAAAAGCACGCGAAAGCGCACGTATGGCTTTCGGTTCCGGAGATATGAGCAATCTTCCTACGGCAACAGTCAGTGAAGATGACTTCCGCGACGGTGCGGTTGATCTTATAACTCTATTGGTAAACGGCGGTCTTTGTCCTACACGTTCCGATGCCAGACGTAACATCGAGCAGGGCGGCGTAACCGTTAACGGTGAGAAAGAAACCGATTTCAGAAAGACTTACACCAAAGATGATTTCGGCGATGGAATCGTTCTTAAGAGAGGTAAGAAAAACTTCAAGAAAATGATACTCGGATAACATTTATATATCCAAAAGGAGCCGTGGTTTAAACGCCACGGCTCCTTTAATAAATATATATTAGTGTTTGAAGAAACTTCCCATCGAAAAGCCTGTCGGCATCGGTATTGTAAACATATAAACAGTTGCAAATGCAAATGCTGCTATCGCAACTATCAGTATGAACATACGGTTCGGTATATTCTTGAACATTCCTACTATACCAAGCATAAACAATACAACCGAATATATAACCGTTACAAGCCCGAACGCATCTCCGTTGGCATTATCTTTCTTACCCTGTTCCAAAAGTTCATCTGCCTCTGCTATTTTGTCCTGTGCTTCGGCAAAATAGCTGTCAATAAATCCTTCTTTATCAAAAGGCGAAACATCTTCTTTCTGTTCGTCTGCCCATATAATCGCATCATAAAGTGCATCCGAGCAGTTGTCATTCAAAAGCTTGTCAAGCTTCCATCCAAGGCGCTCCGTTTCATCAGTATCGCCCTTTTCCTGTGCAAATGTGTAATCAATACGTACACTTGTGATATCGTTCCAAAGTATCATATCCTGCATAAGGTTCTGGGATGCCTCGTTATACATCGAATTACCCTCTGCCGATAAATTGTTACTTGTCGTGTAATTGGTAGACTGATTGCCTCCGTGAAGTGAGCCTATCCATGATGCCCATGCTGTTGCAAGTGCTGTTATGCCGAGAAATACCGCTGTGAGTATCTCAATTATCTGTTCCTTGGATTTCTTTGTCTTAGTCTTGCTCATTTGTCCTCCTATAAGTCCATTGTTTCAAGTTCTTTTGCTGTATCAACTACAAGCTGCTCACATTTCTTAACATTGTCGCCGGCCATTCCTCCTATTCCGTAGAAACCGTTCGTAACACTGTTAAGTGCCATATTCTTTGCAAGATTACCAACACCCGCTCTGTCCTGTTTCTGGATCGAGAACTTATTGGTACTCTTTCCGAAGCCGGCAGCCATAACCCATACCTGATTCTGGTCGTCAAGCGCCGGAAAAGTTATTATGTATGCAAATCCATGCTTGGTAAGTTCCGGCACACCTGCCGTAAACTGCTTGTCTTTGATTGCTTCGTAAAGTTCCTGTATTGTATATTTGTTTTTCAGTTTTACATTCCTGACTTTAATTCCTAATGCCATACTAACATCCTCTCTGCTACTACGCCAACTGATAAAAATATAAGGGACTGCTCCCAAAGCAGCCCCACCCTGCACTGATTAGTTAGTTCCCCAAGGGTTACCATTCTTATCAGTAAATTTACCCGTACATACCTTAACAATGTCAACTATCCAGCCTATGCCGAATACGCCGCCTGTAAGTAACCATAAGATTCCGGTTCCGATTTTTCCTGAGAGGAATCTGTGAATTCCGAGCTCTCCGAGGAAAATAGTAAGAACTATTGCTGCACCTTTGCTCATATGTAATGCTCCTTTCATAATGTGCTTATTACCAACGTAGTTTATAATACTATCCGTGAGTTTCTTTTGCAATACGATTGGGACGAATTGCATTTTTCGGGGATAAATGATATAATATTTGGGATATATGTGATTTAGGAGATTAAATATTTGAAAATAGCTATAGTAGATGATATGCCCGATGAAGCTGCACACCTTGCCGGATGCATTGACAAATGGTGCACCAATAACTCGGTTCCATATGACTGTGATACATATCCGGACGGAAGTATATTTATCAACAGCAGTTTAAGCGGTGAATACGATTTGATTTTTCTCGATATATATATGACGGTTCTTAACGGTATTGAAACCGCGCGTGTTATACGAAACAGCAATAACAACTGTCATATTGTTTTTCTTACTTCAAGCAATGAACATATGCATGAGGCTTTTTCGGTGCATGCTTATGATTACATACTTAAGCCGGCTGCCTACCCGAATGTATCAAAGGTTCTCACCGATTTATACAAATCCCGTAATGATTTCTGCAAGTATCTTGACATATACGCCGACAAACATAACTATCACATAGCATACGGTGATGTGATTTCGGTCGAGGCTGATTCGAATTATTGCATCATAACTGCCGATACCCAGTACCGTACAAGGGTTTCTTTCGGTCATATCGAGAAGGAACTATCCGCAGACGGACGTTTTCTTACAATAAACCGCGGGCTTATCATTAATATGGACTATGTCCGCAATATGGACAACGGAATATGTACCTTTAAAAACGGTTGTATCTTCCCTCTCAATTCAAGAAAGTCACACGAACTCAAACAGGCTTTCATAGATTATAATTTTATGATGCGCCATGCACGCAATGATAAAGGAGGTATCCTATGAATATATCCCTCTTTTTCTCGGACATATGGGCCACCGCAATCGTAATTCCCGGCATCCTTATGTGCATCATCCCGCTTCGCAGCAAATTCAGAATACCGCCATCGCACATTCTGCCATGGTTTATTCCGCTTGTGTTAGTACTCTGCGTATTATCGGCTTATATTGAGTGCCGGACCGGTTCTTTAGGCAACAGCCTGACTTTCTTTATATTACTGGCCTTTTTGTGCGGTTCTTCATTTGCCGTGCTTAACCTTCCGCCGCTCAAGACGTTATATATTATTTCACTGACATTAACGGTCATGTCATTTGGCGGTATTTCATGCTATGTAGTTGATGGATATTTCTACCCGGAAACAAGTCCGCTTAACGGCAACCTCGGAATTATGGTGCAGTGGATATTCAGCCTAATAATGATGGCTCTTGCTTCCACCGTTTTTGCCAAAAGAATCTTATGGATTCTTGATAATCTCCATCTCAAACGCATATGGAGTCTGGCATGGCTTACCCCTGCGGTGATTTCACTTGTCAATGTGATGATGGTTCCCAAAAATTACGCCAATATACATGTCGGCAGGATTTACAGTGTAATGATATTGATAATAAGTGTAAATTTTCTCGTATTTATCATTTCACAGTTTATGTTTTTTATAATTGCACGGTCAACGGTGGAGCATTACGAAGACTTGAATGCCATCCAGCTTCTTAACATACAGGCCAGCCAGTATGAGGCTTTGCGCGATTATATAGAATACACAAGACGTATAAGGCATGATTTTAAGCATACAATAAGAACTCTTTCCGCCTATGCAGCCGCTAAAGATTATGATGCCCTCTGCAATTATATCGCCCAATATGACCGGGAAATACAGTCTGAAAACAAGCAATATTTTTTCTGCGAGCACAGCAGCACCAATGCCGTACTGAGTTATTACGCATCAATAGCTGATAAATACAATATCCGTACTGACTGGAAAACCGATATTCCGGCTTCTATTGATATAGATGATACAGTTCTAAGTATCGTATTCGGAAACCTTGCAGAAAATGCAATAGAGGCCTGCCGCAAGATTCCCGAATCGGAACGTTATATAATACTAAATGCCGATACGCAGACTGAAGGATGTCTGTACATAACCATGTCAAACAGTTTTAACGGAATTGTAAATAAATCCGGAACAGAATTTATTTCCACCAAAAAAGCCGGACAGAATTCCTATCCGTCCGGCATTGGTCTTAAATCCATAGAAAAAGCTGTTGCAAGCCATAATGGCAGTTCACATTTCTATTATGATAACCAAACTTTTTATTGCGATGTAATGCTGCAATATGACAATCCTACATCTGCATAATTATTTCGCGCGCACGATCTTCGCTTATCGGAGTGGCGTATACATTTTCCCCGAATTGTACGACAGCTCCGATTCCTTTCTGCAATACAAATCTCAGATGGCCGTCCCGCACTTTCTTATCGGTGTAAAGTTTCTTTACAAGTGCCTCCCTGTCTATGTAATCCGGAATTGCAACCGGCAGATGCGCTTTCTTAAGAAGTTCTATTACCCTGTCCACTTCCTGAGACGTCATATATCCGAGTCCGGATGAAAGTTTCGCCTGTGCAACAAGTCCTATTGCCACCGCTTCACCATGCAGGAGTCTGTAATCGCTTACAGTCTCTATTGCACGTCCTACGGTATGTCCAAGATTAAGAACCTCCCTGAGACCGCTCTCACGCTCATCTTTCATGACAACATGATATTTAATATTACAATTACATTCCGCAATATGTTCGCATACATCTGCTTTTCCGGCAAGTATATCATCCATATTCTGTTCAAGATACTCAAAGAAATCCTTATCCGCAAGGCATGCATGCTTGATCGTCTCAGCCATTCCGCTGTATATTTCACGTTCCGGCAAAGTATTCCATGCAGCAATATCTATGTAGACTTTACGGGGCTGGTTAAAAATACCTATAAGATTCGTTGCAAGTGGTGTATCAACCGCTGTCTTTCCGCCTATTGATGCATCGGCTGCCGCAAGGAGCGTTGTGGCGTAATTAATAAACGGAATGCCTCTGCCGTATGTTCCGGCGGTAAATCCCGCCACATCCGTGACAACTCCGCCTCCCACTGCGATTATGCAACAGTCACGTCTGTATCCTTTAGCCAGCATCGTATCTTCTATAAATTCTTTGGTCGCACGGGTCTTGCTCTTTTCTCCGGCAGGAAATACGATGATATCCGACTTATATCCGGCTTCAAGTATCTTATTATATATAGGTCTTGCATAGAGCGGTTCAACCGTTGAATCGGTAACCACTACAAATTTGTTGATCGTTCCGGCAAGTCCGGCCGATAAATCGGCCACCAGCTTGTCCATAAGTCCGAACCCTATTTCAATATCATATGAATCATCTACTTTCTTAACCAGTTCAACATTAAATACGCTCATAATCTACCTTCCTTCTATGAAAACTGACTGTTGTATAATTTACTGTAGAAACCGCCCTTGGCAAGAAGTTCCTCATGATTGCCCTGCTCTATCACGTTACCGTCTTTCATAACGAGTATAATATCGGCCGACTGTATTGTGGAAAGTCTGTGCGCTACTATAAAACTTGTACGTCCGTTCATCATCTTCGCAAAAGCTTCCTGAATTTTCATCTCTGTTCTTGTATCGATGGATGAAGTCGCCTCATCAAGTATAAGCATCGGAGGCAGGCATAACATTACCCTCGCAATACAAAGAAGCTGTTTCTGCCCCTGTGAAAGACTTCCGCCGTCCTCGCCTATAACCGTATCATAACCGTTTGGCAGTCTCTTAATGAAACTGTGGGCATGTGCAGCCTTGGCTGCCGCTATGATCTCTTCATCCGTGGCATCAGGTCTGCCCGTTATTATATTCTCTTTGATGGTACCTGATTTAAGCCATGTTTCCTGAAGGACCATACCGTAATTGTTTCTGAGACTCTTTCTGGTGACATCGCGGATATCCTTATCTTCAACTTTAATTGATCCGCTGTCAACATCATAAAAACGCATCAGCAGATTAATCATTGTCGTCTTGCCGCATCCCGTAGGACCTACAATTGCCACACGTTCACCCGGTCTGACATCAAGGTTGAAATCCTTGATAAGTTCTTTCTCTTTATCATAAGAGAAAGCAACATGTTCAAGGCGGATATGTCCTTCTCCTTCATTAACAACAAGCACATCATCCGCATCAGGACTTAAAGGTTCTTCCTCAATAAGGTCAAGTACACGGTCTGCACATGCAAGTGCATTCTGCAATTCCGTCACAACACCTGAAATCTCATTAAACGGCTTGGTATACTGATTCGCATAACTTAAGAACATCGACAGACGTCCTACCGTGAATGCGACCGGATTCTTAACAACCGATACCGCTCCGCTCAATGCTACAAGTGCATACACAACATTATTGACAAATCTCGTCGCCGGATTGGTAATTGATGAGAAAAATGTTGCCTTGAGTGACCATTTCTGCAATCTTAAATTGATATCGTCAAATTTCTCAAGCGCTTCGTCCTCATGGCCATATGCCTGTACGACCTTCTCATTGCCTATCATCTCATCGATAAATCCGGTCTGCTCGCCTCTCGTTTCCGACTGCAGGCTGAACATTTTGTATGTTTTCTTAGCCACGAAAGAAGCCACAAAAAATGATAAAGGTGTAACAAGTACAACTACAAGTGTTATTTTCCAGTTAATCATTATCATAAATATCAATGTGCCGAGTATGGTCATAACGCCTGTAAAAAACTGCGTAAATCCCATAAGAAGTCCGTCAGCAAACTGGTCAACATCCGCTATAACTTTGCTGACGATTTCTCCGGTAGGATGCGAATCGGCATATCTGACCGGAAGCCTCTGTAATTTGTTGAATGCATCCCTTCTTATATCATGTACGATCGAATATGTTATTTTATTGTTGCATATATTCATTATCCATTGGAATAAAGCTACAATGCCCATCGTTATGAGAATCGTGACGATTATCTTCATGATCGCCGCAAAATCGACATTGCCTTCGCCTATTATATTATCGATCGCATTACCCTGGAGAATCGGGATGTACAACTGACCCGCCACGGTTACCAATGCCATTACCAATGATAATATAAGAAAAATCCTGTATTTGCCGAGGTATCTGAGAACTCTTTTGATTGTTGATTTCTTCTTCATTATCTCGCACCTCCTGCTGCCTTATTACCGTCCGTATTGTGTATTTCCTGATATACGGCACAGCTTCTTAACAATTCATCATGCGTTCCTATTCCTGCCACAGCGCCATCCTCAAGAACAATTATCCTGTCTGCACTCCTGAGTGAAGCCGTTCTCTGTGACACAATGAATGTTGTAAGCTTTCCGCCGCCTTCCTCACCTATTTTCCTGATAGACGCCCTGAGGGCCGCATCTGTGGCGTAATCAAGTGCAGAAGCACTGTCATCAAGAATGAGTATCGACGGTTTCCTCACAAGGGCCCTTGCTATGGTAAGACGCTGTTTCTGTCCACCTGACAGGTTACGTCCTCCCTGCGCTATCATATAATCCAGCCTGCCGTCCTTACTGCTTACAAATTCTTCCGCCTGCGCATTCTTAATAGCTTCATTAATCTCATCATCTGATGCGTCCGGCTTGCCCCATTTCATGTTATCTCTTATCGTTCCGTTAAAGAGAACCGCTTTCTGCATAACTATGCCGACTTTGTTACGGAGATCTTCTTTCGTGTAATCCTTAACATTAACACCGTCCACAAGCACTTCACCCCTGGTGGCATCATAAAATCTTGGTATCATATTAACCAATGTAGACTTTCCGGAACCGGTACCTCCGATTATACCGATCGTCTCACCACGTTTAACTTTAATATCAACATTGCTGAGTGATTCGGCACCGGCATTTCTGTACGCGATGGAAACATTGTTAAATTCAACGGCATACCCGTCATCCCTTGCGGCAGCAGACACTGCAGGAAATTCCATGCCCGCTTTGATCTCAAATATCTCCTGGATACGGTTAGCACATGCAACCGCCTTGGTAACCTGAATGATAAGGTTGGCAAGTTTTATAAGTTCCACAAGAATCTGTGACATATAATTGACAAGTGCCACAACCTGGCCCTGTGTCAGAATGCCGGTATCTACTTTGACCGCACCTGTGTAAAGAAGTATAACTGTTGCAACATTTATCACAACAAATGTAACCGGGTTCATGAGCGCCGATATTTTACCGGCAAAAAGCTGTACACCCCTTAACGATGTATTGCCACGGTTGAAACTCTCTATCTCGTCTTCCTCACGATTAAATGCACGGATTACCCTGGTTCCCGTCAGATTCTCTCTCGTTATCTTAAGGATATTGTCAAGACCGGCCTGGACTTTTCTGTAAAGCGGTATTGATGCGAGCATGATCCCGAATACGATTACCGCAAGCACCGGAATCGCAACACAGAATATCAGTGCGCATTTCACATCAATCGTGAATGCCATTATCATTGCACCGAATACGATGAACGGTGAACGTAAGAAAAGCCTTATTACCATATTAACGCATGACTGCACCGAATTGACATCACTTGTCATACGGTTTATCAGCTTGGCCGTACCTATTTCATCGATTTCCGAAAATGATAATGTCTGTATATGTTCAAAAAGAGAATGTCTCAGTTCCGTTGCGAAACCCGTCGCCGCCTTTGCCGCAAAATACTGTGCCGTCAGCGAGCACGCCAGACCCACAAGTCCCAGTCCGATCATAATAAGGACCCTTGTAACAATGTATCCCGTATCGCCATCCTTGATTCCGATATCGATGATCTGAGCAACGACAAGCGGCACTATAAGTTCAAAAGATGCTTCGAGTAATTTGAACAACGGTCCTATTATTGTTTCCTTTAAGTAATTCTTAAGATATCTGAGTAACTTTTTCATGTTATTTTCCTGTCTGTTCTGTCTTGAATCTTGTATTAATATAACCCATTATTATGTCCACACACTGCTCATAAGTAAAAAGTCCCGTATTCAGGCACAAATCATAATTATACGGACTTTCCCATTCCTTGCCCGTGTGGTATTTGTAAAAGCCGCGGCGGTATTTATCAGTCTTGATGATATTCTGCTTAGCCTTCGCCTTGTCTATTCCGTTGCGTGCCGCTTCCCTGTCAATGCAGACATCCATCGGTGCATATATAAAAATAGATACCAGATTCGGATTATCCTTCAGAACAAAATCAGCCGCACGTCCTATGCAGATGTATGATTCATTCTGGGCAAGTTCCTTAAGAACCTTCGCCTGATAATTAAAGAGATTCTCATTGGATGTAAAATCATCACTGTCCGGTCCTATTAATTCGCCGTTATATACCTTCTTAGATACTTTATAAAGAAGACTCTGCTTCATATGCTCGTCGGCCCTTGCAAAAAGTTCCTCGTTAATACCGCTTTCATCGGATGCAAGTCTTAAAAGATTCCTGTCAATAACATCTATTCCCAGTCTCTTACCGAGAAGCCTGCTTATGCTCGTCGCGCCGCTTCCGCATGTTCTTGTAATAGCAATAACCATATTATCCATAGTATGTACCTCCCAATGATATATATGTATGTGTAAAGAGTATACCATATATATGGTAAAAAGTCACTAATCAGAATTTGATTGACATTTTTCTTATGCAAGTATACAATACAGTTTGCTAGGGGCGCTGGATGAGTCCGGCTGAGAGGAAACCACTCCAATGTTTCGACCCTTGGGACGAAGGTCCCATACCTGATCCGGGTAATGCCGGCGTAGGGATGTATATCATACAACACAGTCCGCGGATATTTCATATCGCCGGGCTTACAGTTATACAACCTTACCACCTCGGATTTCCGGGGTATTTTTATTATATAAAGGAGGAAAGATAACATGAACGCTAATGTAGCAATCCAGGTTCTGCCTAACGTTACGGATGACGCTGAGGTAGTAAGAATCGTAGACGAGGTCCTTGATTATATCAAAGCTTCGGGTTACAAGTATTATGTAGGTCCGTCAGAGACTTCCATTGAAGGTGATTATGAAGGTCTTATGGAAATAGTCAAGCAGTGTCAGTACATCGCCGTAAAGGCAGGCTGCGACAAAGTTTATACCTACGTTAAGATTACATATGCACCTGAGGAGAAGATTTTGACAATCGATGAAAAAGTCACAAAACACCATCAGAACTAATACAACAGCATATAAAACACTTCATTTTATAACCGGCAAAATCATCCCGCCGGTTATTGCAATAGCCGTATTTATCGCATTCTGGCAGTACCTGTCCGGTTCTGAACTTATGCCGTCATTTATGATGCCGTCACCTGCCAAGGTCATTAAAGCATTTATAAATGACTGGCCTGTACTTTTACAGCATGCCGCGACAACACTCCGCGAAGCCTTCATCGGTCTTGCCATCGGAATTGTGTTAAGTTTTATTGTCTCCATATTAATGGATGCATGCAGACCGCTTTATAATGCACTTTATCCGGTAATTGTTGTCACGCAGACAATACCTTCCATTGCCATTGCGCCGCTTTTGACGCTCTGGCTCGGATATGGAATCACCCCTAAGATAGTATTGGTTGTCATCACAACTTTTTTCCCTATCGCAGTGGGACTCCTGGATGGTTTTAAGGCTGCCGACCCTGATGCACTCAAGCTTCTCAAATCAATGGGTGCCGGCCCGGTAAAGCGTTTTATTCACATAAAACTGCCTTACTCACTGGGATATTTTTTCTCCGGACTTAAGATATCGGTTGCATACTCAATCGTAGGTGCAGTTATCTCGGAATGGCTCGGAGGTTCGTCGGGACTTGGCGTTTTCATGACAAGAGTTCGCAAGTCGTTCGCTTATGACAGAATGTTTTCGGTTATTATTTTCATATCGGGCATAAGCCTTCTGCTTATGCTTGCGGTTATTATTATTAAATGGCTTGTAATGCCATGGGAAAGGAGAAGTAAATCAGTCACCGGTAACAAGTGACTATTTACTATATGATATTATGAAAAAAACAAGAACCCTTGCACTTGTAATGGCAGCCACGCTCGGTCTTATGGCCGTAACCGGCTGTTCCAAGGCCTCATCGGGCAAGGCATCCGGTGATGGCAATAAGGAACTTACCAAAGTAACATTTATGCTCGACTGGACACCTAACACCAATCACACAGGTCTCTATGTAGCCAAAGAAAAAGGTTATTTTAAGGATGCCGGAATCGATGTAGATATCGTTGAATGTGCCGAAGCAGGCGCCGAAGCTTCCGTTGCGGACGGCAAAGCCGATTTCGGTGTAAGCTTCCAGGATTATCTCGTACCTGCTTTCTCAGCTGATGAAAGTTCAAGACTTCCTGTCACGGCTGTAGCTGCAATCATACAGCACAACACCTCGGGAATCATCTCCCTTAAAAGCAGCCAAATTGCTTCTCCTAAGGGAATGGAAGGACATTCATATGCAACATGGGATATGCCTATCGAGCAGGCTATCATCAGGAAAGTCGTAACCGACGACGGCGGTGATTACAGCAAGATCAACCTTATATCAACATCGGTTGAAGACATCAAAGCCGCATTAAACAGCAACATTGATGCCGTATGGATTTATTATGCATGGGACGGAATTGCATGTGAACTTCAGGGACTTGATACCAATTTCTTCTATTTCAAGGATTACTCACCTGAACTCGATGATTACAGCCCTGTAATTATTGCCAACAATGATTTTCTTAAGAACAATCCGGATGTTGCGAAGAAATTCATGGCTGCTTTATCAAAAGGATATGATTATGCAATAGAGAACCCGGATGATGCCGCACAGATTCTTGTTGACGCCAATGAAGGCCTTGACCTCGAACTTTGCAAGAAGAGTCAGAACTGGCTTGCATCACAGTATAAGGCAGATGCCGACAAATGGGGTGTTATCGACCAGAAGAGATGGGATGCATTCTATGGCTGGGTTTATGATAACGGTCTTTGCGAAATTGATATTCCTGATGGTTTCGGTTTCTCAAACGATTACCTTCCGGAATAAATTCTGTCAACAGCCACTGTGGCTATTGACGTCAGGAGTTAAAAATGGCATTATTAAAAACAGAGAATATTTCTGTCAGTTATGACGGTACAAAAATAATCGAAGATATCAATATTGAACTTAATGACGGCGAACTTGTGTGTCTGCTCGGTGTCAGCGGCAGCGGCAAATCCACGCTTTTTAATGTCATATCGGGACTTCTTGCCCCCGATAACGGACATGTCCTCTTTAAAGGTGAAGATATTACCGGCAGATCCGGTATGTTAAGTTACATGCTGCAAAAGGATTTGCTCCTTCCATATAAGACAATAATTGATAATGTTACTCTTCCGCTTACTCTTAGAGGAACCGGTAAGAAAGAAGCAAGGAAACGGGTTCTTCCGTATTTTGAGGAATTCGGTATATCCGGCTGTGAGCGCAAATACCCCAACCAGCTGTCAGGCGGTATGAGACAGCGTGCCGCACTTTTGAGAACCTATATGTTTTCCGACGAAGTTGCACTGCTTGATGAGCCTTTTTCCGCACTTGATACTATTACCAAGAGCAATATGCACACATGGTATATCAATATCATGAAGCAGATCAGGCTCTCGACACTTTTTATCACACATGATATCGACGAAGCAATTCTTCTCTCCGACAGGATTTATATTCTTGGCGGCAGGCCGGGCCATATAACCGATGAGATCAGAATTGCTCCCGAGGATGTAAGACACACCGATTTACTTCTGTCAGAACATTTTCTCGAATATAAGAAGCGAATTATCAAAGCCATTGGAGATACCTGTTAATGATTTACCTTTTTACAGAATATAACCGAATTACAGATGAGGATCTTAACATTCTTCTTGGGAAGCTCCCGGAGAAACGCCGTAAGAAAGCTCTCAGGATGCGCCGTATGGACGGACGTACATCATGCGTAATCGGTTATCTTCTGTTTCTTTATGGTTTCAGAAATATATATAAACAAAACGGTCTCCCGGATTTCTCTACTGAGATAAACGGGAAACCGTATCTTAATGAATACCCTGAGATATATTTTAATATAAGTCACTGTGCCGGGGCCGCTGCATGCATATTCGGCAATATGCCTGTCGGCATCGACATACAGGATATGCGCGAACGCAATCCGCGTTCCGTTACCCGCGTATGTTCCGCCGAAGAGATACGACATATCGAAGATTCCGCGGAACCGGACCTTGAATTCTGCCGTATCTGGTCAGTCAAAGAAAGCCTCTCAAAGTTAAGCGGCAAGGGTATTTTCCGTGATATAAGAAACCTTTCTCCCCATGGAGAAAACATAAGCACCGTATTCATTGAGCCTGACAAATACATGACAAGCGCTTCCTACGATGCTCACGCTGATTTCTCGATTCACAGACTTACTTTGTCTAATCTTCTCGAGCTTTAAAATATCCTTTTTTCTTAAACTTAACCATATATATCATATATGTTATAAACAACGGCACCATGGCGCTTACCCACGCTATAGGTCCTGCCAGACACACACCCTTAAATCCTATGATATCCGGAAGTGTAAACGATGCTATTGTTCTTGCTACGAGTTCAAATACCCCTGCCATAAGCGGCATAAAAGTCTTACCCATTGCCTGAAGCGCATTTCTGAACACAAATATCAGGAATAACGGTATAAAAAATATGATTACCGTATTCAGATATATCATTGATGAATCAAGCGTTACCGGATTACGTCCCTTAATAAACAATCCGCAGATGTCTCTTCCGAAGAAAAATATAACAGCCATCGCAAAAACAGCGGCGCCTATTGTTACAAAGCTCCATGCGCGCACGCCTTTTTTAATTCTGTCATATCTTCCGGCTCCTATATTCTGTCCTACAAAATTCGCCGTAGTCACACCGCTTGCTCCCGCGATCTGGGTTACTAGCTGCTCAGTCTTGCTTGCCGCAGTGTACGCCGCAATTCGTGTCGCGCCGAATTTATTGATTGCGCCCTGTAATACGATTGTGCCGATAGCGGTAATCGAAAACTGGAACGCCATAGGGAGTCCTATTGTTAAGTGTGTCCTGATAACAGAGCCGTTTATATGTATATCAGCCTTGGTTATCCTTAAGATCGGGAATTTAATTATCATATATACAATACATGCCACACCCGATATGAACTGTGCGATTACCGTTGCCAATGCTGCTCCGAATACTCCCATCTTAAGCACGACAATAAAGAACAGATCCATTCCTATATTAAGCACAGCTGACACCATAAGAAAATACAACGGTGTCTTACTGTCTCCCACCGCCCTTAATATGCACGATGCCGCATTATATAACATCGGCGCAAGAATTCCTGCGTAAATGGTAAGAATGTATTTTTGTGCATCATCTATGATATCATCAGGCGTATTGATAAGTCTTAACATCGGCTTGGAAAAAATCATCGCAAGCGCTGTTATGATAATCGTTATTAAACCCCACAAAAAAACAGCATTGAAAACCGAATTACGCATACCGTCATAATCCTTAGCTCCAAAACGCTGTGATACATGGACTGCAAAACCGCTCGTTATTCCTACAACGAAACCGTTTACAAGAAAATACATTGAACCGGTGGTTCCTACCGCCGCAAGGGCATTCTCACCGAGTTTCTGTCCGACTATTATTGTGTCGGCAAAATTATAAATCTGCTGGCAGATATTACCGGCCAGCACCGGAAGCGCATACAAAAGCATAAGCTTTATCGGGCTTCCGGTCGTTAAATCTTTAACTTTGGCCATTTTTACATTCTCTCCGGTGCTTCAATTCCAAGCAGGTCAATACATGTGACGAGCACATCCTTAGTGAGATCGATAAGTGCTATATAACTCTTCTTTCTATTCTCATCCGGCTCTGCGAGGATTTTGGTTTCATGATAAAAATGATTAAACGCATTGGACAGATCATACACAAACTTGCATATTTTGTGCGGTGCCCTGTCAACATACGCATTTTCGATAACTTCACTCAACCCGGTAAGTTCAAGCATAAGTGTTCTCTCACTGTCGCCTTCCGGATTGCCGATTGCACAGTCTGCGGCATTACCGCCCTCTGCCTCATATTTCTTAAGAATCGACTTGATCCTTACTATTGTGTAAAGTATATACGGACCTGTGTCACCTTCAAATGATGTGAACCTGTCTATGTCAAAAACATAATCCTTGGATGCCTGATTGGACAAGTCGCCGTATTTCAGTGCTGCAAGTCCTACTATCCTTGCGGTCTCGCGGGCTTCCTCTTCTGATGTGGATCTGTTCTCCATTATCTTGGCGTATACTGCATCATTGATTTCTTTGATAAGATACTCAAGACGAAGCACACCACCCTGCCTTGTCTTAAAAGGCTTTCCGTCGCTTCCGTTCATTGTTCCGAAACCGATAAAATCAAGAATTGTGTCCTTTCTTACGATTCCTGCTTTACGTGCCACACGGAAAAACTGCGTATAATGTAAATCCTGTCTCTTGTCGGCAAGATAAATATATGCCTTTGGAGCATATATTTTCTCACGCTCAATAAGTGTGGCAAGATCCGATGTCTCATAGTTGGCTGCGCCGTCTGATTTGCGGACTATACACGGAGGAAGTTCTTTCGTATCACCTTCTTCGGCTATATCAACGACTATTGCTCCCTGGCTTTCGTGTGCAATGCCGCGCTTAATAAGGTCATCCACCATATCGGGGATGTACGGCTGTGCGTCACTTTCGCCCTTCCACAGATCAAAGCTTACATTGAGGTTGCCGTAATTTTTCTTAAGATCGGCAACCGAAACATTAATGATGTGATGCCACAATGCCGTGTATCCTCTGTCGCCGTTCTGCAATTCAACAGTTGCCTGCTGCGCAGCTTTTTTGAATTCTTCATCCTCTTTGGACTTACCGCTTGCGCAAGGATATATCTCTTCAAGTTCAGATATTGTAAACGGTGCTTCAGCCGGATATTCTCCCGTATAATTCTTATCAAAATAAGGAAGTTCCGGCTTACGGCTCTTAAGCTCCACAATTATAAGTCCCATCTGGAGACCCCAGTCTCCGAGATGTACATCACTTACGGTTTTGTATCCGTTAAAAGCCGATATTCTCTTAAGGCTTTCTCCGATTATAGCAGAACGGAGATGTCCGATATGAAGCGGTTTGGCAACATTGGCTCCGCCGTAATCAAGAAAAATCGTCTCGTTCTTCGGAGCGCAGTCACATCCGAATTTCTCTTCGGACGCCATCTGCTTAACATAATTACCGATAAAATCATCGCTTAACACGATATTGATAAATCCCGGTTTAACACATTCAATGCTCTTGAATGTGTTATTTCCCGCAAGTTTGGCCACAACCTCATCACCTATCATAAAAGGTGCCTTGGAGTATGCTTTGGCCGCTGCCATCGCGCCGTTACACTGATACTGACACAGATCCGGACGGTTTGAAACATTGGTTTTACCGTATTTGGCATCATATCCGCATGATACGAACGCGTCGCTTATTATATTTGATATTTGTTCTAAAATCTTAGTCATACAATCACCATTACTAAATTGTCGCAATATCAATAGGTGTAGTGTGCTGTTCTCCGGCACTCTCAAGGCTTGTCAAAAGAGCATTGGCCGTATCGATTGATGTGAGAACATTGACACCTGTCTCAATCGCATGTCTTCTGATTATGAAACCGTCATGGCTTCTCTCAATTCCGTTAGCCGGAATATCTATTACAAGGTCAATCTTATGTCCGAGAATGAGATCAAGCAGTGTAGGCGACTCCTGCTCTACTTTGTTGACCCTTATCGCCTCAACGCCGTTATCGTTAAGGAACTTAGCTGTTCCCCATGTTGCATATATTGTATAACCGAGGGCAGCAAAACGTTTTGCAACCGGAAGCGCTTCATCTTTCTCACTGTCACAGACAGTCATGATCATCTGCTTGTACTTAGGAAGATTTACTCCCGCACCGACAAATGCCTTATAAAGTGCTTCGTTAAATTCTTTGGCGATACCGAGGCATTCACCCGTTGACTTCATCTCAGGTCCGAGACTTATATCCGCGCCCCTGATTTTCTCAAATGAGAATACCGGCATCTTGATTGCGATATAATCTGCTTTTTTCTGTAATCCAGGTGTGTATCCGAGTCCCTTGATCGTGTTGCCGATGATAACCTGTGTCGCAAGTTTGACGATAGGAATACCGGTAACTTTGCTGATATAAGGCACTGTTCTTGATGAACGAGGGTTAACCTCAATTACATATACCTGATCGTTATATACGATAAACTGGATATTGATAAGTCCTTTTACGTGAAGAGATCTTGCAAGTCTTCTTGTGTACTCTTCAAGCATATCGATTATTCTCTGTGTAAGGCTCTGTGCCGGATATACAGATATACTGTCTCCGGAATGGATACCTGCACGCTCGATATGTTCCATGATACCCGGAATAAGGATGTCCTCACCGTCGCATACCGCGTCGACTTCTATTTCCTTACCCATAAGGTATTTATCTACAAGGATAGGATGTTCCTGAACCTGTCTGTTGATTATCTCCATGAACTCGCGGATGTCTTCATCTGAAATCGCAATCTGCATTCCCTGTCCGCCGAGTACATATGAAGGTCTTACAAGTACCGGATAACCAAGTTCGTTGGCTGCCGCAATGGCTTCATCGGCAGTAAATACCGTCTTACCTGCGGCCCTCGGTATCTCACATTCCTGAAGGATCTCATCAAAGAGTTCCCTGTCCTCTGCCGCATCGACATCTTCTGCACTTGTTCCGAGAATAGGCACTCCCATTTCCATAAGGCTCTTGGTAAGCTTGATCGCCGTCTGTCCGCCGAACTGTACCACTGCTCCGTCCGGATGCTCAAGTTCAACAATGCTTTCAACATCCTCCGGTGTAAGCGGCTCAAAATAAAGTTTATCCGCAATATCAAAGTCAGTACTTACCGTCTCAGGGTTGTTATTAATGATAATTGTCTCATAACCCTCAGCCTTAAACGCCCATGTACTGTGAACCGAGCAATAATCGAATTCGATACCCTGTCCGATTCTTATAGGACCTGAGCCGAGTACAAGCACTTTTTTCTCAGGTCTTGTCTCAATAACTTCATTCTCTGATTTATAACATGAATAATAATACGGTGTTGATGCTTCAAACTCTGCCGCACATGTATCAACCATCTTGAATGCTGCATGAATATTATATTCATCGCGGAGTTCTTTGATCTCACGCTCTTTCTTTCCAGCAAGCTTACCGATTACAACGTCAGGGAACTCAATTCTCTTGGCTTCAAGAAGAAGTTCTTTGGTAAGCGGCTCTGATGCAAGTCTTTTTTCCATCTTGACGATGTTGTTGAATTTATCTATGAACCACTCATCAATCATCGTGATTGAATGGATAGTATCATAATCTATTCCTCTTCTGAGTGCTTCCGCGATAACATACATTCTCTTGTCATCCACGTTCTTAAGGAGTTCAAGAATATCATCATCGGTGCATGACGAATAATCATCGTTAATAAGAGAATCCACATGCTGCTCCAGTGAACGGATTGCTTTCATAAGTGCGCCCTCGAAATTGGTGCAGATACTCATTACCTCACCGGTAGCCTTCATCTGTGTTGTAAGCTTTCTTGAAGCTGTTATGAATTTATCAAACGGGAGTCTCGGAATCTTGACTACGCAGTAATCAAGTGCCGGCTCAAAGCTTGCGAATGTCTTATGTGTGATCGCATTAGGAATCTCGTCAAGATTATATCCGAGTGCAATCTTAGCGGCAACCTTGGCGATAGGGTAACCTGTTGCCTTGGATGCAAGTGCTGATGAACGGCTTACACGAGGGTTTACCTCGATTACGCAATACTCAAAGCTTGTCGGATGAAGTGCAAACTGTACATTACATCCGCCTGTTATCTTAAGTTCATCTATGATATTAAGTGCTGATGAACGAAGCATCTGATATTCTTTGTCGGAAAGTGTCTGCGAAGGTGCGACTACTATACTGTCTCCGGTATGTACACCTACAGGGTCGATGTTTTCCATATTACATACGGTGATACATGTGCCGTTGGCATCACGCATAACCTCGTATTCGATTTCTTTCCAGCCTGCGATACATCTCTCGACAAGTACCTGGCCGACACGGCTGAGACGGAGACCGTTTGAAAGTATATCAACAAGCTCCTCTTCGTTATGTGCGATTCCGCCGCCGCTTCCGCCGAGTGTATAAGCAGGTCTTAATACTACCGGATATCCGATCGTATTGGTGAAAGCGATACCGTCTTCGACATTCTCAACTACAAGAGACGGTGCGCAAGGCTCACCGATTTTCTCCATAGTGGTCTTGAATTCAAGTCTGTCCTCGGCCTTCTTGATTGTCTGTGCCGTGGTACCTATAAGCTTGACATTGTGTTCCTCAAGGAAACCTGTCTCTGCGATCTCCATTGCGAGGTTAAGTCCGGCCTGTCCTCCGAGTGTCGGAAGAATACTGTCCGGTTTCTCCTTAAGGATTATCTTCTCAAGTGATTTAACTGTAAGCGGCTCGATATAAACCTCATCCGCAATATCTTTATCCGTCATAATTGTGGCAGGATTAGAGTTAACGAGAACAACTTCTATGCCTTCTTCTTTGAGTGAACGGCAAGCCTGTGTTCCGGCATAGTCGAATTCAGCGGCCTGTCCGATAACGATAGGTCCTGAACCTATAACGAGTACTTTTCTAATATCATTATTCTTTGGCATCTTAGTCCCTGCCTTTCTTCATCATATCTATAAATCTGTCAAAAAGAAATTCTGAATCCTTAGGTCCCGCACATGCTTCCGGATGGAACTGAACCGTAAATATATTCTTGCCGATATACTCAAGTCCTTCATTCGTCTTATCATTTACATTGATAAACGCCGGTCTGGCAACCTTAGGGTCTATCGTGTCCATATCCACCACATATCCGTGGTTCTGTGAAGATATGTATACCTTACCGGTGGACAAATCCTTAACCGGATGGTTCGCACCTCTGTGTCCGTATTTCATCTTGTGCGTGTCAGCACCTGTGGCAAGTGCCATGAGCTGATGTCCGAGGCAGATGGCAAAAATAGGAACATCCGAATCGTATAATTTCTTAATTTCCGCAATGATCGATGTACATTCCTTCGGGTCTCCCGGGCCGTTTGAAAGCATAATTCCGTCCGGATTACTCTTTAATATCTCCTCAGCCGGTGTAAGTGCCGGATAAACCGTAACATTGCATCCGCGCTTATTAAGTGAGCGCGCTATGTTTCTCTTAGCACCGAAATCCATAAGTGCCACATTAAGTCCGTCACCTTCAAGTGTATATTTCTCATCGCAGGTAACTTTCTCAACCACCTTGCCGGTATTATATTCTTTAAGACGTGGGATTATTTCATCGAGATTATAATTCTCATTGGTTGTAATCATTCCGTTCATCGTACCTTTCTCACGAAGAATTTTCGTAAGGGCTCTGGTATCGATTCCTTCGATTCCCGGAATTCCGTTAGATTCAAGAAAATGCTGAATAGTATCTTCACTTCTGAAGTTACTCGGCATAGGTGAAAGTTCACGGACGATGAATCCGTCCGGCCAAGGCCTTGCCGACTCCTCATCAGCATAACAAATACCATAGTTACCAATTAACGGGTAGGTCATAACTACCGCCTGTCCTGCATAAGAAGGATCTGTCAACACCTCCAGATAACCTGTCATAGAGGTATTAAATACTATTTCGCTGATAACTTCCTTATCGGCTCCAATGCTTGTTCCCTGAAACACGTTGCCGTCTTCCAGAATCAGAAATGCTTTCATGGCTTCACCTATTCCTTCTTTTTTCTAAAAAATTTCAAAAAAAAAACAACTAAGCTTATCGATAGCGCTTTTTTCTTTACATAGTGTGTCCGGGCATTAATCCCTGACTTCAATATCTATTTTTATGAATTTTAACATATATTTATTGCAATTTCAACCCTTATAAAAAAATATTATGCGACAATTCACCATATCAAGTTGCTTGTGAAATGATCATCCGGGCAACCGGGCTTTTAACCCGACATCCGATTCGGTATGCCAGGTTAAAATACCGTAATATGCATATGTGGATTTCATCATCAAACCCTATTTAATCTCCCAGTGACCGCTATAACCGCTTCCGGCATATGATACATTTGACATTTGCTTAATTCTCCTCTTTACAGTTCTTACTCCAACACCTAACTTTGTTGCAATTTCTGATGTGGAAATTTTAGGATTTTCTACTATCATACCAAAGATTTGTTTCTGCAATTTGTCTTGAGTGCCATCTTGGGTGCCACCTTGAGTGCCATCTTGGGTGCCATTTTCATTCACTTGTGCTGAATAACCAGAGCTATAATTCAGATTATACAACGTCAATGTAAAATCATCATTATCCGCCTCAAAGATTGGCATCTTAGTCTCATCA
Source organism: uncultured Butyrivibrio sp. (assembly GCA_945928575.1). Classification (GTDB taxonomy): domain Bacteria; phylum Bacillota; class Clostridia; order Lachnospirales; family Lachnospiraceae; genus Eshraghiella. Next base: position 68,583 of record CAMENP010000014.1, read on the forward strand.
AATTCAACCTGTCCCTCATAGTCTGCCAATATTTTCTTAAATCAACTGCCTCTACGCTCCATGTATTTCAAACGACTGAATATATCAGCTAATATCGGATTTCTTCGCTTTGATGGAATTTTCAACAAGTCTGTTTTCTCTAAAGATATGCCGCTTACCATTCCACCCGGTGAATATATTTCAATCCTGTCATCAAACATATCTATATGAACTTCGCTGCCTATCTCCATATAACTTCTATGAATCAATGCATTTACTACTCCTTCAAGCACGGCTCTATCCGGGTAATCCGGCATTTCAATTCTGCCGTCACCGGACTTGCTCCATGCTTTCTTGGAATTATTTCTGACAAAATCTGTTCCCGCCTGTAATAGCGTAACAAGACTGCCTGTATATTCCTTATCATCAAGTGCATCTACTATTCCTGATGCCTTAGTAAGTCCAT
>CAMENP010000015.1 GCA_945928575.1 uncultured Butyrivibrio sp.
GTTTATGATTTTTAGTGTCAATATGTACTAGCAGTTATTTTTTCATTTAAAGTTTTTAGTGTCGAATTATAATATTTTCTGTATTTTCCGGCTGTGTTGTGTTATCCTAATAGATAGCGATTTAGATTGAACTACGAAGGAGATTTTTACATGAAACGAATCGGTTTCGACAATGACAAATATCTGAAAATGCAATCGGCCCATATTAAGGAAAGAATTGCACAGTTCGGAGACAAATTATATCTTGAATTCGGCGGCAAGCTTTTTGACGATTATCATGCATCACGCGTTCTTCCGGGTTTTGCACCGGACAGCAAGCTCCAGATGCTTTTACAGCTTGCGGATCAGGCCGAAATGATTATTTCCATTAATGCCGCGGATATAGAGCGCAATAAGATAAGGCATGACCTTGGTATCACATATGACCAGGATGTGCTCAGATTAATTGAAATATATAAGAATAAAGGCCTTTATGTCAGCAGTGTGGTAATCACACGCTATGCAGGACAGCCGTCAGCTGACTCGTTCCAGAAGAAACTTGAAGCTATAGGAATCAATGTTTATCATCATTTTTCAATTGACGGGTACCCTAATAATATTGATGCGATTGTGAGTGATGAAGGTTACGGTAAGAATGATTATGTCAAGACCACACGCCCGTTGGTAATTGTCACTGCACCGGGTCCCGGAAGCGGTAAAATGGCTACATGTCTTTCACAGCTTTACCATGAGAACAAGCGTGGCATCAAGGCCGGTTACGCGAAGTTTGAGACTTTTCCTATCTGGAATATTCCGCTCAAGCACCCGGTTAATCTCGCTTACGAGGCAGCAACTGCCGACCTCAATGATGTTAATATGATCGATCCGTTCCATCTGGAAGCATATGGCAAGACCACTGTTAATTATAACCGTGATATTGAGATTTATCCGGTCCTTGCAGCGATGTTCGAGAGAATATACGGAAACTGCCCTTATAAGTCCCCTACAGATATGGGTGTCAACATGGCCGGCAACTGCATTATTGATGACGAAGCCTGCATGGAAGCTTCCAGACAGGAAATCATACGCAGATATTACCAGTCATTAAACCGATTTGTTAAAGATGAAGCTACCAAAGATGAGGTTTACAAACAGGAACTTATTATGAAACAGGCCAAAATTACCGTCAACGACCGTGCGGTGGTTCCCGTTGCAAATAATCTGGCACTTGAAAACAAGTCCGCCGCAGCTGCATTGGAACTTCCTGACGGAACCATTGTTACCGGTTCCACATCCGACCTTATGGGCCCGGCATCGGCAGTTCTTCTCAATGCAATTAAAGTTCTCGGCAATATAGATAAAGATGTACACCTTATTTCACGTACTTTTATCGAACCGATACAGGAGCTCAAAACAGGTTACCTCGGCAGCCGTAATCCACGCCTTCACACCGATGAAATACTGATTGCGTTATCGATGTGTGCTGTCTCGGATCCTAATGCCCGACTTGCATTGGAGCAGCTTCCGAAGCTGTCGGGATGCCAGCTTCACATCTCTTCCATTCTGTCCTCGGTGGATATGAACACATTTAAGAAACTTGGAATAGAATTCACCAATGAAGCTGTATATGAATAAATAAACATTAACCGGCGGAAGCACTTCCGCCGGTCATTTTATTGCTAAGTATCCTTCCTTAATGCTCCAGCATCTCTTCTATAAATATTCCATATCCTTTCTCCGGTTCATTCACAAAAACATGGGTTACGGCGCCGATTACCTTACCGTTCTGGATTATCGGGCTTCCGCTCATCCCCTGGACTATGCCTCCGGTGCAGGATAATAACTTCTCATCGGTCACTGTAAACACTATACCCTTGTTACGGTAGTCTTCGGAAAAATGGATTTCCGTAATATCGATCGCATAATCTTTAATTGAACCGTCCGCAAATGTGTGCACAAAGGCTTCGCCTTCTTCTATATCCTGTTTATATGCCACCTGCATGTAAACATTATCCACATATGCTTTTATGTTATCATTAGCCTTTCCATATACACCTATATCGCTGTTTTCTTCAATATCTCCTATATAATTGTCATCATTGTAATTAATTGAGCCTATTACCTCGCCAGGCTTGCCTTCTTTGCCTTTTACAATACTCCATATATGAGCGGTGTAAAGCCGTCCTGATTTGATTTCAACCGCTTTACCGGAAGTACTGTCACTTATGGAATGACCGAGCGTGCCAAAATCATTATTCTCATCAACATATGTTAATGTTCCGAGTCCCTGGCAGTCATCGCGCACCCACACGCCTATCTTATAAACGCCGTCCAAATCGCACACCGGCTTAATCCTTGCCTCAATATTTTCACCGTCACGCCTTACACCAAGGCATAAATATTCACTGCCGCCTGAAGCTATCTCATCCATAAGTTCGCGGATGGTACCCACACTTTTGCCGTTAACACTGTATATATAATCCCCCGCCATAAGTATGCCTCGTGCCGGAGCTTCAATCACTCCCATGGATGTCGTGACATCGCCCGTATCAACAACGCATATTCCGTCGGTGTCTATTGAAATTCCGACCGGTATGCCGCAAGCTATTACCTGTCTGGTATTATTCACCGATACACGGATTTCTTTGATCGGAATTGTTCCAAACAAATTCACCGTGAATTTATACTCAGAAACATCTCCCGAATTTATCGTGAGCGGTTCCATAAGGTTCACCGCTACCGGAACCGCCTCGTCCTCGGACTTGACCGTACCCACAAAAGGCAGCCCGACATCGATCGTCCCATCCGAGAAAGAGTCCATATATATTTTATTCGGAATATTTTTTCTAACGTAATGAATATAATATATTACCCCCGTGCAGACTGCTGCGACGGCAATACATGTAAGCCATATTCGATATTGTCTGATTTTTTTCATGCCGGACCTCCCAATATTTAAAGGACATCCTGCATATCAAAAAAGAGCAGGTACTTTAATGTCCTGCTCTTATTATGTGTTAATTTAAATATTTAAATCTGTAAGAATTTTCAATGCTTTTTAAGATTATCAGCAAATTCCTTCATCTGTGCAGCATTATCCATAACGAGTTCCGTTATCTGGCTGCCGCCAAGCATTCTGGCGAGTTCTGTGATTATTTCCCGATCAGATAACCTGTTAATTGAAGTTGTTGTAAAACCGTCTTTTATATTTTTTTCAATGAGGAAATGAATATCGGCCATCGCAGCAATCTGAGGAAGATGCGTTATACATATTACCTGATGCGAACGGGCGATAAGTGCCATCTTCTCCGAAACCTTCTGTGCTGTTCTTCCGCTTATTCCGGTATCTATCTCATCAAAAATCAGAGTATCGGTGTCATCTTTGTTGGCAAGAACCGATTTGATTCCGAGCATGATTCTTGATAGTTCACCACCGGATGCAATTTTGGCAAGCGGACGCATATCTTCTCCCGGATTCACACTGATCATAAACTCTGCTTCGTCTGCTCCATCCGGTGTAATATTGCCGGTCTGACGTACTTCGACCTCAAATCTGACCTGTCCGAAATTAAGATCCTCAAGCGCCTGACGTATTTCCGCCGAAAGCTTCTTTGCCGCAGCGGTACGGATCCGGGTTATCCTGTCACATACTTCAGCTGCTTCATCATGAAGTTTTTGGACACGTTCTCTGGTTAATTGTAAATTATTATCATAATCATTATAAAAATCAAGTTTCGCTGCAGCATCATCACGGTATGCACGTATTGCTTCTATCGTAGATCCGTATTTGGACTTAAGATTGTTGATCGTATCAAGCCTTGATTCCGTCGCTGCAAACTCTTCTGCATCATAATCAAGTCCTTCCGTATAATCGGCAAGTTCCCTGTTGAAATCAGAAAGAAGTCCATCAATATCACCAAGCTGTGTAAGCATATTCTTAAGATCGTCATCATATTGTGAAACACTGTTGAGTGCACTGTATGCACGGCTGACAAGTTCGGATGCTCCGGCACTTTCACCGTCAAGGCATGCCGCCGCCATGGCTGACTGCTCCGCTATCTTACGGGAATTTACCATTCTGCGGTAATTCTTCTCGACTTCTTCATCTTCACCGTCAAGAAGCTCTGCACCGTCTATTTCATTGATTTCAAATTCAAGAAAAGAAATATTACGGCTTCTTTCCTCATCATCAATAGTAAATCCGGCAAGTTCTTTGCGCGCCTCATTATATTCTTTGTATATTCCGGCAAGTTTATCCTTAAATGGTGCAAGTTCATCACGCGCATATTTATCTAATATGATAAGGTGATTCTGCTTATAGAGAAGTGACTGGTGATCATGCTGTCCGTGGATATCGATAAGCAATGCCGTTATTTTTTTGACAATTGCGGCTGTCACGGTTTCACCATTAACTTTAAATACACTTCGTCCTTCCATAATACGGCGGCTTATCGTAAGAATACCGTCTTCCGGAAAAATATCCATTGAGTTAAGTTCTGCCTCTTTTGCCTTGTCGTCAATTCTGAAATTAAGTTCAACATAGGCATAATCGCCGTACCGGCCGATTACCTCGCTGCCGGCTTTGGCTCCCAACGCAAGTGTTACAGAACCCAGAATGATTGATTTTCCGGCTCCCGTTTCACCGCTCAGAATATTAAGGCCTTCTCCGAATTCAATATCGGCCTCTTCGATGAGCACAAGATTTTTAACATGCAAATTTAGTAACATATACTACATCCTTTCCGCAGAAAGCTTATCCATGAACGCCTGATTCCCTAATAGACTATTTTACGGATTTTATCCATAATGGCAATCGTATCGTCTACCGACCTGATTGCACACATTATCGTATCATCTCCGGCAATCGTTCCCACGACCTCATGCCACTCCATTGCATCAAGTGCTGCAGCAACGGCCATAGCCATGCCGGATACTGTTTTAATCACAAGTATATTCTGCGCCATATCCATTGACGCAAAACCCTCACTGAGAACTCTCTTATATTTGTCTTTCAGATGTCTTTCATCCTGTTTGAGAACAACATATTTCTGTCTTCCGCCTTCCATCACTTTGGTAAGCTTAAGATCCCTTATATCCCTGGAAACTGTTGCCTGTGTGACATTATATCCTTCATTGTTGAGCATTTCGCAGAGTTCTTCCTGCGTCTCAATATGATTTTTACCTATTATCTCAATTATTTTGCTCTGTCTTTCCGGTTTCAAACCCACACCTCCTATGAAAGTTTATTACGGAGAATCTGGAGAAAATTATGTTTCCCGATTCTTATAAGGCTTGCGCGCGTATCCGAACGTGATATCACTATTCGGTCTCCGGACACCAGATTGATATAATCCGTGCCGTCAAACGTAACCACTCGCTCTTCCACACCGCTTCTTGACGGTGTCATCCGGATTTCAAGTACATCTTCGCCGCCGAAAATAACACTGCTCTTATTGAGCACATGCGGGCAGACAGGTGTCATAACTATACAGTCCGTCTGCGGTCTCACAATCGGTCCGCCTGCAGACAGATTGTATGCCGTTGAACCTGTCGGTGTCGACACGATAAGTCCGTCTGCCGGATATGTAATAAGATATTCTCCGTTGACATATATATCAAAATTTATAATTCTAAGAGAACCCATTCTGTTAATTACGATATCATTAAGGGCAATATCGGAATACAGTTTCTCCTCGCCGCGGTATACCCTGCCGCGCAGAATCATCCTTGTATCTATATTGTATTCATCCGCCATGATTCTGTCGATTGCCGGAAATGCCTGTTCCATATCAATTTCGGTGAGATATCCGAGTGTACCTATATTAATACCGAACACAGGAACATTAATTGCGCTCAGATCGCGGGCTGCCTGGATAAGGGTACCGTCACCGCCGAGCACAATCACGCACTCTGTACCTTCTGGAATAAGGCTTGCGTCGGCAGAATTGTATTTAAGGCCTTCTTTACCGATATCACGCTTCTGGCAGACACAAGTTCCGCCCTTTGCGATTATATATTCACTTATTCTGTCCGCCATCGCAAAATCGGTGTCTTTCTGCGAATTGGCTATCACATAGAATTTATTCATAATTACATTACCTCTGTAATTCGTTATGTGATTCTTCCACCACTTTATTAATATTTATATTGTCGGCAATAATGCCCGTTTCGTTATCTGTTTTCTTAAGATGTGCCAGATATTCGATATTGCCTTCCGGCCCCTTGATCGGAGAAAAAGAAAGACCAAGTACATCATATCCTATTGAAACGGCATAATTAAGTACCATTTCAATGACTTCTTCATGCACGTCTTTGTCTCTTACAACGCCCTTCTTGCCCACTTTCTCACGTCCGGCTTCAAATTGAGGTTTAATAAGACACACAACTTCACCGCCGCTCTTTAAAAGATTCTTAACAGGAAGCAGAACCTTTGTGAGTGATATAAATGACACATCAATGCTTGCAAAATCAAGAACATCATCAATATCTTCCGGTGTCACATAACGTATATTCGTCTTCTCCATTACAACAACACGTTCGTCCTGCCTTAATTTCCATGCAAGCTGTCCGTGTCCGACGTCCACTGAATATACTTTCACGGCGCCGTTCATAAGCATGCAGTCTGTGAAACCTCCGGTTGACGAACCTACATCCATACAGATTGTTCCGTCTAATTTTACCGGAAATTCATTCATTGCTTTTTCAAGCTTAAGACCGCCGCGGCTTACATACTTGAGGGTAGAACCACGGAGTTCAATATTGCTTGTCACATCAAATGTCTGGCCGGCTTTATCTTCTTTCTGGCCGTTAACATATACAATTCCGGACATTATCACCGCTTTGGCTTTCTCTCTGGAATCAGCAAGTCTTCTTTCAACCAAAAGTACATCAAGTCTTTCTTTCATAATTCTGCCTCTATCTGCGCACATATTTTTTCGGGACTGAGTCCGTAAGCCTCTTTAAGCTCCTGTGCGCTTCCATGTTCTATATATTTATCTTCGAGTGCAATATTAAGCACCTTAACATCCAGGTTATTGCTGTTGACATATGACAGAACACTCATTCCGAAACCTCCGGAAAGAACATTTTCCTCAATAGTGACGATTAAATCGTGCGTCTTTGAAAGTTCATCTATCATTACCGTATCAACCGGCTTGACAAACCTTGCATTGACTATCGTCGGATTAATTCCTTTGCCTGCAAGAAGCGTCTCTGTCTGCGCAGCAGTCTCAACTCCTGTACCGGCCGCTACAATCGCCACACGTTCTCCTTTGCGGATGATCTCAGAACGCCCGTACTCGATCGGCGTCCTTATTTCACTGAATATATCGGATGCAGCACCTCTCGGTACTCTTATTGCAACAGGTTTATCATAATCAAGTGTGTATTGTATCATATCATGGAATTCGAACCTGTTCTTCGGGGCCATTATCGTAAGGCCCGGAATTATTCCCAGATATGATAAATCAAATATACCCTGATGAGTTATTCCATCTTTACCCACAATTCCGGCGCGTTCCACGATAAAACGTACCGGAAGATTCTGTATGCACACATCATGCAGAATCTGGTCAAATCCTCTTTGCAGGAATGACGAATATACGGCAAAATACGGCTTATATCCGGCCGCCGCAAGTCCTGCCGCAAATGTTACCGCATGTTCTTCAGCAATTCCTACATCAAAGAACCTGTCCGGAAACATCTTTTCAAAACGCTTAAGACCCGTTCCGTCACTCATCGCTGCCGTAATCGCCACGACCTTGTCATCATTACGTGCACATTTTATAATTGCCGATGAAAATACATCGGAATAATTTCTGACCTTGGTTTTATCTAAGAGTTCACCGCTCTTGACATCAAACGCATCCACGCCATGGTAAAAACACGGTTTCTTCTCGGCATAAGAATATCCGCGTCCCTTCTGTGTATGGACATGTACAAGCACTGCATGATTTACACGTTTGGCAAGCTTGATCATCTTGACAAGTTTATTAATATCGTGTCCGTCAACCGGTCCGAGATATGTTATTCCCATATCTTCAAATAACATACCCGGTATAAAAAACTGCTTGATCGAGCTCTTGGTCTTATGTATTTTACCTATAAGTTCTTCGCCATAACCCGGAATCTTGGAAAGCGTGCTTTTGACATTGTATTTAAGTTCATTATAAGTCTGTCCGGTGCGGATGTTGTTAAGCACTTTGGACATTCCCCCGACACTCGAGGAAATCGACATATCATTATCATTAAGTATAATAATAAAATTACTGTGTATATCGCTGCAGTTGTTAAGTGCTTCATATGCCATTCCACCTGTAAGCGCACCGTCTCCGATAACTGCCACAACAGTATTGTCTCCGCCCGAAAGTTCTCTGGCCTTAACATATCCGAGTGCAGCCGAAAGTGAGGTTGAAGCATGTCCTGTTCCGAAAGCATCACATTCACTCTCCGACAGGCTCGGAAAACCACTGATTCCCCCATGCTGCCTGAGCGTATCAAACTGTGCATTCCGTCCCGAAAGAATCTTATGGGTGTACGACTGATGTCCCACATCCCAGATTATCTTATCTTCCGGCAGATTAAGTGCAAGATGAAGCGCCATTGTAAGCTCAACAACACCGAGACTTGAAGAAAGGTGTCCGCCGTTATTGCCGACACACTCCGTAATACGCTCTCTGATTTCACCGGCAAGTCTGTCATAATCCTGCGGTAAAACTTTCTTAATGTCATTAGGTTCTTCTATATTATCAAGTATCATATATTATCTATTCTCCTGTGACTCAGTTATCCCTTGATATGAGATATCCGAACATTTCTTTAAGGAAAGTTCTCTCATCATCATCACTTCCGAGTCCTTCCAACATCTTATATGCTTCATCGGTAAGCTTTATTATATCTGACTTCGACTTATCGACTCCGTTAACTGTGACATATGTCTTCTTATCATTACGGTCATCGCTTCCCACCGGCTTGCCCAGTGTCTTCTCATCTCCGTATATATCAAGAAGATCATCCTGTATCTGGAATGCCATTCCGATACACGAACCGATCTGTTTAACCAGACTGCACTCTTTCTCACCGGCCCCGGCAAGGACAGCACCTATCATCATAGAACCTTCGATCAATGCGCCTGTCTTATTCTCATATATATAATACATTAAATCATCATCTATCATACGGCCCGTATTAATAACATCAGCAGTCTGTCCGCCAAGCATTCCGTGTATTCCGGTCTTATCTCCGAAAATCTTCAATGCCTTTACAACCGTACCGGTATCATCTGTAAGGTCAAAAGCTTTAATGGCAGTCTCATACGCCTGATGAAGCAGCCCGTCGCCCGCAAGAATTGCAAGCGGTTCTCCGTACTGTTTATGTGTTGTATAACGGCCTCTGCGGTAATCGTCATTATCCAGTGCCGGAAGGTCATCATGCACAAGTGAATATGTGTGCAGCATCTCCATTGCCGCCATAAAAGGCTTAACACACTCGCCATGTCCGCCAAAAAGAGTATAAAAACTCTTCATAAACACAGGCCTTAATCTCTTTCCGCCCGCATCCACGCTGTAACGCATGGCGTCAATGATTTCACTGTCATATCTGCCTGCCTCCGGTATATATGAATCTATAATTAAATTCGTCTCTTCAACCCTTTTTGCAAGTTTATCCTTAAATATCATTGTCCTTATCACTGTCCTCTCCGCCGTTAAGCGTGATAACATCTTTTTCTACTTTATCAATGGCGTCATTACATTCTTTCACAAGCTTAATGCCGCTCTCATATTCCTTAAATGCATCCTCAAGTGACGTATCTTTATTGTCAAGTTTAGAAATTATTTCATCAAGCCTTGCAAGATTCTCTTCTATTGTCATTATCCCTGCCTCGCTCTCTTCTTTGTATCTGTAACAGCAGCATATATAACACCATCGCTTACGTTGACTTTCAGGATATCGTCAGTCTTTACCATATCAGTGCTTGTAACCGCACGGCCTTTATCATCTTCAACATATGAATACCCGCCTGTCAGCCTTGATACCGGTGAAAGCGCTTCAAGCTTGGCGGCGCGTATCTTAAGTTCATTCCGCCTGCTGTTGATCATATCCTTCATCAACGTGTCAAGCTGTCTGTTCTTCAGCAAAATATCATGCTTTCTTCTCTCTATAATACCGGAAGGTGATAATGCTTCTATCTTTGCCCTGCATGCGTCGACTCTGTATCGTATATTATCAATCAGGCCATTCATTCTGTTATTCAGCCTGTCCCTGTAAGCGTCAATCCGGTTAATAAGCTGTCCCATATCACATACCGCAAGCTCCGCCGCTGCCGACGGGGTCGGTGCCCGCATATCCGCCACGAAATCCGCAATTGTAAAATCCGTCTCATGTCCTACCGCTGATATAACCGGAACATGGCATTCAAAAATCGCCCTTGCGATATTCTCATTATTAAACGCCCACAAATCTTCTATCGAACCGCCTCCGCGCCCGACTATCATAACATCCACGCCATACCGTTCCAGTGCCTCAATACCATGGCATATACTTAAAACTGCACCATCGCCCTGCACAAGCGCCGGGTATAGCACGATCTGTACATACGGATTCCTGCGCTTCGATACATTAATTATATCCTGGATAGCTGCTCCGGTGGATGCCGTAACAACACCTACCTTAGCTGAATAATAAGGAATGGGCTGCTTGTACATGTCATCAAACATTCCCATCTCCTCGAGTTCCTTCTTAAGTGCCAGATACCGCTCGTAAAGTTCTCCCATTCCAGCACGCTCTATCCTGGATGCATACAGTTGGTACTTTCCGTCCCTTGCAAACACTGTAATCTTACCCGTGACAACAATTTTCATCCCATTCTCGAGTCTGAAATCAAGTCCGTTCCGGTTTCCCGCAAACATTATTACGGAAAGCGCATTATTATTGTCCTTAACGGTAAAATATATATGTCCCGACGGGTGATATTTGCAATTACTCACTTCACCCGTGACATTGACACGGTTTAACACGAAATCAGTGTCAAACATATTCCTGATATAATTATTGATCTGTTCAACGGTATATATTTTCATTCCGGTTCCTAAAGCATTTTGGCAAGCACGCCGTTAACAAACGAGCGTGATTTCACATCACAATATTTCTTAGCCAATTCAACCGCCTCATTGATAGCGATGGCAGGCTTAATTCCGTCGTATTTCAATTCAAACACGGCAACTCTTAATATAGCAAGCTCAGCCTTTCCGATCCTTCCAAGCGCCCATCCGTCACACGCAGCTTCTATCTGCTTGTCTATCTCAGGCACAAGTGCGGCGATCTGCTCTGCTCTTGACTGGATCTCGGCTCTGTCCATATCCGATATAACCGCGCAGTCAAGTTCATCATCGTCCTCATCCTTCTCAACCGGACCCTTCCTGTACATAATAGGAACAATCTTCTCAGGTACTCTCGCATCAAAATAGAGCGCTGCCTGTTCAGCGAAATCCTCCTGACCATAAAAATCATATCTGAACAGTATTCTGAATACATGTTCTCTGATTGTACTTCTCTTCATAGTATACCTCTGTGTGTTATTTTTTATAAAAATTAGAGTGCCAAAATGCATGACACTCTGATTATACAATAAATATCTGAAATTAAAAAGTCCTAAAATCAGTTTTTGGAGACTGTTACATCAGAAACTATTACATTAACTTCCGCAACGCTTAGTCCGGTCATGTTCTCAATGGCCTGGCTTACTCTTTCCTGAATGTTACGGCTTATCTCAGGTATGCTGTAACCGTACTTGATATTCACGGTAATCTGCACAAATACGGTATCATCCACCATCTTAAGACGGATTCCTTTGGACAGATTCTTGATTCCCATCTTGGCAACAATCTCATTCGTGATGTTACCTACAAGTGACTCTACTCCTTCAACTTCGGTAGCCGCAATACCGGCGATAACCGATACAACCTGTTCCGAAATCTTTATTCTTCCTATATTCTCATCGCAATCGTATGACTTCTCTGCTGCTGTATTCTCTGCCATAACTTTATCCTCCTGAATATCCTCGCGTAATCTGCTGGTTCTGTTAAATTCATTATAATAAAAAAACAAATATTTTGCAATTACTTATTGCAAAATTCCCTCACCTGACGGTGCGGCAGGTGTCGTTGCTTCTTCCTGTTCCGGAGTTGTTTCCGTCTCGCCTTCGGTCTCCGAATCCGCGGATACCGCCTGTGTATCATCTTTAGCCGGAGTAATGGATGTTATTGTCAGATTTTCAATCGAGCATCCCGTCTTACGCGTAACTATATCTTCAATCTGGGCACGGTTCGTGTCTGTGAGTTCCGCTGTCTCCACAACAACATCAACCTGGCCGCCTGTCATTGACACTATTACATTTTCAAAGCCTTTGGCTTCAAGAAGGAGTTCTGCTGCGGCTTCTTTCTCGGATGCATCTGCGATCGCAACCATATCGGACACTGCCTGGGCTTTGGCATCCTCTGACAATTCGGCGTTGTTGATAACTTCAAGCAGTGTTTCCTTTCCGGATGCCCTTACCTGCTCCCGCTCTAATTTGGCGCTTATTATAAACTGCGAATTAACACTTGATGTGAACACTGTCGCGCCCGGATCATCAAGATCATTACTCACTATATCCGCACTTTCACTCTCTGTGGTGTTCTTGGTACTTTTGTTTCTGTTTCTTATGTTATCTGAATAATTTATGTACCCGGCAACAGCAATCATGAGTGCCAGGGCCGTAATAATAATCTGATTTTTCCTGAAGATTTTTTTCAAAATCATACCTCCATTTTTAATACTTTTATTTTATTGACCGAGATACCCAGAAGTGCACTTGCTGCTTTGGTGATTTCAGACACTGTGCGCGCATCATCTCCGCCTTCAGCTAATATAAGAACTCCCTGTATTTCCGGCACCAGTTCCTCTGTTATAAAAGGACTTTTTACGCTGCCGTTATCCGTGTATATAACCGATTCATCCGATGTTTTCTGTGATGATTTACGGCTGCCGCCCGCGCCGTCCGTCTCATCCGTTATATTCTCGCTCTCCGATTTCTGCACACATGGGACCATTCTCCCATTATTCGCTGCGGTTATCACAACCTTCGCCCGGCCGACGCCTTCGCATGCGGCAAGCGCCTGTGAAAGTTCTTTTTCCAGTTCCGATATATAATACGAACTGTCAGCCTGCGTTTCTTTAACCGCTGTATCTGTACTCTTTGCTTTGGCCGTGGATGACTTAACAGGAATATTAATGATGATAAGCAGTACACCGGCTAGAAGAAAAATAAGAAGTTTGTCTTTAGATGCTATTTTTGAAAGAATTTTTTTCCACTTGTCAGGCACTTTAATATTCATCATATACTCCCTTATCTAAACCTCCTAAACTATATTTACATATATATTACGCTTTGACAGATTATAGAAGTCGGATAAATAATTTTTTATCCTGATTGAAAGAAGTTCTTCATTCATATCATCCGGGTCCCTGTCTATTACTATTTTGTCCACATCTATGTGGTTTCTGTCATATGCGCTTTCCCTTGTCACGTTTACGGTTATCCCCGTAATCTGTCCGAACGTATCGGATGTGGCATCGGTGTCTATCGTGACGGACGAATCCTTATATCCGGCACCCAGACCGGTTACATACTCCTTTATATCTGAGTTTATCTTATCGGTATACTCACCCACGATAAGCCGGGACCGTTCTTCGTCCGCAGCCTCAAGTCCGGCCCGAAGTTCCGCCGACATTTCATCACTTCCCGCTTTGAGATATATTTTATTATAGTTATCATCAGCTCCGATAAGTTCTCCGAGCGGACGTATCAGCAGAATAACCATCACTATTCCAAGAAAAAGTTTGATATATTTAAGGTATTTTCCGTCCGGCACAAGATTTTGTACCAATGTTGAAATTATATAGAAAATTGCAATATTTTTTACCCACTTAATAAGATACTCCATCATCTCTCACACCGTCCTGTTGGTTGAATAACACACGATTGCCATTGTAAGCAGAAAGAAAACCACACCGTACAATAAAGTCTTGGCCAAAAGCACAATACTTTCATATATCCCGTTGACTGCGTTGGAAATTCTCTTATCCGATACCGGTTCGAGCAATGCTCCCGCAAGCTTATATCCTATTGACATTGCCACCGCTTTGATCACCGGGACAAAACACAACACAACAACCGCGATCATCGATGCCATACCGATTGAATTCTTAATTAGTGTGCCGGATCCAAGTACCAGTCCCGATACCGATGTCAGAACGCCGCCCACCCCCGGGATCATTGATGCCGCCTTTCCGAGCGCCGATGTCTTTAAACTGTCCATAACCGGATTTATCATGCTTTGTATGATATTTATTCCTATTACGCACGAAAGAAGTGCTTTTAAAATCCACTCAATCACTGTTTTCAACAGTTCACATATACGCGTGAAGACATTTTCTTCGGTAATATTGTTAATAAAATTAAAGACCATATAGATATATATCATTGGAATGATAAAGTCACATAAGAGTTTCTGGATTATAACAATAAGTATGGTTATAATGCTGTAAAATGAAGTTGCGCTGGAACTTCCCGCTGCGAATCCGACCGAAAGCGTATATATAGGAACAACCGCCTCCATAAATTCAAGCAGACTGTTCATTGCTTCCGTCACAAGGTTTGCCGCAATCACATATCCGCTCATCAGCGTTCCCATAAGCAGCATAAATGTAATATAGAACCCCGTCTGTGCTATGCTCCCTTTTAAGAAAGCTGATGCCACATTCATAAATACCGCTGCAGCCACACCTATTATGATTATTCTGATTATAAGAGCTTTCTGGGCAGCGAGTTCCGAAAAAAGCGAATCGAGAAGTGCCTGTCCCAGCCCGGTAAGACTCTTATCCGTCTCTCCCGAGAAAAAAAGCCTTACCGTCTCTTTGAAATCAAAATCCGTACCGCTCATGACATTGTCAATCTGCGAAAAATCATAATCATCCGGTTCTGCAGCCGTAACTTTTACGCGAATAAGCGTTGCCGCAGCCATGAATGCAATTATAAAAATCACAATTTTTTTCATATCATATACTGCTTTCTATCGTGTTTATAAGTGCTGTAACCACTGGCAGACTGACCGCAAGCAATGATATTTTGGCAAATATCTCTATCTGTGATGCAACCGCCTGATATCCGGCATCCCGGCACATTGACGATGCGAACTCAGACACATAGGCTATTCCTGTCATTTTGACAAGTATTGTGATATACCGGCTTTCAACACCCACATGCCCCATAAAACCATTCACGGATTCGATCACGATTCTTATTTTGGCTGTCACATAGCAGAATACAACTGCCGCTGTCACAAGTGCCACGATCTGGGCATATTCGCTGCGGCTGTTTTTCATGATGATTGAAAGCATAACTCCCGCAACGCCTATGACCGCCACCTTAACTATATCCATACCGCACCCCTTACAGTGAGAAAATATCCTTAATGCTCTGAAACAAATCCTTGATGTACGGTATTATCCAGAACAGTACAAGTACAAGTCCCGCAAGACTTGTAAGGAACGCCTGTTCCTCCCTCCCGCTGTGTTTCAACACCTGATAAATTACGGATACCAGTATTCCCACGGCGGCTATTTTAAAAATCAATCCAACTTCCACTTATGTACACCCTCTCATATTATAATAATTGATATTACCACCCCAAGCATGACTCCGAGGCTCCTGTAAAGTCTTGTTTTGGCGGGCAGGCATTTTTCCATATCGCTTATCGCAGTCTCCACTTCCTGCATATATGCATCTATGACATTCTGCTGCGTCCTGCCGTCACTTAATCCCATGCTGTTTCCGAGTGCGATCAGCCGTTCTTTCTCAGCTTCGGATAAATGCGACATAACCAGTCCCTTTGTAAATTCTTCCTCCCATATCTGTCCGAACGGACACTCTTTAATTTCCGAATTTCTGTTTGAAAGTGATGTAAGTATTCCGTTAAACGGTGCCGTAACACGCTGTGCAATGCTGCCTGCTGCCTCTAACAAAGGCGTCATGCCGTAACCGATTTCCCCCCGCAGGAGAAACATTATTTTCTTTAATTCCCGCAGTTCAAGAAGCCTGCGCTTCAAATCCCTGCTTAACACCCATCCGTACGCCGATGTAGAAAAAACAATGAACGCTATGCCGCATATCTTGGTAAATGTACTCATATTATATTTCCCTCCCCGTCATATATCCCGGTTATGCTGCCGATATGTTCCCTGTTGCCTAACAGGATTATCCTTCCGAAAACTTTTTCCCCAAGCAGCGGTTTTAACGGTATTTTATGATACAGCTCTTCCATACTTGTCGCGTGAACCGTGGCAATTATACGGCAGCCGCAGTTTACCGCATACCGTATCGCCCGCACATCATCATCACTTCCGATTTCATCAACCGCGACCACTCCCGGGCTCATGCTTCGTATTAACATCATCATGCCTTGGGATTTCATACATCCGTCAAGCACATCCGTCCTCATTCCGACATCGTTCTGCGGCACTCCCATGTTACACGCCGCTATTTCACTGCGCTCATCCGCAATTCCCACAGTCATTCCCGCATGCCCCATGAAACCGTCCGAAATATTTCTCACGATATCGCGTAGAAGCGTTGTTTTTCCGCAGCATGGCGCTGATACTATCAATGTATTATATATATCCGTGCCCGTGCTTTCATACAATTTGTCCATTATCATATCAGAGCAGCCGCGTATCTGGTGCGCCACTCTTATATTTACGGCACAGATATTCCGTATTGTTTTTATCGAACCGGCCTCATACACAACCCGTCCGCACAGACCGACCCTGTTGCCTCCGTTCATCGTGATAAAGCCTTTTTTTATCTCCTCCTCGTAAGCATATAGAGAATAATTGCTTATGTATTCGAGAGTTTCCTTTATATCCTCTTTCTCAACAATTACCGGACTGCCGTCCTTCGTGGCGATGCGTTCCCCTCCGCTCATGCACACGATCATTGGCCTTCCGGTTCTGATCCTTATCTCCCTTATGTCACTTATATTTTCCCAGCCTGCAAAAAAGCCGCGCAGTCTTACCGAAAGATAATTGATTACATTATTGTTTACGTCCATATGTCCAACCTCCTTAGTCATTTATATGTCCTACATGTCCGGCATATGAACGTAAATTATTCAACTGTCAATTCTATCAATTGCATTCAGATATCGTAACATTCTATTTGGTTTATTATTAAGCGATTCTAAAAACCGATTCTGTATATATCCCGAATATTCTGTATTCTTCAATTCTGCATCTTTTTGTTTTACTATTCTGACAACCTCTTCACACTCTTCATCACTAAGCTGATTAATAAAACATTCTTGTGTCATTATCCATTCGCAACAATTAAGATTATATTTCACTAATATATTTTCATCAATATGCTCATAATCGTCTCTAGAAATGCTGTCTGCTCTCTTTAAGGGTATTTTATATGTTTTATAAAAGTGTATAAAAAATCAAGTGGAACATCCATAATCCTGAACATTCCACTCAACCGACGTAATTTTAGTGTTAAATTTATTATACCGCATCCACGGTCTTGGTTTTCTCTCCGAACCAGTATGTGAATACAGCTCCGACCAGAAAGAGCACTATTCCCACAATAATAACAACCGGTGAGAACGATGAAGAGTTCATCTTGTAGAAAATCGCAAACGGTGATGCAAGCACGAGACCGAGGATTCCAAAGTAAGTGATGGACTCAAATTTCTCAAGAAGCCATGTTATTAACTTCGATATAAGAAGTATTCCCAGGATACATCCTATTCCGAACGGAACAATTATAGCAAGGCAATGCCCGATTGCCGAACCGTCAAGATTCTTCAATGCCACAATGAAACTGCTTATGGTTCCCATGATTGCCGAATAGTAACCGAGCATCATAAGGAGAAGCGAACCGCTTATTCCCGGCACAACCATTGCAGCCGAGCATATTACTCCGAATGCAAATATCATGATTATCATCGGAAAAGTAACTTTTATGTCGGTAGCGCCCACCGATGACGGATTGGCAACAGCCATCCATACCGCCAATGCCATAAATACAAGGAAAACAATTACATGGACTGCATTGATTCCTTTCTCTTCTTTCTTGAATGCCTTCTTCGTCTCACCGACAAGCTCAGGTATTCCGCCAAGGATAAGTCCGGCAAAACACATACATGTCTGGAAAGCAAACACTTCAAGGCAATAAGGTATGATAAATGAGAACACTGCAATTCCCACACCCATTCCAAGTATTATCGGAAGTAAAGTAATAAACGATTTCTTGAATTTCTTCGTAATGTTGTTTATCGAAGTGATAAGCTTATCGTAAATTCCCATTGAAACAGCCATTGTTCCGCCGCTTACACCAGGAATTACATTGGCAACACCGATAAACATTCCCTTAATAAAATCCAGTATAAATTTCATAATATATCCCTTTCCGTGGGTAACCCTGTTAACCACACATGTGCGTATTATATCACACGCCCATGCTTGCACACAATGGGGTTACATGTAAAATTTTATTGACATTACTCCACAGACTTCAAAGATTCGACCATCGGAATCCTCTTTAATCTCTTTTTCATCGCCAGATTTACCATAAGTCCGAACACTATCGTAATCGCAACGGATATCAGGTATGAATACCAGAATATCTTATGCGAGAAGATAACATCATCCATCTCGATTACGTCCATGATATATCCGTGCAGGAAAATTCCAAGCACAAGGCCGGCAAGCGAACCTATTATGCTGAGCACGATATTTTCACGGTACACATACATCTCAACCTCATTATCATAGAAGCCGAGTACTTTTATTGTCGCGATTTCCCTTATGCGCTCTGAAATGTTAACATTTATCAGATTATACAATACTACAAACGCGAGCAGAGCTGCCGACACTATAAGCACAACCGTAATTATGTCAAGCGAGGCTATCATATCGCTGAAATTATCCTTGATGCCCGAAAAATACGAAATACTCTCTATATTGTATTTTTTCATAATATCCGAACCGAACTGCTGCTGCCTGTCCATATCCTGGCTTGTAAGATTGGCTATGAAACTGTTGTGCGGCGCCGCTTCGCCGAAACATTTCTCATAATAGTCATCCTGCATAAAAACATACTGCCCCACATACATGGTAATTATGCCGGAAACTTTCACTTCGTAGTATTTATCATCCGATATGCTGACATACAGGATGTCGCCGACACCAAGCTCAAAATCTTTGGCCATCTTATATGATATCAACGCTCCGTCATCGGGAACTTTGATTTCGTTACCCTTCTTATGGTCCGTAAGTGTTACAAACTCCGCATATCTGTCGGCATCGTCCACACTTACAAGCGTTATGTTCTTGGTTGATGAACCGGATGAGGCTCCGTCGGTATTCGCAGTTCCACCGTACTGCGTATCTATGTAAATATTATCCACCATATCTGAATCGTCACATTCTTTTTGGAATGCATCCTTATCCGACCGACTGCCGAATGTACCCGAAATATCATATGCAAGAATATCGCCGTACTGACCTGCCACAACTGTGGAAACACTGTTCTTGATTCCGAAACCGGCAAGAATAAGCGCCGTGCATCCGGCAATTCCTATGACGGTCATAAAGAATCTTTTCTTGTATCTGAGGATGTTACGAGCCGTAACTTTACCGGTAAATGACATTCTCTTCCATATAAAACCTATATGCTCCAGGATGACTTTCTTGCCGTTTTTGGGAGCTTTCGGGCGCAGTAACATAGCCGGTTCTTCCGTCAATTCTCCGATACATGCCGCTATGACCGCCATAACCGTTACAAGAACCGCAATGGCCACCGCTGCTATACATAATGAAGTCTGCGGCGCAGACACAAGTCCGTCCACGGTATATACCGTATTCCATGCCTTAAATATTATGCCCGGAAATGTATTAAGACCGACAACACAGCCCAGCACGCCACCGGTCAATGAAGCTGCGGCCGCATATGTAATATATTTCATCGCAATACGGAACTTATTATATCCGAGTGCCTTAAGCGTACCTATGGTCTGACGCTGTTCATCCACCATTCTCGTCATTGTAGTAAGGCATACAAGTGCCGCAACCAGATAGAAAAATACCGGAAAGACCTTGGCAATCGCATCCATTCTGTCTCCGCAGTTTCCGTAATCCACATATGAAAAATGCGAATTTCTGTCGTACACGTACCATTTTAACGGTATACCACTGTCGGCAGGTATCATCTGTCCGGCAGCAAGTTTCTCCATTGTGTCTTCTCCGAGTTCTTTGACACGTTCCCTGACCGGGTCAGTCAGGTCAAAATATTCATCGGAATATGTGTCAAGTGCCGCCGTTCCGTCCACGGTAGCATATATAACACTATATCCGCTTTCCTTGTATATAAGATTACCCTTAAATTCATCTTTCGGTAAGAACATAAGATATTCAACCTTGCCGCTTCCGATCGATGCCGAGTCATATTGATATGAAAGATAATACGGTGTAGTTACCTTTCCGACAACCGTATATGTATCCGCATCCAGTGTACTGTCCGTTATCGCAACATCGCTTCCGCTGTTCAGTTTAAGTGTATCGCCGATACCAAGTTCACCGTCACGCATACCGTAATAACGGATAACACACTCACCGCTTTTTTCCGGCATCCTTCCCTCTACAAGAGTCAGTTTGTTAACCGGGTCAGAATCATCCGGATCATATGACATTATCTGGAATACTTTTTCACTGGTACCGACATTGGCAATGGCATTGGCGGTATATGCTCCTTCAGCCTGACTTATGCCATCGGTATCCCTGACTTTTTCAACATCGTCATCCGAAAATCCTATCGGAGAATATATCTTAAGGTCGAACAGATTCTCCCTGTCAAAATAAGCGTCCGCAGACCGCTTCATATACGGAGCCGAGGCTTTGACTCCGACGAAAAAAGCTACGCCTACAAGAACAATTCCGAATATGGATATGAAACGTCCGAAAGTTTTCTTTATCTCACGGATTGTATCTTTAAAAAGTGCACTTTTCATTACCATTCAATCCTTTCAACCGGTTCAGGATGTTCGTTGACATGTATGCTGTCCACTCTGCCGCTCTTTATCTTTATGACTTTATCGCCCATGGCAGTAAGTGCAAGATTATGGGTGATCACTATGACCGTCATACCATTATTGCGGCATGTATCCTGGAGCAGCTTAAGAATTGACTTACCTGTATTGTAATCAAGCGCTCCCGTCGGTTCGTCACATAAGAGAAGCTTAGGGTTCTTGGCAAGAGCTCTTGCTATGGCAACTCTCTGCTGCTCGCCGCCCGATAACTGGGCCGGGAAATTATTGCGCCTGTCCGCAAGTCCGACTGCCGCAACGGTTTCATCTATATTGAGCGGGTTACGGCATATCTGCGTTGCCATCTCAACATTCTCCGTTACGGTAAGATTCTGTACCAGGTTATAGAACTGGAATACAAAACCTATGTCATATCTGCGGTATGTTGTAAGCTGCCTTGAATTATATTTGCTCACATATTCGCCGTCCACGATTACATCTCCGCTTGTAGCGCTGTCCATTCCGCCGAGAATATTAAGAATTGTACTCTTTCCGGCACCGCTGGCACCGGCTATGACGACAAATTCACCTTTCTCGATCGTAAAATCCACGCCGTCGAGTGCTTTAATATCAACCTCACCCATACGGTATATTTTCTTAACATCTTTAAATTCAATAAATGAAGCTATTTTAATCACATCCTTTGCTTTGTGTTGATTTTCTGTATATGAAAAAAGAAGCCACGCATGTTATAAGTTCCGCAGCCCAGAACGCATTCCACACTCCGGCAACTCCGGCAATCCTGCTTAATATAAATGCCGCCGGAATGATTATTATAACATATCTCATTAATGATATCATAAGCGACGGAACTCCTTTTCCAAGGCCTTCAAGCGCTCCTGATGCCACCACCGATACCGAAGATACAACAAATCCCGCACTGATTATTCTCAGTGCCTCGCCGCCTTTAGATATGGTTACCGGATTATTGGTAAAAAATCCAATCAGACGGTCGGGAACCAGCAGACATATTACTGTACCAACAAGCATTATCACCGCACACATGGCGAGGGTTATATTATATATTTTCTTAACTCTTTCTCTTTCGCCCGCGCCATAATTATATCCGATTATAGGGCGCATTCCCTGGATGATTCCGTTAGCCGGAAGATACAAAAACGTCTGTAATTTATAATATATGCCAAGTATTGTAACATACACTTCTGAATATGCACTCAATATCGCATTCAGCGCACTTGTAAGAAGCGAAGGCAACGCAAGGTTGAGAATTGCGGGAATTCCGATTCCGTAAAGTCTTCCTGCAATCGCCGCATCCGGTTTGATATACTTACTTCTGAATTTTACACTTATCGGCCGCCTTATATAGAAATAAAAATACACCGCCAATGTAACTGTCTGGCCTATTCCGGTGGCAACCGCCGCACCGCGTATTCCCATCCCCAGCACAAAAATCATTACAGGATCCAGAATTATATTGACAATGCATCCGCTCATAAGACCGATCATTGTAACTTTCATCCGTCCCACAGACTGGAAGACTTTCTCAAATACAAGGTCTGCCATATTAATTACCGAAAAGGCAAATACCGTTACCGCATATGTTACACCCATATGCCTGATTTCGTCATTATGCGTAAAAGCCTTAAGAAACGGATTTATGATAATTGATGCCAGTATTCCCAATACTATTCCATGGAGCAGCGCCAATGTCATTCCCTGCGTCGCTGCGCGGTTTGCCGTATCCTCATCTCCCGCTCCGAGGAAAAAAGCTATAACGGCGTTAATCCCGACACCGAATCCAATCGCCACGGCATTAATGAAATTCTGTATCGGAAACACTAAAGAAAGTGCCGTCATGGCGTCTTCACTTATTCTGGCGACAAAAAGGCTGTCAATAATGTTATACAGCGAATTAACCATCATGGAAATTACCATCGGCAGTGACATCGATACTATTAACCTGAATACAGGTTTTTCTTTCATAAAAGTCTCATTCATGTCTCATCCTCAAAAGTCAGTTTACGGTGGATGCGATTATCGTCATCCTTCCGTCAATGTGCACCTTGCCATATCCTGACGGAATTATAAAGTGCATGCCTTTCTTAATATATGTACCGTCAATGCTTCCTTCACCGTCTATAACGCTCATATTCATAAACGGGTATTCCATATCGAACTCAAATCCGTTCTCGGATACAATCTTGAATACTTTATAAAATCTGCATGATTCAATTTCATAAAGTTCGTCCGACGGTATGTTGTTATAATTTCTTACACTATTTTGAACATCCGGAGCCGGAACCGTGATCACATCCATGCTTTGCTTTATATGCAGTTCTCTCGGTGCCCCGTTCATAAGTCTTCCGTAATCATACACACGATACGTTATATCGCTGCTCTGCTGGGTTTCCAAAAGCATGCATCCGGCGGTTATCGCATGAACCGTTCCCGGCTCAATCTGAATAAAATCGCCCTTTTTAATCGGAACATATCTTATAAATTCAGTCCATTTTCCGGCATTTATCATGGAAACCAGTTCTTCATGTGTTCCGGCATTATGCCCTATAACCAGCTTTGCATTATCCGGGCAGTCGATTATGTACCAACATTCCGTTTTCCCAAGCGAACCGTTCTCATGAACCGAAGCGTATTCGTCATCAGGATGAACCTGAATACTCAGATCCGCCTTGGCATCTATTATTTTAACAAGAAGCGGAAATCTGTCACAATCAATATTGCCGAACAATTCCGGATGTGTATCATACACTTCCGACAGCTTCTTTCCGTCATATTTTCCTCCGGTTATTGTCCCGTCTCCTCCGGGATGTGCCGATATTCCCCAGCACTCACCGATATCGTCCCCCTGCTCATCATACCCGAACACATCCCGCAGTCTTGTTCCTCCCCATATTGTGTGAGCAAAGTATGGTTTCATAAATAATAATTCTCGCATTATTTTCCTCCACAGGCATTGATTTCGATTAAAACAGAAGCATAATCTCCCACGGGTCTTACAACCGGAAGCCCCGCTTTCATAAGAACGTCGCCCGTATATTTAGTTCCATTAACATTATATACCACATCCGGAAGCAATCCGCAAAGCCTGATCAGATGTTTTCTTACGTTCGGTTCGGCAATAACCTGGACAAATGTCACCAGCGCATTTTTTCTGTCTTTGGACACAATTTCATAACAGTCATATCTGCCATTACGGGAATATGATGCAATTCTGTAATAATCTCCTGTCTGGATAAGCCTGCTGTACTTCTTATATAATTTCACCTGTACCGGTATCATATCAGCTTCTTCATCGGACAATTCGGTGACGTCCAGTTCATATCCGAATGTTCCGCAAAGAGCCACATCTCCTCTTGTCTTAAATGGTGTAACTCTTCCCGTTGCATAATTCGGACATGCCGACACATGTGCACCAATCGCTGAAACAGGATATATCATCGCCGTCCCTTCCTGAATTGACAGTCTTTCGATTGCATCGGTATCATCAGAACACCATATCTGCGGACTGAAATACAGCATTCCGGGATCAAATCTCGCACCTCCGCCCGAACAGTTTTCAAGCAGAAGTCCCGGAAATTCCTCAAGCAGCCTCTCCTGCATCGCGTATACCGCAAGCATCTGTCTGTGACAGAGCTCTCCCTGTCTGTCAGCAGGAAGGTAATTACTTCCGGCATCCGTAAATGACCTGTTCATATCCCATTTGACATATTCCACATTGGCACTTCTTAAGACCGATGCTATGCTTTCATACACATAATCCGCGGTCTCCGGTCTGGTAAGGTCAAGCACATACTGATTACGCACCTGCGATCCTTCCCTGCCACGGTATTCCATGACCCAGTCCGGATGCATTCTGTACAAATCGGAATCGGGTGAAACCATCTCAGGTTCAAACCACATTCCGAATTTCATTCCGAGAGAATTGATTTGGTCAACGAGTTTCTTAAGACCTCCTTTGATTTTGTTCTCATTCACAACCCAGTCACCAAGACTGCTGTTATCGCTGTTACGGCGGCCGAACCATCCGTCATCCATAACAAACATCTCAATTCCTTTATCTGCTGCCCGCTTTGCTATATCGATGAGCTTATCGGAGTCAAAATCGAAATAGGTCGCTTCCCAATTATTGATAAGAACCGGCCGCGGCATATTTTTCCATGCGCTTCTTATCAGATGATTTCTGTACAGATCATGAAATGTCCTGGTCATATGTCCTAATCCACATGCGGAAAAGACCAGCACTGCCTCAGGTACTTCAATAAATTCACCCGGTTCCAGTTTCCATTCAAATCCCTCATGGTTAATTCCTATGAACATCCTGTCACTGTCAAACTGGTCTTTGGCAACACCTGCCTCGAAATTGGATGAATATATCAGGTTCATTGCATACACACATCCGGACTCCTGCGTACATCCTTTTGACACCATGGCAATAAAAGGATTCTGCTGGTGTCCCGGAATTCCACGCGTTGATTCCACTTTCGTAATACCGTATCCTACCGGTCTTGTGCATATATGACGTTCTCTGGCCCACGAACCGTTAAGTGTCAGCAGTTCATATTCTTCATCATGTACATCAACACAGGCAGACAAGGCGTTGGTAATATAGAACGCCTCATTTCCGATGTTGTATATTATAGCGTTGCGGCATATTGCATCAGTATCGCCATACACACTGTAATTTAACAGTACTTTCACGCCGGCTCGCTCGTCTTTAAGTGTTATCTCCAGTGTTTCCGCGTTACTTCCCCATGTGTGCGGAAGTGATTTAAGTCCTGTATCTCCGGCATATACCCTGTATGAATCAAATACCAGTTCAAGGTCTTTCTGCCCCGCAGCATTACGTATTCCTATACATCCGCCCCTGAAATCACCGTTGTCCGAACATGGATATTCCATTGGAAATCTTTCTATAAAAGGTCCTTTCTCACCCGGCGTTTTAACCGGATCAAACGGCCACTCATCTTCCGACATAAGATATCTTACATCCGATGAATTTAATTTTTCACCATAATACACATGTCCGAGATAACCATTATCCGCAACTGACATTATGTAACTCGTATTCGGAGTATCTATCTTAAATAAACGCTGTTCTTCATTATATGTAATCATTCATCAGTCTCCTTTGTCAGTACAAAATAATTCATAAGCCATTTGCCGCCTTTATTTCTGAATATTATCCTGTAATTGAATTTCTCCTCGCCGGATTCCATCGCACCTTCTTTGAATTTATAAATTCTCCCATAGTATCTGCAGCTAAAAGCATCATCTCCGTAAGATACATAATCCGTCACATCATGTTCGAGAATATTAACAGTGTCCGGTGTCCAGCCCCATGCTGCCGATGTAAGTACTTCACTGATCATCCGGTATGCGTCTGAATCTGGTTCTATATAACCGGAAATTTCCGCAAAAGATTTTTTCTTATAAAGTGTGTATATATATGAATCCATTACATCCATTACATAGATTTTCAAATCGTCGGACATCTCTGTACTTTCCTGCCTGAAATCATATACCGAACCGTTAACAACTGCCTTTAACATTTCCCCGTCCGCGTTGATCGCAGCAATATTCCTGTTGCCGAACGTATATTCTATATGATATCTCACATCACTTGAAAGCTTTACTCCGAGTGATTTAAGTTTGCGTGAAAAATCGTCATCCGACGTATTGCTTTCCATTATATATTCATTAGACAATTCCTGCATATTATAAGCGACTTTACACCCTGCAGGTGCCCATATATCAATATCCGTATACTCTATTTCATCCGTATCAAAAGCCATGTCTTTCAATGTCCAGCCATGAAATCCGAAATTATCATTTTTGCCTGATGCCTTAAGTGATATTACGGCAATCCTGTCATCACCGGCCATTATATCATATACTGGAATCGAATCGGTGCTTTTCTCATTCTCACGAAAACTTACGCCGTATACCGATATGAGATTGGCAAAATACCTCGCATGATTTTCCCTGGGAGCGATGCCTTTCATTACGTTCAGGCCATAATTGTCTATATATTCAAGAATGCTGTTATAGTCGAGTCCATCCGCAAAATCCTGCACATAATTTTCGGCACTTCCGGCCTGCTTTGCGCTGTCATAATCATTCTGGTATTTCTTGAGTTTCGTCCACACAATGGCACATATGCCAACCGCAATTACCGCAAGGATTATTGTATATATTTTCATGAAGGAGCCGAACCGGCTTTTGGTACTGTTCTTACTCATTGCTCCTCCTTCTTACGTACGATAATTGCCGTCGGTACTCCGCGTGCGCCATATACCGAAGATATTTTATTACGGATCTCGCCGTCATAATAAAGCACTGTTGAGCCACCACCATCAAGATTAGCCGCATTAACAGCGCCAAAATCCATCATTTCGTTAATGAGATCGTTCATCGACGCTCCGAGACTGTGTGCCTGTCTTCCGTCTATAATAAGGAGCAGCACTGCTCCGTCCGCACGCTGTCCGATTGCGGTTCTCGGATTCAGTCCTCCTCCCATTCCGCTTACTTCAAGCGGCGTGCCGTTAAGGATCAGAAACGGGCCGAACGATACCGCGTCCCTTATTCCTCTGTCCACGGCCTGCTGTCCTGTCATGTTACCTATTACAAATACATTATTATTATCAAATCCTATAAGATCATAACTTTCCGTCAGGCTGCCATATCTTAACGTTCCTTCAGACATGACAATTCCACGCGGCGTGCCACCGTCCCCCACACCGCCTATATCTTCAAATCCACCGGCATTTGTAGCCAGTACAGCACCGTATTTATCACATATAGCCGGCACGTTAATTCCCGCCTCGCCGTTATAATCCCCCGAAACTCCGACCATTACTCTCGACGGGTCATTGATGACGATCATGGTTCCCGAATACGTTGCGCCCGTCACTTCATAAAGGAACACACCATCCATTTCTTTGTACGGTTTTCTCTCTCCGTCATCTAAATCTTCCGGAATCATGCTGCCAGTATGATTCTGATTATTAAATTCTATAAGTTCCGTATCAGAAATCTCATCCGTTGTTCTGACGGTATTGGCAGCCTCTATTTTCTCGATAGTCGATTTGCTGACAACCATGTTGGCCAGAAAACCACCCATACTCGACTCCCTTACAGACATTACGAACAAATCCCTCGCGACCTTCGACGGACCATGTGTACATACCAACATAACCCCGTATATGCACACAATTGTCATTCCCAATGTAACCCCGAGCACAGCAAAAAAACGCCGTATCGCAATCCCTGCTTTGCGAGCGGCGCTTTTCTTACCATTATTCTTCTTATTACTCTTCTTATCAGTATCTATTTCCTTCATCGTATGTATGCGCACCCACTGACATATTTGTTAGAAACATTGTATCAAAAGACGCAATTAAATACAAGAATTTTATTTTTGCAAAATTATTCAAACTTTTTGTTCCATTATGCTTAACTTATGTTATACTTGATTTATATCATACATCAAAGGAGCGCTTATGTGGCATATTGAAACTGACATTTTTGCTCTGGCTGTCTTTGTTATAATGCTTATACGGTATCATCTGTACCGCAAGCAGAACAGTGACATACAGACCTGGGTATTCTACTTCGTTCTTGTCTTCAGCACCATATCCAACATTATCGATATTGTGTCGTCTGCAGCAATGAACTTCGCAACGAACTGGTGGCTATACCAGATTACTATGACTGTTTACGTTATGAGTATGCCTTTAGTCGCCGCCATCTGGGTATGTTATGCATATATAACAATTCATAAAAACGACCCGGTTAAGAAAATTAAACGTAATCTTACATGGATCATAATTCCTTATATTATCTATGCTCTGGTGGCTGCAAGTAATCCGTTTACTGGTCTTTTCTTTCACCTCACTAATAATATTGAATACTCACGCGGAATCCTGTTTATGCCTGTCGGTGTAGGCTCTATTATGGTTTATTCTGCGGTTGGTCTTATTATTGTATTAGTACATTGCCGCCAGATAAAGCCGACAATCAATGCATTGTTACTTATGACATTCTTCATCACAACAGCTGTTTTCATCTGGGTACAGCTGGCTAATCCCGGATGGCTGATCATAAATGCAAGCTATGCTGTCGTATATATCTGGTGCGATATCACCATCGAAGAACAGCGCCGGCAGAAATTATATAAAGAAATACAGCAAAAAAACACCGAACTGGAAGCTGCCGTTACCAAAGCAGAGGCTGCCACCCAGGCCAAAACAGAATTTTTGTCCCGCATGAGTCACGACATAAGAACTCCGATGAACGCAATTATCGGACTTACACATCTTGCCAAGGACGAGAATGATGTCAGAATTATCCATGATTATCTGTACAACATCGAGAGTGCCAGCGATTTTCTGCTTGGCCTTATTAATGATATTCTTGATATGAGTAAGATCGAAAACGGGGATCTCAAACTCAAAGAGGAAACTTTTACGCGTGATGAATTCGTGAATTCCATAACAACAGTAATAAAACCACTGATGGATAAACGAGGCATTAATTTCATATTTACGATAAACAGTTCATATGACTGTATTAAAACCGATAAATTAAGATTTAATCAGATTTTCTTCAATTTGCTGTCCAATGCTTCCAAATTCACACCGGCCGGTGGTACTGTGGAATTTATCACACAGGATATGCCGGAGCATGACGGTCTGGTCGGATTAAAATTTATCGTGCGTGATACCGGAGTCGGTATGAGTCCTGAATTCATTCCGCATATGTATGAAGCCTTCTCCCAGGAGCACTCATCACTAAGCGATAATAAAGCACCCGGAACCGGACTTGGCCTCCCTATAGTAAAAAGCCTTGTTGATGCTATGGGTGGTACTATTTCTGTTAAGAGCGAACTAAATAAGGGAACGGAATTTACAATTAATCTGTCATTTTCTCCGGCCGACCCCGAAAGTACCGTTGTCAAACCTGACAGTGTAAACCGTAAGAATCTTAAAGGCGCACATATTCTCCTCGTTGAGGATAACGAAATCAATGTCTATGTGGCAAGGATCATTCTTGAAAGAGTGGAATGCGACATTACCGTAGCAATTAACGGTCAAGAGGCTCTTGATGTATTCAATGATTCCAAGCCGGGGTATTTCGACGCCATTCTTATGGATGTCCGTATGCCCGTAATGGACGGAATTACCGCCACAGAACACATTCGTGCCCTTAAACGGCCGGATGCCGCTACGGTTCCGATAATTGCAATGACTGCAGATGCATTTGAAGAAGAACAAAAAAGAACACTGGCAGCAGGAATGAATTATCATCTGTCCAAACCGATAGATCCGTCGCTCCTCTACCATGTGCTCTCTACTTATCTTATAAACTAATTTGCAATATGTCTGAACTTTCTTGTGTATATCATATACGTTACGAATATTGCAAGACCCGTGAACACCCATGAGGCCACATATACATTCATCAACATATCATATGTCGGCACTGCCTTAAATACTGTTGCCATCCATATCAGTCTGAACACCACTGTTCCGATAATTGTGATTATGGATGGCGCCAGTGATTTTCCCATTCCTCTGAGCGCTGAGCTTCCGACTTCATATGTAGCGGTTAATCCTTCCAGCGCGCACACATGCTCCATTCTGATAACCGCATACTCTGCTATCGCGCTGCTTGGTGTGTATATTCTTACGAAGAAATCCTTTCCGATAATAAATATTACACTCAGAACTTCAGTAAAAACTATACCAAACGCCATACACATCCAGAATATTTTTCTGCACCGCTTGTAATTTCCGGCTCCGTAATTCTGGCTTGTAAAAGTAACCGCAGCCTGCGCAAACGCAGCCGCAATATCATATGTGAAATATTCAAAATTCAAAGCAAGCGAAGATCCTGCAATTGCATTTTCCCCAAACGAATTGATACCGCTTTGTATAAACACATTGGAGATTGAAAAAATAGCACCCTGTATTCCCGCA
This sequence comes from uncultured Butyrivibrio sp., assembly GCA_945928575.1. Classification (GTDB taxonomy): domain Bacteria; phylum Bacillota; class Clostridia; order Lachnospirales; family Lachnospiraceae; genus Eshraghiella. Next base: position 31,115 of record CAMENP010000015.1, read on the forward strand.
GGAATTCCGATTGCCAGAACTCTTTTAAGCTCGCTTCCCTTTATATGTAAATCTTTAAAACGGAACCTAAATTCATCATCTTTACGGTACAGATGGATAACCGCCATTGCAGCACTCAATATATTGGAAATCAATGTGGCGATGGCAACTCCCTCAACGCCCATTCCGACTACCTTTACGAGGAATACATTCAATACGACATTGACCACTCCCGATATAAAAAGATAAATCATCGGGCGTCTGGAATCACCGTAACTTCTTATAATGGCCGAACTGAAGTTATAAATCACCATAAAAGGTATACTTAAGAAATATATTCTTATATATAGAAGCGCCATATCCATAACACTTTCAGGCGTTCCCGATACCTCCAGTATGATTCTCGCAGTAGACATTCCTATCACTGTAAGTATTATTCCGAGCACCACTCCGAAACACATAATTGTATGAAGCGTGCTGTTTATCTCATCACGTCTCTTCTGTCCTATAAGATTGGCCATGACTGCATTGGGTCCGACTGACAGCCCGACTATCAGATTGACAAAAATACCTACCAATGCCACGCAGCTTCCGACAGCTGCCAATGCATCATCACCGGCAAATCTTCCTACTACGGCAACATCAGCTGAATTGAACAACTGCTGCAATATACTGCTTAATGCTAACGGAATGGCAAAAATAATAAGTTTTCCTGCCAGCCCGCCATTCAACATGTCCATTTCTTTACTTTTTTTCATGACATCTCCTGTTCGTCCTTACATACATCAACCCATCCTGCGGCCCCCGCCACAGCTTCAAGTTCAGGTATTGTCAGTCTGACGGCACTATGGTCGTCTCCTGCCGCAGGATATATTGTATCGTACCTCTTAAGACTCTCATCAAGATACACATCAATACCGTCATTAATTCCAAACGGGCATACACCACCCGGTGCATGTCCGATAATATTCTCAACTTCCTCAAACGGTATCATCTTGGCCTTGGTGTGAAAATAATCCTTGTATTTCCTGTTGTCAATTCTGGCCGTTCCTTCGGTCAGAATAAGAACAGCTTTATCGCCCTGTATAAAAGACATTGTCTTGGCAATCATTCCCGGTTTGACTCCAAGGGCCTCTGCCGCCTCCGTAACGGTTGCCGTTGAATGTTCCAATATAATTATGTGATCTGCATAACCTTTTTCCTCAAGATAATTTGTTGCTTTTGTTAATGACATCATGTTTATCCTTCCTTGTGTACCATGCGTGTATTAATATAATGTGTAAGAAAATCGAATAACTTCTTGTTCGTGCCGGCATTTACCGATTCAGCCTCACAGTATTCCGGCAGCGGTATTCCCGGATCGCATTCGCCGCATATATCTATGCCGATTATTCTGTCATTCTGCATAAAATATGATAATATTTTTTCCATCACCGGCAGGCTCATCATACCCTGGCTCCAGTTCGTCTCGGAATATTTTAAATCAAGCACATCTTTATCAATCGATATATATACCGGCAGATTGCTTACAATACCGGCAATCTTATCCTTATCTTCGCCGGACTTTATCTCTTCCGCGGAGAAAGTCAGAAGCTTCCCACGCCCGTTCCGATAATAGATCTGCTCTATATCCTCATCCGGAGGACCGATTAATACCAGCTGCTTCAGATGCGGGTTATTTTCAAGAGCTTGCCCGGCCCAGTCACCGCAGCTTGTCATATTTTCAATCATAGGCCTCTGCATATCCGTATGATGGTCAAATACTACCAGGACAAAATTCTCATCAATTCTGTCCGTAATTATCCCTGTGACGTAATGATAATTACCTGAATCGAGAAAATGTATTCCGTTAATTCCATAAGGCTTAATCCTTGCCCAGATTTCATCTGCGGCATGCCCGGAACAATATAAGTCACACTCTGTGATATCAGAGCAATCGATCCAGTGTATTTTATTTCTATCCGGTATTCTCTCATCACAATAGACATGCGAAAAATCCAAAATCAAATTATTCATCCGGATTTCTCCATTCATCAAATATATTTTTTATACTCATTTTAATGTGAAATTAATGAGATATCAATACCGGCCTGCAATCGTCAGATAACGATATCTGACATTTGCGGCCGGCACATCAACAATATTCAGTTTTAATTAGACTCTTCCAGGAATCTTCTCTTACCTTCTTCAAATTCAGCAGGATAGAGTTTTCGGACTTCATCTTCATCATTTTTAAGACGAAGCATATTGATTACTGCCTTAGTTTTTTCTTCATTTGATGCTTCGTTTACAGCCTCAGCAATCATATTTTCCATTATTTCACACATGACTCTTTTTCCTCCTTCACTTGTTTTTAAGAATTTTACGCGATTGACTAATTTAGGGAAATGGGAATCATTCACTTCTTTCTGCATCATGCATCTCATGAGAGCAGAAATATTTGTTCCATCATTTACCGATGTATTAACAAATATTTCGTGAAATCCGTCGTCAACAAAAGTCCCTGTTTCTTTAATGACTTTTTCGATATGGTATATTGTTCTGCCGCCCTTAAGGAAATCAAATTCAGAAATGTAAATAACATAAACTTCCGGAATATTTCCAAAACGGATTCCTATGTCAGTCTCTTTGGCCGTGATCACAGATGCATTATATCTTACTCTGCGTAAATGGTCATCATTGTTAGAACGCTGTACTTCTATATTGCATAATGTGCCATTTCCTAATGTACACAATGCGTCCAGTCTTACTGAACGTCCATACAAGTTCCGTTCACTGCTCTGGACAGTAACATCCGAGACTGTCAATAAATCATCTTCCATGATTGTCCGCAGCATTTCTTCACAAACCTCTTTGTCTTGTGCCAATACTTCAAAAAATACATCATCAATAGGGCGTAAATCTTTAATTTTCTCAATTCTTTCTTCCAGTGTCATACCTCTCTGCCTCTCCTAATACAGTACGATTGAGGAAAGTCATAAGCCCCTTTATGCACACAATGGTATAATTTACAGCACTAAATGTAACATCGCCCAAAACGAAAGAATCTCTGTACACTCAAATACATTATATCCCAGTTACTGCACGGTTTTCAATACTTCTTTTATTTTATTCACCCGATAAGCCATACATATGATCTTCTTCAGTTATTTTGCGAATAACCCGGCATGGATTTCCGGCTGCCAGACTATATGGTGGTATATCTCTTGTCACAACACTTCCTGCACCAATTACGCACCCTTCTCCTATGGTAACGCCGCCACAAACAACCACATTAGATGCCAGCCAGCAATTATCTTTTATGGTTATTGGTTTCGCATACTCAAGATTATAAAAACTGCCATCTTCTCTTTTTCGTATATTACGTTCTTCAGGTAATAACGGATGCATAGGAGTTGCCAATGTAACATTTGGACCAATCAATACGTTATCTCCTATATGTATTTCACCCACGTCTAAGCAGGTAAAATTAAAATTAGCAAAGCAGCTCTTTCCAAAGAACGTATTACATCCATAATCAAAATAAACAGGTGCCTGCAAATACGGAAGCTCCTCTGTTTCCGACAATAATTCTCTCAATATCCTTGTTTGCTCTTCTGCGCAATCTTCATCCGTCAAATTATATTTTCTTGCTAATTTACGCGCATTCAGGCGTAATTGTTCCAATTCTTTATCTGATGAATCATATAACTCTCCACTTATCATTTTTTCTCTTTCAGTCATCTCTGCTAACCTCCAATTCAAGTGAATTTGAAATATAAAATCGGAAATCATGTTTTTTACAATACTCCTCTATTTTCTGAATCAGCTTACTGTCTGTTGTATATTCCAACAGATACACTTCTGCACCGTCTGCCTTACACGATTCCACATATTCGCAGAAATAATCTCTATCGTCCTTATTCTGCTCATAAAAGGTTCCCTTATCAAAATCAATACCGCTCCATACCGACTCCTGGTTCACACCGGTCATAATATCTTTAGCAGTCCCATAACGTTCCCTATATTCCGTTACATAAACATCGCCGCCATTGATTATAACTTCTTTTCCGAGTGACATAACATCTTGCAGAATAACAGTAAGTCCATCAAATATACTTGCCGTGGTAGCATAATAATACACGTCACAATTATCAATGAAAAAACCATCAACACCTTTTTCATATAATTCACGGGCAAGGCTTCCTATAAACTTCTGCCAGTCCGGACTGGATACATCCATCCATTTCTCTTCTTCCCAATTCTCATAATCACCGAGTGCCAGTTTCTCATAATCCGCATAATATTCCCTGAAATTCTCGATTGAGCCAATATTAAGGTAGGTATATACGGTTACTTCATTTTCATGCAGAATCCCGATATCTTTCCGGGTAAAATACTGTGCATCAATCACAATTGTATCATATTCTTTGAACCTTTCCAACGATGAGTCATCCGCATTCAGGAAAACTCCATAATCTTTTTTCTCTGGCTTTTTTGATTTATTATCTTTTATAAAAAATAAAAATCCACCGATAATAAGCAAAAGGACAAACAATAAAACCAAAAGCGTTATTTTTCCGCGTGATGTTTTCAACATCTGTTCATTTCCTCCGGTTAGCGTATTTTTCTGTATTTCAATGGTGACACCCCATATGTTTCCTTAAAACTTCTGATAAAATAGCTTACATTCTGATATCCGCTCTGCATCGCTATCTCCGTAACCGGGATATCCGTGTCCTGTAGCAGCTGTTTTGCATGCTCCAGCCGCAAATAAGCAACATACTGCGACAGCGTAATATGGAAATGCTCTTTAAAATATCGCGATATATATTTTTCCGAAAGATGAAACCTTTCCCCAAATTCCTTTAAAGATATCTTTCCGGAAAAATTCTGTTGAATATATGAAAGCATTTCTTTTTCTACAGTATTTCTGCCGCTTATGTCATTTTCGATTATATATTCTTTGTTCCACATTTCAAGGATGAATTGAAGAAGAATTATTTTTGTCTTTATCTGGGCTGTGATTTTCGATTCACTTTCATTTATTTCAATCAACTGCCCACACAGCTCTTTTGCCACATCCCCTATCCTGGGTTTTATCATCAGATGCCCGCTGCTTAATGGTTCGAGCAATTTATCATCCAGCGTATCATCTGTGCGAAAAGATATGTATTTTAACGGAAAAAGAAAAGTAAAATACTCCACATTACCGTTCTGCGTTCCCATAAAATGCAGGCTGCCCGGTGACACAACAAACGCCTCACCTGATTTCCCGGTATAGCTCTCTCCTGATATGCTTACAGTCAAAAGACCGCTTTTCACATATATAATTTCGAGTTCATCATGCCAATGTACCGGTATCTGAAAAGGTCTGCCGTTATTCCATATATGATACGTACTGAACGGATCATCCTTGGTACCATGTGGTTTATTTTCCTTTAAATCAAGATACATAATCCCTCCTGCAACTATACAAGGCTCTTACTTTTCCATTTTCCGCTTTTCCATCTGAGCACCATTCCTACAGCTCTCGCACACTCATCGGCTGCCATTGCAATATATGCTCCTATTGCCTGGAGCCCCATATTTATTCCCAGCAGATACGTTCCGCCGACTGCAAACAGATACATAAATATTGCACCCATTACAACCGGGAAAAGTGCATCTCCGCTGGTCTTCAATGCCTGGCCGTACACAAGATTAGTCACCCTTCCGAATTCAAGGAATATATCTACTACCAGAAGTTTTACCACAAGAGCTACCATCTGTGTATTATCTGTAAATATATGGACTATAAAACGTCCGGATAATGCAAATGTCACAGAAAAGCAGGTTGCTGTTATCAGTCCATAAAACACCGCTTTTCTTGTTCCCTTGTCACATTCTTCATATTCTCCGGCTCCGATTCTCCAGCCGGTCATAATAGCATTGGCCTGAGCAAGTGCGGCTCCTACACAGTATGAAAAATTGGCTATCTGTATGGTATAAGAACGTGCCGTAACATTCATTCCATCCGAATCCATCTGATTCATAAAACGCACAACAAGTGTCATTGCCACATTATAAAGTGCTGTTTCCAGTGCAGAAGGGAATCCTATCTTAACAATCTGCGCAAGAATTTTTCGCGTTGAAATACGTTCAGGATTCTTCTTCGCTTTTATAAGTACAGCTCCCATTACTGCTACAATGATAAGGTTCACAACCCTTGAAATAACCGTAGCAACGGCAACTCCCATTACGCCCCATTTAAAAACAAACAGGAATATCGAATTGAGTATTATATTGATGACATTTCCTGCAATCGTACCTATCAATGAATGTTTTGTATATCCAAACACCCTGAGATAGCTGGAGAAAATAGGAATAAGCGCATTTAAAAAGCATGCTCCTCCAACGATTTTAAGGTATGTTTCAGCCGGCGCAAGTAAAGCCGGAGCAATGCTTACTATTCTGAGTATTCCGCCGGAAAAAAAAGCAAGAATAACAGACATCACTATGCCTATCGAAGCATTAAATATAAGTCCCAGCTGTCTGGCCTGATATGCAATTCCCAGCCTTCCCGCTCCGATATTCTGTGACATAACCGCAACCATACCTGATGATATTACACCAAACATTATGATAAAAACACCTATGTATGTATTTGCCGTTCCCACTGCTCCAACAGCCTGGTCGCTTACAGACGATAACATAAGTGTATCGACCATGCCCGAAAGCATATATAATAATGTTTCCAAACATATTGGCACAGATAACTGTGTCAGTGTCTTTTTCTCAACTGCCATATTCTGCTCCTTAAATACTAATATAACATATACTGTCAATAATACGCTATATTTTCACATATTTCTTGTAGAATATTATGCAGAAATTGCACTATTTCTACCTGTTTCCGTTATGTAATTGCCGATCCTATTAGGGAAATTGTTCTGTTCGTCGTTTGTCCTCCGTAAAACCGGAAGTCGTTACATGTGTGTGACTCTCAACGGATATATCTTATAATGTTTTACGCATATAAATCACATCATCCATAGGGTTATAATAATAGGCTTCACATTCCTCAAATCCGTGTTTTTGTACAAGGAGATGGCGGCTTTCAGAGGAACTATCGTATCCAACACGATTTCTTGGTAGCCCGCTTTTTTTGGCGTGGGCAAGTATTTCGTTTACAAGTGTATCCCCTAAGTGCATTCCTCTTGCTGTCTGGCGAACATACAACCGTTTCATTTCGCAGCGCATATCAGAATGTCGATGATACGCTACCATACCCAGAACTTTTTCTCCATCTATGGCTACCAAAATTTCTCCCTCTGGGGCAGTATATTTATTAGACGGGTCTTTTAACTCATCTTCAATATTTTGGAAAGATAAATCCCGGCCCAAACGCTTTGAATATTCCCGAATGAGTTCTTTTACTTCCGACAGATAATCTTTACCATCCACTATTTTCATTTCAATCGTTCCTTTACAACTTCTGATTTATTCTTATTGCAGCCTTGATTTTAGAACATATGTTTGGTATAATATTTTTGGTACTACCCTATTCGGTAGGCGGTTAGCCTTCTCCAGAGAGTTATAGCTCTGTTTACATAGAAATCCTTTCAGGAAATCTTTTGAGGAGGTTTGTACTTATGTTGACCATTAGTGACCTAATTGCAGTACTTGCACTGTGTGCGACTTTTTACAGTCTTGGTTACATGCATGGAAAACATGATTCCAAGACATACAAATAACCGCCCTGGTCTGGTAAACTTTGGCGGTTATTTTTGTAACTAACAATATATCAGGCTAACCGTCTATCGGTAGCGCCTTCTTTATCATTATAATAGCATTTAACCGCATCTATGTCAAACATGTATTCTGTTTTTCAATCATCCCTGCAAATCCAAAGTTATCTACATGTTCCGTCATCATTAAAATGTTTTTGCAAAGCTTTCTCTGTCGGATAAATTGATACAATCAAAATAATACATTGAATTGTTACAAGAATTCCACCTGCAACCCCAATCGTTTTTTCATCACTATGATATAACGGAATATGCATCAGAGCAGATGGTATAATCATTAACCATCCTATTTTCCACCAAAGTTTCCCACAATAGTCGTGAGCAAATTTCCATGTATCCATATTTTTCATTGAACGAGTTGTTCTGTAACCCAACATACCATTTATATGTTTTGGACAATGTTTCCACATCATTCTTCCACAAACAACCATAACAATTGGAATTAATAAATCACATATTAACATAAACCACCAAAACCACATAGAATATACCTCCAAATCTTGATTGAACAAAATACATGAAACACAAACAGCAGCCGGTTTTCTTAATTCTTCAAATGTAAATCAAACATCCATATTTTCGGCAATAAGACTGTATAATTCCGGTCTTCTGTTTCTAAGACCTCCTATTTCACGGTTCCTGTACTTGCGTAACATATCCACATCCAGTTCAGCCACAAACACGCCCTCTTTGTCTCCTGTTTCGCTCACAAGCATATCGCGGGGAGCGCCTGTCTCTGTATCATATATAACTCCGTCAAATAACGTTGAATGTCCATTACAACCGCGATATGATGCCGGATAATTACAGGTAGCAATCGCCACCATATTCTCATAAGTCCGGCCACGAAGCTGGGACAACCTGTTTATTTCCATCGTGCAGGCATTCGGAACAAGAATGAACTCCGCGCCTTTAAGCATCAGGATTCTGGCGGCTTCAGGAAATTCCCTGTCATAACAAATCATCGAACCGACTTTGATCATGCCCTCCTTGGTATCCAGCTCCTCAACATAAAAATTGTCTCCGGCATCAAGTACACCTTCGTCATCATCCTCTCCAAAATCACAAATATGTACCTTTGAATAACGATATACCAGCTTTCCGTGTCTGTCAAACAGACAAACTGTGTTTCTGGGCTTTGGCTCATGTTTTTCTAATAATGTTACCGCTATCGCCATATCCAGTTCGGCGGCGAGCTCCGAAAAACGCTTTACATACTCACTTTCCAATGAAACAGAGTTTTGCTCCAGCCACTCTCCGTTATGAAGAAAAACATATCCGCTACTCCACATTTCGGGAAACAACGCTATATCCGCGCCCTCCGCCTTGGCTTTGCGGCACGCTTTTATTCCCTTTTCAATGTTGTCTTCTATGTTTGCACCGGGAATTAATTGCAAAAATGCTATCTTCAATTTCATATATTCTACTCCATGCACAAGATTGGATGATATATCTAAACCAATTATTTTCTTTTTCAAATCCACAATCGTATTTCATCATTATTTTTTCAAACGTACCTTTACTAAACTATTTTATATATTTTTACGCCATCGCATGACCGCTATTACAGCCATACTTCCAATTTTCCGGAATCACTTCATTATTCCACCGTGAAAATAACATTCGTATACCTTGACATTCTCACAAAAAATTTCTTCATAATCTTGAAACCAGGAAAAATCTCCAACTACATTACACTTATAGGTATATTGTCCTGATTGATAATACTCCGGTCCTCTAAATGGCATTTTTTTATCGGCTTTGCGAAGAGCTTCCTTTAAAAAGTCGCCACTGAATTTCTGATTCAAAACACGTCCCATGTAGTTCATTGCATACTGTGATTTACCTTCATGCCATATAGCTTCTTCACCGGCAAACTGTTCCCCACCAACGTATGTATCATGATACACATAAGAACCATTGCTATATGAGAAATCATGAGAATCCAATCGCGTTGAATCTGTCTCATTCATATGAGCAGCATATGTATTAGCATTTGCTTCTAAGCGAAATTCGATAAGTCTATTGATGTCCGTTCCACTATCATCGAAACAACTGACAGCACATTCTTGGTCTTTTACTAAATAATCGACTGTAACATTGAATAATTCACTGATTTTAATAAGGTTACTAATATCAGGATATACGTATCCGGACTCCCACTTCGCTACAGCCTGTCTGGATACATCCAGTTTTCCCGCCAGTTCCTCCTGGGTCAAACCTTTATTCTTACGAATTAATTGTAGTTTTTGTGAAAAAATCATTTCATATCACCTCCACAATCATCGTACTATATTTTGAGCATTTATTACATAAACCGTTAATTGCTATTTTGCTACTATTATTATACATTACACTATGTGCATTTCTTCAATATTATATACAGTATATTTGTACCTATGTTCAACTTTTTGAAGCCATAATACAATAATATTGCACGAATTTCATCTTCATTTATGGTATGGTTCTCCGTTTATTATCCTGTAACTTCTGTACACCTGTTCAAGCAGTATGACTCTCATAAGCTGGTGTGGAAAAGTCATGTCGGAAAAACTAAGCAGCATATCGCTTCGTTTTAATACACGCGGGTCAAGTCCGAGCGAGCCTCCGATTATAAAAGCAATATGACTTGTTCCGCCGATGCCCAGTTTATCTATCATTCCGGCCAGCTGCTCGGAATTTAATTTTTTACCTTCTATTGCAAGCGAAATTACATATTCGTCACCCTTAAGCGCACCGAGTATGCGCTCACCCTCTTTGGCCTTAATCTGGTCACACACAGTCTGCGAACAGCCCTCCGGGGTCTTTTCATCAGCCAGTTCAACAACAAAAGGCTTACAGTATCTTGTAAGCCTTTTCATATATTCATCCACAGCCTGTGAATAGAATTTTTCTTTGATTTTACCAACACAAATAATTGAAATTTTCATCGCAGCAGACACGCATCTCCATCAAGTAATTTCTCGAACTCGTTCATCGGCATAGGTTTGGCGTAATAATAACCCTGCGCAATATCACAGCCGATATTGGTAAGGAATTCAACCTGTTCCGCGGTCTCAACGCCTTCGCACACTATCTGTATACCGAGTCCGTGTGCCAGATTTACGATTGATTTAATAATATATCTGCTCTTGTCCGACTCATCGTCAAGAAACTGCTTATCCAACTTAAGCTCGTTAATCGGAAGCAGATTAAGCATATTAAGTGAAGAATATCCACAACCGAAATCATCCATCGATATATTATAACCAAGCTTTGACATTCGCCTGATCAGTTCTATCATATCATCCGTATTCTCCGTAAATGCACTCTCTGTCAGCTCAAATACGATATTATTTTTATTGATGCCGTATTTATCAAAAGTATTGATAAGCTTATTGATATAAACCGCATCATACACATGCATTCTTGACTGGTTTACCGAAATAGGCACGGTATATCTGCCCCACTCGCTGCGCTTTTTGATCATGGCACAGATACGCTCAAGCATATAGAAATCGACCTTATTGACGAATCCGTTCTGCTCGAAAAGCGGGATAAAATCATTCGGTGCAATCATTCCGTCCTCCGGTGACATCCAGCGCACAAGCGCCTCGCCGCCGACGATATGTCCATCCCTGAAACTTACCTTAGGCTGGATATATGGAACAAATTCATGATTGTTCAGCGCCTTGTTCATCTTATATGTAAGCTTCTGTTTTCTGGCAATATCATAGTTAATATTATTGTCCAGAATAGTTACCATCTTGGATATGGATTTCTTGGAAAGCTTACTTGCTATAGCCGCTTTGTCAATCATCATATTGACATCCTCACCGTAATCCTCGACGATATACATACCACAGTTGCAATTTATTTTAATAACTTCTTTAAGTTCCTCGATTTCAAATTCAATATCTTCCAGATATGTCTCAATAATATATTTCAGACTGTTTATATCAAGAAAATTAATCATAAAAACAAATCTGTCCGCAAACATTCTTGTAAAAATGCCGTCCGGCAGAATAATATCATGAATCCTGTCTGCTACAGATTTAAGTATTTTATCACCCTGGTTACGTCCGTAATAATCATTGATCGCTTTAAAATTACTTATGTCTATTACACCGATAACGTAATTGACATCCTTATATTTAAGCATTATTTTGGCGTCTTCAATAAATTTGGCGAAATTACCGTAACCCGATACCGGATCGACGTTAATATGTTCGTTAATTAACTTCTGGGTATTCCTCTTTCCCATCCACAATGAATAGGCTGCAAGCACTAATATAAGTCCGACAAGGACTATGAGCAGATATACGTTGACCTGAATAGTGGCTGCATCTATCTCCATCTCAAGTAAAATCAATTGTGTAATCCTCACTCAACCAATAATATAATTTATCCCGGCATGCCTTACGGCACGCCGGATAATATGCGCTGATTAATTCTTAGCGCTTAAATACTCATCAATACCTTTTGCTGCTGCTTTTCCTGCTCCCATTGCAAGAATAACCGTAGCAGCGCCCGTTACGGCATCACCACCGGCAAATACACCGATCTTCGATGTCTGTCCGGTTGTCTCATCAGCAACGATACACTTACGCTTATTGATTTCAAGACCTTTGGTGGTCGATGATATAAGCGGGTTCGGTGATGTACCGAGTGACATGATAACTGTGTCAAGATCCATTTCAAATTCAGAACCCGGAATTTCTACAGGGCTTCTTCTGCCTGATGCATCAGGCTCGCCAAGTTCCATTCTCACGCACTTAATTCCCTTAACCCAGCCCTTGTCATCAACAAGAATCTCTGTAGGATTGGTAAGAAGGTCAAAAATAATGCCCTCTTCCTTAGCGTGATGTACTTCCTCAACTCTGGCAGGAAGTTCTTCCTCACTTCTTCTGTAAATGATATGAACCTCTGCTCCGAGTCTCAATGCTGTTCTTGCAGCATCCATTGCAACGTTACCACCACCGACAACAGCGACCTTAGTTCCTGCTGCAATAGGTGTATCATAACCATCCTCAAATGCTTTCATGAGGTTATTTCTTGTAAGGTACTCGTTAGCGGAGAATACTCCGTTGGCATTCTCTCCCGGTATTCCCATAAATCTAGGAAGACCTGCACCTGAACCGATAAATACGGCTTCAAAGCCCTCTTCCTGAAGGTCATCAATCTTGACAGCCTTACCGACAACAACGTTGGTCTCTATTTTAACGCCGAGCTTCTTAACATTCTCAACTTCTGCCTGAACTACCTTGTCCTTCGGAAGACGGAACTCAGGAATTCCGTATACAAGAACTCCGCCGGCTTTGTGTAATGCTTCAAAAATAGTAACGTCATAACCAAGCTTGGCAAGGTCTCCGGCACATGTAAGTCCTGAAGGACCTGAACCGATTACAGCAACCTTCTTGTTCTTCTTCTCTTTGGCCGGTTCCGGTGTAATTCCGTTCTCTCTTGCCCAGTCAGCAACGAATCTCTCAAGCTTACCTATTGATACAGGCTCACCCTTGATTCCTCTGATACACTTACCTTCGCACTGTGATTCCTGCGGGCAAACACGGCCGCACACAGCAGGAAGCGCTGATGACTGGCTGATAATCTTATAAGCCTCAGCAAAATTGCCTTCCTTAACTTCATGTATGAATGCCGGAATATTGATAGAAACCGGGCATCCCTTCATACACATTGCATTCTTACAGTTAAGACATCTGGAAGCCTCTTCCATAGCCTCTTTCTCATTATATCCAAGGCAGACCTCTTCAAAATTAGTCGCTCTTACTTTCGGATCCTGTTCTCTTACAGGCACTCTCTTCATAACATCCATTATTTGTCACCTCCGCAGCCGCATCCGCCGTTCTTGTGGGTTGCACCCTCTGTGAGTGCCAGCATTGCACGGCCTTCCTGTGTCTTATACATCTGCTGTCTCTTCATAGCCTGGTCGAAATCAACAAGATGTCCGTCAAATTCAGGTCCGTCAACACATGCGAACTTAACTTCATTACCGACCTGTACACGGCATGCGCCACACATACCTGTTCCGTCAACCATAATAGGGTTAACGCTGACAATCGTATGTATGCCGAGTTCCTTAGTAAGGAGACATACAAACTTCATCATGATCATAGGTCCGATAGCTACGCAATGGTCATATTTTTTACCAAGGTCATTTACAAGGTATTTAATGGTATCTGTTACCATTCCGCCTCTGCCGTAACTTCCGTCATCGGTCGTTATATAGAGATTGCCGGCAACTTCCTGCATCTCTTTCTCAAGAATAACAAGATCCTTTGTCTTGGCTCCGACAATAACATCGGCGGCAATACCGTGTTCATGAAGCCATTTAACCTGCGGGTAAACCGGAGCTGTTCCGAGACCACCTGCAACAAAAAGAATCTTTTTCTTCTTAACATCTTCAATATCATCTGTAACGAGATCCGATGGGCATCCAAGAGGTCCGACAAAATCCTCAAGATAATCTCCGGTCTTAAGTTCGGACATTTTCTTGGTGGATGCTCCGATAATCTGAACAACTATCTGCACCATTCCTCTTTCTCTGTCGTAGTCAGAAATTGTAAGCGGAATACGCTCACCATTCTCGTCAATCTTAGCAATAATAAACTGGCCCGGCTCGCATGATTTAGCCACACGCGGAGCTTCTATTTCCATAAGGAAAATATTATCGGCCAGAAACTCAGCCTTAAGTATCTTGTACATAAAGCACCTCCTATATTTATCTATTTACCATTTTATACAATCAAATCAAGTAATGCAATACAAATATACTGGAAAATTGTAAAAAAATAGCGTGAAACCGATAAAAGTTTCACGCTAAGATAATCTTATTTAACTGACGACAGCTTATAATTTCCTTTTGAACCTGTTACCTTATATACATCACCCGTATTGGCATCAGCGCCGTACCAGTAATCCTGTGCATCATGTCCGATATTATAATAAAACATATATATCTGCTTATCATCGACCGTCTTTAATGAATAATAATCCATTGAACAGTTATTATCATCTTTATCAACATGTTTCTTATTGACGATCTTCTTATCTATCAACGCACTCCATATGAAATCCTCCGCCTCTGTCTGAGTATATTTGGATTCATACGTTACCTTATATGTCTTGGACGCCATACTGGTCTTTCCGTGCCCGTCAACAACCATAACCGTAACCACAGTAGTTCCTGCCGGAAGTTCAAAAGGCTTGCTGTACTCCGTGCTGTCGGTTGTAGGTGTCGTTCCGTCAAGTGTATAATATGCCTTGCTGCCCGATGCAATACCCGTTACAGTAACCATAACCTTGGATGACTGTGAAATTGTTGTATCAGAAGGTGTTATTTCCGGCGCTGTCGGGCCTGAATACTGGATATTGTATGTCTTGGTGACAACATCACTCTTGATTCCGTAGTCATTGACCGCATAGAATTTAATAGTGGTCTGGCCCTCTTTAAGCTCTATTCTGTTGGAAAAAACCTGTGCATTATCTTTAGGATCCGATCCGTCGATTGTGTAATATATCTTACTTTCATCATCTGCTGAAAGGAATACTTTCTGGTCATCATTGTAATCCCCTTCATCCGGTGTTGCCACAGGATCCTGCGGTACATACTTCTTAAACAATGCTATAATGTCATCATCTCCGGTATTGGCTGCTTTTTCATATAAATCTCCGAGCTTAGTATAATCTTTACTATCCAGATATACCGACATCAGATTGTAAAATGCATTCTCATTCTTACTGTCGCGGTCAAGTACATCAAGCAATATCGCTTCTGCCTTATCATCCTGGGAAGTCTTCTTATAACACTCATAAAGATAAAGCATCATATTAATATTGGTATCACTGTCGCCCTTGCCCTCATCATAGGTAAGTGCTTTCTCAAAATCAGTTATGGCAGTATCGTAATCTTTATCATCATATGCCTTATATCCAAGTTCATTATAATATCCGTAGTTGTCCTTGCTCTTATTAAAAGCAGCCCTGACTACAAGAAATGCCGTTATTCCTATAACAAGAACCGCCGCTACAACGGATGCCACTATAATAATAACCTTCTTCTTATCCGGCTTATCGGAATCGTCATCCGGCTCATCATCATATATCTTCTCTTCTTCATCCGGTGTATCACCTGCTTCGGGTGTACTCTTATTAACATATGCCTGTGCATCGGCTGTCTCTTCATCCACAATACTTGCTATTGATTTGGCAAGTTCATCTTCTAAATCAAAATCATCTCTCATAATAACCTCTCCTTATGTAACATACATTCACACTATACCACATTCATAACCCAAAATCAATAAATCCAAATATTAAGTTTTTGTTACGGAATTCACTCTGAGTGAAATTGTTACAAAATTGTTAAATTTTTTTGTTTTTTTCACATAGCCGTCACATTCATATACTAGATTAATAAATGGATAGTGAAGTATAACTTTCTATCTCCCCCCTCATATTTAAAAGCTGGAAGCGCCAAAGTTAATCTTTGGCGCTTCGTTTTTGTTTACGGAATCAAAAAAGGCATTGCAGTCAACAAACCGCAATGCCTTTCGTTTTTATTATATTACTTTTTTCTGTTAATAAACTTACCCGGATCAACGGCCATTACTTTAACATAGCATGTAACTGTCTTTCCATCGACTGTTCCGCTTATTACACATTCGCCAGGCATACGTCCCGTTACCAGACCGTTCTGATCGATCGTTGCAATTCTCGGGTTCGATGTTCTCCATGATACCGCTGACGGAGCTCCGTCAACATAAAGGTTAAATGTATCATACTGTTCTATCTTAATATCTGTATAATGCATTGCCATTGAATGTATTGTACATGTATCCTGAACAGTTCCGGCTGAGCTGTATGCCGTAACTTCACACGTTCCGGCTCCAACCGTAATAATATTTCCATTTGCATCAACTGTTACAACAGATGTATCAGATGATACCCACTTGACATACTCATTCGTATTGGTAGGATATAATCTTGCAGTAAGCTGTCTTGTCTTGCCCTTTAACATCGTGATTTCCGATGAGTTAACGGAAATTGATGATGCCTTGATTATTTCCTTTACAATAACGGTACAGTTAGCAACAACTTTATTACCATCCGTTGATGTAGCATGTACTACGGTTCTTCCCGGAGTTACACCTACCACATCGCCATCAGAATATACTTTAGCTACGCTTTCATCGTCCGATGTCCATACAAGGTTCTTGATAGATGCATTAGGCGGTGTTATCGTTGCCTGTAAATTATATGTATCTCCGACATATATGGTAATCTTTGACTTGCTTAATGATATCGATGTAACAGGATTAATGACTCTTATTACAACCGAATCACTTACTCCGCCGCCATCTGCCGCTGTTGCGGTTATAACAACATTACCCGGCTTAACGCCCGTAACCTTACCGCTCTGATCCACAGTTGCTATCGATGTATTGCTGCTTCGCCATACAACCGCTTTATTGGATGCAGTCTCTTTACCAACGGTCACTTTGAGATTTACCGAATTATTCACATTAAGATTCTTCGGGTTACCTGAAATCTTAATACTCTCTACATACTCTTTAACTTTAATTGTACATGTGGCCTTGAGTCCGCTTTCATTGGTCGTAACGACTATCTGACATTCGCCTCCGACAAGCGCCGATACAACGCCGTTCTCATCAACTGTAGCTATTGTAGGATCGCTCGACATAAATGTTACCGATTTATCAGGTGCATCATTCGGAAGTACTGTAGGTACTATTACAAATTTTGTTCCGGTTACCATTTCCTGATAATATGTATTAAGCGTAAGTCCTGTTACCGGCTCTGTTATTTCTATAATACAATATGCAACCGTTCCGTTATCCTCACTCACGCACGAAATGGTTACCGTACCTACCGCAAGTGTGGTAACTTTACCGGTCTGGTCAACCGTTGCAAGTGATGTATCCGACGAACTCCATGTTACTTTCTTATTGTCAGCTGTATCAGGAAGCACCTCTGCGCTGAGCCAGAGTACGGTTCCTTTCTTAACCGATAATTCGGTTTCGGAAAGTTTGATTGAAGTTACCGGCTGAAGAACCGTAACATTAGTCATATCAATATATCCGCCATCCTCAGTCTGGACGATGATTGTGGCACTGCCGCTTCCCACAGCATTGAGCATACCTGTTGAATCAACGGTCACAACCGCTTCATTGGATGACGACCATTTAACATTTTTATTTGTGGCATTATCCGGGGTAATTAACGCCGTAAGTCTCGACTGGTCACCTACATTAAGCGTAAGCCTGTCATAATCCATCTTAATGCCTTCAACCTGCTGGGTTATAAGGAATTTACAATATGCGACTTTGGAGCTGTCTGCATTGGAAGTTACGCTTACATATGTCTCACCAGGTCCAACAAATGTTACAAGACCGTTCTGGTCAACCGTAACAACCGACGGATCCAATGATGCCCATGTCACGGATGTATCAACACCTGCCGACGCCGGAAGAACCGTAGCTGTAAGCTGGAACTTCTGCAACGCCATCTGTGCCGTAACACTTGTGTTATCAAGTGTTATGCTTGTTACTCCTTCCGTTACATAGAAATCTGCCGTTGCAATGTAAAGGCCGTCTTCCGAAACTACCGTTATTGTAGCTTTACCGCCGTTAAGAGCTGTTACAAGTCCTAACTGCTGCTGGCCTTCCTTGGTATATGGTACAACCGATATGATTGACGGATCTGATGATACCCAGCTGAGCTTGGTGTTATCCGGAACAACTGTCTCACCGAAGTTAAGATATGCTGTAATATACAACTCCGTTCCTTTCTGGATGGATATCATATCTTTAATTTCTTTACCATTATACATAAGTGTAAGATTATTTACAGGATTAAGTATGTAAACTTTACATTCAGCAGTCTTGACGATTCCATCAATCTCCTGCGTTGCTATAAGTGTTACATATCCGTTGTCTCCGGTCTTAAGCGCTGTAACCGTTGCTGTAAGGCCGTCTTCCGATATTTCGAGCAAAGCCATGTCGCTGTCCGATAATTTCCAGTGAACAGGCTGCTCAGTATTGGAAACCATAGCTGTAACGCTTCCCTTTGTTCCTATATTAAGAGACATTGATGTATTGGAAAGTGAAAATCCGTCAATAACGGTAATCGTTATCGTTTCCACATGTCCGTTCCATGTCACCGTCACATCTGCCGTTCCGGTGCTGTTCGCTGTAAACATTCCTGTCTTGGAATCATATGAAACTATATTATTATTGCTTGATGCAAAATTAACCTCGGACGGATTGGCTGTTGTTGAGATTGCAATCTGGTCTCCGACAAGGACTGTTGTCTCAGGTGTGTTAACAACATACGGTACCGTTACTGTTACCGAATCACCTGCATTATTATTAGGATTATGGTCAAGACAGCTGGCATATACCGTGGTGGAACCTGCATACACACCGTATACAACTCCGTTGCTTACAGTAGCAACATTCTCATCTGCCGACCACCAATATACATCCGAAACTGAATTACTGTTGGTAGTAAGCGCAACACTCTGTCCCTGACCGACTTCAATAGAATCTTCATCGATAGTAACACCAACTGTTACATTAAAAGAATATTGAAGACCATCCGCAGGTATTGCCGCAGTGATTGTAGTCGTACCACCGCTTATAGCCTTAATTGTGGCTGCGTTGCCATTACCCGTTACAGTGGCAATGTTACTGTTGGACGATGACCATTCAACATACTTGGATGTGGCCGCATTACATGTCACATTGCCATCGTTACCCGGTTGCATGATTCCCGCAACGGAATCATAAGCCACCGTAAGTGGGACCGTTACCGGTATCTCTTTATATACATAATCTTCCTCAAGCAGATATCCAACCGTAAGCTTGGTCTTGCCTGCCGCAACAGCCTTAACCGTACCCACGCCTTCGATATTGCTGACACTTGCCACGAGATTATCGGCCGAACTCCACGTAAAAGTACCGTTCGTCGCTGATGCATTCAAAATGCTGACCGTAGCATTGACAGTAACCGCTTCCGAATCGGATTTAAAATTAATGGCCGGGGTATCAACGGATAAAATTACCGTTGCAGCCCTTACCATAACTACTCCTATTGTAGTCGCAACTATTATTGCGAAAACAGCAGCTACTGCTTTCCAATGATTTTTAAGGAATTTTCTGAATTTCATATTATCCTCCAAAAAGACATAATTACAGCTTTATCTTATGTATCGGAACCTGTCCGTCAAAAAATTATACCTGTTTATGATTTTTCTTGAGCAATTTTTGTATTTATTATATAATAGCGGCATAAAGGAGGCCGCCAATGAATATTTATGATATTTCTGATATGACGGGTGTATCGATTGCAACCGTATCCCGTGTACTTAACAACAGCCCGAAAGTAAGCGAATCCACGCGCCGGAAAGTTATGGATGCCATCCGCCTTACCGGATACAGCAGGCAGAAACATCATTCATCGCAAAGCATCGGAATTATATATTCCGACTCTGTTCAATACAATGGATTCAATATGATAAGTACTCTTGTAAATATTTTGAACAGTCGTGGCATAACCCCGTATCTGTGGGTATCCGACGGAAGCCAGAACGATCTTAAGCCTGCTGTTGACTTTATGCGTTCAAAACATGTTTATGCCATTGTCTGTGATAATACATATCTGCCTTCTTCTGCCGCAGATACTTTGTTAAATTTCAAAAACGACTCATTGCCACCGGTTATAATGATAAATTCATACAAAGATACACCGGGTTTTATAAATGTCATATGTGACATTAAAGATACTTTCTCGGCACTTGTAAGTAATGCACTCAAATCAGGTGCTGCCTCTCCGGCTTTTCTTTTCTCATCAATGTCGGAATTCTGCCTTGAGATGCTTGACGGCTTCAAGCTTGCCTGCGCAGGTGCCGGAATTGAACCGCCGGCCGAATATATGCATCTGTGTTCCGGCGGAATTGCAGATTCTTATAAATATATTAAACTGCTCAATGAGCAGGACAAAACACCGGATGCCATATTCTGTTCCAATGATATGCTCGCGCTCGGAGCATCAAATGCCATTGCATTACCGGATGTCCGCATAACCGGATGCGGCTGTAATCTATGTACGGAACCGGGCATTATGCCTTTTGACAGCATTAACTGCCGTTTTGATGAAATAACAAGACATATTGCAGACACGCTCTTCAATATCTCGATCAACGTACCGGTATCCACACGGACCGGATTTACTCCTTACTTATAAAGGGGCAATAAAAAACATATTGTTTTCTATGCCCCAGTTAAATTAGGATGTATTATTTTATTCAAACCGATTATTCGTCAAATTCCACCTTAACATAATTACCGCGTTCAGTCTTCTCTATTTCAAGTACCTTACCCTCGGTAGACTTGATACGTTCGGCGAATTTGTAATTACGGGACATTGCCACCGCCGGAACAATGGTATAATACCAGCTCGACGGAAGCACTCCCTCTGTTATCTTAACGGTATCCCCCGGTTTTACGAGGTTTTCCCGTTCCATTTTAAATTCTTCGATTCTCATAATTCAATATGATTTAATCCTCTTCGTCATCCTCAGGCATATCCCAGTTATGATATACGGCCTGAACATCATCATCGTCATCAAGCAGATCAAGAATTCTGTTCATCTGCTTAATATCGTTCTCCGAAGTAAGTTCAACCCATGTCTGCGGAATCATTGTAACTTCAGCCTGGGCGAGTTCAAGTCCTGCTGCTTCAAGAGCTTCTCTTACGGCGCCGCAGTCATCCGGAGCTGTGATGATTTCGATTTCATCTTCATCCTCGTCGTTGACATCTTCTGCGCCAGCATCAAGTGCGAGCATCATAAGCTCATCGGCGTCCATCTTACAGTCTTCCTTATTGATAAGGATCTGGCCCTTCTTGTCAAACATAAATGATACGCATCCCGGTGTACCTACATTTCCGTTGCCCTTTGTAAATGCATTTCTTACGTTAGAAGCTGTTCTGTTCTTATTATCAGTAAGCGTCTCAACGATAATTGCTGTTCCGTTAGGGCCGTATCCTTCATATGTGATTGCCGTGAAGTTAGCCGCATTGGCGTCTCCGGCAGCTTTCTTGATACTTCTGTCAATTGTATCATTAGGCATATTGTTTGATTTAGCCTTAGCAATAACATCTCTTAACTTGCTGTTATTGTTAGGGTCCGGGCCGCCCTCTTTAACGGCAACCATAAGTTCTTTACCTAATCTGGTAAAAATCTTACCTTTTGCTGCATCATTTTTCTCTTTTTTATGTTTAATGTTGGCAAATTTTGAATGTCCTGACATATGACACCTCCATTAGTCTTCTTTAACGTCTTTGATGCTGAAGCTGTATCTTCCCATCTTGTCCTTGCCGAGACATACGCACTTAACTTTATCGCCAAGTGTGAGGACATCTTCAACATGATCTATTCTTTCCTTGCAAATCTTGGAAATATGAACCATTCCTTCTTTGCCCGGTGCGAACTCGATAAATGCGCCGAATTCCTTAATGCTTATGACTTTACCTTCAAGTACAAGGCCTTCTTCGTAATCTGTTACGATTGTCTGGATATACTTGATAGCCTTATCCATAGCGGCCTTATCTGTTCCGCATACGGAAACTGCTCCGTCATCCGTTATATCGATCTTAACACCTGTCTCTTCGATAATGGCGTTAATTGTCTTGCCTCTCTGTCCTACAACATCACCGATCTTAGCCGGGTCAATCTGAATCTGTACAATCTTAGGTGCATATGCGCCAACTTCCTTACGAGGTTCTGCAATAGCTTTCTTCATGCAGTTCTCCATAATGTACATTCTTGCTTCACGGCATCTTGCGATAGCGCCTTCAACGATAGGTCTTGTAAGTCCGTGGATCTTGATATCCATCTGGATTGCTGTGATACCTGCGTCGGTACCTGTTACCTTGAAGTCCATATCTCCGAAGAAATCTTCAAGTCCCTGAATATCTGTAAGAAGGATGTAATCATCATCGGTCTCACCTGTTACAAGTCCGCATGAGATACCGGCAACCATTTTCTTGATAGGAACACCTGCTGCCATAAGTGACATACATGATGCACATGTGGAAGCCATTGATGTTGAACCGTTGGATTCAAATGTCTCAGAAACTGTTCTTATTGCATATGGGAACTCTTCTTCTGACGGAAGTACCGGTAAAAGAGCTCTCTCTGCAAGTGCACCGTGTCCGATTTCACGACGTCCCGGTCCTCTTGAAACCTTGGTCTCGCCAACCGAATAAGCCGGGAAATTATAATGGTGCATATATCTCTTGGATGTTTCCTGCTCGTTAAGTCCGTCGATTCTCTGTGCATCTGAAAGAGGTGCAAGAGTACATACGTTACAGATCTGTGTCTGTCCACGTGTAAACATTGCTGAACCGTGAACTCTCGGAATTATATCTACTTCAGCCGCAAGAGGACGAATCTGTGTGATCTCACGTCCGTCAGGTCTTCTGTGATCCTTAAGAATCATCTTACGTACTGTTTTCTTCTCATACTGATATACAGCTTCATCAATAAGAGGGAGCCATTCTTCCTTCTCTGCAAAATTCTCTGCAAGATAATCCTTAAGGTTACGGATTCTCTCTTCACGAACCTGCTTCTCAGGAGCAAACATTACCTCTTCCATCTCTGCCGGAGGTACAATTTCTTTAATTGCATCAAATAAGCCTTCAGGTATTGCACAGCTTGTATATTCATGCTTCGGTTTACCGCACTCTGCAACAATCTTGTCAATAAATGCGATAACCTGCTGGTTAACTTCATGAGCCTTATATATTGCTTCGATCATCTTGTCTTCAGGTACTTCATTGGCACCTGCTTCGATCATGATCACTTTCTCTCTTGTGGATGCAACGGTAAGCTTAAGGTCTGAAACGGCTGTCTGCGCACCGTTAGGGTTGATCACGAATTCTCCGTCAATAAGTCCTACCTGCGTTGTTGCGCAAGGACCGTCAAATGGGATATCTGATATTGCAACGGCAATAGCTGAACCAAGCATTGCAGTAAGTTCAGGACTGCATTCCGGATCAACTGACATAACAAGGTTGTTAAGTGTTACATCATTACGGTAATCCTTAGGGAAAAGAGGTCTCATCGGTCTGTCGATGACACGCGATGTAAGGATGGCATTCTCTGAAGCCTTTCCCTCTCTCTTATTAAATCCGCCCGGTATCTTACCTACGGCATATAATTTTTCTTCATATTCAACGCTGAGTGGGAAGAAATCGATTCCGTCCCTAGGCTTCTCCGATGCTGTTGCGGTTGAAAGTACAACAGTATCGCCATAGTGCATAAATGCAGCGCCATTAGCCTGCTTTGCAACTCTGTCGATGTCTACCGTAAGTGTTCTTCCGGCAAGTTCCATACTAAAACTCTTATACATAGTATCTCCTGTTCTGCCTTTGCGGCATGTTTGTTATAATGCGGCGGCAAGACATCGAAACAACTGACAAATCCACAGCTGTCTGTACATTTGTCAGTGGTCTCGCACATCCTGCCATCCGTCTTTTGCACGGTAAAAATGGGCGGAAAACTCCGCCCATACCATAAACTATTTTCTGATTCCCAGACGGGCAATCAATTCACGATATCCTTCAATATCATTCTTCTTGAGGTACTCAAGTAAAGCTCTTCTCTTACCAACCATTTTAAGAAGACCTCTTCTTGAATGATGGTCTTTCTGGTTAACTTTAAGATGTTCTGTGAGCTCCTTAATTCTCTCTGTAAGAAGGGCTACCTGTACTTCTGGTGAACCTGTATCTCCTTCTTTTCTGCCGTACTCGGCGATAATCTGAGTCTTTTTTTCCTTAGATATCATCTGTG
Source organism: uncultured Butyrivibrio sp. (assembly GCA_945928575.1). Taxonomy (GTDB): domain Bacteria; phylum Bacillota; class Clostridia; order Lachnospirales; family Lachnospiraceae; genus Eshraghiella. Next base: position 55,736 of record CAMENP010000015.1, read on the forward strand.
ATATTCCTCCTTGATTATAATCACCGTATACTAAGAACCAGGTCGGAGTGTCCTGTATCTGAGTATCGGTTAAGCATTAATACTTTACGATATTAACATATTATCGGATATAAATCAAGATATTCTTGCACTCTTTATATCATAAAATATGTTTTTGAAAATTCTATATCTCTTACAAGCTGGTTTTTAAGCGCCTCAACCGATTCGAATTTCATTTCGGGTCTCTGGAAATGAATCAGCTCCACTTTAATGCTGCTGCCATAGAGATTTCCGTCATATCCGATAAGGTTGGTCTCGACATTGACCGCATTATTATCGGAGATTGTAGGTTTGACACCGATATTACTGATTCCGTAATATTCTTCTTTGCCGTCTATTACCGTTTTGGACGCATACACACCGAACGGCGGAAGAATTTTATCCTTGTCCGGCACAATGTTTGCCGTCGGAAATCCTATTGTACGCCCGATTCTGTTGCCATGTACGACAACTCCCGTTATGCTGTACGGATAATCGAGAAGAATATTGACCGTTTCCATATGTCCGGCTGTAATTTCTTCACGAACCCAGCTGCTGCCGATTTTACGGCCATCATATGTTTCTTTTTCGAGAATTACCGGTTCAAACCCGAGTTTTTCACCGTTCTCCTTTAGTGTCTGCGCATTTCCGCGTCCACCCCTGCCGAATGTCCAATCCTCGCCGACCACAACATATGCCGCCTTCATTTTATTTTTCAGGACATCAGCAAGAAAATCAACCGGTTCGGTGTCCGCAACTTCAGTATCAAAAGGATACTCAACCAGGATATCGACTCCAAGTTCTTCAAGAATCGATTTTCTCTCATCCGGAGTTGTTATTTTCTCACTTTCCATATACGGGAATTTATTTTCCTCAGTTACCCTGAACGTGAACACCGCGGTCTTCATACCTGTCTTGTTCGATATTTCCAGGGCTTTCTGAATGAGTTTTCTGTGTCCTTTGTGTATTCCGTCAAATTTGCCGAGCGTCACAACAGTATGCTCATCAAGCACAAAATCTTTGTTTTCAATGCAAATCATCAATTCACTCTCCGTTCAGGAACATTTTATACGGCTTGTAAATACCCGTATGTCTGTCATATTCATACAAAGCCGTAAAAATCGGTCCTTTTTCCTTACGGTCAAAATATATTCTTACCTTATATACATCATCCGCTTCAAGATGTCCGTCCCGGCATTCGACAGCTTTGAACATGTTACCGTTTTTAACGTATTTCTCATACGCATCCGGAAGCACTGCCGCAGGATAATCCATGAAGAAAAAGTCAACCGGTTTAATGCACTCTTCCAATGTTCCGGCGGCTTTTTTCCGTTCGACTTCATCCAGTGTAAGCGCATCCTTTGCAAGACATATTCCGGAGCGGGTCCTGACAAGGTCTTTCATACACGCCCCGCAGCCCAGTTTGGCGCCTATATCCCTGCAAAGCGAGCGGATATATGTTCCCTTGCTGCATCCGACGGTAAATATGCATTCGCTGTCTCCGACGGAATCTATTTTGATATAATCTATAACAACATTACGCGGCTTACGTTCTACCTCAACGCCCTTCCTCGCAAGTTCATAAAGTTTATGTCCGTTAACCTTAATTGCCGAATACATAGGGGGAATCTGGTCATAACTTCCCACAAAAGACATAATTGCATCCGTTATGGCATTGACGTCTGCTGTGACTTTCTGTTCTGTCAATATCGTACCGGATATATCTTCGGTATCGGTGGTGACTCCCAAGAGCATCGTAACTTTATATTCCTTGGTTCTGTCCGTTAACATATCACATAATCTGGTTCCATTGCCAAGGCACACAGGAAGCACGCCCGTTGCATCCGGGTCAAGTGTTCCTGTGTGTCCGATTTTCTTCTGTTTCAATATTCCTCTTAATTTGGCTACAACATCATGTGAAGTGTACCCTTTTTCTTTATAAATATTGATTACGCCGTTATACATTATCAAAGTTCTGCTCTTACGAGTTCCTCCAGTTTGGTAATAATTGTATCCTTATCCAATGTCGTTGTGAATCCGGCAGCTCTTATGTGTCCGCCGCCGCCAAATTCTCCGGCAATGCTGTTGACATCAACATCATGTACCGAGCGCAGGCTTGTCTTTATCTTTCCGTCCGGAAGTTCGTACATAAACACAGCGACTTCGACGCCCTCAGTAAATCTGAGTTCATCAATAATTCCTCCTGTATCACGTCCGATAACGTCATATTGCTTCAATGTATCCGCCGATACATAAGAATATATGAGTCTGCCGTCCAGAAGTCTCTTTGAATCCAACAATGCCTTTCCGAGCAGAAGATTCTGTTTATAGCTTTTTCTGAAAAAAGTATCATCAATAATACTTGTAAAATCAATGCCTTTGTCCATAAGCTTGCCCGCAATCTGCATTGTTCTGCTTGTAGTCGACTGGTATTTAAAAACTCCAGTATCATGGACCATACCTGTATACAGGCATTCTGCCGTATTTTTTGAAATATGATCTTCATCGAGCAATTCAAAAAGCACTTCGCTTGCAGAGCTTATCTGCGGACATATATGGTTGACATCCGCAATACCCTTTGTGGACATATGATGATCGATGCATATCGTCTTTGATGCATTGTGTATATAATCAAGTGTAAATTCCGCAACACGTCCAAGGTCACCGCAGTCTAATATGACAAAAACATCGTATTTGATATTTTTATCCGCCGAATGCCTTATATCAGAAGCACCCGACAGGAATTTAAAACTTTTTTCAATCGGCTCAAGATATATATCAACAGTCTTGTCCGGCATATTTTCCCTGATATAATTGTAAAGGCCGAGCGTCGAGCCGACGCAGTCTCCGTCAGGTCTTATATGTCCTGTGATTCCTATGCTTTTGGCATTTAAAATCTCTTCTTCAACAGATACCATTATTCCTCCCTGCCCTCATCTTTGGCACTTACCTCATCAATGAGCTTGGACATATTAACTCCATATTCAATTGACTGGTCAAGCACAAAAATAATCTGAGGTGTATTTCTGAGATTAACGGTCTTGGCAAGAAGGTTTCTTATATATCCTTCCGCACTTCTTAAACCGGTAATTGTATCTTTCTGTGACTGTTCGTCTCCGAGAACGCTTATATATGCTTTACATATCTTAAGGTCCGGTGAAACTTCCGTGGCAACCACGGAAGTCATCGGATTAATTCTCGGATCTTTTATTTCGGCGCGTATTATATTACTTAATTCGCGCATAACTTCATTATTTATTCTGGTAAGTTTGATGCTGTTTTTACGCATGGCTTAACCTCCTAACGCGGTATCTCAACCATAGTATAAGCTTCAAGTATATCGCCTTCCATGATGTCATTGAATTTCTCGAGAACACATCCGCATTCATATCCTTCTTTGACTTCCTTGGCATCATCCTTGAATCTCTTAAGTGAGGCAAGCGGTCCGTCATAGATCATATCATCGCCTCTCATAAGTCTTACCGAGCATCCTCTTGTGAGGACTCCGTCAAGTACATAAGCACCGGCAATCGTTCCTACTCCTGATGCTTTGTATGTCTGACGTACTTCTGCGTGTCCGATTACCTTCTCCTCATACTTAGGATCAAGCATTCCCTTCATGGCAGCTTCAACATCCTCTATAGCCTGGTAAATTACTCTGTATAATCTGAGATCGACATTCTCAGCTTCGGCAACCGCTTTTGCCTGATTATCAGGACGGACATTGAATCCGATGATGATTGCATTCGATGCTGATGCAAGTATAACATCTGATTCATTGATTGCACCGACACCTGCATGGATTACTTTGACGATAACTTCATCATTGGACAATTTCATAAGGCTCTGCTTTACAGCCTCAACCGAGCCCTGTACATCGGCCTTAACAATAATGTGAAGTTCCTTAAGGTTACCTGCCTGAATCTGTGAGAACAGATCGTCAAGCGACATTTTGGACTTTGTCTCTTCGAGAAGCTTCTCTCTTCCTTCCCTGATAAATGTCTCGGCAAAGTTTCTGGCTTCTTTCTCAGTTTCAGGAGATACAAATACATCACCTGCATTAGGAACGTCATTAAGTCCGAGTACCTCTACAGGTATGGACGGTCCAGCATGCTGTATTCTTCTTCCCTTATCATCAACCATTGCCCTTATCTTGCCATGACATGAACCGACTGCAATGTGGTCACCCACATGAAGTGTTCCCTTCTGTACAAGCATCGTTGCAACAGGTCCTTTACCTTTATCAAGTCTGCCCTCAAGAACAAGACCTCTTGCTCTTCTGTTAGGGTTTGCTTTAAGTTCAAGGATTTCCGCTGTAAGTAAGAGCATATCAAGGAGATTGTCGATACCTTCACCGGTGTGGGCCGATACCGGACAGAAAATAGTGGAACCGCCCCAGTCCTCAGCAATGAGATCATATTCTACAAGTTCCTGTTTTACTCTTTCTATATTAGCGCTAGGCTTATCGATTTTGTTGATAGCAACTACGATTTCAATTCCTGCTGCTTTTGCATGGTTAATAGCTTCGACGGTCTGTGGCATTACACCATCATCGGCCGCAACTACAAGAATAGCGATATCCGTTGATTTGGCACCACGCATTCTCATTGCAGTAAATGCCTCATGTCCAGGCGTATCGAGGAATGTTATCTGCTGTCCGTGTGCTTCGACTGTATACGCACCGATATGCTGTGTGATACCGCCGGCTTCTCTTGATGTTACATGTGTTGAACGGATTGCATCAAGAAGTGATGTTTTACCATGGTCAACGTGTCCCATAACACATACAACAGGTGGTCTCGGAACAAGTGTTGACGGATCGTCTTCCTCTTCCTTAAGAAGTTCTTCGATAACATCGACTTTGACTTCATGTTCGCAGATGCAGTTATACTCAAGTGCGATTTCCTCGGCTGTATCAAAATCAATTTCCTGATTGATCGTAACAACAGTTCCCTGAAGGAAAAGCTTCTTGACAAGCGCTGCAGGTGCTATCTTCATCATATCAGCAAGTTCTTTAACAGTAAGCGTATCCGGAAGTGTAAGGGTTCTTATTGTTTCCTCTTCTGCCTTTTTCTGCTGCTGTTTTACTTTATTCATATTCTTTTCGAGAGCTTTGGTATTCTCCATTCTCTCGGTCTTATCATAACTGCTGTTATCTCTCTTGCGGTTTTCCCTGTCACGGTTTCTCTGTTCTTTAGCTTCTCTTTCCTTGATAGCCTCTCCGCCGTCAAATCCGCTGTTTCTGTCATCTTTGCGGAAATTATTTCTGTCATTGCCGCCAGCTCTTCTGTTATCCGAGCCTGTATTTCTGTCCTGACTTCTTCCGTCCTGGCGTCTGTCTGCAAATCTTCCATCCTGACGTCTGTTATCTCCGGCTCTTCCGTCCTGACGTCTGTTATCTCCAGGTCTTCCGTCCTGACGTCTGTTATCTCCAGGTCTTCCGTCCTGACGTCTGTTGTCTCCAGATCTTCCGTCCTGACGTCTGTTATCTCCAGGTCTTCCGTCCTGACGTCTGTTGTCT
>CAMENP010000016.1 GCA_945928575.1 uncultured Butyrivibrio sp.
CTTATTCATAATACAACATCTTTCATCGTTTGTCAACAACTTTTTTCAATTTTTTTAAAAATTATTTTCAATCAATTCTGTATGCTGTAACGGAGAAAGAGGGATTCGAACCCTCGCGCCGCGTTAACGACCTACACCCTTAGCAGGGGCGCCTCTTCGGCCTCTTGAGTATTTCTCCGAATTCATATACAATATGAAATTACTCACAGGTCTTACCCGTGACGCAAAGATTATTATACTGAATCATATGCCTATTGTCAACAGGTTTTTTAAGTTTTTTTAAATATTCTCGGTAACTGCTTCATACAGGTCTTTTCCCGTTGAATCTATTACTACTATTACAGGAAAATTCTCAACTTCAAGTCTTCTTATAGCCTCTGTTCCAAGGTCATCATAGGCTACAACTTCTGACTTCAGTATACGCTGTGACAGCAATGCTCCGGCTCCACCGACAGCTGCAAAATACACTGCACTGTTGCGGACTATCGCTTCCTTAACTTTTGGCTGTCTTTTGCCCTTGCCAATCATTCCGATAAGACCCATATCAAGTAGACGCGGAGTATATTTATCCATTCTGGTTGCCGTTGTAGGCCCTGCAGATCCTATAGGACGTCCTTCCCTTGCCGGTGACGGTCCCATGTAATATATGACGTTGCCCTCTATATCTATAGGAAGTTTATCTCCGTTATTAAGTGCTTCATCCATTCTTTTGTGTGCCGCATCCCTGGCTGTATATATTACTCCCGTAAGATATACATAATCTCCGGCCTTAAGCGACTTTGCCGTTTCTTTATCAAAAGGTACTGTAATATGTTTTTCCATTTCGTGCTCCTATATAACTCTGTGAGAATGTCTGTTAACGTGGCAGCAAATATTAACTGCCACCGGAAGTCCCGCTATATGTGTAGGATAGGTTTCTATATTTACCGCATATGCAGTTGTCTTTCCGCCAAGACCGCCCGGGCCTATACCGAGATTATTTATCTTGTCCAACATTTCTTTTTCAAGTTTTCTTACATATTCCACCGGCGATTCTTCTTCTACACTTCTTGTAAGAGCTTTTTTTGCTAGCAGTGCACATTTTTCAAATGTTCCGCCTATACCGACACCAACTACCATAGGTGGGCATGCGTTTGGCCCTGCATCTTTAACTGCCGTAAGAATTGCTTCTTTTACACCTTCTATACCGTCGGCCGGTTTGAGCATAAAAACACGGCTCATGTTTTCGCTGCCGAATCCTTTTGGCGCAACAGTTATGTCTATATTGTCTCCTTCAACAATCTCATAATGTATTACCGCAGGAGTGTTATCGCGGGTATTTTCTCTGTAAATAGGATCTTTTACAACCGATTTGCGGAGATATCCTTCAACATATCCCTGCCTTACGCCTTCATTGATCGCATCGGTTAAAAGTCCGCCTTCTATATGGACTTCCTGTCCGACTTTTACAAAAATAACCGCCATACCTGTGTCCTGACAGATTGGTATCATTTCTTTACCGGCTATATCAAGATTTTCTTCAAGCTGTGACAAAACCATCTTTCCAAGTTCTGTTGTCTCGCTTTTGGCTGATTCATGAAGTTTCTGCTGCATATCATCCGTAAGAAAATGGTTTGCCTCAATGCACATTTCCTTTATATTGCGGGTGATTTCACTTACATTTATGTTTCTCATGTGTGCTCCTTATAAAAACAGACACTATACCACTATTTTGTACAGTGCCTGTTATGTTATTTACCTGTTGTCCGTCTCGCCGTTTTCTTCGGATTCAATATCGTCTTCGATATCTTCTTCTCTGACTTTGGCTACCTTGGCTACTTTAACACCTTCATCAAGGTTGATAAGTTTAACACCTGATGTAATTCTTCCAAGAGTTGAAATTCCGCTTACTTCCATACGGATAATTATTCCTTCTGTTGTTATAAGCATGATTTCTCTTGTGTCACTTACTGCCTTAACACCTATTACGTTACCGGACTTCTCGTTTACTTTGTAACATTTTACACCCTTACCGCCACGGTTCTGTACCGTAAATTCATCAATAGGCGTCCTCTTTCCAAGTCCGTACTCGGAAACAATAAGTAATGTATCTCCCTGGCTGTCAAGCTGCATACCTACAACTTCGTCTCCCGGTGTAAGATTCATACCTATTACACCCATTGCACTTCTTCCTGTCGGGCGGACATCCGTTGACTTAAATCTTATACACTGGCCATACTTGGTCACAAGGAAGATTTCTTTTTCATTATCGACAGCTTTTGCTTCAATAAGTTCGTCATTATCCCTGAGTGTAATAGCCTGGATACCTGTCTTACGGATATTCTCATACTCTTTGCTGCTTGTTTTCTTGACAATACCATTCTTGGTTGCCATAAAAAGATATTCATCGTCTTTAATTCCGTCTACAGGAACAATTGCCGATATTTTTTCACCAGGCATAAGCTGGAGAAGGTTTACGATCGCAGTTCCTCTGGCCGTACGGCTTGCTTCCGGAATCTCATATGCTTTAAGCTTATAGACACGTCCCTTATTGGTGAGCATGAGAATTACGTGGTGGGTGGTTGTCATGAGAATATCTTCGATATAATCATCTTCTATCGTCTGCATTCCCTTTATTCCCTTGCCGCCACGGTTCTGGCTCTTGAAATTATCAGGTGTCATTCTCTTGATATAACCGAGATTAGTCATCGTTATTACAGTGCTTTCATCTGCAATTATATCCTCCATTGAGATTTCAGAATCATCTATTCCTATTACGGTTCTTCTGTCATCACCGTATTTGTCAGCAATTGCCGTCATTTCGTTACGGATAACCATAAGAAGTTTCTTCTCATCTGCAAGAATTTCTTTGAGTTCTTCTATTCTTGCCATAAGTTCTTTATATTCGGCTTCTATTTTTTCTCTTTCGAGACCTGTAAGAGCCCTCAGACGCATATCCACTATCGCCTGTGACTGAACATCCGAAAGTCCGAATCTTTCAATAAGTGCTGCTTTTGCAAGAGCAACATTTTCAGAATTTCTGATTATTGATATAACTTCATCGATATTGTCGAGTGCTATAAGTAATCCCTGTAAAATATGCGCACGTTCTTCGGCTTTATTGAGCTCGAATTTAGTTCTTCTGGTTACTACTTCTTTCTGATGAAGAAGATAATAATTAAGCATCTCATAGAGATTAAGAACCTTAGGCTGGTCATCTACGAGTGCAAGCATATTCACACCGAATGTATCCTGAAGCTGTGTATGTTTGTAAAGAAGGTTAAGTATAACATTAGGATTGGCATCTCTTCTTACATCAATGCAGACCCTGATTCCTTCCATGTTGGACTGGTCCGTTACATCCACAATTCCGTCTATTTTCTTATCTTTGACGAGTTCGGCTATTTTCTGGACAAGCAAAGCCTTATTGACCATATACGGAAGTTCTTTAATAATGATTTCAGATTTACCGTTAGGCAGCGTATTAATTTCTGTTACGGCTCTTACACGGATTTTTCCTTTACCTGTTCTGTATGCTTCTTCTATTCCTCTTCTGCCGAGAATAGTGGCACCAGTAGGAAAATCAGGTCCTTTTATGATTTCCATAAGTTCTTCAATATCGGTATCCCTGTCCTCAAGAACTCTGTTATCTATTATTTTGTCTACGGCTGCAACAACCTCTCTTAAATTATGAGGTGGTATGTTGGTTGCCATTCCTACAGCTATACCTGATGCTCCGTTAACCATAAGGTTAGGATATTTGGAAGGAAGAACCGTAGGTTCTTTCTCTGTTTCATCAAAGTTAGGTACAAAATCTACTGTATCTTTATTAATATCTGCCAGCATTTCCATTGATATTTTGCTGAGTCTTGCCTCAGTATATCGCATTGCGGCAGCGCCGTCTCCGTCGATGGAACCGAAGTTACCGTGTCCGTCAACAAGAGGATATCTCGTATTAAAATCCTGGGCAAGTTTAACAAGAGCATCGTAGATTGAGGAATCTCCGTGCGGATGATATTTACCCATTGTATCACCGACGATACGTGCACATTTTCTGTGAGGTTTGTCAGGTCCGTTATTAAGTTCTATCATAGAAAAAAGAATTCTACGCTGAACCGGTTTAAGTCCGTCTCTTACATCCGGAAGTGCTCTTGATTTGATAACACTCATGGAATAACTGATGTAAGATTCTTCCATAGTCTTTTTAAGATCTATGTCATGAACTTTATCAAAAATATGTTCATCCATTTATCCAATCTCCTTCAAATTAAAAATCAATATTCTTAACGAACTTGGCATTTTCTTCAATAAATTCTCTTCTCGGTTCTACTTTATCGCCCATAAGAGTTGAAAATGTTACATCTATCTCGGATGCAAACTCATCATCATAGATAACTTTCCTAAGAATTCTCTTCTCAGGATCCATTGTTGTCTCCCAAAGCTGGGAGGCATCCATCTCACCAAGACCTTTGTAACGCTGTATCTTGTTATTCTGGTCTCTTCCGACTTCTTTAAGGATATCGGCAAGTTCTTCATCACTGTATGCATACCAGACTTTTTTATTTTTCTCCAGCTTAAAAAGAGGCGGCTGGGCGAGATATACATGTCCGTCTTTAATAAGATCAGGCATAAATCTGTAGAAAAATGTAAGAAGAAGCGTACTTATATGAGCTCCGTCAACATCGGCATCAGTCATGATAATTATCTTGTCATAACGCAGTTTCTTTATATCAAAATCTTCATGTATTCCCGTTCCGAACGCAGTGATCATTGCCCTGATTTCTGCATTACCGAGTATTCTGTCAAGTCTTGCCTTCTCTACGTTAAGAATTTTACCTCTTAACGGAAGTATTGCCTGGGTTTCCCTCTTACGGGCCGATTTAGCCGAACCGCCGGCGGAATCACCCTCTACAATAAAGATTTCACAATGTGAAGGGTCCTTATCGGAACAATCTGCAAGCTTTCCCGGAAGTTTGAATCCGTCAAGCGCGGTCTTTCTTCTTGTAAGATCCCTTGCATGTCTGGCAGCTTCTCTTGCTCTCTGGGCGAGAATTGATTTTTCACAGATAGCTTTCGCAACCGAAGGATTCTGTTCAAGGAAATAGGTAAGCTGTTCTGTTACAACACTTTCAACAGCTCCTCTGGCTTCCGTATTACCGAGTTTCTGTTTGGTCTGTCCCTCAAACTGCGGATCCTGTATCTTGATGCTTATGATTGCGGTAAGACCTTCTCTTATATCTTCGCCTGAAAGATTCTGATCTTTATCTTTGAGAATCTTATTGGTTCTTGCATAATCATTAAAAGTCTTGGTTACGGCATTACGGAATCCCGTTACATGCGTTCCTCCTTCAGGTGTGGTTATATTATTAACAAAACCATAGACATTGTCCGAATATCCGTTATTGTGCTGGAAAGCAACCTCTACATAAACATTGTCTTTGGTTCCTTCACAGTATATTATATTATCATAAAGAGCATCATTTCCTTTATTGAGATACTGGACATATTCCTTTATGCCACCCTCGTAATGAAATACCCTTTCTTTATGTGTATCGTCTCTTACATCTTTAAGTATTATCTTGATATTTTTTGTAAGGAATGCCATTTCCCTGAGACGCTGTTTTAAAATATCATAATCGTAAACAGTCTCCTCGAATATTTCCTTATCAGGAAGAAATGTTACCTGGGTACCTGTCTTGTCTGCAGGACATTCATCAACTACCTTAAGAGGGAACATTACTTTACCTCTCTCATAGCGCTGCTCATATACCTTGCCGTCCTGGAAAACCTTAACTTCCAGCCATTCGGAAAGGGCATTGACTACGGATGCACCAACACCGTGCAGACCGCCTGACACTTTGTATCCTCCGCCGCCGAATTTACCGCCGGCATGAAGTATTGTAAATACAACTTCAACTCCGGTAAGGCCTGACTTGGAGTTAATTCCTACAGGTATACCTCGTCCGTTATCAATTACGGTTATTGAATTATCCTCGTTAATCTGAACGAAAATCTCCGTACAATATCCGGCAAGGGCCTCATCAACAGCATTGTCAACTATCTCATATACAAGATGGTGAAGTCCTTTTGATGATGTACTTCCGATATACATTCCGGGTCTCTTTCTTACAGCTTCCAAGCCTTCCAGAATCTGTATCTGATCCGCTGTGTAATCGTTTGATTTGCTCATTTTTGTGCCTCCTGAAGTTTATTTTCCTGATAAACATGACCTTCCGCTACTCTGAAAATTCTGTTTAAATCAAATCTGTTATTTATAAATTCATCAAGTCCTGTACAGGTTATGATTGTCTGCACATCACTGATGCTGTTCAAAAGATAATTCTGTCTGTTACTGTCAAGTTCGGATAAAACATCATCTAACAGTAGAACAGGTTTATCTCCGGTTAATTGCTTTACAAGTTCTATTTCTGCTAATTTCAAAGAAAGAGCCGACGTTCTCTTTTGTCCCTGTGAACCGTATTTATGGACATCCAGTTCATCAATATAGAATACCATATCATCTCTGTGAGGACCGGCACAGGTATATTTCATCCTTATATCCCTTTCCCTGTTACGGGAAAGAATATCTTCAAACTCGTCTTCTTTCGTATCCGGTACGTATTTAAGCAAAAGATTTTCCTTACCTCCGCTTAATCTGGTATGAATATCTTTAATTATACTATTGAGTTGGTTTACGAAATCCTCTCTTCTTAGGATTATTTCCCGGCCGTAACGAATTAGCTGCATATCCCACACATCGAGGGTATCTTCTAAAGACGGATTGAAAGCAATATCTCTTAAAAGATTATTTCTCTGTTCAATGGTTTTACGGTAATTTATGAGATTGCTGGCATATATTTTGTCTAACTGACATAATTCCATATCAATAAATTTACGGCGTTCGGACGGACCGTTCTCAATTATTCTTAAGTCTTCGGGCGAAAAAATAACAAGATTAATTATTCCGTATAAATCCATTGATTTACGGATAGGAACTCCGTTTATGGCAATTCCCTTACTTCTGTTGCGCTTGATATGCATATCAATCCTGTAATCAATACCTTTCCGGTTCATGACCATTTTGATATGTGACTCATTATGATTAAACTCAATCATTTCCTGGTCTTTACTTCCGCGATGGCTTTTGGTCGTGCCCGACACATATACTGCTTCCAGAATATTGGTTTTGCCCTGGGCATTATCTCCGTATAATATATTAGTACCAGTATCAAAATCTATTTTCTGAAGTTCATAATTTCTGAAATTCTGTAAGTCTATGGATTTAATAATCATTTAACTTACCTTATCTCTATTTCGTTACCGTTATATGATACTATATCACCACTGTGGAGCTTCTTTCCACGCTGAATTTCCGTAACATTATTAACCTTTACAAGTCCTTCTGTGATGACTTCTTTGGCTTCGGCTCCCGATTCTACAAGACCGGCTGCCTTTAACGCCTGTCCAAGTTTAATAAATTCATCCCTGAGTTCTATAACTTCCATTATGCAGGACCTCCTAATTCAGGTTAACAGGAAGGATGAGATAGATATAATTTCCTTTATCATCCTTGATAGTACAAGGTGCTTTAGCATTAATATAATACATAGATATCGTCTCATCATCTATTACTCTTAAAGCATCTATAAGGAATTTAGCATCAAAACCGATTCTTATGTCGCTGCCTTCTTTGTTGATATCGATTTCTTCATTCATCTTTCCGACAGGGGATACGATGTTAATCTTAAGTGAACCGTCTTTAATATCAAAAATTACAGGGTTCTTATTACCCTCTTTAACAAAAAGCGTCGCTCTGTCTATACAATCAAGAAGTTCTCTTTTATTGACTTCTATTTTGGTCTGATGATCCTTGGAAAGCATCTGGTTAATTTTAAAATACTCTCCATCTATAAGTCTGGAAACAACAACCGTATCTTCAAACTCAAATATTATATGATTCTCCGAGAAAAATACGTTAACATCACTGTCAGCTTCACCGGAAAGAATCTTGCTTATCTCACCAAGTGTTTTACCCGGAACAATAACACTTATAGGGTCATAGGAATTATTAAGTGTAACATTGCGGATTGAAACTCTGTATCTGTCAAGGGAGACAACCTTAAGATTATTGTCGGAAACCTCAAAAAGCTCACCCGTCATAATCTTATTGGATTCATTATCTCCAATCGAGAATATAGTCTGTCTGATAGTTTCTTTAAGTGCAAACTGTGAAAGAGTTATATGTTTGTCTCTTTCGATAAACGGGAGGTAAGAGAAATCTTCTCCGCTTTTACCTGAAATATTAAATATTGATTTTTCACATGAAATCGTTGCGTTAAATTTGTCGTCAGTTTCAATGGTTACTTCACTGTCCGGAAGTTTTCTTACAATATCGGATAAAAATCTGGCATCAATAGCAATACGGCCTCTCTCAATTATATCACCTGCGATACGTGTCTCGATACCAAGTTCCATATCATTGGCAGTAAGCTTGATATCTGTTTCCCGGGCATCAATAAGAATACATTCAAGTATGCTCATTGTAGTTCTTACGGGAACAGCCCTGAGAGCTATGTTAACGCCTTTAAGTAAATCATTTTTATTACAGATAATTTTCATATTGTTGAAAACTCCTTTCGCGCGAAATTAAAATATATTTATTGTAACCAATCAGCAGTAGCAGTAGTAGGGGGCGTGGATAAGTTGATAAGTGGGACAAAGCCCGAAAATAAAGCATTTGTTAAACTAAAAACCATGTGGAAAAGTTATTAAGTTATTAAGAAAAACTCTTAAGTTATCCACATAAGAATAAAATATAATATCTTAATTGAACTTAAATTGTTAGTTATCCATATGTTATCCACAATATACTGTTGAAAGAGTTTCTTCCTATTATAATAGGGTCATGCATTTAAGAAGGATTAATCTTCTTGGTTATTATATCTATGGTGTTTTTGAGGGATTCGTTGCTCTTCATATCCTTAGCAATTTTATCCACACCGTATTTGATAGTGGAATGATCTCTTTTACCCATATAATTACCGATAGTCTCATAAGGAACATCAGTCATGGAACGACAAAGATACATTGCAATCTGTCTCGGATATGCAATCTCATTGCTTCTCTTCTGGGAAGAAATATCAGCCGTCGTTATACCGAAATGCTCGGCAACAATCTGAATGATCAAATCAGGTGTTATTTCTCTATGGGCATTAGGAGATATTATATCTTTGAGAACATTCTCTGCAAATTCCATATTAATCTCACTTCTGGTAAGCTTTGAATAAGCGACAAGCTTATTAAGTGAGCCTTCAAGTTCACGGATATTTGATTTAACATTGGTTGCAATGTAATCGAGGATGGAATTGTCTACGTTATAACCTTCCAATTCTTCTTTCTTACGTAAGATAGCCATTCTCGTCTCATAGTTAGGAGGAGAAATATCTACAATAAGACCCCATTCAAATCTGGAACGTAATCTTTCTTCAAGTGTCTCAAAGTCCTTTGGAGGCCGGTCGGAAGATATGATAATCTGTTTCTTGGCTTCTCTTAATGTATTAAATGTATGGAAAAACTCGTCCTGTGTACTTTCCTTACCGACGATGAACTGGATATCATCGATTAAGAGAACGTCAACGTTACGATATTTTTCACGGAAGTTCTTATTACTTGTATTCTTCTCTGTTCTGATGGACTCAATAAGTTCATTGGTAAATACTTCTGAAGTGACATATTTAACTTTAAGAGAAGAATTCTGCTGTATGATGAAGTTACCTATCGCCTGCATAAGGTGGGTCTTGCCGAGTCCCACTCCTCCGTATATAAAAAGAGGATTATAAATCTCTCCCGGAGATTCCGAAACCGCAAGAGATGCGGCATGAGCGATATTATTATTCTCACCGACAACGAATGTATCGAAAGTGTACTTAGGATTAATTCCCGTATCCTGATAGTCAACGGAAGTATCCAAAGAAGGCTTAGGTGCAGCTGCCTGTTTGGGAATATTATTAATGTCATCAGCAGATATGAACTTAATGTCAACTTCGTGATCCATCACTTCCGATATAGTAACCTTAAGCGGTGTGGTATATCTCTTCTCAATGATCTTAAGGCCTGTCTGTTTCTCGGGAACTATGATCGTGACTACGTCATTATCATAAGAATAAACCTCCAGAGGGAGAATCCATGTCTTGAATGAAACGTCGGCAATATCAAAATCCGCCTTCATAATATTCAATATATCAGTCCATTTACTTTTAAGTTCTTCTAACATTAATTTCACTCCAAAATACTTCTAAAAATACTAAACGCATTTTCCATTTTATTTTACCGCATTTAAACAAAATTTTCAATCTTTTATAAAATATATCCTAAAATTTGTTTTTGACTTAATATGGGGCTGTTGATAAGTTATAAACATTATTAACACCCTAATAATAGGGATTAGGGGATAAAAAAGAAAGTTTTAAACAAGTTATCAATATATTATCCACAAGTTATCCACAATTTGTTGATAACATTATGTAAACAAGAGTAATGGTAAAAATAATTAATTAAGAAAAAAGTCAGGTTTTTCTTGACTTTGCGGACTCTTTCTAATAAAATGAGAATGATGTTCTATAGATACATCAATAAAATACAGGAGGTGAATCAATATGAAGATGACATTTCAGCCTAAGAAGAAATCAAGATCAAGAGTTCATGGTTTCAGAAAGAGAATGAGTACTGCCGGCGGAAGAAAGGTTTTAGCTGCAAGAAGAGCTAAAGGCAGAAAAGTTTTATCAGCATAGGCCGCAGATAATGTGGCCTTTTATTATCCCCGTAGGGATATAGGAAAGGATTATACATGGGCAGATATGAATCTTTGAAAAATAACAGGGATTTTCAGTCGGTTTACAGGGCGGGAAAGTCTTATGCCAACAAGTATCTGGTTATGTACATTTTGGAGAACCGAACGGATATGAACCGCGTGGGAATATCTGTGAGTAAAAAGGTCGGGAACAGTATCGTCCGACACCGGTTGACACGGGTTATCCGTGAATGTGTCCGGTTAAACAGTGATTGTATTAAGTCAGGATATGACATTGTCATTGTAGCCAGGGTTAATCTTAAAGGTAAAGGATATGCTGAATGTTCAAGTGCTTTTATGCACCTGTGCAGACTTCATCATATTGTGGTTAAACCGGAAGGCGAGTGATTATTATGAAGAAAGTATTAATTGCAATGGTAAGGTTTTATCAGAAATATATATCACCGTTAAAAAAACACGGAACATGTATCTATACACCCACCTGCTCCCAATATGCGATAGAAGCTATTCAGAAGTACGGAGCTCTTAAGGGTGGTATTATGGCCATATGGAGAATTTTAAGGTGCAATCCTTTTGCTAAAGGAGGATATGATCCGGTTCCATAGGGCATACAGTTATTAAGGAGACATATATGATTTTTTTAACACAGGAAACAGGATTCCTTAAGCCGATAGCATGGCTCCTTGGCCAGATATTCAATTTCCTCTTCATGTTTGTTGAGAAAATAGGAATTCCTAATATCGGATTATGTGTTATTTTATTTACGATTATTGTCAGACTTATCATGATGCCTCTTACTATTAAGCAGCAGAAGTTTTCAAAGCTGTCTAATATGATGAATCCTGAGATTCAGGCTATTCAGGCAAAATACAAAGATAAGAAAGACAATGAGTCAATGCTGAAGATGAATGCTGAGACGAAGGCCGTTTATGAGAAGTACGGTACTTCTCCGACGGGCGGATGTCTTGTAATGCTCATCCAGCTTCCGATTATGTTTGCTCTTTACAGAGTAATCTATAAGATTCCGGGATATGTAAGCTCAATCAAGTCTATCTGCAGTAATATCTATGATAAGATTTCTTCAATCAGCGGATGGCAGGATATACTTGAGAAAAATGATATTACAGGTCTTGGAGATACAGCCAATTCGTTTATAGATAAGATTTATACTTTTTCCGCTTCTACATGGAATAAGATAACCGGAATAAGTGAATTTTCATCGGTATCGGATTCTGTAGCGGCTGAATCGGACAAGCTTCAGCATATTACCAATTTCTTCGGAATCAACCTTACACAGGCACCGGGATGGAAATGGAGCTGGGCTCTTCTTATTCCTCTCCTCGCAGGTCTTACACAGTGGTTAAGTGCCAAGCTTATGGAGAATAAGAATGCGACATCCAATAATTCCCAGCAGCAGGGTATGGCAGGTTCAATGAAAGTAATGAATACGATCATGCCTATCATGTCAGCATTTTTCTGTATTACTTTCCCTGCATGTATCGGTATTTACTGGATCACAAGTTCAGTTGTCCAGATTGTACAGCAGCTTATTATCAACAGCAAGATGAATCATGTTGATGTTGAACAGATGGTTCAGGAAAATATTGATAAGCTTAATGCAAAGCGCGCCAAGAAGGGACTTCCTCCTAAGAAAATAACCAATACGGCTACAGCATATGTTGAGCAGGTTAAGAAGCAGGAAGCACGCGAGGAACGCAAAGAACAGCGTGACGAAGAGATTAAGAAAGCAACCGATTATTACAAAAATACTTCCGCCAAGCCGGGAAGCCTTGCAGCCAAGGCCAACATGGTTAAGATGTTTAATGAAAGAAACAATGGCGGCAATGATGATAACAAAAAAGAATAGAGGGATATCTTATGGAGAAGATTGAAGTTACGGGCAAAACCGTTGAAGAAGCATTAACCAATGCTTTGCTTAAGCTCGAGACTACAAGTGATAAGGTAGAATATGAGGTACTTGAGAAAGGTTCCTCAGGAATCCTCGGTATCTTCAACAGCAAGCCGGCTAAGATTCTTATCTGGAAGAAAGCCACTATGGAAGATAACGTAAGAGATTTCCTTAACGATATTTTCGGCGCCATGAAAATGGAAGTCAAGATTGATATAAATATCGATAATGAAGAAGATACAATTAATATCAATCTTTCAGGAGAAGATATGGGAGTTCTCATCGGTAAGAGAGGACAGACCCTTGATTCACTTCAGTACCTTGTAAGTCTTGTTGCAAATAAGGAAAGTGAGAAGTATTTCAGGGTTAAGCTTGACACTGAGAACTACAGAGAGAGAAGAAAAGAAACTCTTGAATCACTTGCCAAGAATATAGCATACAGAGTTAAGAGAACAAGAAAGTCGGTTTCACTTGAGCCGATGAATCCTTATGAGAGAAGAATTATTCATTCAACTCTTCAGAATGATAAATATGTATCAACTAAGAGTGAAGGCGAAGAACCTTTCAGACATGTTGTTGTATTTATGAAAAAGTAATTTTTAGGGATGTGAGATACTTCACATCCCTTTTACTTTGTAGTAAAATGATTAATAGTATGGGATTTTGTAAGGAGCATTATGATTAAAGAAACTATTGCAGCAATTGCAACCGGAATGTCTAATTCCGGAATAGGAATAATAAGAATGAGCGGTCCGGAAGCAATAAGTATAGCTGACAGCATTTTTGTATCTGCCAGAAAGAACTTCAGATTGTCGGATGCAGCGACACATACCGTGCATTACGGTAATATAGTATATGAAGATAATATAATAGATGAAGTGCTCGTTATAATTATGAAAGCACCGAACAGTTACACCAGGGAAGATGTTGTGGAAATAGACTGTCATGGCGGTGTATATGTGATGAAGAAGATTCTGGATGTTCTTATCAAAAGCGGAGCAAGGACGGCGGAACCGGGAGAATTTACCAAGAGGGCTTTCTTGAACGGAAGAATAGACCTGGCGCAGGCGGAAGCGGTTATTGACATAATCAATTCCAAGAATAAATATGCGCTCAGTAATTCCGTTAAGCTCTTGAACGGTAAATTATCAGAGCAGATTACGGAAATAAGAAAGGACCTTATTAATAATATAGCTTATATAGAAGCGGCTCTTGATGATCCTGAACATATTTCTTTGGATAATTATGGGGATAAATTGTTGATAACTGTGGATAACTATATTGATAAAGTGGATAACCTTATAAAAACCGTGGATAACGGCAAGATTTTTACACAGGGAGTCAAGACAGTTATAATCGGAAAGCCAAATGCCGGTAAATCAAGCATTTTAAATATACTTGCCGGATATGACCGCGCGATAGTTACTGATATAGCCGGTACGACAAGGGACACAATAGAGGAACAGATTAATCTTGCGGGAATTACCCTTAATCTTGTAGATACAGCCGGAATCAGAAATACAAAAGATGTTGTTGAAGAGATTGGTGTAAATAAAGCCAAAGAACTTGTGGGCGAAGCAGACCTTATTCTTTATGTAGTGGATTCATCCACTGAACTTGATGAGAATGATTATGATATCCTTAATATAATTAAGGATCGTAAAACAGTGATACTTCTTAATAAATCAGACCTTGATACGGTAACGGATGCGGACAGGATAGCGGATATTACCGACAGTAAAGTTATTTCTGTTTCGGCAAAGGACAATACCGGGCTGGATGAATTGTCGGATGCCATTGTTGAACTTTTTGCATCCGGCGAGATAGATTATAATGATGAAGTGTATGTATCAGGAGAACGCAATAAAGAAGCCCTTGAGGAAACACTGGAGAGTCTTAAACTTGTAAAAAAGAGTATTACGGAAGGCCTTCCGGAGGATTTCTATACAATTGATCTAATGAATGCTTATGAACAGTTAGGTAAAATAACAGGTGAGTCGGTTGAAGATGACCTTGTAAATGAGATTTTCAGTAAATTCTGCATGGGCAAATAACAGGAGAAACAGATGAACGTAGTTGAGAATTATGATGTAGCCGTTGTAGGAGCCGGTCATGCCGGATGTGAAGCGGCATTGGCATGCGCAAGACTTGGTCTTGAGACAATAATGTTTACGGTAAGCGTCGAAAGTATTGCTTTGATGCCTTGTAATCCTAATATAGGAGGAAGCTCCAAGGGGCATCTTGTGAGGGAACTGGATGCACTCGGCGGCGAAATGGGTAAAAATATAGACGCGACTTTCATACAGTCAAAGATGCTTAATAAATCCAAGGGTCCGGCTGTTCATTCTTTAAGGGCACAGGCGGATAAACAGGAATATTCAAAGCGTATGAGAAACGTGTTGGAAAATACAGACCATCTCACAATAAGACAGGCAGAAGTATCAGAACTTATAGCAGAAGACGGAATCATCAAAGGTCTGAAAACTTTCTCTGGAGCTGTTTATAATACTAAGGCAGTAGTACTTTGTACAGGTACATACCTTAAGGCAAGATGTATATTCGGAGATGTAAGTTATTACACTGGTCCGAACGGACTTCTGGCGGCCAACTATCTTTCAGACTCAATGAGAAAGTTAGGTATAGAACTTGTCAGGTTCAAGACAGGAACGCCTGCCCGTGTGGATGGTAGAACCATTGATTTCGATAAAATGGAAGAGCAGTGCGGAGATACACCTATCGTACCTTTTTCTTTCACAACTGACCCTGATGATGTCCAGAAAGAGCAGATTTCATGCTGGCTTACATATACTAACGAAAAGACACATGACATAATCCGTAAAAATATCGACCGTTCCCCGTTATACTCAGGTGTAATCCACGGAACAGGTCCCAGATACTGCCCTTCGATAGAAGATAAGGTAATGAGATTTGCGGATAAAGACAGGCACCAGGTATTTATTGAGCCGGAAGGCAATTATACACATGAATGGTATCTCGGCGGAATGTCAAGCTCACTCCCTGAAGATGTACAATATGACATGTATCATACTGTGCCGGGGCTGGAACATGCTAAGATAGTCAGAAATGCATACGCTATTGAATATGACTGCATTAATCCTATACAGCTTAAGCCATCACTCGAATTTAAGAAAATTAAAGGACTTTTTTCGGGCGGACAGCTTAACGGAAGTTCGGGATATGAGGAAGCTGCCGTTCAGGGACTTATAGCCGGAATAAACGCGGCGATGGAAGTACTCGGAAGAGAACCTTTGATACTTGACCGTTCGGAAGCATATATCGGTGTGCTTATAGATGATCTTGTTACCAAAGAAAATCATGAACCTTATCGTATGATGACAAGCCGTGCCGAATACAGACTTTTGCTCAGACAGGACAATGCTGATATGCGTCTTACGGAATACGGATATAAAGTAGGTCTTATATCAGAGAAAAGATATAGACACCTTCTTGAAAAGAAAGAAATGATTGATAAAGAAATCAACAGACTGAAATCAATCGTTATAGGCGGAAGTGATTCGGTCAATGAGAAATTAATGCAGATGAACAGCACAGCACTCAATAACGGGACAAGTCTTGCAGATCTTATCAGACGTCCTGAACTTAACTATGATATGATAACTGATTTTGATCCTGACAGACAGCCGCTTCCGAAAGATGTTATTGAACAGGTCAATATTAATATTAAATACGAAGGATATATATCAAGAGAATTAAAGCAGGTTGAACACTTTAAGAAACTTGAGAAAAAGCTTATACCTGCGGATATTGATTATGATGATATAAGCGGACTCAGAATCGAAGCAAGACAGAAACTTAAAAGCTATTCACCGCGGTCAATCGGACAGGCGTCCAGAATATCCGGAGTCTCACCGGCAGATATTACAGTTTTACTTGTATATATGGAACAGCACAGGAGGTAATATATGTCTGAGATAAAAGAAGTATTTGATAAAATGCATATTGAACTTTCGGATAATGCAGTAGATCTTTTGAATCATTATTACGAAATGCTGATAGAAACCAATAAGGTTATGAACCTTACAGCTATTACCGAATATAGTGAAGTTATAATAAAACATTTTGCGGATAGTGCAGCAATCGGATGTATCACAGACATGAACAGAAAACTTAATGTTATCGATGTAGGTACCGGAGCAGGTTTTCCGGGAATAGTACTCAAGATAGTATATCCTCAGTTATCTGTCGTCTTACTGGATTCGCTCAATAAAAGAGTAAATTTTCTTAAAAATGTTATAACAGAACTTGAACTTACTGATATAAGTGCAATTCATGGCAGAGCGGAAGATATTGCAAGAAACAAGGATTATCGTGAGAAATTTGATCTGTGTGTATCACGTGCTGTTGCCAATATGTCATCCCTATCGGAATATTGTCTCCCATTTGTTAAAGTAGGAGGAAAGTTTATTCCTTACAAAGCGGATGGATGTGATGAAGAAGTAAGGACAGCTTCTAAAGCAGTCAATATTCTTGGTGGTAAAATTCAAAAAATTGATTCTTATGTGATTCCGGATACAGACATTTGCCGCAAATTTGTTATAGTTGATAAACTAAGAAATACATCGGCTAAATATCCTCGTAAAGCCGGACTCCCAACGAAGGAACCACTTATATAAAGGAGATTTTATGGATAACGTATTAGAGTTTCTCATAGAGATTGATAACGAATATAAAACGCGTTATCTTTCGTACGATCAGGATATATCCAGAGTTAAGGAACATATAGCAGACACTGAGAAAAAAATTTCTGAAATAAAAAGTTCTATCGATGAATCATATGCAGTAATGTCGTCAAGCCAGACAGCTAATGAAATTGAAAATACTGAATTACAAAGCTTGACAATATTGCTTACAGAATACAGAACTAACTTATCCGAACTCAGTGTTAATTTAGAAAGCTGTGCGCATAAAGTTGATAAAACTGAACAGATAATTAAAGAGTACAATGAAAATAAATCTACTGTACCGGTTGACGGAAGATTAAAAGATAAACTTGAACTTGTACTGAAATTGATGAAACCTGATCCCGAAAGGGCAAAGCAGGAATTGACTGCAATAATTAAAAATATCAACAAATAATGTTTCACGTGAAACATAAAATATGTTCAATACACAAGATGTTTCACGTGAAACATCTTAACAGATATATACAGAATTGTTTCACGTGAAACAAAATAAGAGTAGTATTTGATCGAAAATGGTGTTATAATGGTAACACAATAAAGCATCGGATATACATTGGAGGATAGAATGGGCAGAATTATAGCGATTGCAAATCAGAAGGGTGGAGTTGGTAAAACGACAACCACAATTAACCTTGCAGCATGCCTTGCCGAGAAAGACCAGCATGTTCTTGTAATAGATATAGACCCACAGGGAAATACAACCAGTGGATTTGGTATAGAGAAAGAAGAACTCGAGAATACAATATATGAATTAATTCTTGGAGAATGTTCTTTAGAACAGTGCCTTATAAAGAATGCAGTTGATAACCTTGATGTATTACCGTCCAATGTTAATCTCGCTGGTGCGGAGATAGATTTGATAGGCGTTGAAGACAGAGAATATATTCTGAAAAATAAGATTTCACCTATAATAGATGATTATGATTATATTATTATTGACTGCCCACCTTCATTGACGATGCTTACAGTTAATGCAATGACTACAGCCAATACGGTACTGGTACCTATTCAGTGTGAATATTATGCACTGGAGGGACTATCTCAATTATTACATACGATTAATCTTGTAAAAAACAGGCTTAATCCGGAACTTGAGATGGAAGGCGTTGTATTTACCATGTTTAACAGCAGAACAAACCTTTCATTGCAAGTAGTTGAGAATGTCAAAGACAATCTTAACCAGACTATATATAAAACAATAATTCCGAGAAATGTAAGACTGGCGGAGGCTCCGAGCCATGGTGTTCCTATCAATATATATGATCCGAAGTCAGCAGGAGCGGAAAGCTATAGATTATTAGCTGATGAAGTAATGCATAGAGGAGAAGAAGAATGGCAGTAAAAAAAGGTCTTGGTAAAGGTCTCGGAAACCTTATACCTGAAAGTGATAAAGAAGCACAGAAGACAAAAGTAGTTGAAAAAGTAGTAGAGAAGAAAGTAATAGTAAAGGAACCGGCTGAAACCATAGTAAAGATTAACGAAGTTGAGCCTAATAAGAATCAGCCAAGACGCACGTTTGATGAAGATGCACTCTTAGAACTTGCAGAGTCAATCAAACAGCATGGCGTAATTCAGCCTCTTATTGTTAAGAAGAGAGACAAATATTATGAGATAATTGCCGGTGAGAGAAGATGGAGAGCTGCCAAAATGGCCGGCTTGAAGGAAGTTCCGATCGTAATCAAGGATCTGAGCGACCAGGAGATAATGGAAGTAGCGCTTATTGAGAACATACAGCGTGAGGATCTTAATCCGATAGAAGAAGCACAGGCATATCAGAGATTGATTAAAGAATATAACTATAAGCAGGACGAACTTGCGGAAAGAGTATCCAAGAGCCGTGTCGCAGTTACCAATTCAATGCGTTTATTGAAACTGGATGAACGTGTTCAGAAAATGGTAGTGGACGATATGATTTCGGCAGGACATGCAAGGGCATTACTTGCGATAGCGGATAATGAGAAACAGTACACGATTGCAATGAAAGTATTCGATGAGAAACTCAGTGTTCGTGAGACAGAAAAGCTTATTAAGAATCTGGACAAGCAGATAAAACCAAAAGTTAATACAACCCCTGAAAATGATTTTATATACCGGGATATTGAGAATAAACTTAAAGAGTCCATGGGAACCAAGGTTGTTATTCACAACAAAGACAATAATAAAGGCAAAATAGAAATAGAATATTATTCACAGGATGATTTTGAGAGAATTGTGGATATATTAAAGAAGTAGATATGCTACAGGAGGATAACAGATAATGGAAAATACGCAGACCGCCGCAAAGAATATCCTTGATTTCTTCGGGTTGTTCAGTGTGGAGACATTGTATATAATATTAGGTCTTACGGTATTGGTGATTGCACTCGTTGTATTGTATATTGTCAATATAGTAAAGATAAAGAAACTCAATGAGAGAATTACAGAACTTACCAAAGGCAAGGACGGAAAATCTCTTGAGGAAATAATGACATCAAGGTTTGGCGAGATAGATAAGCTTAAAGCCTCAAATGCTAAACACACCAAGCAAATAAATGCAATTAACGAGGAACTGCTTTCTGTATACAAGAAGGTAGGAATTGTTAAATATGATGCATTTAACGAGATGGGCGGGAAACTTAGTTTTGCACTTGCCATGCTTGATAAATCCAATAACGGTTATGTAATTAATGCAATGCACAGCCGTGAAGGGTGTTACACATATATTAAGGAAATTGTCAAAGGAGAATCATATATTGCACTTGGAGATGAAGAGAAAAAAGCACTCGAGAGCGCTATTAACAGTGACAGTCTCGTTACCGACTGATAATCTTCAAGTTGCGGGGAGGTCTATGTGCCAGTGAAAAAAATTAACGTAAGTGAACTAAGTACTAATCAGGTACTGGCAAGAGCGGTCGTCAATTCGAACGGAAATATACTGATGTATGAAGGTGCCAGGATACGTAAAGAGAATATCCAGAAACTTATCCAGAATAATATCAGGGAAGTTTTCATTGAAGACAATATGCTCAAAGATGCTAAAGTGTATCAGATAGAAGAGATAGAAAAACAAAGCGTCGATATAATTAAGAATGTAATTGAGACAAGAATTAACTTCGACCTGGAGAATAAGGAAGATATTGGGATTATATCCGAGACAGCGTTGAATATCATTAAAGGAATTATTTCCAATGTGGATATATCCAACTGTATGCTCGAGGTGCGCAGGGAATCCAATGATTTGTATATGCATATGCTCAGTGTGGCGGCATTGTCAACTATAATCGGAATCAAAGCCGGTTTTTCAGAAATGCAGCTTAATGATGTGGCGATGGGAGCATTGCTGCATGACATTGGTCTGTGTGATGTAACCGTTCCTTTTTTTGACACTGAGATGGACAGAATGCCGGCTGCTGAGAAACTTAATTACAGAAGACACGTAATATCCGGATACGAGAGAGTCCAGGGCATTAAATGGATTAACGATACAGTGAAGATGATTGTTCTTTCACATCATGAACGCGTTGACGGAAGCGGATATCCTTTCCACAAAGTCGCCGAGAGAATACCGCCGGAAGTAAGACTTGTATCGATTTGTGATCATTTCGATGAAATGGTAAACGGAATCGGATACAAGAAGCGTAAAATATACGAGGTTGTAGAATATTTCAGAACCGATGAGGCATATCTTTTTGATTATGAGATGATGTCACAGGTGATGACAACCGTCGCATGGTTCCCGAACGGAACGGAGGTTGTTACCAATGACAGAGAAGTCGGTGTGGTAATAAGCCAGAACAGAGGACTTCCGGACAGACCGGTTATAAAAATAATAAAAACTGCTGACGGCATTGACTGCAGCAGTCAGAATATAATTAAAGATTTAACAGAATGCCTTACTATTTTTATAGTGGGAACAGTTGAATAACAGGAGGAAATATCAATGTTAGATATGAAATTTGTCAGAGAAAATCCTGACGCAGTTAAGGAAAACATCAAGAAAAAATTTCAGGACGAGAAGCTTCCGCTTGTAGACGAAGTAATCGCACTCGATGAAGAGGCAAGAACAACCAAGCAGGAAGCAGACACACTCAGAGCAGACAGAAATAAGCTTTCAAAGCAGATCGGTATGCTCATGGGACAGGGTAAAAAAGACGAAGCTGAGGAAGTTAAGAAGCAGGTAACTGTCAATTCCGAGAGACTTTCAGCACTTGAAGCCAAGGAGACAGAGCTTGAAGAGCGAATCCGTAAAATCATGATGACAATACCTAACATAATTGATCCAAGTGTGCCTATCGGTAAGGATGACAGCCAGAACGTAGAAATTACAAGATACGGTGAACCGGTTGTTCCTGATTTTGAAATTCCGTACCATACAGAAATTATGGAATCTTTTAACGGCATTGACCTTGACAGTGCGGGAAAAGTAGCCGGCAACGGATTTTACTATCTTATGGGCGATATTGCAAGACTTCATTCGGCAGTTCTTGCATATGCAAGAGATTTTATGATAAACAGAGGTTTCACATATTGCATTCCTCCGTTCATGATCAGAAGTGATGTAGTTACCGGCGTTATGAGTTTTGCAGAGATGGATGCCATGATGTACAAGATTGAAGGCGAAGACCTTTATCTTATCGGAACCAGTGAGCATTCAATGATCGGTAAATTCATAGACACTATGCTCGATGAGGACAAGCTTCCGTATACACTTACAAGTTATTCACCATGTTTCCGTAAGGAGAAAGGTGCCCACGGCATTGAGGAGAGAGGTGTATACAGAATCCATCAGTTCGAGAAACAGGAAATGATAGTTGTATGTAAGCCGGAAGACAGCAAGGCATGGTTTGACAAGCTTTGGCAGAACACCGTTGATTTATTCCGTTCAATGGATATTCCTGTCCGTACACTTGAATGCTGCTCCGGAGACCTTGCAGACCTTAAGGTTAAGTCAATCGATGTTGAGGCATGGTCACCGAGACAGAAGAAATATTTTGAAGTAGGAAGCTGCTCAAATCTCGGCGATGCTCAGGCAAGACGTCTTAAGATAAGAGTTAAGGGCGCAGACGGCAACAAGTACTTTGCACATACACTCAACAATACCGTTGTTGCACCGCCTAGAATGCTCATCGCTTTCCTTGAGAATAACCTCAACGCAGACGGCAGCGTAAGCATCCCTGAAGTTCTTCAGCCGTATATGGGCGGAATGACCAAAATAGAGAAAAAGTAGAATTGACTTATATAGTCTGACATGATAGAATATTTAAGGTGTGGATGAGAATTCACACCTTATTCATCATAGGTTCTCATAGTTAAATGGATATAACAAGCGCCTCCTAAGCGCTAGTTGAGGGTTCGATTCCCCCTGGGAACGTTATTAAGCGGCAGTGGAATGGTTCATTGCCGCTTTTTTGTAAATTATAAAGAATGTGAATTTATGATATGTCTATGAATTGCGGTGGGTCTTAAGGCAACTATTGCATTCAGCTTTTAAGCTGTTCCTTTCTGGCATTGCGAAGAAAATCAATTAGAGGCTTATCGATTCATTCAGAAGTACAACAAAGAATTTGGACTCAGATGGTTTTTGAGCAAGTTTAATATCTGTCCAAATATTAATATTTAATCTTGACAATAAAATAAAATCAGTATACATTCTTAACTAGGAACCAATCCTAATAAGGAGGGCGAATGACAAATAGGAGAAACACAATTCAGAAAGACCTGGTAAGAAATGCTGTATGTGAGATGAAAAGGCATGTTACAGCAAATGAAGTTTATGATTTTATAAAAGTAGCACATCCTACAATCGGAAAAGGAACGGTATACAGAAACCTTGATATATTGGTAGAGGAAGGTGCATTAAGAAAGGTTGATGTCCCAGATGGGCCAAACCGATTCGATTTTACATTGAAAAAACACTACCATGTCAGGTGCATAGAATGCGGTGAAGTTTTAGATGTGGATATGGATGAAATACCGGATTTGCTGGAAAGAATTCATAACAATCATGGAATAGAGTTTTTGGATTATGATATTTCGTTTAAAGGCATTTGCGCGAAATGCAGGAAGAGTATTTAAATGTAGAATTAAGTAGATGAGATTATTATGAAGCAACATAAATATATTACGATAGGATGATATTCATGAAAGAAGAACTAAGTATAGATATCGTCGGACTGGCAGGAACTTGTTCTTATGCGTTGGACTGTATAGAAGCGGAATTGGTAAATATCAAAAACAAACATGGAAAAAGAGTGGCTTATATAAGTGTATGCATGGCTGATTATTGGGCAATTCAAGATGATGCGTTACAAGATTTAGCTATGTGTGCTTTACTGCATGACAATGCCCTGACACAATATATTTCGGAAGAACTGGAAAAGAATCCCGTTATTGACCTTGAAAAAGATTTATCCGAGGAAAAAACGCATCTTCATTGTATTTATGGTGAAAAAAATATTACTAAAATTCCTTTTAAAACAGATGTTTCAAATGTGATTCTATATCATCATGAACACGCTGATGGAACCGGTCCTTTTCAAAAAAAGTGGCAGGAAATTCCATTGTTTGCAAGGATTATTCATCTTGCAGATACCATTGATATTATAGCAAACAGTATGGAATCTGATAGCCAAAGATGGAATTTTGTATGTCAGTCTCTTTTAAAAAATAAGGACAGATTATTTGATTCAGAATGTGTGAATGCGTTTATTCATGCATTCACAAAAGAATCTTTTATGTGTTTAAGTGATGGCTCTTTTGAAACGAGACTATGGGAGATTATCCCAAGGCAAAAACAGATTTTTGATTGGGAAACGTGCAAAAATGTTGCGGATTTTTTTGCAAAGATTGTAGATTATAAATCTTCTTTTACAAGCAGGCATTCTATAGGAGTAGCTGAAAAAGCAGCTCTTTTTGCTCAATATATAGGATTTGATTCTATTAATGTGCAAAAAATGTATCTGGCTGGTGCACTGCATGATATTGGAAAAATGGCGGTTGGCAATGAAATTTTGGAAAAACCGGATAAGCTGACAGATGATGAATTTTCCCAAATGAAAAATCATGCCGGATATACATATCTTATTTTATCAGACGTTGAAGATTTTGAAGAAATACGTGATTGGGCGGCTTTTCATCATGAGAAGTTAAATGGAAAAGGGTATCCTTTTGGAAAAAACGCTGATGAATTAAATGAGCCGGAGCGTATCATGGCCTGCATAGATATTTATCAGGCACTTACTGAGGACAGGCCATATAAGAAATGATTATCGCACGAAAAAACGTGTGATATACTTGATGATATGGCACAGAAAGGTTTTGTCGATTTTGATATTTCCAAGAAAATTAGGAAATGTTTTGGTAAAATCTGATGTTATATCTAAGAAAATAAATGAAAGTAGGATTAATTTATGTATGAAATGAAACCAGAATATTATATCGGTATAGATATGATAGACGAAGAACACAAGCAGTTGTTTAAATATGCAGATGAGGCATATGAGCTGCTTCATGACGAGTATACACCGGATAAATATGATAGAATTGACATAATATTGGAAAATCTACGTGATTATACAGTGAAACACTTTAACGACGAAGAGCAGTATATGGAATCTATCAATTATAAAAAAATGTTTACGCAAAAAGTTCAGCATCAGGAATTTATAAATAAGCTTGATGAATTTATGGAATGCCATAATGATGAGATAGAAGATCAGGATAAACAGATTATGGGAATTTTGAAGTATCTCACAGAGTGGTTGGTTAATCACATTCTGTATGTCGACGGTCAGATTCCAAAAGGCTGATGTATTAATCAAAGCTGCGGGATATTAGGCATTCCGGACGATGCGGATGTGGATGTAAGCCAAAGAAAATAATGCCGTAAATTTGTTTACCGGTTTTACAGGAAAAGAAAAAACGAAATTGGGAAAGTGTGCTATTTAAAACAATAACCAAATTATATATTTAGAGGAGTTTACAAATATGAAAAAACAAGTTTACAATCCATTTTTACCGTTATATGAGTATATTCCGGACGGAGAACCACATGTATTTGGTGACAGGGTCTATCATTACGGCTCGCATGACCGGGAAGGCGGGCATACCTATTGTATGAACGATTATGCCGTTTATTCCGCGCCAATCGATGACCTTACCGCATGGAGGTGTGAAGGTGTTTCTTACCGGGCAAGTCAGGACCCTGACTATTCGGAATTTCCACATATGTATGCACCTGATGTTGTAAAAGGCAATGATGGAAACTATTATTTATATTACTGTATGGCCGGTGAGTATGGAATTGGTGGTTACAGCCGTCCAATCAGTGTTGCTGTGAGTAAATATCCGCAGGGGCCATTTGCATATTTGGATCATGTACATTTTGCAGATGGCAGTATTATGAAAAAATACGTCTGCTTTGACCCTGCTGTTATGAATGACAATGGTACAATACGCTTATTTTACGGTACAAGATATGATTTTGAAGAACGTGACGATTTTGATTCCAATGAGGAATATATCAAACAGGAAATGCAAATGTTTGGGAAAACCAGAGAAGATATCTTAAGTTACAGAAGTCATCCGGAGAGTTGTAAAAGCGGGAATCCAAATGATCCTGACAGTGTTATGGGACCGGTTATGGCAGTACTTTGCGATGATATGGTAACTATCAAAGAAGAACCTCATCATATAATTCCATACAGAGTGAAAGGCACTAGCTTTGAAAAACATCCGTTTTTCGAAGGTTCTTCCATGCGGAAAATCAAAGACACATACTACTTTATATATTCTTCCTGGCAGAATCACGAATTATGTTATGCAACAAGTGCCTGTCCGGACCGCGACTTTACATTTCGCGGAACCATAGTATCGAATGGCGATATAGGATTTCAAGGCAGAACATATGATGAGAAAGTCGCTATGACAGGAACAACCCACGGAAGTATTGAATTCATCAACGGTGAATGGTATGTTTTCTACCACAGACTGACGCATAAATCCGATTATTCCAGACAGGCATGTGCCGAGAAAATCCATATAGATGAAAACGGAGAGATTGCACAGGTCGAAATCACAAGCTGTGGTCTTAATAACGGTCCACTGGAAGCAGAAGCCGGATTACATTATCCTTCCGTTATTGCATGTAACTTAACCAACAAAAATATGCCTCACGGTTCTAACAGCATTTACCAGATCGAATTTCCGAATATTACCAATAAGGGGGAGGACCGTTTTATTGCCGAAATCGAGGACGGCACTGTTATTGGTTATAAATACTTTTCGTTTGACCGGATTCATTCCATCGGTGTTGTGGCAAGGGTAGAAACCACGGAAAACAAAGTAGTATATAATGGGCCCTTGCGTGTCGATGTGCGCTGTATGCAGTATCAGCCAATCGTAAAAGATAATGTTTCTGCAAAATACAGGGATACTGTTTTAGAGATTCGATTAGAGGAAAATGGATCCGCAATTGGAAAAATTGTACTCGGAAATTCTGTTGAATGGACGGAATATCGGACAGAAATACCTGTTATAACCGGAGTTCACGCGCTGTTTTTCGTATATCACGGATCTGAAAAAATACAGTTAAAAGAGATCTTATTCTAAATATATGCAAAAATATTACATATATAGGAATAAATATGTCGACAAACTATTTGTTTTGTGATACCCTTATAGAATAAGAGACACTATTATGACCGGAAGAAGTTTACAGGACCTTAAAAAACTGTTCTAAGACATGAAAAAAGAAAAAGTACAGAAGCAATCTGCAGCGATTATGAAGGATTTGAAAAAGGAGCGGCTTTTTTTGGACGTACTTTGCCGGGAGTATACTTCTGTATTTTGCCTTGATTTCAGCGAAAAGACTCTGGAAATTCTGAAGCTTGACCCCAATGCAAATGCATATGATTTATTTGTAAATGAACCGCAGGAGAAGAAAAACTACCCTTCCGTCATCCAGAGATACAGCGACATGTATGTTGCCGATGAATGCAGGGAGGATTTCCTGAATGTGATGGATATCGATAATCTTAAGGCAAAGATTTCCGTATCGGATCATTTCACTTATCGTTATAAAAGTAAGCCTAATAAAGTTTTACAGAGCAATTTTGAAATTGATCTGCATCAAATTGATGAGCGGATTCCGGATATGGCTGTCCTCGCCATAAAAAATATTGATGATATCATACGCATATCTAACAGGGAAGCAATCCTTAATTCTCTTTGCAATGATTATGAAGTAGTATATTTCTGCGATCTGGAGACGGATTATCTGCAGGTCATCAAAGATTCCAATCCGAAAGTTACGGTCGGAGCAGTATATAAATTTTCCGAAGTGGTGGCTCTGTTCAGAAATGCAAAAAATCTGTCGCAGTCTGCATCAGAGTATGTAAGGAAACTTGATAAAAATTATCTGATGGCGTATCTAAGTAATCATACAGAGATATCGCCTCAGTTCTGCATCAATAAAAGTGACGGGAGCCAGACATTTATGGAAACCAGAGTTGTCCGCGTAAAAACGGATTCCGGATTTAAAGTCATATTGGGTTCACGTCATATTGATGACATCGTCAGAGAACGTGAAGAACGTAACAGACGCCTTAATGAGGCAGTGCGCAATGCACAGTTAGCGGATGCGGCTAAAACAGAATTTCTTCAGCGGATGAGTCATGATATAAGAACTCCGCTTAACGGAATATGTGGAATGATAGACATTGCTGAGCATTACAGCGACAATCCTGAGAAACAGAGGGAATGTCTGGACAAAATAAAGGAGTCGGCTAATCTTTTGCTGGAAATGGTAAATGAAGTTCTCGACATGAGTAAGCTGGAATCCGGAAAAATTATCCTGGAGCAGGTACCGTTTAATCTTTACAACACGGCGGAAGAAGTGTTTGAAGTGATAGAGAAACTGGCAGAAGAACGTAATATTAAAGTTAACTGCGGCGGTAAAGGTGTCACGCACTGGGACGTCATAGGCAGCCCTGTACATGTAAAACGGATCATGATGAACATAATGAGCAATGCCGTAAAATATAACAAAGAACATGGAAGCATTGACCTTATATGCAAGGAGCTGCCGACCGATTATGAAGATACGGTTTTAATTCAATTTATCTGTCATGATACCGGCATCGGAATGAGCGAAGAATTCCGGAGCCATATTTTTGAGCCTTTTTCGCTTGAGCAGATTGGAGAAAAGATAGGATACAGCCGTACAGGGCTTGGAATGTCCATTACAAAGAAATTGGTTGATAACATGGGCGGAACCATAGAAGTGGATAGCGTTAAGGGTAAAGAAACGACTT
Organism: uncultured Butyrivibrio sp.; assembly: GCA_945928575.1. GTDB lineage: Bacteria > Bacillota > Clostridia > Lachnospirales > Lachnospiraceae > Eshraghiella. Next base: position 28,714 of record CAMENP010000016.1, read on the forward strand.
TTAAAATAACCATTCCATTTAAAATTGCAGGTCCCGATGTACGTATTAATAATAATCCGAAGGAAAATAAAGCAGATATTTCAGGCATGAATATTCTCATTGCCGAAGATAATGAGCTTAATATGGAAATTGCCGAATTTATCCTGCAGAATGGGAATGCCAATGTGACGAAAGCATGGAACGGCAAAGAGGCTGTCAGTATTTTTGAAAACAGTGTACCGGGAACATTCGATGTTATATTAATGGATATTATGATGCCTGTAATGGATGGATACGAAGCGGCAAAGATGATCCGTGCATCCGACAGGGATGACGCTGCGCAGATTCCGATTATCGCGATGACGGCTAACGCTTTCACGGAGGACAAATTAAGGGCACGCAAAGCCGGTATGAACGACCATATTTCCAAACCTGTGTCAGGGGAAAAACTGATCCGCATGCTGTCGGAATTATCAAATAAAAATTAAAAACATACATTATAAATGGGAGCGTTAATTATTCGCTCCCAATATTAATTCACAGGTCTTGCTGTGTTTGTCCCAGTCAGTCAGGCATTTGTCACAATAGTATGCTATCTGATAACCGTATCCGGAACTATCCTTGGAAACCGAAAAATACCCGGTCTTCATCTTAGCCGTGTGCCCGTCCAGGTAATGAATTTCCCTGCGGTTGAAATAATCGGGGTCATTGACATCCGTCGGGACAGCCGGATTATACTCACTTGTTGAAGCAAAATCCGCTTCAATCTCACTGAAATATGATCTCAAGTTCTCCCAGTCGGTAGTTACTCTGGATTTATGGATATGCCTGGTCAATGTCGGAACAAGTATTCCGGTCAGCACGGCCATGATCGCAACAACGACTATCAGTTCTACAAGTGAAAATCCACGGTTTCTGTATTTAAATGTATATTTCATAGTATATTCTCCATTATGTATTACGATGCAGTTGAGCGAATTATAGATTAGCTTGTATAAAAAGTCAACACTATCCGGTGCGCGAATTATAGCTAAAAATCCATCGACATACAGCGGCACTCGCGATATAATGATGTCAATAAACCGATGGAGTAAAGCAGATGGACAAAAGTCAGACAACAACAGCATATTATCATCTTCCGGGACTGTTTGAGTTCTATGAACTGTATCGCAGATTTCTGCCGCTTTACCGGGAACACCGGGAATATTTCTATGACTGTTGTGAAATCGGCTCCATATACGGAGCGCCCGCGGACTGTATCTGGGGAGGCGGCCGGGTGGGATTCGGTGACGGCAGCCCTGAAGAAATCTACGGGCTGATGAACGAATATGAAATTCCCGCCAGACTCACGTTCAGCAATTCACTGTTAAAAGAAGAGCATCTTGCCGATTCCGGATGCAACAGGCTGTGTGAGATGTTTGAAGAAGGAAGTATGCGAAACGGAGTTATAGTCCATTCGGATTTATTGGCGGATTATATAAGAACGAAGTATCCTAATTTATATCTTGTATCTTCGACGACCAAAGTTCTTACGGAATTCGGACAGCTCAAAGCGGAACTCAACAGAGAAGAATTTGTATATGTCGTTCCCGACTTCAGGCTGAATAAGGCGTTTGATAAGTTGTCTGCATTATCCGCCGATGAGAAAAAGAAAGTGGAATTTCTTTGTAATGAATGCTGCTATATAGGATGCTCCGACAGGAAAAAATGTTATGAGAATGTCAGCCGGAAGAATCTTGGTGAGGACTGCCAGGATTTCAGGTGTGCCGCCCCGGATAATGCCGGCGGATACAGATTTTCCAAGGCAATGAAATCACCGGCATTTATAGGGATTGATGATATTACGGAAACTTATCTGCCGATGGGATTCAATAATTTTAAAATAGAGGGCAGAAGCCTTGGCAGCGCAGTTGTACTTGAATTTCTGCTGTATTATATGATTAAGCCGGAATATCAGATTAATGTCAGGGAGGAAATATATCTGGACAATATGCTGGATTTATTTTAAGAAAATTATATGTTGACATATCTTTTTTATAAGAATAAAATAAACATGTTTATTGATAAATGTGTTTATTTTATAGGAGGCAGATATGCCGGCAAGAAAACAGATAACAAAAGATATGATCATAAAAGCAGCCTTGAAAATTCTCAGGGAGAAAGGTTATGAGGCAGTTAACATTAAGGAACTGGCGTGTGAACTTAATTGTTCGACACAGCCGGTTTATTTGTCGTTTGCGGGAATGGATGAGCTGCGTGGTGAGCTTGCTCCGGCGGCAGTGGATTTTTTTGAAAAATATATGAAACAGGATAGTGAAGATAATACGGTGAGGCTTTACGGAATGGAATATATCAGATTCGCAAAGAATGAACCGAGGCTTTTCTGGTATCTTTTTATGCGCGCACATTCATTTGCGGAAATTAAGACTTTGTTGCATCCTATTATAGAGAAATCGATTGCGGAACTCATGACAGAATATAATATAAGTCATGAAGAAGCCGATTTGCTTCATGACAGGATGTGGATGCAGGCGCATGGAATAGCGGCAATGACAGCTACGGATTTCTGCGACTGGGATATGGATAAAGCGGCACGAATGCTTGATAAGAGCTGCCGGGATTTTACTGCGGAATATAAGAGGTGATATATGATATGTTCAGTAATAAAGATTTAAGAAAATTGATCATACCGCTCTTTGTGGAGCAGTTTCTGCTGATGTTTGTGGGAATTGCGGATACTTTTGTCGTAAGTTTTTCGAGTGAGGCCGATGTGTCGGGAGTTTCGCTTGTTACATCATTTAATACGGTTTTGATTTTCCTGTTTACAGCTCTTTCTGCAGGCGGAGCCGTAATTATAAGCCAGTACATAGGCAGAAAGGATTATAAAGAAGCTTCGCAATCGGCAGGTCAGCTGCTGCTTATATCAATTCTGATATCGGTTGGCATGATGGTGCTTATTCTGGTGTTCCGTCATCCTCTTCTTAAACTCCTGTTCGGAAAGATAGAACCGGATGTAATGGACGCGTGTGAGGAATATCTTGTTATTACGACAATTTCACTGCCGGCACTGGCGGTGTATGATGCCGGTGCGGCACTTTGCCGCAGCATTAAGAAAACGGATGCGACTATGTGGATTTCGACAGTTGTTAATATCATGAACGTAATCGGCAACTGCATTGGTGTATTTGTGCTTCATCTGGGTGCAGCAGGTGTGGCATATCCGTCCTTGGTAACCAGAATCATATCAGCGTGTGCGGTAACGGTATACTGTTTCAGACCGGGACTTGAGGTCAGCTATAAAATATCATCTATTATAAGGTGGAAAGGCGATATTCAGAAAAAAATAATGAGCATAGCGCTTCCGAACGGTCTTGAGAATGGAGTGCACCAGCTGGTTAAGGTTGCACTTTCGAGTATGGTGGCGCTTTTCGGAACATATCAGATTGCGGCTAACGGTATGGCTCAGAGCATATGGTCGCTTGCTTCGATAATGGGTCTTGCGATGTCTCCGGTATATACAACGGTTATCGGACAGTGCATGGGGGCGGGAGATATAAAGTCAGCCAATTATTATTTTAAGAAACTGGATCGTATTACACTTGTGCTTTCAGTATTGTGGAATGCACTGATTTTTGCAATCACGCCGCTTATCATCAGGTACTCGGCTATATCGGATGAGGCGAAATCGTTGGTAATATGGCTTGTTCTCATCAACAATATTTTTAACGGTCTGGCATATCCGTTCGCAGGTTCGTTGGGCAGCGGTCTGCGCGCCGCCGGTGATGTTAAGTTTACAATGATTGTTTCCATTTCATTAACAATCGGGGCAAGGCTGTTATTTTCGGCTTTATTCGGACTTGTGTTCGGGTGGGGCGTAATCGGAATTGCAATCGGAATGAGCATGGACCTTGTATTCCGCGGAATTATTTTCATTAGGAGATATAAGTCACAGAAATGGACGGGATTCAAGCTGATATAGTGGATTGAATCTAAAACGGACCACGTAAAGTGTCGACCCCGTTTTTTTAATATTTTGTTGCATATATGAATTCGATGAATTATGATATACATATGTTATGGGGAGCATAAGGTTTGGAGGACATATTTTGAAAAACCCACATACCCGCATCGTATTCAGGATAATCATCGGATTGTTATCGATTACTTTTCTGGTTCTCGGATATACATTTATTCTGCAGAAGAACTATAATAATTCGGCGCTTGACGAGGCTGTTGAGAGAGACACACAGTGCGCCGATGCGATACATAAACTGGTATCCAATAAGTTTACCAGGGAGGATTTCAATTCGATATCATCGGTTAGTGATATGGATTTGCCGCGTTATAAGGAACTGCAGAGTCAGCTTAATGAACTGCGTTCGTTAAATTCAACGCGATATCTGTATACTGCCAAGAAAGCAGCTGACGGAAGACTTATATATCTCGTTGACGGGCTGGATCTTGATGCGGATGATTATGCGTATCCGGGAACTTACATTGAAGAAGAGATGGTGCCGTATATAGAGAAGGCACTTTCCGGAGAGGTAATATATTCACAGGAAATAGTAGATACGACATGGGGACATATTTTCACTGCCTGTTATCCGGTAGAGGCGGCCGACGGTTCAGGAGACATTATCGGTGCGCTGTGCATGGAGATGGATATGGAAAGCACTTATGCGTATATGAAAGCCGGTAACCATAGGGCGCTTATGATTTCCGTGGTTGCAATAGCTATTTTTGCCATATTGGGGCTTGTTGTGTACATTTACTTAAGAAAGCAGAAGAGCAGCGAGGCACGGCAGCAGAAGGAACTTGAGAAAGCAGTCAGTGCAGCCGATGCCGCCAATGCGGCCAAATCGACTTTTCTGTTTAACATGAGTCATGACATCAGAACTCCGATGAATGCCATACTTGGATTTACGGAGTTGGCGGAGAGAGATGCCAATGCATCTGATACAACGAAGGGATATCTTGAGAAAATCCGTATAAGCGGCAATAAAATGCTTTCCATTATAGATAATGTCCTTGAGTTATCAAGGATTGAGTCCGGTAAAGTTACGATTGAGGAAACACCGGTTGCAGCCGGAAGCATTCTTGATGCCTGTCTGGTTATGGTACAGCCGGAAATAGATAAGAAGAAACAGGAACTTACCGTTTCCAAAGAGATAATTTATCCTTATACATATATGGATACGGCGCGCACTACTGAGATAATTCTTAATCTCATAAGCAATTCCATCAAGTATACCAATGATGGCGGACGGATTCATTGCGCAATAAGCCAGAAAAAGGATGACAGGGATGGATGGTTTATACAGGAACTTACGGTAACCGATAACGGAATAGGAATGACACAGGAATTCCAGAAACATATCTATGAGTCATTTACAAGAGAACGTTCTTCAACAACAAGCGGAATAGCAGGTACCGGACTCGGAATGGGAATAGTTAAGAAGCTTGTCGATATGATGAACGGAACTATTGAACTTAAGAGCAAGGTCGGCGAAGGAACGACTTTTACGGTGCGTATACCGTGCAGAATAGCAACTCTTGAAGATACACAGCCCAAAGCGGCGGAAGATATCGGTAACTTCGAGGATCTGAAGGGAGTAAGGATATTGCTGGCAGAAGATAATGACCTAAATGCCGAGATTGCGGTTACACTTCTTTCGGAAGTGGGATTTGTGGTCGAACGCGCCGCTAACGGAGTCAAATGTATAGATATGCTCAATGATAAGCCGGCAGGTTATTATTCGATAATCCTCATGGATATCCAGATGCCGGTACTTGACGGATATAATGCGACGAGTAAAATAAGGCGGATGGATGATAAGTCAAAGGCATCAATACCGATTGTTGCGATGACGGCCAATGCTTTTGCGGAGGACAGGGAAAAGGCATTGAGTGTGGGAATGAACGACCATATAGCTAAGCCTATCGATATGAACAAGGTTATACCTACAATCAGAAAATATATTAAATAAAAGCGGGGCGCCCTTCAATATGAAGTGCGCCTCGTTTAAATTATTACAGAATGGACATAAACCACTCAACGGTTTTCGGGTCATAATGCGAGAAGAAGAGACTTTCGCCTTCATCAAGTGCCTTGATAGCTGCCATATCTTCTTCACTGAGAGTGAAGTCGAAAATATCGAAATTCTCTTTCATACGGTCTTTGTGAACCGATTTCGGAATGATTACGACATCACTCTGCATAAGAAAACGTAATGCTGTCTGGGCAGCGGTTTTGCCGTATTTGGCGCCTATTTTAGTGAGCACCGGATTGGTGAACATGTCTTTGCGGCCTTCGGCAAAAGGTCCCCATGACTCAATCTGGCAGTCGTATTTCTGTAAATATTCCTTAGCTGTTTGCTGCTGCTGAAATACATGTGTCTCAATCTGGTTCACGGCCGGCTTGATTCTTGAGAAATGCTCAATATCAAGATACCTGTCGGGACCGAAATTGGATACACCGATTGCACGGATTTTTCCGGCATCATAGAATTCTTCCATGGCGCGGTAAGTTCCGTAATAATCGCCGAACGGCTGGTGGATCAGGAGCAGGTCAAGATATTCTGTCTGTAATTTCCTCATGGACTCTTCTATGGAAGCCTTGGCTTTCTCGTATCCTGCGTTGGTAATCCATACCTTGGTAGTGAGAAAAAACTCTTCTCTCGGAAGTCCGCTTTCTTTAAGTGCGGCGCCGACACCCTCTTCATTATAATAAGCCTGCGCGGTATCAATGCTGCGGTATCCGGTTTCGATAGCATCGAGAACACAGCGTTTGGTGTCTTCGGCAGGAGTCTGATATACGCCGTAGCCGAGCTTCGGCATCTTAATTCCGTTGTTCAATGTTACATATTCCATTATCATTACCTCCGTTTTATGAAATGTATTTTGCTTTTATAAATATACTTTACATCCTTCATGCGGCGAAGTACACTATTAATATAGAAAACTGCTTTTCATAATATGAAATCTGACGGCGAAGGAGACATATGATTAATCTGGAAGAATTGGAACAGTTTAAAGCATTTGCAGAGTGTGGTACATTGTCGAAGGTGGCGGAGCGGTTTCACATATCGACACCCTCAATAACACGTTCGATGCAGAATATTGAGAGCTATTTTGGTGTACCGCTTTTTACACGGACGAAGAACAGGATTGAATTAAATGAGACCGGGAAGGTAGCGGTGGAATATGCCGGAAAAATACTGAATGAGACAGCACAGGCGCTCGCGCAGGTGCGCGCCTTTGACGAAAGGCAGAGAACGGTCATAATCAAATCATGTGCGCCGGCCCCTCTTTGGGAATTCCTTAAGAAGGCGGGCAGCATGTATCCGGGAATGACGGTATCATCTAAGATATGTCGTAACGAAGAGGTGCTTGAATACATGAAGGATTCAGCCTGCGATTATGCCATTCTGCCCTATGAAGCAGCGATTCCCGGCTGGCAGTCTGAATTTTATATGGAGGAGCGTCTGTATGTGTGTATTCCGGCAGACAATGAGCTGGCAGAAAGGCAGCAGGTGGAATGGGAGCAGCTTAACGGGTTTAACTTCCTGCTCCGCTCGGAACTCGGATTCTGGGATGCACTGTGCCGAGAGAAGATGCCGGCATCGAAATTTCTGGTGCAGACGGATGATTCTGTTTTTGACGAGCTGGTAGTCAATTCCACACTTCCGTGTTTCACCACGGATTATATTGCGGACCGCGACGGAAGGTATCCGAAGAGAGTCTGCGTTCCGATTGCGGGGGAGGATGCGGATGTAAAGTTCTATTTATATAGAAAAAATAATACTTAAAATCCGTACAATATTCAAAACCCGGATTGCCGCATAGCGGACGTGCATAAAAAAACATCGACATTCGGCCGCATACACGTTATAATAGTAATTACGAGGATTTTTTTATGAACTATATTATTCTGGACCTGGAATGGAACCAGTGTCCGAGCGGCAAAAAAAACGAAAATAAAGATCTCAAGTTCGAGATAATTGAAATCGGAGCGGTTAAGGTTAACGATAACAGACAGTATGTGAGTGAGTTTCATGAATTTGTATCGCCGACCGTATACCGTGCGCTTCATAAGATTACGAAGGATATGACGAAGCTTACCATCAGCGAGCTTGATAAGGGCGATAAGTTTAATGAGGCGGCCACGCGTTTCTTTGACTGGTGCGGCAGCGACGGTGAATACATGTTCGGAACATGGGGTTCGATGGACTTGGCTGAACTTCAGAATAACTGTAAATATTTTGGAGTGGAGCATAAGTTTGAAAAACCGCTTGTATTTTATGATATTCAAAAGCTGTACAGTCTGTGCTTCTCCGATGGCAAAAGCAGGGTTTCGCTTGAGACGGCGATCGATGAGCAGAAGATCAACAAAGAGATACCGTTTCATACTGCGGTTTATGATGCAATATATACGGCGAGAGTGTTTGAGGTAATCGATTTTGAACGCGTTAAGCGGTATACATCGGTGGATACTTATTGCATTCCGGATAATAAGGAAGAAGAATTTTTCTTTAATTATGGGACATATACGAAATATATATCCAGAGGATTTCCGGAGAGGGAAATGATCATGAAGGACAGCAGGGTCCGCTCAATGCATTGCTGCGTATGCGGACGCAATGTCAAGAAAGTAATCAAATGGTATTCCATAGGCAATCAGAGAATGTACTGCGGAGTCGGTTTCTGTGAGCAGCATGGATATATTAAGGGCAAGGTTAAAGTCCGCACGACGCATGATAACCTCTGGTATGGAATCAAGATACTTAAGCTTACCGATGAAGAGGGAGCTTTCCAGGTTCGTGACAGGCAGATAATCAACCGTGAGAAAAGGCGTGAGCGCCGCCATCGTGAGATGGAGCGCCGGCTCAAAGAGGCTGCTGAATCAGAATCTGAGACGACGTGAGCCGTAATGGCTTTTGCGGCGTCTGAAGTTGCGCAATATGAATATTATTCCGGCAGTAATTAATCCGGCGCCGAGTATGATGCCGGCCACAATAGGAATATTGATATGGAACACCGTGTCTTTCGATGGATTGTATGTGCTGTAAGAAGCATGAGGAACACCGTTAAGACCGGTGTTTTTGTCGTTGCCGGTATAATTAATCATGATCGTGGCATTGCCGACGTTGGCATTACCGTAATAATAGGTTATGCACGCAAAACCGCCATCCTTGCCAGCGTAAGCCGGATTATCGGAGTAAGTCACGATCCCGGTAAGCTCAGAGAGCTTAACACTGGTGGGAACCAGAAGGTATGTGTCATCCGCAAAACCGATTGATATATCCGAAGATGATGATACGCGGCCGGTTATATTAAGAATGTCCACCTGTCCGGTAGAAAGTGATGATGCGGAATTATCAAGATATACTTTATGATAATTATTGAAATAGTAATCAAAAAGGGCGGTTGTGTCTTTGTAACGTCCGGCATCGGTTGATTTCATGATTACGCAGATTAGCCTTAAGTCATCTTTCTGTGCAAAAGACACGAGGCAGTTACCGGCATCATCGGTATAACCGGTCTTGCCGCCGAGGGAATATTTGTATGCGTAATCGCCGCCCGGAAGCATCTGATAACGATGTCTGTAATAGCGGGTAAAATTGCTTTTATTGGTAGGACCAATTGTGTATACACCGGAATGTGACACTATTTTCATAAGGGTTTTATTGTTAAAACATGCCTGTGCAATAAGCGCCATATCATAAGGCGTTGTGTAATGAAACTGGTCGGAAAGGCCGCTCGGATTCGTAAAATGTGTATGCGTGGCGCCAAGTTCTTCCATACGGCTGTTCATCATTGATGCAAAAGAAGATACGGTCTGTCCGACATGCTCGGCAAGTCCATAGGCGACTTCGTTCGCGGAGCGCAGGATCAGACAGTAGAGCGCCTGCTCAACCGTAAGTTCTTCTCCGGGTGAAATCGATGCGTTGGCATCTCCGTAATCGATGCTGTCCACAGCCGCCTGCGAAAAGGTTACGGTATCGGTAAGTGAACAGTTCTCAACAGTCAGAAGCGCGGTGAGAAGTTTGGTTGTACTGGCCGGGTAGCATTGTGTATCGGCATTGGAAGAATACAGAACTTCCCCGCTGTCGGCGTCCATGAGAACGACGTAATCGGAACTTATTTTCGGAAATTCCGGAAGTCCCAGGGCAGACGAATCATCGGCCGATACATTAACAGTATACGCCGGCCGGCATATAATAAATATTATAGATAAAATAAGTGTTGAAAGCTTTTTTATTTTCATATAAAATCCTTTAATAGTGTTATGTCTATATAATATCCTTTGCACAAAATAAATGCAAGGTTTATAATATTTATAAATAAAGAGAAACAGGAGAGGAATACATGAGACTCAGAAATGTACGCGGCGCAAGGGAAGCGATGATCGACAGCAAATACACTGTCAATGAACCGGAACAGTATAAGGGCCGCTGGAATGAATTTTTCGGCAACAATAATCCGATCAGGCTGGAAATCGGAACCGGAAAGGGTAAGTTTCTTATGACACTTGCCGCACAGAATCCGGACATTAATTATATAGGAATAGAGAAGTACTCAAGCGTGCTTGTGCGTGCTCTTGAGAAACAGAATGAACTTGAGCTGCCGAATGTTATTTTTATCAGGATGGATGCGGAACATATCGAAGAAATATTTGCAAACGGCGAGATAGACCTGATTTATCTTAATTTCTCAGACCCGTGGCCGAAGGACCGCCATGCAAAGCGCAGACTTACATCGAGACAGTTTTTTGCCCGATATAACAATATTCTGGCTGCGGACGGACGCGTTGAGTTCAAGACGGATAACAGAGCTTTGTTTGATTTTTCTGTGGAAGAGGTTAAGGAAGCCGGCTGGAAGCTGACAGCCGTTACATATGATCTGCATAATGACGCCATGAACGAGGGCAACGTTATGACCGAGTATGAAATCAGATTTTCCGAAATGGGAACGCCGATCAATAAATTAATCGCCGAAAGGTAATCGCAGAGGGGGGAATGGGGCTTGAAGTGCTGTATTAAAGACAGGATATATCTGGGCACACTTAAATATGTAAAAGTGAACTGCTATCTGTTGAGATTAAAAAGGGCATTCACGGAAGTCAAGAAGATATTAAACGGAGGCAGCTGTAAATGCTGAGCCTCCGTTATCTTATCAGAAATCAAAATCGTAATAATCCGCCGGCAGAAACCTGTGGTATATGATATGACATCCTTCGTCCTTAAAACAATAGAAATAAGGGTCACCGAAATCCTCCGGAAAGCGGTACAGAACATCAAATTCACCGTTATCGACCGGTTCGCAGATAATGTCCGGCGAATATGATCTGAACAGCGCCAGAACATCATCGAGTGTACTGCCGTGTCTGGCCAGAAGGTCAACCAATGCTTTGATAAAGTCATTATCCGGCGTATTCTCGTGTACATACACACTGCCCTTCTCCGGAATATTGAAGCAGAAGCGGTCACCATTATGTGTGACAACCACATCTCCAAGGACGTCCGTTACCTCGGCGGGCATCACGGCAAGCCGCGCATTCATCGCATCGGCGTCATCGTGTGTCTCAAGCAGATGGTTGAGTGATGATAACGGATAGTAAAGACGTATCTTCTCCTCGCGGAAACCAAGCTTGGCCTGCTCTTCGCGGATTATATCTATAAGGTTATTTCTTAATTCAGTAAATCCCATTGTGCACCTCCGAGAATCAGTATAACATAGCTTAATTCATATCGGTTAAAAATATGTAAAAAAAATATAAATAAATAATGAAAAAGTGGTTGACAAACACTGACAAGTCTGTTATTATAACAAACGTGCTCAACGAGAGACAACAATTAAATACGCGCCTTTAGCTCAGTTGGTAGAGCACCTGACTCTTAATCAGGGTGTCCAGGGTTCGAACCCCTGAAGGCGCACTCGAAAGTCGCAAGCTACGCTTTTCGCTGGTTTGAGGCTTTTTTGTTTTAGTTATTCTACGTATTGGATCAAGTTATTCCCAGAGAGTATTATATAATGAAATACAGTAGTAGAGTAAGTTATGTTATCGGTCATTTTGCGAAAATTTTCGTAAATAACTAATGATATTTTGCCGGATGCGTGTTATAATAATCTCAAGCAGTAAAGTCGGGAATACATTGAGAAAGGAAGAAGATATGGAAAGAGCGGATATCGCTGTAATCGGAACGGGACCGGCCGGAATATCGGCAGCCATCAATGCCCGTATCCGGAGGAAGTCTTTTCTGTTATTTGGCAGCAGTAAATTAAGTGCTAAAATAGAGAGCTCCGAGCAGATAGTGAATTATCCGGCAATCGATGCTATAAGCGGACCACAACTGAATGAACGGTTTCGTGAACAATTGGTTAAGCTTGAGATTCCAATTATCGATGAACGTATTACCGGCATCTATAAGATGGGAGATTATTATCTCGTAATGGCAGATCAGAAGCAATATGAGGCCTCAACCGTTATCATTGCGACGGGGGTTGAGACAGTCAGGGCACTTCCGGGAGAAAGGGAGATGCTTGGCCGCGGCGTGAGCTATTGTGCCACCTGTGACGGAAGACTGTATGAGGGCCGCAGGATTGCTGTGCTGTGCGATAATTCCAATATGGAAGACGAAGTCGATTACCTTTGTTCGCTTGCGAAGGAGGTAGTCTATTTTCCGTTGTTCAGGAGCGATATGAAGCGGGACAATCTTGTGATGGCACAATCACGGATGAAGGCCGTTAAAGGAACAGATTATGTTGAAAGCGTGGAACTGCAGGATGGAAGTACAGTTTTGGTTGATGGAGTTTTTATGTTAAAGCAGTCAGTTTCTGCGGATGTTCTTTTGCACGGGCTTAAAGTGTCTGACGGACATATTGTCACGGACCGTAACATGGCAACCAATATACCGGGATGCTATGCGGCAGGTGATTGCACCGGAACACCATATCAGATAAGTAAAGCTGTCGGAGAGGGTAACATAGCGGCCCACTCGGCGATAGCATACCTTGGAAGGAGAGATAGTGATGACTAAGCCTAAGAAAGCTAAGGAGCCCAAAGTAAAGGCAGTAAAAGCGGCCAAGCCCGCCAAAGCGCCTAAAGCAGCCGGACCTAAGAAAAAAGCAGCCGGCGTCAATAAAATATTCTGGGTCAGAAGAATCGGCACCAAGATGGTGGCAGCATTTCTTATACCCGTAATTTTAATAATTGTTCTTGGTGTCTCATCATACACCAAGGCATCTAAAGGTATTATCAAGAGTTATGAGGACAGTATGAGCCAGACAATAGATATGACCAATCAGTTCCTCAGGCTTACAGTGGACAATGTCCAGGCCAAATACAAAGAATACCTTAATAATGATGATTTAAGTGTGTATTTTAAGAACCTTATGAGCCAGAGTGAGAGTGTTTCATTCTGCAAGAGATTTTCCAATGAAATCAAGCAGAATATCACAACGGACAGTTCGGTTTCCAATATGTACATACTTGCTGACAATGTAAAATCGCTTATTACCACCAACACGGATACGGACAAGCTTTACAGTGCGTACGCCGATACAGAGGATGGTATTACAGCAAAGAATGATGCATATAATTTCTATCTTTTTGGCAATGTGTCGGCAGCGGACAGCGCAATCGGCACAAGTTCGGACGACTACGGCCTCAGACTTGTGCGTCATATGAAAGATTACAGTGCGTACCTTATAGTCGATATAGATAAAGCTGTTGTCACGGATGCCGTTTCGTCACTTCAGGTCGGAAAGGGAACGATTGCAGCAATAATCACAACTGATGGCACGGAGCTTTTAAGCGATGGAACGAACCCGGAGAAGCCTATTTTTACGGATAAGGATTTCTATAAGGATATTGCAGGATCCGGTGAAGATTCGGGACAGAAGTATGTAGAATATGACGGAGAAAAATATCTTTTCATATACTCGGTGCTCGATGGAAGAGGTGCTGCGATATGCGCACTTGTCCCTGAAAGTGTGCTCACGGAGCAGGCTTCCGAAATCAAACTTCTTACAATAATACTTGTTGTCGTTTCGGCAATTATAGCAGGTCTTATAGCAACGGTATTCTCAAGAGGAATAAGCGGCACAATCAATAAGACCAACAAACAGCTGAGACTTATCGCAGACGGCAATCTTGATGCAAGAGTTGTCACATCGCGTAAGGATGAATTTGCGCTTCTTGCGGCCGGCGTTAATGACATGGCGGAAAGTATGCGGCGTCTTATCGGTAAAGTAAGGGAAGTTGCACATGAAGTTGCGACAGCTTCTGAACTTGTTACTGAGAACTCAAGATCGATTTATGAATCATCAGATCAGATACAGCAGTCGATTAAGGAGATAGAGACAGGAACAGCGAATCTTGACACAGAGTCGGAGAGATGCCTGTCACAGATGGATACATTATCACAGAAGATACATGATGTTCAGGGAAGTTCAGTTGATATCATGAATATGGCACACAGTACCGAGAAAGTCGTAAGAGATGGTAAGAACAGCCTTTCGGTAATGACAGAAAGTGCCGTGGCTACTACCAAAATCACCGGAAGTGTCATTGAGTCGATCAGGCTCCTCGAAGAGAAATCACTTACGATCGGTAATATCATAGAAGCTATTAACAATATAGCGGCCCAGACGAATCTTCTTTCACTTAATGCTTCAATTGAAGCAGCAAGAGCGGGAGAGGCCGGAAAGGGATTTGCGGTAGTTGCGGAAGAGATCCGTAAACTTGCCGAACAGTCCAGGGAATCCGCAGAGGAAATCAGCAGGATTATCGAAGAGATTACCAGCAATACAAGAGAAGTTGTCGGCATAGCTGACGAGGCAAGAGGAATTGTCAACAAACAGGAGACAACAGTTTCCGAGACAGCCAAAGCTTTTGAACAGATTAATGACCATATGTCAAGATTTACCGAATCGCTTGATTCGATAAGCGGCGATATTAATAATATGGAAGATGCCCGTAAGCAGACACTCGGTGCAATGGAAGGAATTTCGGCAGTGTCGGCAGAGACTGCATCGGGTACGGCAACGGTATATACCAATGCGCAGTCACAGCTCTCACAGATTGAGTCCCTTGACAGTGCGGCCGAGAATCTCGCTGAGAAAGCTGAACAGCTTAACGAACTCCTTGAAGGTTTCATTATTAATAACTAAACCAAATTCCGGTAACCTGACACCATGCAGCTGCTTATGTTGCCGAGAATATCAATAACTTGTGCAACATCTTTATCCGTATGGGTGAGAAAAGCATCAAATGTGCCGTGTATAAGGACGGTAAAGAGTAAATCGAACTCTAAACTGTCTTTATACTGCGGCATTTTTTCATATATAAGATTCTTGATCTCATAATCGAGCCTTTCCAATAAAACGGCACGCCGGCTGCCTGCAAAAAGAATGTGAAAAAGCCCGCTTTGTGACAGAATGGCCGAAGAATATTGAACGAATCCCTTTTGGGTGTCTGTTATTATAAGTTCCGGCTCGGGAATGGAATTGATCACGTTACGGATAAGTTCATCTTCAAGCTGCCCCGATAAATCATATATATCGTGATAGTGCTGATAAAAAGTGGCTTTATTTATGCATGCCTTCTCGGCAAGTTCTTTCACGGTTATTTTTTCTATGTTTTTGACTGAACGCAGTTCAATGAATGCATTGATAATGCTGCGTCTTGTTCTCTCAACTCTTAAATCCATTGTGTCCTCCTTTTTTAGACAATTTATGCAAATAGTTGTTTATTATACTTTTTGCGGAATCCGTTGGTGGAAATATATAATAAATGAGTATAATATAAATATATCACAGTAAAACGACTGGTGTCAATTATGCGACACGCGTTGCCAAACGGAGGACTAAATGGATATTTACGGATTTTATACGGGCAAAATATTTGACGCATACGATTTTCTCGGCTGCCATCTGGACGGAAACAGAGGATATTTCCGCACTTATGCCCCGAATGCATCGAGGGTTACGGTTATCGGTGAATTTACCGGATGGAAGGATTACGAAATGAACCGTATTCACGATGGTAAATTCTGGGAGCTGATTACGGACGGTGTTGAAGACGGAATGATGTACAAGTACCGTATTTACGGAAGGGACGGCAGCGTAACGGAACACTGCGATCCGTATGGATTCGGAATGGAATTAAGACCTAACAGCGCTTCGATAGCCAGGGATATGAACAGATATGAATTTCATGATACGAAATGGATGCGTGACCGTTCGGACTGCCGCCGTGGGCCACTCAATATATATGAGATGCATGCCGGTTCATGGAGAACGAATCCGGATGATGAGAACGGCTGGTATAAATATAATGAGCTTGCCGACATCCTGATACCGTATCTTAAAGAAAACGGGTATAACTATGTCGAGATGATGCCGCTTGCCGAGCATCCGTGTGATAATTCATGGGGATACCAGTGTACCTGTTTTTACAGTCCGACATCACGTTACGGCACAGCGGATGAGCTGCGCGAATTTATAGACAAATGCCATCAGAACGGAATCGGAGTGTTGCTTGATTTTGTGCCGGTGCATTTTGCGGTGGACGGGTATGGATTGTCAATGTATGACGGTACCGCGATATACGAATATCCGAGCTGCGATGTCGGATACAGTGAATGGGGAAGCAAGAATTTTAACCATTCCCGCGGGGAGGTTCAAAGTTATCTGCAGTCCTGCGCCAATTACTGGCTGAAGGAATACCATTTTGACGGATTGAGAATGGACGCTATCAGCAACATAATCTATTGGCAGGGCGATTCAAAGCGCGGTGTCAACCGCAATGCTCTGCAATTCCTGCAGTACATGAACCGCGGTCTTAAGGGAATGTATCCGTCAATAATTCTGGCGGCGGAAGACTCAAGTCCTTATCCGGGAATTACCAAATGCGCCGACTGGGGCGGACTTGGATTTGATTACAAATGGGACCTTGGATGGATGAATGATACACTTATCTATTTTAAGGATGGCATGAATGACAGAATAAAAGATTATCATAAATTAACCTTTTCCATGATGTATTATTATTCGGAGAATTTCATTCTTCCATTATCGCATGATGAGGTTGTGCACGGCAAGGCAACCATTATGCAGAAAATGAACGGCCAGTATGACGAGAAATTCCCTCAGGCAAGGGCGCTGTACATATATATGTATACGCATCCGGGCAAAAAACTTAATTTTATGGGAAACGAAATCGGACAGTTAAGAGAGTGGGATGAGACTAGGGAGCAGGATTGGGATATCTTAAAGTATCCGGTGCATGATGCCTTCCATCATTATATGATAGAACTTAATAAGCTTTATCTTGAGCACTCTGCATTGTGGGAAAAAGATTTTGACAATGACGGTTTTATGTGGATTGACTGTCATGAGGAAGGCCGCTGCATATACGCGTATGAACGCCGGTCATTGGCAGAACGTCTTGTAATAGTATGTAAATTTACGGATACACCTGAAGAAAACTATTACTGTCACATCGAGGGCGCAAAGGAGCTTAGGCTGCTTCTGGCATCCGATTCCGACCGTTTTGCCGGCCCGGTTCATTATGATGAAGACGAGGTTGTTAAGGTCGTGGATAATACCGCAGAAATTAAACTTGGAGAATTTTGTACGAAAATATATAAAGTAATCTAGGATAAAATTTAATTTTATTAAGTTAAGGTTGCTATTGCGCACTTGAAATATATCATTCGATGATGTAAAATAAAGGGTAATCAGCGTACAGGAGGAAGACCCTTGAACAATAAAGAGATGATGGAATTAAGGCCGGAACTTGACAGCCAGTTTGATGAACTTGTCAAATATTGTATGGCATCCGGTGTTATTGATTCTAATTTATATATTGAATATGATGTTAAGAGAGGACTCAGAGAGAGTAACGGTAAGGGCGTTCTTACGGGACTTACGGAGATTTCCGATGTAGTGGGATTCGATGTGGTTGACGGAGACAGAGTGCCGTGCGACGGTCGTCTCTATTTCCAGGGATACAATGTCCAGGATCTTATCCGTAAAGGCGACAGAAGAAGGTTTGCTTTTGAGGAGGCTACATATCTTCTGCTTTTCGGCGCGCTTCCTACGAAGGAACAGTTAAGACAGTTTATAGACATTCTCGGAGGATTAAGAGAACTTTCGGGACAGTTCGTGCGTGATGTTATCATGAAAGCGCCGAGCAGTAATATTATGAATGCATTGGAGAAGAGTATCGTCACATTATATTCATATGATGAGATGGCTGAGGATATTTCGGTACCGAACGTATTGAGACAGGCACTGCAGCTCATTGCCAAGATGCCGGTTATATCGGTATTTGCATATCAGTCATACATGCATTTTAAGATGGATGATGTTCTTATTATACGTAATCCGGATCCGGCATGTTCAACAGCCGAGAACATATTGAGGATGCTCAGACCGGACGGTAAATATACCGAACTTGAGGCTAAGGTTCTTGATGTTGCACTTGTGCTTCATGCGGAACACGGCGGTGGTAATAACTCAACATTTACCACACATGTAGTCACATCTTCGGGAACAGATACATATTCAACGGTTGCGGCATCGGTTGCATCGCTTAAGGGACCTAAGCACGGTGGTGCGAACCTTAAGGTTAAGCGTATGTTTGATGATATCAAGGCCAATATATCGGATTGGGAAGATGAGGATGCTCTTCGTGAATATCTTCAGAAGATACTTGATAAGCAGGCTTTCGATAACGCCGGACTTATCTACGGTATCGGACATGCGGTTTATACATTATCGGATCCGCGTGAGGTTATTCTTAAGGAATACGCTAAGCGTCTGTCCGAAGAGAAAGGCTTTGTCAAAGAGTTTGAACTTTATGACAGAGTTGAGAGAATAGCTAAGGAACTTGTATCCAAGTCGCGCCATACATTGAAGCCGATATGTGCGAACGTCGATTTCTACAGTGGATTCGTATATACGATGCTCGGAATCCCGGAGCAGATGTTTACTCCGATATTTGCTATTTCGCGTATCGCAGGATGGAGCGCACACAGGCTTGAAGAACTTGTCAATAAGGGCAAGATAATCCGTCCGGCATACAAATACGTCGGACATCATGAAGAATATGTTGATTTGAACGACAGATAGATTTCAGAAGCTTCCGGGAATGGTTTTTCCGGGAGCTTTAGTGTATCCGGAGAGTAAAAAATGGAACTCAGAGTATTAAAGTATTTTCTGATGGTGGCCAAGGAACAGAGTTTTACGAAAGCGGCCGAGCAGTTACATATAACGCAGCCGACTTTGTCAAGGCAGCTCGCACAACTTGAGAGAGAGCTTGGAACACCGCTTTTTGTGCGGACAGGAAGAAATATTACATTGACGCAGGAGGGAATCCTGCTTAAAAGGCGTGCACTTGAAATCATAGACCTTGAGGAGCGCACTATTGAGGAACTGCAGGGAGCCGATGAACATGTTGAGGGAACCGTTACCATAGGGTGCGGCGAATTTGCCGTGGTTGAGAAGCTGGCAGAGATATGCCGCATATTCAAAGCCAAATATCCGCTGGTCCAGATTGCAATACACACAGCGACCGCTGATATGATATATGAGATGATGAATAAAGGCCTTGTGGACGTAGGTCTTTTTATGGAGCCGGTGGATACAGAAGATCTGGAGTATATCAGGATTACAGGCAGTGACCACTGGGTCGTAAGCATGCGGCCGGATGATGAGCTGGCATCGCATGAATACATCACCAAACAGGATCTTATCGATAAACCGCTTATAATTCCGGAACGTGTGAATGTGCAGAGCGAACTGGCCAACTGGTTTGGCAAGGATTTTGACAGAATCCGGATTGCGTTTACGAGCAATTTTGGAACCAATGCCGGAGTCATGGCAATGGCGGGACTGGGTTATCCGGTATCGATAGAGGGAGCGGCGAGGTATTGGCGTAAGGATCTGCTGGTGCAGAGGAGGTTGTATCCTGTGATAACAGCCAACACTGTTATAGCATGGCGCAGAAACATACCGAATTCACAGGCAGTCAATAAATTTATCGAAGGAATCAATGCCTTTAAGGCATATATAATGATTTGATATAGGTATTAGACATAATAAATATTTGGAACTAAAATAGATATATAAGGTAACTTATGTATCTTTTTTTATATGGAGGTAACAGATATGAGTAAGAAATTAGTAGCTTATTTCAGTGCAAGCGGCACAACGAAGAAAACGGCCGAGGCAATTGCACAGGCAGGCAAATTTGATTTATATGAGATTACACCTAAGGAAGCTTACACCAAGGCTGACTTGAACTGGATGGACAAAAAGTCAAGAAGCAGCGTCGAGATGAATGATAAGAAATTCAGACCTGAGATAGTTAAGAAACCGCTTAACACTGCGGATTATGATGAGATTATCCTCGGATTCCCGATCTGGTGGTATGTTGCACCGACAATTGTTAACACATTCCTTGAGTCATATGATTTTGCGGGCAAGAAAATTGTCCTTTTTGCCACATCGGGCGGAAGCGGATTCGGCAACACTGTCAGTGAACTTAAGGTATCCGCGCCGGATGCCGAAATCGTTGCAGGCAAGGTCCTGAACGGAATGTCCGCACAGGATATCACAGCATGGGTAAATACATTATAGAACCGGAGGTTATTTAATATGGAGAAAATAATTCAGACCGCGGGCAGAAATGCACTTTCAGAGTTTGCACCGCAGTTCGCGCACTTTAATGATGATGTTCTTTTTGGCGAAAACTGGAACAATCAGGATATCGATGTCAAGACCCGCAGCATCATAACTGTTGTTGCGCTTATGGCTTCGGGAATTACCGATTCATCACTCGTATATCATCTTCAGAATGCGAAAAATCATGGCGTTACGCAGAAAGAAATCGCAGCTGTGATCACACATGTGGCATTTTATACAGGCTGGCCTAAGGGATGGGCGGTATTTAATCTTGCCAGAGAGGTGTGGCAGCCGGGCGAGGGCGATATGCCGTACGAAGATGAGGCGATGAGGGCACATGCGAAATCAATGATATTCCCGATAGGCGAGCCGAACACTGCTTTTGAGAAATATTTTATAGGCAAAAGTTATCTCGCACCGGTATCCAAAGAGCAGGTCGGAATATTTAATGTAACATTTGAGCCGGGCTGCAGAAATAATTGGCATATCCATCATGCAAAGAGCGGCGGCGGACAGATTCTCGTATGCGTCGGCGGCCGCGGCTATTATCAGGAAGAGGGCAAGGAAGCCATAGAGATGAAGCCTGGTGACTGCATCAATATTCCTGCTGAGGTTAAGCATTGGCACGGCGCTGCTCCGACGGAGTGGTTCTCACATCTCGCAATCGAGGTTCCGGGAGAGGAATGTTCCAACGAGTGGTGTGAGCCTGTAACCGATGAAGTGTACGGTGTTTTGAAATAGAGAGGTTTGATATGAAATATACTCAATTAGGAAACACGGGCATTGAGGTGTCAAAGCTCTGTATAGGCTGCATGAGTTTCGGTAAGGCCGGAACAATTCACGACTGGACTCTTGACGAGAGCGAAAGCGCCAAAGTCATTAATCACGCTCTGGAGCTTGGAATCAATTTTTTTGACACGGCCAACTGTTATTCCGCCGGAACAAGCGAAGAGTATCTTGGCAAAGCCCTTAAAAACAGCGTTGCAAGAGATAAAGTGGTGATTGCGTCAAAAGTTTATTTCAACGAAGGAAGATTATCGCGCGAGGCTGTTGCAAGAGAAATTGATGGCACTTTAAAGCGTCTCGGGACGGATTATCTTGATTTGTATATAATACATCGTTTTGATTACGACACTCCGATTGAGGAGACGATGGGAGCACTTGACGAGCTTGTCAAATCAGGTAAAGTGCGTGCGATCGGCGCGTCCGCCATGTATGGATATCAGTTCCACAATATGCAGATTGCGGCAGAAAGAAATAACCTGACTCCGTTCAGCACGATGGAAAATCACTATAATCTGTTGTACCGTGAAGATGAGCGCGAGCTGATACCGATCTGCAGGCAGATGAATGTATCACTTATGCCATACAGTCCGTTGGCAGCAGGGCATCTTACCCGCCCACAGTGGCGCACGGATTCCCTCAGGAGTCGTACAGACCGGGTTGCAATGGGTAAATATGACAAAATGGAAGAGCAGGACATGCAGATCGTAAGCCGCGTCCATGAGCTTTCCCAAAAACATGGCTGCAAAATGTCCCAGATAGCGCTTGCATGGCAGTGGGCCAAGGGCATAGCCTCACCGATCATCGGAGCAACCAAGGCTTCGTATCTTGATGATGCGGCCGGCGCGCTTGATGTGGAGCTTTCGGCAGAGGACATAAACTATCTTGAAGAGATGTATGTTCCGCATCCTATTGTCGGTGCAATAAACCATAACCCGGCGCAGGGAGTTGTGCTTCTTGACCAGAAGAAATAATTAAAAAATCTACCTATGGCATAAATTGGTATGCATCATAGGTAGATTTTTTTTGACCGTGCGATAAATCAATCGAGCGCAATGACAGTGTAAGTGCAGCTAAGTGTGTCAAGCACCGTGTTATAGTCTTCCTGCTCAAAGGTGTATGTCAAAGAAATATCATTATTCTTTGCATTATATATTCTGTTATACGTTATCGAATACTGATAAAGCGGTACTTTTGGCTTTGAATTGGGTGCGTAATATTGGTAGATGCGTGTGGCGTTTTTGCATGTGGTATCATCGTACCCATCTTTCATAACGACACATAAATTTCCGTCGTTGTCATTTGAGCTTACACCTATCGACCCGCTCAAACATACCATATATGTATGCCCTTTTTTCAAAGTTACGCCGTTCCGGTAGCAGGAGACAAGATCTCCGTTGCTCATTTTCTGCGTAAAATACGGTGTGGCCGCGTAATTTTGAAGAAGACGGTGGCCTTCGATACTGCAGTCAGCAAAAAAATAACCTGAGCATATACCGTCCTTGCCGTTCTCACCATTCTGTCCGTCGGCACCGTCCGTGCCTTGGGCTTTAACTCCGGTATCGGAGTCAGCAATCCACCAGTTTCCGTTTTCGCCTATAAACGGTGTGCTGCCATCTTTGCCGTTCGCACCGTCTGCTCCGTCACGGCCGTCGGTACCGTCTTTTCCATCCTGACCGTTGATACCGTCTTTGCCGTCGATGCCGTCAGCGCCGTCTTTTCCCCGCAGTGTGGACATATCATAGAGGTTAAGCCATACCAAATCCCCGGCATAGCGCCATTGCAGCATATCGTTATCGGTGCGGAATTCAGGAGTTCTGCCGTCGGTACCTGTGTGGCCGGAAGGGCCGGTAATGTCGGTGAGTGCCACAAGGTTCTGCCATGTTCCATCTTCATGGCGCCACTGGATGTGTGTGTCGGTACTGCGCACCTCCACGGTTCTGCCGTCAATGCCGTCTTTACCGTCAATGCCGTCTTTACCGTCGCTGCCGTCTTTACCGTTGGCACCGTCTTTACCGTTGACACCATTTTTGCCGTCGATGCCGTCCTTACCGTTGGCACCGTCTTTGCCGTTAATGCCATCTTTACCGTTGGCACCGGCCGGGCCGGCAGCTCCCGAAAGCTGTGCAATGTCCACCAGATCATGCCATTCGGTTTCATTGTCGTATTTCCACTGAATAGCGTCCTGACTACATTGCACGGCTACCCGTTCGGCATCCTTCACGGTGTTATTTTTCTTTACAAGTACGATACATATTGCGGATAAAGTAATAGATACAAGCAGCAATGCACTCATAAGTACAATGCCAGTTTTTTTCATACGAAACACCTCCACATATATTATTTTTTGTAATGTTCTATAAACAGGCTGACGCCTTGTTTTAGCACCTCCATCTGTGTTTTCAGATAGTATTCATCCTCAAACATGGCATAATGTACGCATGCGCGGACAAATATAAATATTAATGGCGTTATGGTTGTGTACGGTATGCCTATTTTGGGTTCAAGCTGCTTGGCATATTCGGTATATCGTTCGTTAACGCCTTCAAAAAATTTTTTGCCATGTTCGATATATTTTGGCAGGGTATATATCTGGTACATAAGCCGGTATTTGCTGCCGTGTTCTTTGGCCGTCCAATAAGGCACTTCTTCGATAAAACGCATTACATCTTTCGGATCCGTTGGTGCTTTTTTCATAAAATCATCTTCGACTTTTGCCATACAATATGCTGTGGATTCGATGATTAGTTCGTCAAGATTCTTGAAATATGAATATAAGTTTGCTTTGGTGCAGCCGCATGCGTCTGCCAGGGCTTTAATTCCTGTGCCTGTAAGCCCGTTTTCGGCGTAACATTCAAAGCATTTCTCCATAATTTCATGTTTGCGTTCAATGTGCTGCTGTTCTGTTGTCTTCATGTTGTATTCCTCCTATGGCGACTGACCGTTTGTTCATTATTAGCATAACATAGTGCTGTGAGAAAAGCAAGGCTTGTTTGGGAAAGATATGATTGAAATTAAGAGGGGAAAAGAAAGCGCCATCGGCCGCAGAAATAAAAAACCACCTCAAAGAGGTGGTAAAATAAGTCGATGCGACAGGATTCGAACCT